>DATNPV010000186.1:0-10137 GCA_036703055.1 Waterburya sp.
GAATGGATTGCGGCGACCATTGGTTAGTCTATGCTGTTGTTGACAATGGTAAGGTGATACAGTCTACGGGGATGACGGCAGTGCATCACCGCAAATCGGGCAGCCAGTACTGAGGTCGTTTTAATCATCCGCACAACTTACGCAGAGGCTGAAAGTCGCTAAGGGAGTACTGCTTAGTGATCAATCTTTCGCCCTCTGCCTTCTGCCTTGGAGCCTTTTGCTATACGTTGAAAAGTGGGGACTAGCCCAATCTTCGCCCCCACGCTATCTAATCACTAATTCCTAACGGCTAATTCGATACTTCTGCTAATTCAAGCACACGACCTTCCAAGTCCTTCACCAAAAAATTTAGGGGTTTCTCGCTGCGAATTTTATACTTGAGGTGTCGCATTTGCACTCGCATCAACACTTGTTCTAGGCAGTCATGGTCAAAGCAAACATGACGCTGCTGGTTTTTCTTGCCCAGGCTTGCCCCAGAAATGACATGTAACTGAGTATTCTTTTTGAGTTGATACCACAAGCCATCAGTACCTCTTAGTTTCGTGGCACTCGTGGTTCCCAAGCTCCCAGTTGACATGTAAAGGGGGTCAAGAGCAGTGGTTCCTAGTGTTTGCTCGTAGTTGTAGTAGTAATGAAGGGGGACTTCCGCCGCTGCTAAATTAAGCATACCTTCATAGAACTGTCGCGCTATTTCTAAATCAGACACCATAACGGTATGCACTTTGGGTGCACTGGTGAGAAACATCCACATGGCAACCGCGTAAGCTGCCAACAGCATCACCATAATGCCTTGAGTAGAAAACAGGCTATCTAGGGGGATACCAGGCAAAAATGAACCTAGAGGCAGGGGCTGAAATAAGAAGGTAATAGAATCAACTGATAGAATCATGAACTGACAAAGCGTGATGAACCGATTTTAACTTGGATGGCTCTGTTGTCCTGTTGTCGGTAAGATTATTACCACAAGACCTGTTTCTAGATCTTACTAATTCTAGCTAAGTTACCCACAATCGCCAGAAGCCAAGATCTATTTCTTAGGTTTACGGCTGGTAGCCTCACTTCGCCGGAACACAACGCCGAGCAATCGGTCGTGATTCTTCACACAGACTGAGAAACAGGAACATCAGTAACACCTAGGAACCTCTTTCTCTAGTGACAGGTTATAGATATAGTGGGAAGCATCTGCTCTAATCTATTTTCATGATTCCAGCTGTAAGTTAAAGATTGTGCAAATTCCACATTTTTCTGAAGCCAATCATCCCATTGTCAAATCGCTGTTTCATCACAGCGATCAGGAGTTGCTAACCCTGTTTCAACGCCATCCAGAGCAGGGGAAGTACTTCACGGCAATTTTCTGTCGCTACAGTCCGATTGTCTATACGTTGATTCGGCATTCAGCGCGATCGCCTGTTCAGGCCGAATATTTATTTGCTCTGACTTGGCGCCACATCTTCTACGAACTGGGCGGTTTGGATTTACGCTACGAGAGTACTGCGGGAACAAGTTCCTTGCAAAACTGGCTAATCAATATGACCGCCTTTTGCATTAATCAAGCTGAACTGCCACCTGTAGAGGAGATTCACTACAATCTCAAGGCAGCACCGCCGCCTTTGTGGTGTTATCTGGAACAGGCATTAGAGAAGCTACAGCCCATGATGCGGTTGATGGCGATTATGGCACAGACGTTTCACTGGAGCGAAACCCGGATTGCTGCTTATCTGCAAGCGGAGGGAGAGGTAGTTTCACCCGCTCAAGTCAGGCTAGAACTCCAGAAAGGATATCAAGCCATAGAATCTGCCCTACCTGATGATATTCGTGAGATTTATTTGGGTGAGGCGGCGACTCATTCCCAGGAGGAGTCTCCTCTAAAAATAGGGACTAGGGGTTAGGGCATTGAGGAAAGAGACTTTAATGTTAAAAATTTGTAATTGATGATTCGTAATTAACTTTTAGACAGGGATTTAAACCCCGACTAAAAGGAGGCGACTGTAGAGGTCGAGGTTTTTAACCCGTCTTTAATTACGAATTAGTAATTAGGATGAAAGTTATGAGCTTTCATCTCATGGTGTTTAACTTGAGCGCTGGGGGAGAGTGAGATGAGTAGAGGGCGTTTGTCAAGAGTCGCGATCGCGCAGCACTGGGGTAAGGTGCACTTCGCCCCAGTGGCGATTAAGAGTACTTGGTCCCATTGGCTAAGGCAACTGGCAAAACGACAGTCTTCCCTCAAGCTGCGATCGCCTCATCAAGGCTTCTCTTCGGCAATGGCGCTAACGCTTAACGCCCTGGTATTGCTCAGCAGTACTGGAATTCAGGCTCAATTCGTCCCCCCTGATATTCGCGGTGCTGGCTTAGAAGAACAACTGAATGCTCCTTTAAATAATGACCTTGAAGGGCCAGATCGCAACCAGGCGGATTCGCTGCTACGTCTTGGAGGACAGGCACAACAGCAGGGCAATTATCAGGGCGCGATCGCCAATTGGTTGCAGGCACTCAACATTTATCAGCGCATTGGCGACTTGGCGGGAGAAGGTGCAACCTACGATTATCTGGGTGTAACTTATGCCAAATTGGGACGTTACCCAGAGGCAGAAGATGCACTGCGACGCCGAGTAGGGATTGCTCGTACCCGCCAAGACTTTCAAGGACAGATTTATGGATTGAACAATTTAGGTACGGTGTTACTGCAAGCCGGATATCCGGAAGCCGCCCAGAAAACCTTTACAGAAGCACTCTCGATTGCCCGTAGTGTCAAGAGTCAAGCGGGTGAGGGCTTAAGCCTGAGTAACCTAGGTTTAGCCACAGCAGCTCAGGGAAATTATGCGGAGGCGATTAAGCAATATGAATCTGCCCTGCTTTTGCGACTCGTGTCCGATAACCCTTCAGGAGAAGCAAATACGCGGAATAATTTAGGTGATGCCTATCGCGCTGTCAAGCTTTATAAACAAGCCTTGATTGCCTATCAGGGAGGGCTACGAGTGGCTCGCACTGGCAGTGATATTCAGAATCAGTTCCGCGCATTGAGAGGTTTAGCGCAGTCTTATAGTGGCATTAGGGAGTATGCAGCAGCGCTGAAAACCCTAGAACAACACAGAACTTTAGCTCAAACAGAAGCCAATCGTCCTGAACAATTGTTCTCGCTACGGTTTGCGGCTGACCTGTATAGAGTAACGGGCAATTTACCGCAGGCTCAAGCGTTTTATCAAGATGCGATCGCATTGGCTAGGGCTTTAGGAGATTCTCAGGAAGAAGCCTTCTTACGCACCGAGTTGGCTCAAGTTATTTATTACCGAGAGTCTCAATAAACCTCTTAGCGATACCTGTGTACGGTCTGCTAGTGGCGCAGGAGAGAAAATGCTTAGCTTTGACCAAGGGGACTTGCGGTTCAACGTTCGCGCCGTTGGGGTCATTTTTAATCAGAATCAAGTTCTACTCCACAAACTTCTAAGCGATCGCTTTTGGGCACTACCCGGCGGTCGGGTTGAATTTTTAGAGCCTGCTAGGGATACGATAAAACGGGAAATGCAGGAAGAACTGGGCATTGATGTTCGTGTTGAAAAATTGCTCTGGGTTGTCGAAAATTTCTTTAAACATAATGATAAGTCCTATCATGAAGTGGGTTTTTATTTCCTCATTTCCTCTCACAGTCATCCCGATCTTTACACCCAGGCAAAAGCGTTTAAGGGGATTGAAAACGATAAACACCTCATTTTCCAATGGCATCATGTAGAGGCTCTAGAGGATATTGAATTGCAACCAAAATTTTTGCAAACCTCGTTAAAGTCTCTGCCTCAAGTTACAGAATATCTTGTGCATTATGGATAGTAGTAAAGGATGTCAAGACTACTCTAACCCTGGATTAACAAGGTAATTTATATCTATTTATTGCCCTCTAAAAACATCTGCATAAGTGCCATTCGGCTCAACTTTATTCTCTGAACATGGCTTTGATCAAGTTCACTTCAGCTAACTGCTTTGAGCCAGTTGTTAACACGGGTGTAAACGGTACGTGCTACTTGTGCGAGCTGATGCTGGCGATACCATTTTTGGAAGGCTCTTTCGTAGTCTTCTCCCTCTAATTGAAAAGTATTCCAAGCGTTGAATCCAAGACCAAGACCCCAGAACAGTAAAATATATAAAGACCAAGAAAGATGGCCTACAGTGAGCAGGTTTAAACCTATTAAAAAAGTATTAACAATTAAATACTTTGCTAACCGTTTTTTAAACCGACTACGCCGATAAAGATTAAATTCGCGATGCTTTTGCCGCTCTTGTTTCTGAAGGAGCCACTCCTGCTCAGCTTGGATAAGGCTATCTGTAGAAATACCTAATTCTGCGGCAATTTCTACAAGCTGCTCGCGGGACAATTCTCCCCCATCAGGCTGACGTGCGATCGCAATATTGAGAATGTGCTGAATGTCTTCTTGCTGGTAAGAGCGGGCGATATTGGTTTCAAAGACAGTCATGAGCTATGAGTTATTAATAGAGGGATTCCTTTGTGCTCTCCGCCCAGGATGTCTCAGAAGGCATGAAGAGCAGTCCTTATTTTATTATGACAATCCAAAGAGAGATATTCCAGGTGAAATTATTGCCAAAACCGAACGGGTAAGGACGGATTTTACGACAGTGGATAGATGAAAAAATATTTTACATTTCGTTACTATAGAACCATAGTAAGAGACGTGTTTAACAAAACCTTTTGAGATATAAAAATTGAGGTCGTGCAGATGAACGGCAGTATTCGTGTGGGCAATTTGTTTGGAATTCCTTTTTATATTCATCCGTCCTGGTTTTTAGTCTTGGGTTTGGTAACCTTTGACTTTGGACGTTACCTACTAGGTTTCACCGGATTGAATGGTGGGTTATCCCTACTTCTCGGATTTGTGGCTGCACTATTGTTGTTCGCCTCCGTCTTAGCGCATGAATTGGGTCATAGCTTTGTTGCCATGCAGCAGGGGATTGAGGTGAAATCCATCAATTTGTTTCTCTTTGGAGGTCTAGCGGCGCTAGAAAAAGAATCAGAAACTCCTACTCAAGCCTTTTGGGTGGCGATCGCTGGGCCAGTGGTTAGCTTGGTGCTATTTGCTCTGTTTACAGTGATTGGCAGCAGTCTGACTACCTTCGGAATCTTCGCGGCGATAGTTAACCTGCTAGCTTACATTAACTTGATTCTGGCCTTGTTTAACTTAATTCCTGGCCTACCGTTGGATGGAGGCAATGTTCTCAAGGCATTGGTCTGGAAAATCACGGGTAATCCTTATCAAGGCGTTGTTTTTGCCGGCCGTGTTGGTCAGGTTTTAGGGGGAATTGGCATTATTTTGGGATTCCTCTCGATCTTGGGAATCAGCAGTTTTGGTAGCTTCTGGACTCTGTTGGTCGGCTGGTTCCTGCTGCAAAATGCGGGTTACTCGGCTCAATCAGCCACCCTCCGCAATAAGTTATCGGCTTTGAAGGCTGAAGATGCTGTAATTCCCAACAGCCCAATAGTACCTGCTGACTTGTCTGTCAGAGAGTTTGTCAACGAGTACATTATTGGGAAAGATGAATGGCACAAATTCTTAGTAACCGATGCAGAAGGTCGATTGTTGGGTGCTCTGATCGTCGATGACTTGAAAAACGTACCAACTTCTCAATGGCCTGCCATTAAAGTGAGAGACCTGATGCAGCCTGTTACTCACTACACAACGGTGAAATCCGACCAATCTCTGCTAGATGTTGTAACGCTTTTAGAAAAAGAAAAGCTGGCGTATTTACCGGTTGTTCGTGAAAACGGTGTACTCATAGGCCTTCTGGAGACGGCATCAATTATCCGTCTACTTGAGAAAGGAGTACAACCTAAGCTGGCTTAAAGCAAAAACTTTTAGTTAGTCGCTAACTCAACTGGCCTCGGACAACGATAATCGTCAAATGTCCGGGTTTTTTTTATGGGATTCCGCACAACCTAATTATATTCATTAAACTTGTAGGCAGACCCTTAAAGCAGCCAACTCTTTGTTGCAAAATCAGCAGGTTTGTCGCTCTCTTTTTGAATAGGTCTTCCCTGTTTCTGCGGCGAACTAGGACTATTATTAGTATGAGTTTGGGTTTTAAATTCTGCGTTTCCTTTTTTCAAAGTGTCGATTTCCTGAATCAACTTTTCATTGGTTTGGGCTAGCTGAATCGCTGATGTTTTAACCTTCTCAATTTCTGCTTTAAGTCCAGCAGTTTTATCTAGCTCTTTTTGGAGATTCTGGATTGATTTTTTTTGCTGATCTAGCTCGGCCTGTAGATCAGAAATTTCCTTTTGCAGGGACTTTTCTTTTTTGTGCGATTTTTCGAGAGCGTCCTTCAAGTCAGCGAAAGTTCTTTCTTTGTCCTGTGCTACATTTTCAGTTTTCTCTAGGGCAGCTCTTAACTGAGCTACAGTGGTTTCTAACTCCGCTTGCAGGGACTTTTCTCTTTTCTTTGATTCTTCGAGATCACCCTTTAAGTCAGCGAAACTTTTTTCTTGGTCTTGTGCTACATTTTCAGTTTTCTCTAGGGCAGCTCTTAACTGAGCTACAGTGGTTTCTAACTCCGCTTGCAGGGACTTTTCTCTTTTCTGTGACTCTTCGCGAGCACCCTTTAAGTCAGCGAAACTTTTTTCTTGGTTCTGTGCTACATTTTCAGCTTTCTCTAGGGCAGCTCTTAACTGAACAACAGTGGTTTCTAACTCCGCCTTTGTTAGCGTTGAGCGTTTTGTACGAGAATTGTTTGGTGAATTCATTTTTACAAGTTAATAATGCAAAGAAGAATTGGACTTTGCATAATTTTAAAGATAGAACGAGCTAATCTGGTACTTACAGTTCACTCAACTCCCCCAACTGTATCAACCCTGTTAAGACCAGGGCTTCGCCCTTGCTGGCTCAAGTACCAGTCACGGCAAGCAAGGTTCAGTTTTGGTGCTATGTCTGTGTTGATCACTATCAATCAATGCAGACTCAACATAATTTTACTATTTCTGCGTCTGTGCGGTCTAAAGTTCTTTTGTCTGCTCTTCCAGATGCCTGACTCCCCATTCATGCATTGCATCAATGATTGGCCTCAAGCTCTCTCCTAGTGGTGTTAACGAATATTCCACTTTAGGCGGAACTTGTAAGTAAACCTCTCGATGAATGATGCCGTCTTCCTCCATCTCTCGCAGTTGTTGCGTGAGCATCTTTTGTGTAATGCCGTGTAAAGCGCGGTGTAATTGACCAAAGCGCTTCACGCCCTGAAACAACTCCCGAAGAATCAAGACTTTCCAGCGTCCCCCGATGACTTCCAAGGTTCTTTCCACCGGACAACTGACTCTGTGTGTACTGACTACTTTGGCTTCCATAGTATCTTTTTGGGTACTACCTTACTTTAAAGTGCATACTTTCCATATTAACCTTACCCAGTTTAAAGTATAAATATGCAAAAAAAATACCCAAGAAAGTCAAAGGTCAAAAAACAGTTCTTTATTTTGAGTGCATGACTTGTATAGCTGTTGCCATTGAGATAACTGAGCAAAAGCGGGTAGCACTCTGCAACTGCAAATATACAAGTAATCCCCCGTATTGCGATGGCACTCACACCCAACTTTGACCAGTAAACCAATTTTTGGGTAAATCAGATTGGAGTACAAAATGCTTACAATTCGCAAAGCTGAAGATCGAGGCCATGCTAATCACGGTTGGCTAAATACTTACCACACCTTTTCTTTCGCGAACTATTACGACCCTAAGCATATGGGATTTCGTGCCCTGCGGGTCATTAATGAAGACCGCGTCAGTCCGGGTGCAGGTTTTGGTACACATGGACATCGGGATATGGAAATCATCACCTATGTCTTGGACGGAGCCATAGAACACAAGGACAATATTGGTAACGGTTCAGTGATTCAACCGGGTGAGGTACAGCGCATGAGCGCAGGTACAGGAATCCTTCATAGCGAGTTCAATCACTCGGAAACTACTCCAGTTCACTTCTTACAAATTTGGCTATTGCCCGACAAGGAAGGATTGCCACCAAGCTATGAACAACGGAATTTTTCGGCAAATAAGACGCCAGGAAAACTTCATTTAGTAGCAGCTAGAGATGGACGAGAGGGGGCAGTTACAGTGCATCAGGATGTGGATTTGTATGCGGCGGTTTTGAATCAAGGCGATCGCGTTTCCCATACCCTCAAGCCTCAACGTCATGCTTGGGTACAAGTGACGCGGGGTGCGATCACATTAAACGGCTTGCCTCTAGATACCAGCGATGGAGCTGCTATCAGCAACGAAACAGATGTTGTCATCGAAGCGACCAACGATGCGGAAATTCTGTTATTTGACCTGGCATGAACCGCTTAAGCTTCAAAATTAACCGTCCTCCATCTCGTGTTAACTCCCTCCCCTGATTCATGGGGAGGGCTGGGGTGGGGTAGAATCGGCGGCGGTCAAACCAATAATAGGGTAAACAATTGACGTCCTCTAACAATCATCGAAGCAGGAGTATACCTGTCTGCATTAACCCAACAATCAACCCCAAAATTCCACCTAAGTTAACAATAGCTTGTAACTCATTTTTCACAATTCCTTGAATGGTGAGTTCTAACTCTTCAGGAGTCGTTGCCTTAACTCGGTCAACAATCACCTGATCAATCGATAAAATTGGAATGACCTGCGTCACAAGTTTTTCTAAATCTCTCTCCAAATAGCGCTCTAAAATTAATGCCAATTCTTTACTAATAACTTCTAGCGATGTTGTCACAGCTGCCGAAGCGCGTAGCCGATTGAGAATTAGCACAGCTACATGTTCCCAATGAATCGATTCACCTAATCCCTTGAGTACATCAGCACCGCGTTCTTGAACATAGCTGCGAACAGCTTCTCGTGTTGTTTTACGGAGCTGTCGGACGGTTGAAACGGGGAGATTTTGCAGTGAGACAGTTTGCAGCCACTCTCGCAAGCGCTCTCGAACGGAAAGAGATAAAAATAATTCAGCCAGACGTGCATTGGCTGCATCTTTCTCATCCAAGCAATACGTTCGCAAACGTGCCAAAGTGTTGCGTAAACCAAATAAATTTGCCACCACCCAATAAGTTCCACTCGACTTTTCCCGAAATCCTTCATCAATAATCTGAATATTTCGGTCGGTCAAAAAATCAACCAGTGCTTGTCGTATCACGTCAGGGGGTAGCACAACTTGTAACAGCCAGTCAGAAAGCTTTCGTGCCTGTTCTTCCGTGAGCTGGAAGTCCAATAAAACCTGGTCAAAAATTTGGTTAATTTGGTCTTCCAAGAAATCCTCACGGCGAGCCAGTACCTTGAGCAAGCGAGGTAAGGATTGACCGAGTAAATCACGCAGAATACCGGCGAGAATTTTAGCGGTTTTCTGCTCCTTATCTACATTGACTTGCTCCAGCGCCAACTGTAATAGCCAAAGCAGAGCTCCTTGAACCCGCTCTGTTTGCAGCAGGCGCTGTGCCAGGTTTTGTAACTCATCAGGTGTCAACAACGACCCCATAATGGTGTCAGAAATTCGCTTGGCAAGGCGTTCTTGATTGCGAGGAATTAAACCTGGTGTGAACGGTAGCTGACGCTTACCGATATAGATGGGCTTGTAGGGGCGAAACAGCATTTTAATGGCTATGTCGTTAGTGAAATAGCCAATAATTGCACCCGCTACGGGAGGAGCAACGTAAATCCAAAGAGTAGCTAGATCCAAGGCGACAGTCCAGTCACGCAGAGCGTCGATAGGGAGGGGGAGTAGGGATATCTTTGTTTAAGACCACATCTAACACCCAACTCCCATCTTAGCGAGAACGCCAGCAGACCAGTGCTGTTATACCAATTTCATCAAATAGCGCCACACATCCACCCTCCAACAGGGCTTAGTAAGGGGAGAGCCAGGATAGCATCTGTAGCAAGCATTGAGGAAATTGGTATTAATCAGCATCAATCAGTACAAACGTTTTTAGCCCGCGTCATGACCGTTCTCGGTTACAGGCTCAACGCTGTTGATTTACCCCCCGATGCCCAAGACCTATTGTCAAAATGCAACAGGCAACGTGCGAAGACCACGCATTGCTAAATTCGGCTCCCAAATCAGTTCATCCGTATCGAGGCGCAGAGTCGGCAAGCACTGGACAAGGGCGTTGAGAGCTATCTTTGT
>DATNPV010000195.1:0-36170 GCA_036703055.1 Waterburya sp.
AAATTCCATCTGCCTCAAATGAGCGGATGAGAACGCGCTGACATTGCTCTGTCCATCTACTACCCGTGCCTGCTCCTCGCGCAGTTTGTGCAACACCTGTGGGTGACGTCCGATTTGGTACATTAATGAACACACCAGCCCGGAGATATTGTAGTGGGATGCCCACAACTCCAACAGGCATTGGTTCTCAATCAAGGTATCACTCAAAACCCCATCGGGGTTTTCCTGCTGGCTAGCCAGCATCATCGAGAGGAAGTCCGCCGTGGGGTCAATGCCTCCGCCTAAAGCCCGCCGCTTTCTCACAACTGCACGCATAAAGTCGATCAGTGCGGCGCGTGCCTTTACCCCCCGACCGTAAGCTGTGAGTGGGGATTTCCACTTGGAAAGGCCATAGAAACCATCAAAGAATGTCTTGTACAGCGCCTTCAGTTCGGCTTTGGAGGATACAGGCAATCCCTCAAACGTTGCTGGATCAGAGTCATCCAATCTAACTCCCAGCAGCAGCGGAACCAGTACGTCAAAGCAGATTGGTTCTACAGCTGGGTACAGTGCCATCCTACTAGGGGTAGCCCAGCTCTGGATACCCTGCGCGATCGCATCATTAATATGAGGCAGGTATCCATCCAGTGCACGACCCGTTAGACCAGGACTCAGTGCATTTTTGCGCGGGCGATGCAAATCGGGGCGCTGAAACAGACTGTACTCGCCGAACATATCCATCGTGGTGCTTGGCAAGGCAATTTCTGTATATTGCAAGTCCCCGTTAAAGGCCATTTGAATTGCCCTAGCGTCGCCCAAAAAGATGGTAGTACCACCAAAAACACCCGTGCTGAAGATGGGGCCGTATTTTTCTAGATTTTGGCGGCAGAAGCGATCGGGATTCGCGATGTAACTAAATGTGTCATACCAATTGGGCTTTCGGGGTGGCCTACTAATACCTGAAGGTGGCGCTTGTCCATCTTCCAGTACGAGTACCTCGCTAGTCTGTTGCACCATGACCAATTCGCTGCGTCTCTTTGTTATGGATTTAAGCTCAAATCGAGACGTACCCTAAGTGTATCTCGCTCCTGTGAGGCAATCTCTCTCTTATCAGAATCTTATGTCTAACTCTTCAGTCACCGTGACAGTCAAACTTTTCGCCGCCTACCAAGAAGCCTACGGCGTTCCTGAATTAGCGTTGGAATTTCCCCCACAAACACCTATATCCGCTGTACTCGACACCCTCGCCGCCCAACACCCAGAACTCGAACAGTGGCGCAACCTCACCCGCTTCGGTATCAATCTCCAGTTCGTTGAACCCAACACCATCCTCCAAAATGGCGATGAGGTTGTACTGATTCCTCCCGTTAGTGGCGGTTGACAAGCTTCTGAATCATGACGACTGCTCGGGAAATTGCCCGAATCTATATGCAATTGGTTGACTATTATTGAAAGTATTATTAAATTAATTGCATATAAGGGTCATTTCAAGGAGAAGTTATCAATGGTGTTTATTTCAGTCACACGCCTACATCTGCGATCGCCTCTATACCTACCACTCTTCTTGTGGAGCGTTTGGCTGACGACCAGGCAGAGTATCAACACTCCTGGGTTTCTAGGAGGTCAGCTTTTGAGAGACGGCAACCAAACGTTCTGGACGATGACGGCTTGGGAGGAACAGGCGGCAATGAAGATTTACCGCAACTCAGGCGCACACCGCAGCGTTATGCCGCGCATTCAGGACTGGTGTGATGAAGCGTCCGTAGTCCACTGGCAACAGGAAGACAGTACCCTCCCTATATGGGAAGAGGTTTACCGCCGCATGGTGGCAAAGGGTTTTCTAACCAAATTATCTCAACCCTCCCCAGCTCACCTTCAGCGAGAGATTCCGAAACCCTCGTCATCCAAGGGATTGGTGCTACACCCCAGGAGGACGAAAGTAGAGACGAGGAACTCGCGCCAGGAGAAACTTTCACAAAATTAATCCCGACAAAAAAAGTCGGGTATGTTTGACGGGTTTTGTAACCCGTGTTACTATCAAGCGATTGTTGACGGATCTACGGACTACAGAGGAGTACTGCCATGACCCAGGCGACCAAACTCGAGACAGAACAGACATCTGCTACATTCAAAGCTCTGAAGTGTAAAGAGTGTGGTACTGAGTACGAACCCCAAGCCATACACGTTTGTGAACTGTGTTTCGGTCCCCTGGAAGTAAGTTATGACTACGACGCCCTCCGTCGCCATGTGACTCGCGAAACGATTCAGGCAGGGCCAAATTCCATTTGGCGCTACCGCCCCTTCTTACCCGTTACGACAGACAACCCCATTGATGTGGGCACGGGAATGACACCCTTAGTGAAGTCGAATCGCCTCGCGCGACGCCTGGGTCTGAAAAACCTCTATATCAAAAATGATGCCGTTAACATGCCCACCCTCAGCTTCAAAGACCGGGTGGTGTCCGTTGCCCTAACTAGAGCAAGAGAATTAGGCTTCTCGACAGTATCCTGTGCGAGTACGGGTAACTTGGCTAATTCTACCGCTGCGATCGCGGCCCATGCAGGTCTTGACTGTTGCGTCTTCATCCCTGCTGATTTAGAAGCCGGTAAAGTTCTCGGTACCCTAATTTACAGCCCTACAGTTATGGCGGTGCAAGGCAACTACGACCAAGTCAACCGCCTCTGCTGTGAAGTAGCTAACACACATGGCTGGGGATTTGTCAATATTAATTTGCGCCCCTACTACTCCGAAGGCTCAAAAACCCTTGGTTTTGAAGTTGCGGAACAATTAGGTTGGCAGCTACCGGATCACATTGTTGCCCCCCTCGCCTCCGGCTCCCTGTTTACCAAGATTTACAAGGGCTTCCAAGAATTTGTTCAAGTGGGTTTGGTTGAAGATAAACCTGTCCGCTTCAGTGGAGCTCAGGCAGATGGTTGCTCACCCATCGCTCAAGCCTTCCAGGATGGACGGGACTTTGTTACACCAGTTAAACCCAACACGATTGCCAAGTCCATTGCCATCGGTAACCCAGCCGACGGCGTCTATGCCTTGGACATTGCTCAAAAAACAGGTGGCAATATTGAATCCGTCAGCGATGCGGAAATTGTGGAAGGGATGAAGCTGTTGGCAGAAACCGAAGGCATCTTCACTGAAACGGCAGGGGGTACAACCATCGCCGTGTTGAAGAAATTGGTGGAAGCTGGGAAAATTGACCCGGATGAAACCACGGTGGTTTACATTACTGGCAACGGTTTGAAGACTCAAGAAGCCGTTCAAGGCTACATTGGCGAACCCTTGACGATTGAGCCGAAGTTGGATAGTTTTGAGCGGGCATTAGAGCGCTCGCACACTCTCGACCGTCTAGAATGGCAACAAGTTCTGATTTAAGTCTTGATCAGGGTAGGGGCGGTGCCTCTTTGCCAAAACTTAGGGTGCCTCAAAGAGAGTTGTAACCCAAGAATTCCCTACAACTCTCATGCTTAACCACAACTACCAACGACCAACAACGAATCTATGGCTATCAAAGTTTTAGTTCCGACTGCTCTACAGAAATTTACTAACGAACAGGCAACGATTGAATGCACGGGCAACACCATTGGTGAGTTACTCGACTCCATGGAAAGTAGCTGTCCTGGGATCAAGTCTCGCCTGTGTGATGAGAATGGCAAACCCCGTCGATTCTTAAACTTCTACGTAAACAGCGAGGACATCCGCTTTTTGGATGGAACCAATACACCCCTCAAAGAAGGCGATGAAGTGAGCATTGTACCAGCCGTGGCGGGGGGCTGAAGCAACCAATCCTTTGCAGCTAATTCATCTCCATTGATTGAGTTGAATTAGAAAACTTAGGGGCACGGCATTGTCGTGCCCTTACTTTTATGTCTGAGCCTATTACTGAATTGAATTCTCATGATAACTGTTGCATGAATTAAGAAATTATTTTGAGCTAAACAACCTTTTTGAAGGTATGGAAGTATTTTTAGCTCAAGTTCAGCAGGGGGAATTCTTATAGGATTCATAGGCTTTTTCAATAACAAAGCGATAAATCTGTAAGCCATTTGAAACCCAATCATAGTTGGCTAAAGCTTGACCATCCTATGTCAAGATGAAAGAGAAATATACTAAAAACCCAAATCGAAGCGATCGCCCAAATTTTAGAGATAAGGAACACTTGAGCTATGGCAGAAGAGAAAAGTCCTAATCCAGAGGCAGAGGTAGCAGAAGTTAAGTCTCCTTCTCCTAATCCCAATGCTGGAGAATCAGGAACTCCAGCTGCCTCTATTGAACATGCTCCCAGTTCGGATGAACCCCAGGCAACCGATTTTCCTTCAGCGAATGCGCCTGATCCGAAAGCGGCGAACCCCGATGTCAACCCTAATGCGGTTGGGGACAAACCCACTGCTGTAGGTGAACCGGGAGACATCACCAGTCAAACCTCCGTGCAAGAACCTGCTGTGTCTGCCGAAGACAAAGCAGATAAAAAGCCAGCCGCTAAGGAAGATGAGGAGAAGCCAGCCGCTAAACCGGCTCGTGAGAAGCCACCCGCCAAGGCAGCGGGAGACAAGCCAGCCACAGCAGCTAAAGCGAAGAAAGAGAAGCCACCCGCACTTGAGGACAAGCCCTTTAATGAATTTATCGAGCAAGAATACCTGCCAGCCTTGAAGAGCGCTTTTGCCGAACAAGGTATCAGTGATTTAGAAATTTCTTTTGTCAAAGACAAAATTCAGATTCCTGGCTTGAGCCAGAATGGTAACTGCTGGCAGGTAAAAGGTAGTTGGCAATCGGGGCGGCGTCAATTTAACGTTTATTTCCCCGATGAAGACATCAACAAGCAAAAAGCGTTCTCCTACGCCACTAATGGTACTCACCCCAGCACTCTAGAGTCTTTCATGATTGATGAGCGTAAGGTGACGCTAGATTTGTTAGTGTTTTACACCCTGCAACGGCTAAACGCTCAGAAGTGGCTGGCGTGGAATTAGCCACAGCTACCTAAAGTTCGTGGAAGTGGTAAAGGACTACGCCTGTCTCAGGGTGGTTCATCACGCTGACATAGCCTGATCTAACCATCTCTCGCATCGCCGCTTCCACGTCCGCAAAATTAGCTCCTGTCGCCATCACTCCTTGGGTGACTGACAAGTTGCCACCGTTGGCATGGGCAGCTTTGAGTAACTTAACCGTAAGGGGTTCAGAAGGGAGGCGAGTATAGGTAGCACTGATGGTGGGTTGACTCATCGGCAAACCATTTGGCCCTAAGCCGTTTTTAGCCATGAGCCTGAGTTGGTATTCATCAACCATACCGGGAATCAGGAACATATCCACAAACTGTCCAAACCCAAACACACCAAACGTCAACAGCCACAACAAACCGGTACCAATCTTGCCGTTATATAAACGATGGAGTCCTCCCAACCCAAAAAACCAAACCGCACAAAGAATGTAGGATGTTACCATCCGTTCACTGTTTGTAGTGTTCATATATGCCTCAGATTTATAAACCCCTTATCTTAAGATTGCCCGTTTTGTTACTATCTGCTATCAGGATAGAAACTGAATGATGCTTGCAAGTCATTGGTTACTGCATTAGTAACGGGGTGGTTATCCACGTAGATAGAGCAGCTTAGCAGGATGTTCCCTGACATGGCATCCTGATGTAGGTAGAGTAAAAGCGAAAAATGTCACATAACTATAAGTTACGTTGCAACTCTTAACGTAATCGGCATTTTTCACACAGCAAGACCTTGGTAGACTCTAAAAGCAGTTCAGTATAAGCGTGCATCCAGTCACGTATATATCGCCACCCCACTCAATTCAGAATCGTCAGATAAAGATAAAGAGCAGCGCTTAAAATGGTAGATTCTCTTAAAAAACCAGCCTTTGAAGAAATGCGACCAGGGGTGAAAGTCCCGGCGAAGGAAACGTTACTGACGCCCCGGTTCTATACCACCGACTTTGATGAAATGGCGCGGATGGACATCTCTCCCAATGAGGACGAGCTCAGAGCCATCTTGGAAGAGTTCCGGGCTGACTACAATCGCCACCATTTCGTCCGGGATGCTGAGTTTGAACAGTCCTGGGATCACATTGATGGGGAAACGCGCCGCTTGTTTATCGAGTTTTTAGAGCGCTCCTGTACGGCGGAGTTTTCTGGTTTCTTGCTCTACAAAGAACTGGGACGCCGTTTGAAAGACAAAAGCCCCGTTTTGGCAGAGTGCTTCATGCTGATGTCTCGTGATGAGGCACGTCATGCCGGGTTCCTGAACAAGGCGATGTCCGACTTTAATATGTCGCTGGATTTGGGATTCCTAACCAAGAGCCGTAAGTACACATTCTTTAAGCCGAAGTTTATTTTCTACGCGACTTACCTCTCAGAGAAGATTGGTTACTGGCGGTACATCACGATTTATCGGCATCTGGAGAAGCACCCCGAAGATCGGATTTATCCAATTTTCCGCTTCTTTGAAAACTGGTGTCAGGATGAAAACCGTCACGGTGATTTCTTTGATGCCATCATGAGGGCACAGCCTCAGCACCTCAATGATTGGAAGGCAAAACTGTGGAGTCGCTTCTTCTTGCTGTCGGTGTTTGCGACGATGTATCTTAACGACATCCAGCGGTCTGACTTCTATGCCTCAATTGGGCTAGATGCCCGTGAGTATGATAGGTATGTGATTGAGAAGACGAACGAAACGTCTGCACGGGTGTTCCCAGTTGTTCTGGATGTCGATAATCCGGAATTTTATGAACGCTTGGAAACCTGCGTGAAGAATAATGAGAAGCTGAGTGCGATCGCATCTTCCAACACACCCAAACTCTTACAACTTTTCCAAAAGCTGCCCCTCTACATCTCCACTGGTTGGCAGTTATTGCGGCTGTACCTGATGAAGCCCATTGACGTGACTTCAATCCAAGGGGTTGCCCGCTAAATAAAGTTTGCTCCGCTAACTTGTGATCTCGGCGGTTCTGCATCTGGTAGAACCGCTTTTTTTGTAAATGGCTGTGACGCGAAGGCATAACGGATGAGACTGAAATGGACGTGGGGATTGCTGGGGATAAGTTGGCTTTTGGTAGCTGCACCAGCTTGGGGTGAAGCAGCACCAGCGGAGTCTCCCAGTTCTATCTTCAATCCGGTGGCAGAAAATAGATCCCCTCGAACTTCCTTAGAAACGGAGCCTATAAAGCAGGAGACTAATACAGCAGCAGAATCCAGCTATGGTTCAGCGCCGTCTAGGAGTAGTCTTGCTGGGGAGGAAACGCGCGTCAGTCAAACCGAGGCAACTCCCCAACCTCAACCGACGCCCAAGCCAGCGGCACAGGAGTTGGATTTAAGCCCAGAAATTATTGAAAATAGTCCAGTTTTACAGCGCTGGTTGCGTCAGGTGCCCAATGTTTTAGACGAGATTCGCCATGATCCAAGTTTTCGCACTCGTGTGCGCTTAGGTTACTCTCAGTTTCCCTCCACGGGACAGGCGGCAGGATTCAATGTTGGGGTGGAAGATGTATTTATTGGTCGCACTGGCTTAACGGTAAGTGGGGATTATCAACGGTCATTTAATGGTAAGCGCGAATCGTATGGCACAGATTTGCGGTACTACGTGCTTCCTTTGGGCAGTTATGTCAATTTTGCACCACAAGTGGGTTATCGGAATCTGACAACGGGTAACTTCTCAACCGATGGGGTAAATGTGGGTGCAAAGCTAATGTTGGCATTGTCTCGCACAGGTGCAGCAGATGTTTCCTTAACTCAGAGTTTTGTGTCTCCTGGCAATAGAGATGAAGTGGGTATCACAACGCTGTCGTTTGGTTATGCGGTTACTCACAATTTGCGCCTGTCTACCGATATTCAGAAGCAGAATTCCAGGGAAGAAAAGGATAGTCGCGTGGGAATTGTTTTGGAGTGGATGCCTTAGGAATTTCGGATACTACTGTTTTTGTTTATCTCAGTAGGGGCACGACAATGTCGTGCCCTTAAAGTAAGCTTAGGTCCAAGAACATGAGATGCGATCGCACCTCTGTTATATCAATTCGCTAAATGTCTGCGACAAATCACTCCCCCAGCTTCAAGAAGCGTCCGCAGCTCCCTCAGCTCTCCATCTGTAGCTGTCCTTAAATCAAATTGATATTAGGAGGGTTGGCGAATCATGTCCTCGCCACCCAGATAGGTAAAGCCATGCCTTTCGTACCAAGCCCTAAGATTGTCTAGCCCTAATGGACTAGAGGCGTCTAGTTCCAATCTGATGGGCTTGTCATTAAACTTTTGACAAAGAGTATTTAACATGAGCGAACCGTATCCTTTTCCGCGAACGTCTGGCATCACTGTAATAAAGTGAAGGAAGTAATAATCTTGCGTAGAAGAGAAAGAAACAACACCAATCAGCTCGTCTTCCAGAGAAAATTCATACCGAACTTCTCCAGGCGCGCCGTAATTCCTTGCAAAGGCTGCGATCGATAATTTCATCATTAATCATGCCTCACCCCGCTCCACTAGCCGTGACACACAGCAGGGGTTAAAGAGCTAATAATTCTTTTGTATCCGAATAAATTTTCAAATTAAACTATTCAATTTTTTTAGTTCAAATTTTCTCTTATCAGGGAATAAAAAGACCGGAATGAGATAGCTCAATACGGCCTTTTTAAGAAAGTCTCTCAGAGCTGTAATTACCGCCACTGAGAATGAAAAATGCTCTCCCCTGACTCCTTTAGAGACACGGTATGCCGCATCTCTAATCCTATTTTCATAGGAACGTTAAATTCATGAAGTTTACGTAAAATCTCGGCAAATTCTGAAATTAAGCTGAAATTCTCAGGAACTATTCAATCCGGATAAACGCCTATAAGCCTGTATCAATGAATAGGGCAAAAACCAGAGCCTGATTGGGAAACAGCGATTTCTCAATCAGCGTGGTGTGAGTTTAGCGAGAGGAATTTATGCGTTTTCCTACCGTGGCCATTTGTACTTTAACTGCTCTGTTAGCTGGAGGTTTAGCCGCCCAAGCTAGTGACAGTATATCGTCCGGAGATGCCACTCAGAAACCAGTGCGTTCTGAGGCTAGTGTTGAAATCCCTAACGTTAGTTCAACAAAAGGAATTGAAGCCACTACCGAACTAAAAAATTCAAAACCGAATACCATACAGCCAACGGCACTAAATTCCACTCGAGAATTTTCCTTCGAGCATTCTGCATCCGCTCTTACTACCAAAACAGCGGTTCAGGGGCAAAAAGAAGCCGTGGCAAAACTCCCAGAGGCTGAAGCTCTCAAATCCGATAACAGCCCTGCGAAGGTATCAACTCCCTCAGTTAGCCAACCTGAATTCAGTGAATCCACCAACCAAAATCCTTCTTTGGTAGCCCAGCGGGAGCAGGGGGCTGTCCAAACCAAGGCAGAGGCACTCAGATCAGATGAATTTACCGCCCCATCAGCGACGACTAACACGAACCAGCTAGTTGCCGATGCGGCAAAACCGACATCTGGTAAAACCTGTGTCGCCATGGCAAACTCAGGTACCACTCAGCTAGCTCAAGGAGAGGTTCGTCGCTGTCCGCGTCCGCAAGCCATTCCTCAAGTGTCGATACCTGAACCCGTTGAAGAATACGCGGCTTCGCCAGCCTTGAGTATCTACATTCCCGTCGGATATGGTGCCGATAACAACACCGTATTTATGAGCGGCAATTACCAAGCTAGCGTGCGTAACGATCCCGGTTCTGTGGGTACAGGAGGAATTGGCATTGGTTTAGGTGATGCGGCGAAATCCGTCGGTGCCGAACTTTCCTATACCTTTGAAACCACTGACGACCCCTTCGGTCAAGGCGGCTTTAATGCCAAGCTGCACCGTAGATTGGGACAGGACTTAGCCGGCGCGATTGGTTGGAATGGCTTTTTGAACATCGGTCGCAACGACTTTGAACAGTCCAAATATGGAGTGATTACCAAAGTTTTCCGTACTCAAGACTCCCTCAGTAAACCCTTCAGCCGCGTTGCCGTCACGGCTGGTGTCGGTGATGGACAGTTCCGCTCCAACGGGGCTGTGAAAGCGGGTGATAATAACGTCAACGTGTTTGGGAATGTGGCAGTTCGGGTTGCCCGACCGGTCAGTTTTATTGCCGAGTGGACGGGGACAGATTTAGGGTTGGGTCTTTCCATTGCGCCCTTTAAGAATATCCCGTTCGTCATTACCCCAGCTGTGCGCGACGTAGTTGGTGCTGGTGATCAGGCACGATTTGTTTTAGGCGCTGGAACCGCATTTCGGTTTTAAGGAGGAGTACATCACATGAACGCCATGAAATCTTTAGGGTGGATGATCTGTCTATCAGTTGTCGCGGGAGGGCTAATGGCTACTTCTGCTCAAGCCCAAAAAGTCGGGAGCAGCTTTGGTAGCTTTTCCGATATTTCAGGAACCAATATCTGGAACAACATCCCACCCATCTTTGAGGGGGGTAGCAAGATCGATCCGCAGTTGGTCGAGAACATTACACGGGTTAACCGAGACGGGCAAGCTGCATTTGAGGCTTGCAATGCCGCACTCGCACAAATTGAGCAAAGTGCCCCGACTACCCGCCGCTTTGCCCGACGCCCCTCTACTCAAACCGCTGAAGTTCCCACTGCCTGTCGTCAACTTGAACAGTTGAGATCTGAAGCGGATAACTTGAGAGCCACCGTGGAGCAAGTCAATCGCGTCCGCTCCTATTCAGAGTTGGCAACTTGGTAGTAGCTGAGTTGAAGGTTGGAAGGTTAGAACATTTAACCTTCTACTTGCTAACTTTCAACTCTTTTCCCCAATTCCCCTCGTGGTTAATTGAGCAGCAATCTTGTAGTGAGGAGATAGTAACAATCACAATGAAACAGATCAAGCGCACCAGCAAAAGCCTCGCTGGGCTTGGGTTGTTAATGGGAGTAATGGTAACAGGATTGGTTAGTTCCTTTGCAGCTCCCGTTCGAGCTCAGGACTCATTTGGAAATCAGGTGATTCAGTTCCCTGAAGATACCACAGTCGAATTTGAATTCAAAGAGTCCCACGGAGCCTACCAGTCAACGCTGGGCATTCTCAATCTAGATACAAATCAACCCGAAACCGTACTCTTTAGAGAAGTCAAACCCTATGACGAATTCGGGACGGGACAGGCTCAGACTCGCTCTCCGGGGCAGAACAACGTGGGCACAACTTTGGATTATGTGGGAACCGTTAGCGGCGGAACCGTAGAAAATCAGTTGACTGAGTTCACGTTTAAGGCTAATACCCGGTATGCCTTCTACCTAGAATCCGTCAGCCCCACCGGTCAAACCAGACGCACGGTTTTGTCTTCAAGCGGCTTAGCCGCCGCATTTGACGGCAGCTTAGACTCTGGCGATCGCGGCGGAATTGTCGGCACCCGTATCGCTTGGGATGACGATGGGTTACCCCGCTCTCCCGGAAAAGATGATGACTTCGATGATTTTGTGATCGAGGCGGGCGGTTATCAAATTCAGGTTGGCTGTCCACCCAGCAGCTAAGACTGAAATCAGTAAAACGAATCTGACCATTTAAAAGGCGGTTTGTGCTAGTCACAGACCGTCCTTTTGGATTTGTAATTATTCTTACATTTAATAGGCTCGAAGGCACTACACAGTAAACTATAAAACTTATTCAATCAGCGAGTTATTCTTCTTTGCCTGTAGCCATCGACCACTGATAGGGAATGAACAAAGGGAAACAACGCACATGCATACATTAATTTCGTCTCGTCGGCTGCGCCGAGGTCTGATTCTCAGCTTAACGTTTCTACTAATTTTGTGCGTTTCCGTTTTCAGTGCGAGTTCTCTCCACGCGACAGAAACCTTCAAAGTGGCGACAGAACCGGCTTTTCCGCCGATGGAGTCTCAGGCAAAAGAAGGGGGGTTAGAAGGCTTTGACATTGACTTAATGAAGGCTGTTGCTAAAGCGGGTGGCTTTGAGGTCGAATTTCAGAGTTTGCCCTTTGATGGAATTATCCCCGCTTTGCAAGCCAATACAATGGATGCAGCGATTAGTTCCATCACCATTAACGCTGAGCGAAGCAAAACCATTTCTTTCTCACGACCTTATTTTAAAGCGGGACTGGCGATCGCAGTTAAAGCAGACGACAATGACATCACCTCTTTAGCCAGTCTCAAAAACAAGAGCATAGCCGTACAAATCGGTACGACGGGAGCTCAAGAGGCAAAAAACGTCCCTGGTGCCAAAATACGTACGTTTGACTCCGCCCCCCTAGCCCTTCAGGAATTGCTCAATGGTAACGTGGATGCCGTAATCAACGATGCACCAGTCACTCTCTACGCCATCAAGAGTAATAACCTCCAAGGTATCAAAATCATCAAGCAACTGCTGACTGAAGAATATTACGGCATCGCTACCTCTAAAAATTCTCCTCGTCTTGCTGCCATTAACAAAGGTTTGACAACAATCCTGAGCAATGGGACTTACGACCAAATTTACCAAAAGTGGTTTAACACCCAACCCCCACAACTTCCAGAAACCGTCAACTTCGGCGCTTCAACAAACCCGCTAAAAGCGTCCCGCGTCATTTTGGAAGCTTTGCCTAACTTGTTGCAGGGAGCACTCGTCACTCTTGAACTAACCGCGTTTTCCGTCTTACTAGGAATGATAGGCGGTTCTCTGATTGGCATTGCTCGTCTCTCAACCCTTGCCCCACTGCGCTGGCTAACTAGGGCGTATATCGACTTTTTCCGAGGAACCCCTTTGCTCGTGCAGATTTTTATGATTTACTTTGGCTTACCTGCCTTGCTGCAAGGACTAGGTATCCACTTTAGCCTGAGTCGCCTTGCAGCCGCTGTAATGGCGCTGAGTCTCAATAGCGCTGCTTATTTAGCGGAAATTGTTCGCGCCGGTATCCAGTCCATCGAAATCGGGCAATCCGAAGCGGCACAATCGTTAGGGTTAGGGACAGTGCAAACCATGCGTTATGTGATCTTTCCCCAAGCTTTACGGCGGATGCTGCCCCCACTCGGGAATGAGTTTATCACCCTACTCAAAGACACCAGTTTAGTCGCTGTAATTGGCTTTGAAGAACTTTTGCGTCGGGGTCAGCTTATTGTAGCGGACAACTATCGCGCCTTTGAAATTTATGCGGCTGTTGCCCTAATTTATTTAGTTCTGACATTACTTTCTTCGCGAATGTTCAGTTATTTTGAGTATTGGATGAATCCGGTCAAGCGCTCAACCAAAGCAGATAGTAAAGTGTCTTGAACTTAAGAGTCAGGTGAAGGGTGAAGGATAAAGGCGTATTTTCATTCAGTCTTTACGAAAAGGAGTAGGGTAAGCCAAGCCTACTCTACTCGTCTTCTAGATTAATCTCAAGATAAATTTTGATTAATCTTGAGCTTCTTCAGGAAATTTAAGCGTGGTCAATTACTTCCTTAGCCTTGTCTTTTAGGTCTTCTCTTAAATGGATCGCGGCGGCTTGGTCTTGCTTAGCTTGACCTTCAGCTTTATCTTTTGGATCACCTGTCACTTCACTAGCCGCTTCTTGAATTTTGCCTTCGATATTCTTGGCGACAGCTTCTACACGATCTTCAATGCTCATTTTAAACTCCTGAGATTAACTCAAGCAAAATAAATTAGAGGGTAGATAGAAGTAAAAATGAGGACAATTGCTAAAAATTAGAGTTTTAAAAATGACTCTAAGTTATCCCAATCGAGCCTTTGTTTTGACCTATCTACTGGATATTCTTAGTATGAAAAACTAAGGGGCTAACCAGCCTCTTCCATTAGTTAGATCTACATCGCTCTATCTAGTGAAATAGATCAGGAGAACTCAAAGTGAAGTCGTCTAACTATTCCTAAGTTTTGCCGTTCATCAGTGGTTACTTAATAACTGATGAAACCATCCAAAGTCGTGCCTGCCTGTTGCTGCCTCAAGCTTAAGTGTTCTTGACAGCGTTCGATGTAAATCATGGCAATTGTGTCATCAGGATTTTGTTGCACCACCTGTTGGAAATAGTCCAAGGCACGGGTAAAATCCTCTTGACGCCATGCCTGTAAACCTGCATTGTATAGTGGCAAAACTTGCCCTTTTGTTACATCCAGAACTTGGGTAGAATTACCCAAAATTTCATAAAGCTCAAGTACTACACGCTTGCCAC
This sequence comes from Waterburya sp., assembly GCA_036703055.1. Classification (GTDB taxonomy): domain Bacteria; phylum Cyanobacteriota; class Cyanobacteriia; order Cyanobacteriales; family Coleofasciculaceae; genus DATNPV01. The sequence continues at coordinate 14,094 of DATNPV010000195.1, forward strand.
GGGGCGTAACTTGGTCAACCCAGCGGCTAAGATAGGAGGGGTTTGGGCGGTTACCCCAAACTGAATCGTGGTTCTGAACTTCGAGGTTGGTGTTAGTCAAACTGCTGCTAACGTGAGCTAATGTTGTATCACTAGCAAGGATTTGGCAGCCATACAGTTTAGTTAATTCTTCCAGTCGCGCTGCTGTATTAACGACATCACCAATCACGGTTGAGTCCATACGCTTATCTGAACCCACAGTTCCAATCACTGCCGTGCCTGTGTGAATACCGATACCTATGTTAACTGCCTGCTCCAAGTTATACTGAACGCGATCGCGATTAAACTCTTTCAGATTTTGTAACATGCTTACCGCCGCATTCAGTGCATCTTCAGCATGATGTTCGGGGCGGTCAAAAATTGCCAAAATGGCATCCCCCAAAAACTTATCCACAAAACCATGATGAGCAGCAATAGCCTTACTCATCTGGGAAAAGAAAACATTTAACCATTCAAATGTTTCCTTAGCGGATTGCAATTCGGCAATCGTGGTAAAGTCTCGGATATCACAGAATAAAACCGTAATTTCTTCTTCTCTAGCATTTCCCAACTGAATAGACTCAACGCCCTTGGGAGCAATACGTTCCAGATATTGTTCGGGCACAAACAGTCGAAATTTTTCGGAAATATAGTCATTAATCTCCCAAGCAGCGGCAATTTGCTGCCGAGATTCTGCTTTAACTCGTTGACTAAATTCCAGCTCATTTTTTTGTGTTCTGAGCCCATTTAATCGTAAAATACTAGAAATTTTAGTTAATAGTAACTGGTTATTAATAGGCTTGGTAAGGTAGTCATCTCCCATCATTTCCAATCCTCGGAGCCGTGACTGGTTATCATCTAAAGCCGTGAGGAAAATGATAGGAACGGTTTGTAGCTTGGCATCCTCCCTTAAGCGACGACAAACCTCAAAGCCGTCCATTTCTGGCATCATGACATCCAGTAGAATCAAATCAGGAACTGACTGGGCGGCAAATTCCAATGCTTCAGTTCCTGAGGCAGCTAACAGAGGAGTATAGCCTTCACTGAGCATTAATTCTTCTAAAAGCAGAAGATTAGTCGGTTCATCATCGACTAACAAGATATGTGCCTTAGGGTTTGGCATAAACGTAACAAGGGTTAGAATGAGCAAGTGACACAGCCAACGATTTCAACCGCTCTCTCGGGTAATAAAAAATATTGATCGCTTTGACTGGTTATGAATGAGAAAAGAGAACGCGGAAGTAACTGTAGCCAGTTCGCCTAGATACCCCTGATTGTTTGATATCTTGCTGCCGTTGCGTTTTTAATCACAGCGATGAAGATAAGGCTTTCTACCATTTGGGTTCAGACTTCCCACATTTGAAGATCTCAAAGTACCTCTTGGCGAGGCTTCAAAAATCCAAAATCTAAAATCTTTGCATCCAAAATGGTATTACCCGTAGCCCCATGAGTACTGCTTTGCGGAAGTCAAAATCCAAAAAGCTTATATTGCAAGCATTTTAGTGATTTTGAATAGTAGTTTGATTTCCGCTGCCCTGCACTAGGGATGTTGACGGGCACTCAACTGACGATTCCATCAATTTTTCACCCCATTACACACCCTCTATCCCGTCAAACCCACTTTCGTGGACTACTAGGCCATGAGCAGGATTAAAAATGTAACTTTTCTTAACATAATTGAATCACACAGGTCGAGGGATTACAATCTTCCAGTAGGCTGATTCCCTCCAAATCCTTCACAATTCCTAATGACGCAACCCATTAAATCCCGGCTTTCAGCCAACTTCACCCTGCAAGATGTAGGTGCAACAACTTATTTTCCTACACGCTAATCCGCAGCCGGAATCTCTGCACCCAGCAAAGAGCGTACTGTAGCCATAAGTTTTTCCAGGTCTAAAGGCTTGCTCAAGTAGTCATCAGCACCCGCTTCGAGGCAGCGATCGCGATCGCCAGACATCGCCATTGCCGTGACGGCAATCACTGGCACGTTCTGCCACAGAGGATTAGCCTTCAGTTGACGAATTAACTCAAATCCATCGACCTCCGGCAGTTGGATATCCATCAAAACCAAGTTCGGGAGTGACTGAGAGGTTACCTCAGGAGAGTGTAATCTCTCCAGCATAGCTTGACCTTCATCAATCCACTCAACCGCATACCCTTCAAGTTCCAGCACTTCAGACAAAAGTACTTGGTTCAACGGCTGATCTTCCACGACTAAGATTCGTTTCGCATCGTTTCGGGGTACTGCGGCGTTGGGTAGTAAAGAACCGGATGCTTCGGATGCACTTCTATGAATATCAGCCCCTGGAGTAGAGCGCATTTCCGTCAAAGGTAGCCAGACGCGAAATGTACTTCCCTGATTTTCTTGCGATTCTACAGAAACCGTGCCGCAGTGAAGTTCTGCCAAACGTTTAGTCAGTGCCAAACCCAAGCCTGTGCCTTCATGACGCCGAGTTAACGATGAGTCAATCTGTTGAAAAGGTCGGAACAGCAGATGCAGCTTATCTTCGGGGATGCCAATACCATTGTCGGTGACTTCTAGGCATAGATACGGAGTACTGCAATTAATGGGGCTGCGATCCGGGCGAAATTCTTTCTTGAGCTGACAACCATAAGCCAGCCGTCCCCCTAACTTCACCTTTCCTCCCTCCGGCGTAAATTTGACCGCATTGGAGAGGAGGTTAATCAATATTTGGCGGACACGGCGCTCATCTAACAATACCTCTTGTAGGCGGTAGTCTAATTCCAGCGACAGAACCAGCCGTTTTTTCTCAGCACGAAGCTGAATCATTTTCAGACACTGGTTACACAAGTCCGGGATGGACACCAGTGCTAGCTCAAAATCCGCTTTTCCAGCTTCAATTTTCGACAGGTCGAGAATATCGTTAATCAGTTGCAGCAAGTGCTGACCGCTTTTTTCAATGGCTTGGACATGAAGCTGTTGCCGAGGCAATAGGGAACCAGCCGTTTGCCGCTGCAATAAATCGGCAAACCCCAGAATGCTGTTGAGGGGAGTACGCAATTCGTGAGACATGGAAGCCAGAAATTCTGACTTCAGTCGAGACGCCCGTTCTAAATCTTCATTCGCTCGTCGCAAATGTTCTTGAGCCTGAGCACGTTCAATGGCAACGCCTAAGGTACGGCAAGCGGCTAGCAGCATATCTTGTTGAGGCGCTTCCTGAAGTTTTTGATGAGCGCAGCGAGATTCTAACGTCAGGACGCCAATGATTTTGCCAGTAGCACTGGGAATGGGAAAAATACCCAGTTGCCCAATTCCAGGGTGGCGAAAGGCGTCAACGGCTTGGGGGTGATTTTTGTAATCCTCGACAAACAGAGGAGTGCCAGTTGCCACGACTTGCCAGAGTAGCCCTTGTCCATAGGGAATTCCTTGCTTGAGTACGGCTTCCATCTGGCTCACCGCCGGTGTGCCGTAGCTGGCAAGGAACTGAGAGGAAACCCGATGGGTAACTGTACCAGCACGAGCATCTTTCCCTTCACCGGTAATTACCTTCACATCCCCAAACGCTGCACCTGTTGTTTCGACCAGGTAAGCTAAGGCAAATTCCCCAATTTCCCGCAACTCACTAGCGGGTTGTAGCCGTTCTGTTAACCCCTGCAAAAATCTTAGACGTTTGATTTCCGCGTTCAAACTCGATTGCATGAGCATGGCATCTCGTCGAGCTTGTTCTTTGGCTGTAACATCCCGAAACGTGAATAAGCGACCGCAGGTAGAGGTGGTGCTAACCCTCACTTCCAGATGAATGCCATTGGCTTGTTCCAGGGAAAAGACGGCATTTTCGGTAGTAGCTGGTAGAAGCGTTGATTGCAGCTGTTGGGATTGTTCCACAGACCAGTACCCGTGAGCCACAATTTGCTCACACAGTTCTGGAAACAAGGGCTTTTGGGCTAACCAGTCCGCCGAGAGACCCCACAATTGGGTAAATTGTTGATTAAATAAAATCAAATGGTGCGACGAGTCAATCAGTGCGATCGCATTGTCGATCTGATTAAGAATTAGCTGTTGCTCCTCCTTCAACCGTTGTAAATGCCACTCCATTTTTTCAGGTTGCATAAAATTCATCGGCCTTAGTGAGAGCTATAGTAGTGAGCCATCACTAAATTTACAAATCTTTACATTTGTTGCAAGTGAGCGATCACCCTACCTATTGTGATTTAGGTCACATGAAGAGACGATCTAGGTCTCAAGTAGTAGATGTTGTGCATCAGGAGGCGAATGTGATGATTGTAGCGAAGGGGATGGAAGTGCGATCACTGCATCGTATAAATAAATCGGTTTGAATAGAAAACAGCCGACGCACAAGACCAAAACAGTGCAGCAAGAGAGGTTTGTCATGCAAACTTTAGAAAAGGGGTTTGAGGAGCGCAATCTCATGGCAAGGTTGGCAGACGAACTGGCGCAGGATTGGCTAAGGCGTCTATCAAGTGACTACCCAGAACTAAGTCCAACGGTCCATGAAACTATTACTCGTTGGCTATTAGGTGAGGACGTAGAGCGCTTGGACAACCTAATGCCGGAGCAACTGGAGATTGCCAAACAAGCGATGGACTATCGCTACCGAATATTGCAGCAGCGCTACTTAGGTGTCGAACCCGAGAAAGCGTATCGCAATTTGACCACTCGGTTAGCTGGGTTGGTAACGTTACGCAATAAAATTCGGACTTGGGTATCCCTGAGCCGCGATCGCCAGCGGGCGGTGGTGGATGTTTTACAAGAAGTTATTCAAGAATTATTAAATAGCGATCGCTATATCCAAAAGCAAATTGCCTGGGTGGGTCAATGTACACAAGACCGTCGTTTACGTGAAGCCTTATTACTCACGAGTGTTGAGGAATATTGCCTGCGCCCCATTCGCAACCAACCCCTCTTGGTGTATCGATTTGTCAACTTCTTAAGACGGTCTCAGCGTGGGGGTATGACCCATGTACCAGAAGGAGACAAGGTGCGATTGGTATCGGAGGAAGTAACTCCAGAGGATACAGATGCACCGATTAGCCTGTTGGACAACCAAGCGATTGTGGATTATCAAGATGCTCAATCGACGGAAGAGCAACAAACCCTGCGGCAGTCGGTTCGCACAGAATTCGAGGTCTATTTAACTGAAAATTTAGGGCCAGAGGCGGCACAATGGCTACGGCTTTATCTGCAAGGGAAATCTCAAGAAGCGATCGCTAAAGCACTCAATAAGCCCGTGAAAGACATTTATCGACTGCGGGAAAAAATCAGCTACCATGCGATTCGAGTTTTTTCCGTTAAAGCTAAGCCAGAATTAGTCGCAAGTTGGCTGGAAACATCATTGGAGGAGCATAACCTAGGTTTAACACCCATACAATGGCAGGAATTATTGGAAAGTTTGACACCCCAACAGCGCCAGTTATTGGAGCAACGCAAAGCAGGGAAATCGTTAGAAGCGATCGCGAAAGACTTAAACTTGAAAGTAAACCAGGTGATAGGCGAATGGAGTAAACTTTATTTGGCAGCCCAAGCTCTACGAAGCGCTTCCTAAACCGAGGGACAGGGGTAAGGTAGCTCTTCAACTATGTCTTTACCGATAACTCTCCCATGAAGAAAGCTCAGTAGGGCTCACCGGCTACTTTCTTGCCGCCACCCTTACTGAAAATTCTTATTTTTGGCGCTCTTGGGGCATCCTATCAGTCGCTACTTAGATTGGAACAATTCGTATGGTGCCCTCACCCAGCAACCCAGGCCAACTCGATAATCATACTCAACTGACATCCTCGGCTCAGTTGTCCGAAGTTTCCGGTTTCCCGACTGACCAAATGTTTCGGCTGATTGATAGTATCCTCCCATTTGAAGCCTGTCTGTACTATCAATTTTTGCCAGTTGCTTTAGAAGGAAAATATCTAAGGCTGGCGATGGTTTCGCCTCATGACAGTTCTGCCCTCGATTATGTGCGTCGCATTTTGGCCTACTTAAACTGTTCTCTCAAAACAGAACAGATTACGCCTGAGGTGCATCAATCGCTGCTGTCGGCTTACTTGAACCATACCCAACACGCTGAATTATCCCACCCCCCAACTGCCGAAACGCCACAGAGTGCAGAGCAATCTGAGCAACCGACTCAAACGGGTGAGGCAGCTCAAACCTCTAATCATGAACTTAATCCCTGCGCCGAAAAAGACGCTACACCGCCTCAGCTGTCCCAGCCGCAGGAAGATAACAGCAAGCCTAATGTAAAGTCAACTTCAGCGTCTCACGTACTCCATAATTCATTGCTGGAAGCCCCGCCCACGACGGCTGTCACATCGGTTCCCAAAATTTCCTTATCGGATGAGACAGTACCACCACTGGTGGTAACAGCGCTACATCTTTCTCGCCCGATAGAATATATTGGTACGTTAGCAGCTCCACAGCTCTTGCAAGAGTTGTTGGGCCGAGTACTCATTGGTGGCATAGGTCGGCTTTACTTTGAACGCCAATCAGAACACGGTCGGCTGCTATGGAGCCAAGATGGTGTTTTGCAGTCAGTACTCGAAGGATTAAGCTTGTCGGTATTTCAAGGCTTAATTATTGAGCTCAAGCATATCTTTAACTTACCATCGCTCCCTGTTGTACAGCCTAAACAGATAGAGGTTGAACGACGTTATCAACAAGAATGTCTGTTGCTGCGGTTAAGAGTGATGCCCGGTACTTACGGAGAAGAGGCAACATTGCAGGTGCTACGGGGAGTGGCGTTGAAATTCTACCAGCGCCAACAGATAGAAAAGCTCGGTCAAGATGCCCTAAGGCTGGCTCAGCAGCTACAACGAAAGTTATACGAAATTCGCGATCGCTCCTACCGCTATCCCCTGCCTCTAGAAACACTACCCGCCCTCAACCAGCAGCTACGCGGCTTAGATGAACAGCTTGAAGCCTTGGCGGAGTTGCAAACCCATCAAGATTCTGACCCTGAAGCCAGTTGAAGTTTACAGCTATAGCTTGTCGCCATATAGGTTAGGACCGATCTAACGGCCCAGACGACCACGTACTAGCTAGTAGTAAGCATAAAAGCCCTGGAGCCTTTTGCTATAGCTAATTTTTTCCAACTCACTCTTCAGAATCTTTACTTATAAGGAAGGAGCCCTATAGCCTCTTCCCTCTCGCTAGAGTCGCTAACGTAGGCTTAAACGGCTTATTTATCAAGCCTGAGCGCTTGAAGTTGACTGCTGGTGCTAACGAATTTAAAAAATGTTAACTGAAATAGATGACATTCTTTATCAATTAGGATAGCGTGGATTTATATAGAAAAGATTTTGCATCTAGCCCTAACTGCTGGGGTAGTAGTTCCCCTTTATACCGTTCAAGTCCGCTTGAATGGGTTGAATTTTAGTGGGCAGTTTTCTTGAGTAGGACTCAAGCCATTGGCTAAGGACTTGAGAGGGTCAGTGTAAGGTCTCACATAAGCTAATTTAGGATTTAGGCGTGAGTAAAGTGACCAAAGAAGAAAAAATTTCACCCTTTTATCTACAGGGACGCTTGGTCGGTTTTGTCGGTGACTTTGGAGAAAAACCTAAGCGCTTACGAGTGGCGGTAGCGGAGGGAGAACTTTACATCAAGCTGGCTAAAGAGCTGCGCTATTCCTTGCGTGAGGTTCTCCAACCCGGAGATTGGATAGAGATTTTTGGCGAGAAGAAGCTCAAGCCTAAAACGGGGGAACTGAAACTAAAAGCCTTTCAAGTTAAATTAGCCACTCCTGTAAGGCAACAGAGCCTTAAGGAACCGGGGACTGGGGACAAGAGGAACTTTCCAGAAGGACTCTCTACGTCGCCGTCATTTACTCAATCCCCAATCCCCAATCCTGAATCCTTCAACCAGTCACCCGTTGCTGTCCCTAAAACCAAAGCTTGTGTCATGGTTTGCCAAAAATCCTCCTGCCGCAAGCGAGGTGCTGATGCCGTGTGTCACGCTGTAACAGAGTCTTTACGTGAACACGGATTAGAAGAGCAAGTAGCAATTAAAGGAACCGGTTGCATGAAGCAGTGCAAACAAGGCCCTTGTGTAGTCTTTATGCCAGATAAATCCCGTTATATCAAGGTTGAGCCTCAGCAAATCGATAGACTTGTGGAGAAGCATTTTGCCGCTAAACTAAAACCAGAGGGGAGTAAGCCTGAATTATCTCCCATCGCTTGATTTAGAGTTCAATGGAGTGCCGATGACGAATTCACCTCGACCCGATCCCAACTCGTCTCGACTCGGATTTGATGAGTTAATCGGCATAGTGATTGCCTTCGCCACTATCGGCACTATTCTTGCCGTAACGCTGAGTCATAAGAACAAAGGCTTTAACCTTAACCAACTGGTAAATCAACCCACTCCTGATACCACGACACCAGCAACAGGGGAGCCAACACCAACGGCTTCATTGCCAGCCGAGACACTACGGCAGACGAGTACTCCTACACCAGCTGCGATCGCGCCTTCTCCCTCTTCTTCAGTTTTACCTGCTTCACCCGCCGTACCCACACCTCAAGCAGCAGCCCGTGTCCCTGTAGTAGTAGCAGCAGCCCCCTCGCAAACTGAAGCATCCCCTTCCCCTACCCCGCAAAAGACACCTGCGCAACCTGTATCCCGTATCAGGTTTAGCGATGTTCCTCAAGATTTATGGGCTCGCCCTTACATCGAAGCGTTGGCGACACGGGGGATTTTGAAGGGATATCAGAATGGCACGTTTAAACCCGGCGGTTCGATTACACGGGAAGAATTTGCGGCATTATTACAGAAAGCTTTCGAGCAAAAGCCTAGAGTGAAGACACCGAACTTTAAAGATGTAAAGGCTAATTCTTGGGCGCTACCAGCTATTCAAGAATCTGTCAAGAGTGGATTTTTGCAGGGATACCCTAACTCTCTTTTTCGCCCCAACCAACCTATCTCCAGAGTACAAGTCTTAGTGGCCTTGGCTAACGGATTGGGTTTGACTCCGCCTACGGCTTCCTCAGATCTGTTAAAGACTTATCAAGATGTCAGCCAGATTCCTAACTACGCCAAAGCGCCGGTGAGTGCAGCAACGCAAGCAGGACTGGTGGTCAATTATCCCAATCCTAAAACACTCAACCCGAAGCGGAATGCCAGTCGTGCAGAGGTAGCTGCGATGGTTTACCAGGCGATGGCGCGAGCTGGCAAGGTGGAAGCGATTCCTTCTAAGTACGTTGTTCAGCCTTAGACCTGTTTTGGAGTTGTGCCTGATGAGAAAACACTCGTCGGAAAACCAGACGAGTGTCTAAACCAGTGTTGGTATTTGAGTGGCCCTTGAAATAGGCTCTAAACTTCTAGAGATGATAGACAGTAGTTACGAATTTACGAATCCTCTTTGCCCACTACTTGACCTTTAAGAGATTGAAACTCGTTTGCTAGTTCTTTACGCGTCTCTACTTTGAGGAGATAACGGTACACAAACCAAGCTGTGTAGCCCATCCCCACTAGTTCAAAAACAGGTGCCAATAAGGGAACATCATTGATAGCATCGAGCACGGCTAAGGTTACCTTAACGGTAATACCACCCGTTACGATAAGCGCTACGGTGAGTAGCGGTTTCTGGTAGCTGGAAAAAAAGTCGCCTACATAATCGGGCAGTTTTGATAAAAACTCAGAAGCGATTTGCACCCATTCCTGCCAGGGTTGGTCGGTTGATGGCGCAGGAGCAGGAGGTTTGACGAGCACACCAGGTTTGTCAACATTTACCTTCAGCTCTTGTGCATCTTTAATCTTTTGGGCTTCAGCGGCTACAGCCTCTTGAGATTCTTGCATAGGGTCCATATTTCCTCCACCGTTATCTTAAGTAGGACATTCTATCGCTTGGGCGAGGCAGCTGGGTACAATTACAGGCTGACTAACTCTTGCTCATATTACCAAAAGTTGTCCAACGACTTGTTAAAAGACGCAATGCCTTTCTTATTTCAACGGTTTTCGCCTGAATAAGCCGCAAAAAAGCTGACTAGAAGCTAGGAAGAGGGTGGGAGAGATTGCCCAAGCGTAGGTGGTAGGGAGGTAATAGTTAGCGATCGCGCATGGCTAACCCTTGCTGATGGTACTCCATCACTTTGGTATAGTCTCCCAAAGCATAGCAGGCAATGGTTAGGCTGTTTAACGCTTGCTTCTCTACCCTGGAGTCAGGGATAGAGCGTGCCACCTGCAAGCGCTGTTCATAGTATTGGATGGCTTGGGTGTAATCCCCGAGAGCATCGTAAGCGACACCTAAGCACCCCAGTGCTTGTTCTTCTAAACGCTGATCGCTGAGTTTGCGTGCCGTTTCTAGCCTCGCTCGACCATGCTCAATCGCTTGAGTGTAATCTCCTAGCGCATAACAAGCATTACTCAGATTTCTCAGAATCTGGGTTTCTAGGCGGTGTTCACCCCAATCCCGTGCGATCGCAAGGCGCTGCTGGTAATACTCAATCGCTTGAGGATAATCACCCATGGCATAGAAAGCATTCCCAATATTTTTGAGAATCTGCTCGGTCGATTGAACGTCATTATTAATCTGAGCAATACTCAAACTCTCCTGCTGGTAGGCGATCGCACTGGGTAAATCCCCCATCGCCTTATAAGCCAGTCCAAGATTATTCAGGGCAGCCACCTCTCCCGCTTGATCTTGGATATGCCGCATGATTGTCAAGCTTTGCTGACCTCGCTCAATCGCTCTCATATTGTCTCCTAGGTGACGGTGGGAATTTCCTAGAAGATCTAGCATCTGTCCCTCTAGACGCAGGTCGTTAATTTCTCTCGCTACGGTCAAGCTTCGGGTCGCGTATTCAATGGATTGGGAAAAATCACCTAAAGCATAAAGAGTTAGTCCTAAGTAACGAAGGACTTTCCCGACTTTTCGCTGGTTTTGCTGTTCTATGTAAATTCTCAGCGCATTTTTGAACAACTCAACAGCGACTTCAAGGTTGCCTGCCTTTTGTTGGTCAACGCCTTGTGCTACCAGCTGATCGGCTGCACGGACGGGAGGGGTTGATATTTGCTCTAGAGGCTTGTCTTGGTTACTGTTATCTCGGAAGGGAACCAGCGTTTCATACGTTCCTCTGACTAGACGAATCTTAGGTTTGACATCGCAGTACAGCAGCCAATTATTCATAACCTCTTGCCTCTTCAACTCGATAAGGTATCAGGTTGTGTTCTCCATTAGCTACTAAACAGCCGTTGATCGTTCCAGTTATGAATAGGCAAAAACTGACCTAACTCAAGAATTCTTCTTGTGTTGTCCCACAGAATCATCGGTTGACTCATTTGCTGGTAAGTATTCCTAGCGGGGTAAGGGAGTAACTGTTTTCTTGTACACCGACTGACTAAAATTACGGGTCAATTTTTGCTCCCTGGATTAGTGTCTGTCAGATTGTATCGGTGAGATGCTACTAGTAGATACATGTCCTGAACGGCCTTTACCCTGAAAGAATCTTCAGGGCAGCCTTTGCGGAAGGTTTGTTTTTGACCCGTCCAAACTATAGCATCAGTAACCCTCTTCCTGCCCTCATTGGTCAGTATTTCTTATATTGATTTGACACAGGTCAAGGGGCAAAGATTTTCAGAGTTAGAATTCCCCACTGATCAGCGTACAGAAGTCACAACAGACTCTCTTCCCTGCGTCATTACCGAAGGTGCTGTTGCATCCGAGGAGTAGACTTCACAGGAATTATTAGGACTTTCAATCAATTTAACTTTGTAAAGTTGAGCCCCCAATTCTTGGATAGGCTGTTGTAATAAATCGCGGATATAAATGGCAATATTTTCCGCCGTAGGAACAACTTTGGCAAAGTGAGGAATATCTTTGTTGAGGAACATATGGTCAAACGGTTCAACGACAAAGTCGTCGATCACTTTTTGTAAAGCTCCTAGATCGACAATCATGCCAGTGCGGGAGTCAATTTCACCCTTAACAGTGACTTCCAGGTGGTAGTTATGTCCGTGACCATGAGGACGAGCACATTTGCCGTAAATTTCACTGTTTTCTTCGTAACTCAAGTCAGGATGAGCGAGCCGATGAGCAGCGCTAAAGTGAGTACTGATAGTCAGATGTGCTTCCATGGCGTTTCCTAGATAATCAGCCCAAAGTTCTGGATGTTCAAATAATTGAATGCCGACGAGTGGCAAGTAAGGCGCTAACCGTTGCCAAATAACTCGTGCAATATTTTCGGTTGTGGGTAAGGTTTGCTGAAATTCTGACCAAATCTCATTGAGGTAAGCATAGTCTAGTTGGCTGGTGATTTCCCGTTTGATCACCCTTTTGACTTCTGACAAGTTTTGTACCATGCCATACTCATCTAGTTCACCGACTAAGGAGACAAACAGGACATAGTTGTGTCCATGTCCAGGGAACCGGGAACCCAGACCAAATTTTTGAATGTTCTCTGCTTCACTCAGTTCTGACAACCAGTAACGGTGACTTGCGGAAAACTGAGCGCGACGGTTAATAATGCATTTCATGAGTTTGGCAATCAATCAGAATATTGTAAAGTTCCGTAACGGGCTCTGTTTCCAGAATATAATGAATTTCAATCGTGGATGACATTTCAACGGTGAAGGAGATAAAACTTTGACCCCTTCAGCCTTTATCCCTCCTAACTTCATTTAAGCCAAGTTTTTGACCGCGTCTTGAGCTTCATAGCGCAAACCCTTAGCAATTCTAAACAATTCCTGACCAACATGCAGGTAGTAGTCATCGTAGTTGAGGGTAAAACGGTTTAACTCCTCAATGCCATCTCCTAACTGATTAAGGCAGTAGTAGAGGCTGGCAGCTACACCCGCTACAGTGGGAGGATTTGGCTGGGAACGAAAGGTAAGCTGAGCTTGATGGAGATACTGGCGGCACTCTTCTAGGTAAGCCTGGAAATCAGCCATCAATTCATCATCAAAAGGGTCAGCCGAAAGTTCATCTATTTTGGCTTTTAAAGGGTTCAGGATGCGAATAATCAATCGGTTCACAGGTTTATAGACCTGCTCTAACCATTGACCCAGCTGGACATCGGCATCTTGTGAGGTTTGCCGATGCCGCTGGTACTGCTGTTGAGCATCGGCTGTCCGCTGTTGTCGATTCTGGTACGGTGGCGGGTAAGGTAAGGAGCGTAGCTGCTCGTCATAAAAGCGACGGCGCGTTGGGTCACCCAAGACTTCGTAAGCGGCATTCACTTCGACGATTTTATCAGGGTCAGCGGTTGTGCTTTGGCTGTCTGGATGAAACAGCTTGGCAAGACGCCGATAGGCTTGTTTAATCTCAGCTTGTGTCGCTTTAGGGCTAATATTTAGAGTGTCGTAATGGTTGGATCGAGACATTTGAACGGTTGTAATCTGTAATCCCTTAACTGGCGCTAGACTGGGTCAGTAATAAAGCAGCCACAGCCATTAATTTAGAAAGAATTTGTTCATCCCTCCTTAGCCACGTTTCATACTAAGCTCATTTTTATTATCGCTAGTCTTAGTAGTGGGTTATGTAAAAGCATATTTTTCTATTTTTGTCTACCTTCTTTTATGTTAAAAATATAAAACAGGCTATTTCTTATTGCCGTATTTGAATGATAATTTAGTAGGCAATAAAGTGACTACTCCCTAAAAAATCGTAAGCTATTTTATAGCTCCAAAGGCTCCCTTCAAAAGGTTTAACGGAGTATTGCTTCTTCATCCAAAAATGAAAACATTTAGATATTTCATTTTTTATTACCTCTCTATGAGAGTGCTTCAGCCATAAATTGGAAGTAAGCTCTAAAGCATAAATGAGGCTTATTTACAGCGAAATAAAAAAATGCTTAACTAGTTTAAGCTCTGATTATGATTACCTTGAACTCAAATTAAGCATTAATTAAACTGTGCTGATTTACATTTCCTTGTCCATTTATTGCTATATTTTCCCTTTATTTTTAAACTTTCATCGAAGTAGTTAGCTCCCTTAAAAGAGCTGTAATAGTGGCATGAGTCAAGAGATAAAGATTGAAAAAAATATCTACGAAAGGAGTTTCTCACCCTTGATTCTCAGTAATAGCGCTCGATCTTCTGAATCAACTGCATAAGAGGCAGTCGCTTCAGAGATATGTACAGACAGTAACAGCGACCAAGAGCAGGAAGCTTCTAGCTGATGGCTCTGATTTCCAGAACCCGTAAACTTCTCACCTCTTGTTCAAATCTAGGAGCAACTGAACAATGGCGATCATTCTTGGAACTGATTTCAATGACAGCCTGCTAGGAGCTAGCACTGACGACTTTCTATCAGGCTACGGTGGTAACGACACCATTTATGGCGGCGGCGGACGTGACACTATCGTGGGTGGGGAGGGGGATGACTACCTGGATGGTGGCACTCCGGCGGCGTTCTCCATCGCGAATGTTTATCTTGATGGTGACAATGGCAATGATTACTTATTAGGAGGGTTTGGCAACGATATCCTGATAGGTGATGAGGGGAGCGATACTCTCTATGGTTTCGCCGGTAATAATTTTCTTGATGGCGGCTCTGGCAGTGACGCACTGGTGGGCGGTATCGGTAACGATACCGTATATGGCGGTTTAGGGTCAGACCTCGTCCTGGGAGGAGATGGCAATGATTCGCTCAACGGTGGCTCTCCTACTGCCTATGACCTAGTTGCTGACTATGTAGATGGCGGCAATGGCGATGATACTCTATACGGTGGTTTTGGGAATGATAGCCTGCTAGGCGGTGCTGGCGTCGATGTGGTCTTTGGCATCGCCGGTAATAATCTGATTGAAGGTGGCTCTGGAACTGACTTTTTATTTGGTGGTGTAGGTGACGATACCATTTATGCGGGGACGTCAGCGGTTTTGGACGATATCAGTCCTAACTATATCGATAGCGGTGCTGGAAATGATCTAATCTACGGTAGTCTCGGTGATGATGCATTGCTAGGCGGCGAGGGTAGCGATCTGATCTACGGTGTCGCGGGCAATAATTTCATTGATGGTGGCACTGGTAATGACCTCCTAGTAGGTGGTGTTAATAACGACACAATTTTTGGCGGCTTTGGGTCTGATATTGTACTGGGAGGAGATGGGAACGACTTTCTCGATGGAGGTACTCGCACTACCTTCGACACGGCTGATGATTATTTTGACGGTGGCAATGGCAATGACACCCTTTTGGGGGGTTTTGGCAATGACACTCTGCTAGGCGGTGCTGGGAACGACAGGCTCACCGGCATCGCAGGTTTTGACACCTTTGTAGGTGGAACCGGAGCGGACGATTTCGTTCTGAGTGAAGCGGGAGTTGCCTATTATCTAGGAGCAGGCTACGCTACCATAACAGACTGGAATCCTTTTGAGGGCGATCGCCTCGTCGTGGATGCCAATTTGATTCCAAACTACACCATCCAAATCGGGGATTTTGGGGCTGGCAGTTCGGCTCTCGATACCCAAGTTCTCTTCCAAGGCGACACAGTAGCTGTGGTCGCTGATTCGGCTGCATATGTATTGTTCTTAGCTAGTTCAGTTCTACTGACCGGCGTACAATCTTCAGTCCCCCAATATGCTCCTCCAGCCGCTTAGTAGAAAAATATCTGTTGGGACTCTTCGCAGGTAAGGTTTCCGCCTAAGTGCCCTACTCACAAGAAGCTCAGCTTTACAGCTGGGCTTTTTTGCTGTTGGATAAGCGCCAAAGACTCAGATGATACCCAATCCATTTCTACAGTTTGATCTGTTTATTCTTCCCGACAACTGCATAAGGGCTACGACCTCCAGAGATATAGATAAACAGCTACCTCTAGCAAAAGACTTTTTAGCTGGGAAAGTTAATCCTCAAAAATCACAACGATTCTCTTCCAGCAACTGCATAAGGGGTACGACCTCCAGAGATATAGACAGGTAACCACCTTTACCGGAAGCCTTCCAAATTAAAGGCTAATTCTGAGAAACATCGTGGTGACTGAGTGTCTTCTACTTGAAAATTAGGAGCAACTGACAATGGCAGGCTATATAGGAACGATTACCAACGACTTCATCGTTGGCACTAGCGATAACGACGTTATTTATGGCGGTCCCACTGGGTTTCAGTCGGGTGATGATACCATCGTGGGCGGCGCTGGGAACGACTATATTGATGGTGGCCCCCCCGATTTTTACGACAACGGTAATGACTATCTCGTCGGCGGCGATGGCAACGACACGTTGGTCGGTAATAACGGGAATGACACCCTGCTAGGCGGTGATGGTAGCGATTGGGTCTTTGGCAATGGGGGTAACGACATCATTTATGGAGGCTTTGGCCCTGACGCCCTGTTCGGCGGAGATGGAAATGACTATATAGATGGGGGTACTCCAGACTCCTACAACTTCAGCAATGACTATATTGATGGCGGTGCTGGAAATGACTACCTACTGGGGGGTTATGGTGATGACACACTCCTAGGCGGCACTGGTAACGATACGCTTCAGGGTATTGGCGGTAACAATTATCTCGATGGTGGTAGTGGGTTTGATGTAGTGCGAGGGGGTTATGGCAATGACCTGATGTTTGGTGGCTTGGGCGCTGATACCCTGATTGGTGGGGACGGGGATGACTATATCGATGGGGGTACCTCGACGCTCTTCGACACCAGCAATGATTATCTAGAAGGTGGTAGTGGCAATGACACCCTAATCGGGGGTTATGGCGACGACACCCTGGTAGGTGGCAGTGGTAACGATTTCATCTACGGTTTCGGAGGCTATGACAGTATGTCAGGTGGAACCGGAACTGATGTGTTCGTTCTGGGTAACTCCTACCAAGGAGCTGGGTATGCCACGATCACAGATTGGGAAGGTTCATCTGATTTCCTTGCCCTCAGTGGCAACATTGGTCAGTACTCCTTCCAGTTTGGTAGTTTTGGTGTTGGCACGGCGGCGTTTGATACTGCAATTGTCGCAGCCGGTACTGATGATGTGATTGCTTATATCCAAGACTCGACCGACGTGAGCTATGGCAACTTGGTTTTTGTATAGACAACGATGTTTAGTGTGAAAATCGTTTGAAATATTCATGCCCTCTCTCCTATAGAAAGAGGGCATTTTTATTGCCACTCTTGCTCCATCCAAGAAGTTCAGTGGCTACTGCTGAGTGTTTAACTCTTGAGGCGTACGATCGCCAATCATCCTCATTATCGTCTTGCGATGGTCAACCGAAAGCACAGCCTACCCTCTGGACAACAAGAGCTTCATTCTAGAGTTAACTGAAGACAGCCGGCACTCTCAATTCTGCGTCTTGGAACAGGGGGGTACTTAAGTAACGTTCCCCAAAGCTAGGCTGAATCATGACAATTAAGCGCCCCTCATTTTCGGGGCGCTTAGCCACTTGAATCGCGGCATAAAGGGCAGCGCCAGTGGAGATACCGGAGAGGAGTCCTTCTTCACGAGCCAGACGACGACTGTAGGCGATCGCATCCTCATCGGTAACGGCAATCACCTCATCAATTAGCTCGACTTTGAGAACCGCAGGCACAAAACCGGCACCAATGCCTTGAATTTTATGGGGTCCCGGACGCCCGCCGGAAAGCACAGGACTGTTGGTCGGTTCAACGGCGATCGTTTGGAAACTAGGTTTGCGGGGTTTAATCAGTTCTGCTACGCCGGTAATAGTGCCACCTGTTCCTACACCAGCAACTAAGAAGTCTACCTGTCCTTCGGTATCCTCCCAAATTTCTTCGGCGGTTGTCTCGCGATGAATTTTTGGGTTGGCTGGATTATTAAACTGTTGCAGCATGTAGGCATTTGGCGTTGTCGCGACAAGCTCCTGCGCCCGCTGAATACAGCCACTCATCCCTTGAATTCCAGGCGTGAGTTCTAGCTGAGCACCGTAAGCTTTTAACATGGCTCGCCGCTCTGTACTCATCGTATCGGGCATCGTTAAAATCAGTTGATAACCCTTGGCGGCGGCTGCCATAGCCAGAGCAATACCCGTGTTACCCGAGGTGGGTTCTACTAAAACTGTTTTTCCTGGGGTAATCAGTCCCTGCTTTTCTGCTTCGTTGATCATGCTGACGCCGATGCGGTCTTTAACGGAGGCTGATGGGTTCATTCCCTCCAGCTTCACAACGATGCGGGCTAAACATCCTTCCTCTTGGGGAATACGGTTTAACTGTACCAAAGGTGTCCGACCGATAAGTTCAGTAATGTTTTGGGCAATCCGCATGACAGTCTGTTGTTGATGAATAGTTGCTAATGGTCAAGGGTTAGTAGAGGAGTTGCAAGTTGGCCAAGGCAGCAGGTTGAACGTTCAAACCTTAAACCTTCCACTTTCTAACTTTCCACTTTCTAACCTTCTTAATGACTCATGATTTATAACTAGATGTAATACATAATATCTAGCTGCCGTCTCGCATCCCGCTTTTCACACAAATCTTGAAGCGTGTATTTGCGTAGAACCTCGTTGGCGCTATCGTGTACTTCCTGCCATATTTCGCCGACTATCGAACTTTCTATCGTTTTAGGAGAAGTATCGCTCTTAGATGCTTTGGCATTTGAACCTTCCAAACAGTTAATCACATCAAAAAGCGTAATTTTCCAAGGTTCCCGCCCTAGGACATAGCCGCCTTTTGCTCCTCGGTGACTACGTACTAGACTGCCGCGCCTCAATGTTGCTAGCAGCTGTTCGAGATATCGGTCAGGAATACTTTGCTGAGCAGCAATCTGTCGAATTTGCAGCGGTTCGCCCTCGTTGTAACAACCCGCTAGCTCTAGTAGAGCCAAAAGTGCATACTCTGTTTTACAGGAAAGTTCCACTGGTGAGATTCAGTTATAAAGGCTACCTGTTCCAGTATACCCCGGTTCATCACCGGTGATTGTCAACTTTGAGTCCAAAAATGAAAAAGCCTCGCTACAGCGAGGCTAAGTTATCAGATTACTTGAGTTTTAGCAGTTAGCTGGTTCCTTTAGAAGGTAAAGGTGGTTCTGAGGGTACCAATAACGGCATCTGCGTTTGAATCCCTTTGCTCAGGGGCGGTAATCCAGATGACACCCGGAGTCACCGAGATATTTTCCGTCACCTTAAATTTGTAGAAGCCTTCAAAGTGCCAGACGTTATCGCGGTTAAAACCTTGTCCACCGATAGGACGAGCGCCAGTGCT
This sequence comes from Waterburya sp., assembly GCA_036703055.1. Taxonomy (GTDB): domain Bacteria; phylum Cyanobacteriota; class Cyanobacteriia; order Cyanobacteriales; family Coleofasciculaceae; genus DATNPV01. Next base: position 33,165 of record DATNPV010000195.1, read on the forward strand.
CAGACCTCTTAAGGTTGGTTCTACACCAGCGAACAGACCCAAGACGTTACCTGGCTTACCGAAGTCTGAGAAAGCAACCCCAGCACCATAAGTCCAGATATCACCCGTTCCTCGACCCAGGATGATGGCTTGAGTGTAAGTGCCAAATCCACTAATAGAAATATTGTCACTTAACCGGAATGCCACTTCTCCACCGTAGGAGTTAGTGACCACTGGACGCTCGTTAAGGCCATTAAAACGTAAAGCCCCAGGTCTGTTGGCGAACGTACTACCAACTACACGATTACCTTGTCCAGCACCTAGGTCGAAGATATCACTGCCCGTGTTGTTGTAACTGTGAACGTAGGTAGCGCCAACACCGATCCGATCTCCGAGGTTGAAATTCAGCTGTCCTAAAGCGGCGAAGTCTCCATCAAACAAGCCTTGCTTTTCAGCCGGATTATTCGCGGAAGGCCCTGCTAAGTAACCGATGGTCAGTGTACTGGGTCCCAGGATACTCTGTAAGGGGCCAACACCAAGGCTAATAGCAGCACCTGCACCACCGCCAATCCGATAAATCGGGTTTTCAGAGGCAAAGGTGGAAAGGGCACCATTACCGCCGTCATAGTCCTCGAAGTAAGGGTTGAGGGTAGGAGCGTAGTCGCTATGAATACCACCCGTAGCCGCCACGTACACTTTCGAGGAGCCAAAGTTGAAGTAGTAGGCTAACCAGTCTAAGACAACGCTGTTGTTCGTACTGCCACCTGTAATGTTGAAGGTTTGTTGCCCTTCACTTAACTTGGCGACGTTGTTGAAGTTGAATCGGTTAGCCGCATCAGCATTACCCGCGGCGAGACGGGTTACCAAACGGTCTCTACCCGTAAAGCTGGTATTGAAGGTTAAGCGAACCCGGTCTTGGAAGACTGTATTGTTGGAAACGGGCCGATTAAATTCGTCGGAAACGGCGAAGATGGCTTCCCCTTGCAGTTTGGTCGTGGTAGAGAACTGGTGGTCTTCCAAGAAAGCCACACGACCTTCAAGCTTGTCTACCCGCGTTCCCAAGGTGGCAAGCTCTGTCCTGAATTCATCAATTAAGCGTTGTAGAGTTGCTAGGTCGGCTTTAGTAACAAATTCAGAAGTGCTAGAGGCGATTAAACGCTCGACTTGCTGTAAACAAGCATTTAAACCAGCCGCAAATTCGTAGCGGGTCATGGCCCGGTTACCCCGGAATGTACCATCTGGATAGCCAGCGATACAGCCATAGCGCTCTACTAAGCTGCGCAGCGCTTCATAGGCCCAGTCAGTAGGCCGGACGTCGCTGAGCTGGGATACGTTGGTAACTTGGTCTTGGGAGTTACTGTTACCTTCGCGGCTGTAGCGGTTGATCTGATTTAATACATCATTGCTGTTTTCCGATGCAGGAGGAGTAGCTTGAGCCACTTTTGGAGTAGCGGCTGGAGCAATAGCATCGGGCGCTGAGACTGGGGCCGTCGGGTTAGCGGCTGCGGACTGACTGGACGTTACAGCCACTTCAGTCGGTAACTTGATATCAGCTAGCGTTGGTTGTGTTGGCGCTTGTGCAGCCTTGGAAAATTCTGGTTGTTTCTCCGTAGTCCCTAATGCAAGCGGCGATACCGTATTGGGCTTAATCTGGGACTGAGTATCTGAAATTTGGGCTTCAGCCGTTTGAGGCTGAGTGGCTCCTGTAGCCGCTTGGCTGTCATTAGTGAGTAAGCTTGCACTATCAGCAGCACGAACTGAGCCTACAGAAAGAAATAGCGTTGCGGCTAGGGCCGCTGGGCTAACAAGTAGAGCTCTCCACAGTAAATTAGACATCTTCTCTTATCCTCACACCTTTGCAGAAAGAGTTGTCTCGTCCTTCTTGAACTATGGTACATCCTCTATGGAGCATAGGCTAAACAAACTTTTCCTTTAGTTTCGCCGTTTACGTGGCGGTCAATGCTGCAACGAGCAAGGAACCAATTTTTAAACTATTGGATTTTGGCTGTAGAGCCTGAGTAGGGCATCCTTAACTAAATTTTAACCCCATTTTATAGATGGGAGATAACTTGCGCTAAATCAAAGTCTTTTTCTGTTAGCCCACCCGCATCGTGGGTTGTCAGGCTAACTGTTACTTTGTTGTAAGAAATTTCTAAATCGGGATGATGTCCCGCTTTTTCTGCGGGTTCGACCAGCAGATTAACAAAAGCGATCGCTTCTAAAAAATCCTTAAATTTCCGGGTCAGGTGCAGCTCCTTCCCTTTCACTATCCATCCTTCTAGCTGCTGAGCCCGTTCTTGTATCTGTGCATCATTGAGTAGCGAAGCCATGCTTACCTTCCTCTTGGTGCTATTCAATTCAACAGAAGTGTCTAGTAGTATTTTAGATTTTGGATTTTGAAAGTCCTGCCAGAAGTATTTTCAGAAACTCAAATGTGCCAAGTTTAAATCCAAATGGCCTGATATCCCCCAAAAAGACTATCCGCTTCCACGGAAAGTGTCGGCGTTAAACTCCTGGCACTTACTGTGAAAGCGGTCTAGCGGGTCTCCTGATTGAAACCAGACTGCCGGAAGGATCTCCGAGCCAGCCTAGCTAAACAGCTAATGAATCTCCGAAGAGAACTAAGCTGACTGCTAGAGAACAGCTCCGGCGCACAGCCGGCTAACTCCAATCAGGTGACCCATGATTTTACTACTATCTACCATGGGCATCACCTCCTTGCTCCCTATACGGTTTTATTTTTAGTGTTTGATTAGGTGTTTGTCACCTTTTTTAAAGATAGCATACCGCCACGGGTTTGAACGGGGACTCCCCAAAAAAATTCTCCTGCCAATGGGCAGGAGAAAAAGATTTCTAAAAGACTAACTCAATCCCAAGGTTTCTTAGAGAGCGTTACCGCGAGGCAGAACTTCCTCAGGGAATTCAAAGCGCTCGTGAGGCTGGTCTTGAGGAGCCATCCAAGCTCTTAAGCCCTCATTGAGCAGAATGTTCTTAGTGTAGAACGTCTCAAACTCTGGGTCTTCTGCT
>DATNPV010000204.1:0-56187 GCA_036703055.1 Waterburya sp.
TCTCGACGAGCGTCGTCAAGAATCTGTCATCACTCGCATTTGTACTCGTATTAAGCAACTTGGCTACCAGGTTAACTTGGAGCCTATACCGACTTCTGCTGTTTAACCCACTACCCTGCTCTTATTTTCTAGATAGGTCTAATAAAGTTTTAGCTCGGTATTAGCAGGCTTTTAATGGCTTTCAAACTATTCTATTCTTCGGAATGGGTCAAGGCACTGCCCTATTCAATCCCTCTACTGTAACGAATTTTTTTAATTTGCTACTCCTCTAAGTAATATTGTGCATCTACCTTAGGAAAGGATTTACAATCGTATAGCAGGCTACATATTGTCCTAAAATGAAAAACTACTCTTAGCGGCGATCAGCTCAAGCTAGTGCGCGACAGCGCAAGAGCGTTCGTTTAGCTTCCGCTTTAGAGCCTCAACTGGCAAGAAATGCTGAATAAAAATTCGACGGTTACTAGAGACAGAAGAAAGATTGAGTGATGCAAACTACACAGGTGATTCCTGTGTAACAGAAGCTAGATAAATCCTTCAATTGCAGGGTCAGCAAATTCAATCAACTCCGCAAGCCCACAACGCTATTGAGCTAGTCAACACCATCATCAACGAGCAATTGCAGACCAAGGGAGGTTTATCTATCTCTCCCATACAGTCGGCTCTTGAGAGCCAGATTTAACTTCAACGTCCTGAACCGGAGAGGGCAGTAAGATGATTCAAAGCGTAGATACCTCTAACTTTACCGCAACTGACCTGGATCGATTCGCCCAAGAACTGAATCGAGACGGGATTTGTGTGATTCGTGGACTATTTAACAAGGAACTGATTGAGGAGTGGGCACAAGCGTTTAATGCGTTATTCCAGGAACGCCAAAATCGACCAGGTGGGTTAGCTCCCCGTGGACCAGCTCGCTATTATCTGACGTTGCCCTGGGTGAAGCCGTTTGCCAATGTAGATGTCTTTGCCAATCCGGTGATTCTGGGTATCCTCAATCGCGTGTTTTTCCAAGAGTACAAGATGGTGCAGTTAGCGGTTGACATTCCGACACAGGGTTCCGATTATCAAGAAACCCACCGGGACTTCCGTCCACTCTTCTCAGATCAGATTGTAACGCCGCTTTATGCCCTAGCCGTTAATTTTCCCCTAGTTGAAGTAGCGGAAGATAATGGTCCGTTCCAGATGGCGCGGGGTACCCATGTCTTGCCTCGCGAAGAGGGGTTGGTAAAGGTTACCGCAGGTGAGATTCCGATGGAATCCTTCTACATGAAGCCAGGTGACGTAATGATTCGATCGCCGTTGGCGCTGCACCGGGGTTCACCGAACCGGACGAGCCAGCCGAGACCAATGATTGTTATGGGCTACGTTATGCATTGGCTGCATACAGCCAAAGTAGATTTGGCACTCCAGCAGGACTATTACAACAGCCTGCCTGAAGAGATACAGCAGTTGCTGCGGTGCGAAGTGGTGGAGCAGTTACCGGAGGATAAGGTTGAAACTTATGTGAACTTCAAGTACTAAAACTGATTACACCTTCAACACACTAGCCTGAAGGTACAAAGCACTCTCAAGATAGAGGATGACCGAGAGCAGATTGAGGAAGATTTGTTAGCCATCCTCTATTATTGACCCTACCATCTGGGTATCCTAGCGATGCTTAAAATGGGTGCACTCGAAGGAGTTACGATGTCTGAACCTGAGCCGACGCCTGAAGCGGTCGTAGAAACGCAAACCTACACCAATCCAGTTTACCAAAGCTATTTTGCCGATCCATTTGTTTGGAAGTACCACGGCATCTATTATGCGATCGGTACGGGTCCAGCGGAAGCACAAGGACAGGTGGAGGAAATTGGTAAACGGCGTGTCTTTCCCCTCCTGCGCTCCGATGACTTGGTGAACTGGCATTTTGCGGGTAACGCTCTAGTGCGGCCCGATCCGGCTCTGGGTGACAACTTCTGGGCACCTGAAGTAGCATACTGCGACGGCACGTTTTACCTCTACTACTCAGTCGGGCATGAGGATAAGAATCATCAGTTACGCGTTGCCACTAGCAATGAACCACTGGGACCGTATCAAGACGTTGGGGAGCCGTTATTAGACCCTGCGTCTTGTCCGTTTGCGATCGATCCACACCCATTCTGTGATGACGATGGACAGTGGTATCTGTTCTATGCCCGTGATTTCCTCGATAGCGACGGTGACGTGCGTGCTGGAACGGCACTGATGGTCGCTCAACTAGAAGGCATGACAAAGCTTGCTGGTGAAGGGAAAGTCGTCTTACGCGCCCGTTGTGATTGGCAGAGATTTCTGGCAAACCGTCCCATGTATGGTGGCATCTATGATTGGCACACCTTGGAAGGCCCGTCTGTCCGCAAGCATGGGGGTCGCTACTACTGCTTTTACAGTGGTGGACGTTGGGAAACCGAGAACTACGGCGTCGATTATGGAGTTGCAGACAGCGTGATGGGTCCCTACTCAGACGCAGGTAACGAAGCGGGACCGCGCGTGCTACGGTCTGTTCCTGGTTATGTTCTCGGTCCCGGTCACAACTCAATTGTTTTGGGTTCAGACGGTCAGACGGAGTACATTGTCTACCATGCCTGGGATATGGGTATGCAGGCGCGACGGATGTGCATAGACAAACTCACTTGGACGCTAGATGGTCCGCGCTGTAATGGCCCCACTTGGACACCGCAGGCCATTTAGTGAGTTTAGACTTTAGCCTTATTATTACTTGATCACAACTCTAGAGCGCTGGTTCACTAATAATCAAGTGCTGAACAAAATCATTTTTCGCGATAATTGGCGTAAAACAGCGTCAATTCAAACTGACTTGTCCAGGACTTACGCATGAACTCTATACATAGGAAGGGCGCATATCGATGCGCCCCTACTGGTGGTGGTTCAAACGAGAATTTGCGTAAGTCCTATTGTCATACAAAAAATGTTAGATAAACGATGTCACTTGTGTTTCCAAATAAAATCTGCAATAGGTTGATTTATGGAAAATGAGGTGGCTCCAGAAGGACTGAGCAAAACTGAACGCTGAACTAATTTGTCCTTACCTAGGCGTCGAGCAACGCGACTGGGAATGCCGTAGTCATAGATAATGTGACCCTGCCCAGCTAACACCACGACTTGATAGTCTGGGTTCGCTTTGAGAAATTGGGCAATTTTCTCTGCCATGGTTTCATCCCACAGCACTTGTGCCGTGAAAAATCTCTCAAAGCTGCTACTGTTACCCTGCCCTGCTTGATGATGCTGTTCATAGGCAGCTTGAACAATTTGACGATACTCGGGGTTATCTGTGCGAATTTCTGACAGGGGTGGGATATATTGGCGCTCAGACGCGGTTAAACTCTCTAAACCACTACGGGCAACTTTTCGCGATACCTCTGTTGGGGTGTTCAACGCTAAAACAGGCAGTTGATGAGCTTTAGAAAAGCGCAGAATGGGTGCATAATTTTCCCAAGGAAAGCCCCAGCGTTTTTTATATTCGCTTTGCTCAATGAGTTGAGTTTCTGTTATTTTTCCCGCAAGATATTGGTCAACAATATGCTGAAAAGGTCGCTGGAACATTTCCATGGCGATCGCAATTTTTCGATTTTGCTGGTAGAGTCCTTTCAAGATTGCTATCTGGGCTTGATGATCTTCGGCGCGATCATGCGTTTCTCCCAAGTACACCACATCTGCTTTTTTCAGTTCCCGCAATATTTCTTGCTGAGTCGGATGTTGCTGTTTTTGTTGAAGAGGAGTTGATGCATTTTGGGCACAAGCTGGAATGGTACATAAAAATACAAGCCCTAATGACCAGGCATAGAGTTGGGCAAATTGGCATTTTCTCATAACGTTAATGTAGCAACCGCTGACGTTACTGCTCTACACAAGTTAGTTCGCACGTTTGATGTTTTGGTAGAAGATTGGTATGAGATTGTGGAGGAGTAGAAAGCTTGGCAGTGAGCGTGTTTAAAGAGAATTGTTAGGCAATTTATCACAGGTTATCAAGTGTCATGCGTTTGAAGCAAATCCTCAGTTTTTCGGTTTTGTGTGTGAATGTTGCTAGCCCCCTCGTCTGGCAAAAAGTTCAATCAGCGCCCCTTTCGCAGGCTGAGGCTGCACCCACCCTTAGCCAAGCCATACCACAGTCCGATGTGCCCTATGTGGTAACGCCTAATGAGGTGGTGATAGAGATGTTGAAGATAGCTGGCGTCACTCAAGAAGATGTTGTCTATGATTTGGGTTCTGGCGATGGACGTGTTGTGATTGCAGCGGCAAAACAATTCGGCGCGAGGGGTGTTGGTGTGGAGATTGACCCAAAGCTAATTCAGCAGAGTAACGAAAATGCCCGATTGGCGGGTGTGAGCGATCGCGTAAAGTTCATCCAGCAAGACCTATTCCAGACTACCCTTAGCGAAGCGACAGTCGTGACGCTTTACCTGCTGCCTGAAATCAACTTACGACTGCGACCCAAATTGTTACGTGAACTCAAGCCCGGAACGCGGCTTCTTTCTCACCAGTTTGACATGCAGGAATGGAAGCCCGACCGCCGTGAAGTGGTGCGGACACCCTCTCGCCTGCACCTAGTCTACTCCTGGATTATCCCAGCTCAAGTTGCGGGAACGTGGCAGTGGACGACGCCAACCGCCTCTGGTGAAACGCGCTACACACTGCAATTATGCCAACAGTTCCAAGAAGTTAACGGAACATTAAGTACCGACAAGGCTCAAATGCCTCTCACTGAGGTTAAATTAACAGGTGACCAACTCAGCTTCAAGGCCACGCCGTCAGTTCAGAGGACTGAGGCAACGATGCAGTTCAACGGGCGCGTTTCTAACAATACCCTCACAGGCAGCGTGGAGATGTTGGGCGCCAAGCCAGTACAACGACGCGGCTGGGTTGCTCAGCGTTTATAGCAAAAGGCAGAAGGCAGAAGGATTATTAGTAGTATGTGGTCGTTTGGTCCGTTAAAGAAAGTCCTAACCTTTATGGCGACAGCTATACAATAACCCTTAACATTCTTCCGATTCTTGATACAGTTCCTCGAGTTCTTGCTGTTGAGTCCGACGGGAACGACGGCGGTATTTTTTAGTGGCTAGTTTCGGTTCGTACTGAGTTTGCCCTTTACCCCCGGTTTTTATCTTGAGAGTAGACTCTGGATCGGCTTGTTGGTTAATCTGGGCTTGGTAGGCGATCGCTTCTTGCAACAAATCTAAATAATATTCATATCGCTCCCAATCCCCTCGCACCGCACAATTCGGTTCATCTCGATGTAAGCAGTTGCTAAATTGACAGTTATCCGCGGATAAGCGTCGCCGTGCTTCTGGAAAGTACTGAGTTAACTCTTGAGGAGTACAATCCAGGTCAGGCTGGTTGAAGCCAGGAGTATCTGCTAGAAGTCCACCAGCGGGTAACTCAAATAGTTCCACATGGCGCGTAGTGTGACGCCCTCGGCTGAGTTTGCCCGAGACTTCTGCTACCCGTTGATTGACGTTAGGAATGAGCTGATTGATTAAACTAGACTTGCCAACCCCAGAAGGGCCAGCCAGAATCGTGATTTTATCATTGAGCTGGTTGCTCAGTTCCTCTATCCCCTGAAATTTGCGGACACTGATAAAAACAGGTTCGTAACCCCAATCTTTAAGGTGACTTTTCCACTCCTCCAGCGCTTCATGCGATACTAAATCGCTCTTATTCAAGCACAAACGAACATCCAATCCCGTAGATTCTGCCTTAACCAGAAACCGAGTGAGTTGGTAAGTGTCTAAGGGAGGGTCGGCTAAGGCAAAGACTAGGAGAATTTGGTCAGCATTGGCGACAGGGGGACGGTCTAATTGGGTTTTGCGGGTTAGAACATCTGCGATCGCGCCTCTGCCCCCTTCCCAGTCCGGTTCTTCTACTACAACGCAATCGCCCACCATCACCCGTTGACCGATTTTCTTCAGCCGTGTTCGGCGGGTACATAGAAGAGTTGAGGGTTGCAGGTTAGAAGGTTGAAGGCTTTCTTCCCAGCTTTCAGCGTTCAACTCTTTTGGTGGGTCTAATCGTACCTGGTAAAAGTTTGCCTGTACCGCCAGTACTGTCCCCAGTAGCGGCGTAGACAATTCCCCTGAGTCAATATTAGGTGCTACTCCACTCATGCAGATGCTACTGGACGCCGTACCTTCAGAGCAAAGTAGTCGGTGCGATCTTCAACGTCCTCAATTGGGTAGCCCTCCATCGCTAAACTATCCGGTACTTGTTCGATGGGTTCTCCAGGGTCAAGCCAGACTTCTAATAAGGCTCCCGGAGTCATTTGCTCTAGGCGAAGTTTGGTACGCACAAAGTTAATGGGGCAAGGTGTTCCCCGCAAATCTAGCTGAGCATCCGGTATTAATGCTGCTGCGTTACTCATCCGCGAAACAGCCCTCCCAAGAATCCTTCTATACCGCCTTTACCGATGCGCTCACCCTTAATTTTGGCAAGCTTCTCTAGCAATTCCCGTTCCTCAGCAGTAATCCGGGTAGGAATGTCAATCAAAATCGTAATTAAGTGATCGCCCCGACTGACTGGGTTACCTAGTTTGGGTACACCATGGTTTTCTAGGGTTAACACTGTATTGGCCTGTGTTCCTGGAGGAATCGTTAATTCTACTGGTCCATCTACTGTATTGACTTCCAGACGACACCCCAAAATAGCCTGTAGATAGCTAATTTTCAGGTCAGACAGGATATTAATCCCATCTCGTTGAAACTCTGAGTCTTCCTCAATAAATAGATAGACGTATAAATCTCCGGGAGGACCGACCCGTAATCCCGCATCTCCTTCTTTAGAAACCCGTAGGCGAGTCCCGTTATCGACTCCGGGTGGGATCGTAATTTTGAGCTTTTTCGTTTCCTGTTTGCGGCCTGCGCCTGAACAAGCTTCACACTTGTCTTCAATCACCTGTCCTTCCCCATTACAAGTGGGACAGACAGAGACTTGGGTGAAACTGCCAAACGGTGTCCGGGTAGCACGCCGGACTTGACCTGTTCCGCTGCAAGTGGTGCAGGTGCGGGGTCGAGTTCCTGCCTTAGCGCCCGTACCGCTGCACACGTTACAAGTTTCCAGGTGAGGAATCCGAATTTCCTTTTCACCGCCAAATACAGCTTCTCGGAACTCCAGCTTTAAGTCCAGTCGTAAGTCATCCCCTCGAACCGGGCCACTGCGTCGGCGAGTTGCTTGCTGACCCATGCCACCGGCAAAGCCGCTGAAGAAGCTTTCAAAAATATCGGCAAAACCCATGTCGCCGATGTCACCGAAGCCCATACCCGGCCCGTTAACACCAGCTTCTCCAAAGCGGTCATACCGCGCCCGAGTTTCTGGTTCTGACAGGACTTCGTAAGCCCGATTAATCTCTTTAAAGCGCTCTTCAGACCCGGGTTCCTTGTTGACATCCGGATGATACTTCCGGGCAAGGCGGCGGTAAGCGCGTTTGATTTCCTCTTTGTCGGCGTCACGAGAGACACCAAGAATGTCATAATAGTCAGCCATAAAGCGCTGATCTGCGTGATGTGTAGTTGGTTACTTAATCGGGGCGGGGTTGGTTTCAGTTAGGGGCTGGTTGGAATGAACCGTATGGTGCTTTCAACAAACTACCCTTACCTGTCTACCATTGTCTATCAAAAAACAGCTGGCTTTGCTTGCTAGCGGATTGGATGCACCTAGTTTAATCAACAGCTTCATAGTCAGCTGTGACTGTCTCCTCATCAAAATTCAAAATTAAGTCGTCCTCTTCATCATAGGTCGGTTCTGGATGGTCATTGGCTTCCGGGGTAGGGGTACTATCATCATCAACGGGTGTAAAGTCTTCTGGCTCTGAACTTGGGCTAGCGTGGGCGTAAATGAGATTTCCAATGGCAAACAGAGTTTGTTGGAAATCATCAATTCTTTGCTTCACCTCATCAAAACTAAATGAGGTATCCGTCAGTGCTAATTGGATCTGCTCTCGTTGCTCATCTGCCTTGGTTTGAAGCGCTTGTGCCTGAGCAATTTGGTCAATCACTTCTTTGTTGTCCTTCAGCGTGGTGTCATAGCTGTAGAACAAGCTATCAGATTGGTTTTTCAGCTCAACCAATTGAATGCGGCGACGGTCTTCCTCTGCATATTTTTCTGCCTCAACGCGCATCCGTTCTACTTCGGTGCTGCTTAATCCTCCTGTGTTAGTAATTCGGATTCTTTGCGCTTTCCCCGTCCCTTTATCGGCGGCTGACACTTGCAGAATCCCGTTGACATCAATTTCAAAGGACACTTCAATCTGAGGAACTCCCCTTGGCGCTGGCGGAATACCGGTGAGAAGGAACTTGCCCAAGCTCTTGTTGTCCCTAGCCATCGCTCGTTCCCCCTGTAGGACATGGATTTCTACAGAAGTTTGTCCATCTGTCGCCGTGGAGAAGACCTGAGATTTACTGGTGGGAATGGTTGTGTTCCGATCAATGATTTTGGTAAATACTTCCCCTAACGTCTCGATTCCTAACGACAAGGGAGTAACATCCAGCAAAAGCAAATCTTCGACTTCACCACCTAAGACACCTCCCTGAATGGCGGCGCCTAAAGCGACTGCTTCGTCGGGATTAACAGATCTATCTGGCGTTTTTCCACCAAAGAATTTTTTAATTGCTTCTTGTACCGCAGGAATGCGGGTTGACCCCCCCACTAACAGAATGCGGTCGATGTCATCTGGCTTGAGTTCCGAGTCTTTAAGTGCTTGAGTGACCGGCTCAATCGTTCCTTCGATCAGTTCACTAGCTAGTTCTTCAAACTTGGCTCGCGTCAGCTCCATCTCTAAGTGCTTAGGCCCTGTCTCATCGGCTGTAATAAAGGGCAGGTTGATGGAGGTTGTCAGCATACTAGAGAGTTCAACTTTGGCCTTTTCTGCTGCTTCTCGCAAGCGCTGAAGGGCCATTTTGTCGGTGCCTAAGTCAATGCCCTCTGTTGCCTTAAAGTTTTCAATCATCCAGCGAACAATCACATTATCGAAGTCATCGCCTCCCAAGTGGTTGTTCCCGGAGGTGGCCTTAACTTCAAAGACTCCGTCTCCTAACTGTAAAATGGAGACGTCAAATGTACCTCCCCCTAAGTCAAATACCAAGATTCGTTGTTCTTCAGACTGCTTATCTAGACCGTAGGCGAGGGAGGCGGCGGTGGGTTCATTGATAATTCTGAGGACTTCCAACCCTGCAATCGTACCGGCATCTTTAGTCGCCTGACGTTGGGCATCTGTAAAGTAAGCCGGAACCGTAATCACTGCTTGCTCTACGGGTTCCCCAAGGAAGCTCTCGGCATCGACCTTGAGCTTTTGGAGGATCATCGCCGAGATTTCTTGAGGTGTGTAATTACGCCCCCGGATTTGGACATCGACTGTATCGTCGCGGCCTTTGACACAGGTATAGGGAACGCGCGATCGTTCTGTCTCTGTGTCATCCCATCGCCGCCCTATGAAGCGCTTAATGCTGTAAACCGTGTTTTCCGCATTCGTCACGGCCTGCCGCTTGGCTAGTTGACCCACTAAGCGCTCGCCTGCCTTGCCAAATCCCACGATACTCGGGGTGGTTCGCCCCCCTTCCGAGTTTGGAATGACGATGGGCTGACCCCCTTCTAGTACAGCGACGCAACTGTTGGTCGTGCCCAAGTCGATGCCGATAACTTTTCCCATAGGGCTTAGGCGTAAAGATTAGGTAAAGTTGTTTACGTTTAAGTTAAAGCGGTCATAAGATAAACCTTCCTTTGGCTGAACATTCTTGTGTACTGACCTGTACTTGATCAAGACTGACTCCAAAGGATGGTTAATGCATCCTGCCACTTGGGTTTGTGTGGTACCCTCTTTTGAGGTTACCACCGAATCCCAAAGAGCAGCAACTTTGACCCGTCACACCTGCTGTACAGCTTTACTCAGACGCACTAGCTGAGCTTTCGCTGGATTCTTCGCTAGGATTTTCTGGAGCAGCGGCGACTTTAACCATCGCATGACGAAGCACGCGATCGCCCAAGAAATAGCCCCGCTGTAACTGTTCGATCACTACCCCTTCTGGGTATTCATTAGTCGATTCTCGCAGTACAGCTTCATGCAGATTAGGGTCGAATTCTTGTCCCTCTGGACGCATGGCAGCCACCCCAATCCGTTTGAGGCAGTCTACTAGCTGCTTATAAACTCCCTGATAGCTTTTGTGGATCGCCATTTCCCCATCATTTTGGGGCTTGATTTGCGATCGGGCTCGCTCGAAGTTATCCACGACGGGTAATAACTCACTGAGCGTGTTGCGCTTGACTTGTTGTTCTAGATCTTCTTTCTCTTTGGCTGTGCGCTTGCGGAAATTATCAAAATCGGCGGCTATCCGCACTGATTGAGTCTTGAAGGCGTCAAATTGCTGATTAAGCTCATCGAGTTGAGCCTTCAACGCTTCGTTTTCCTGTCTCAAGCTAGAGAGTGTCGCTAAGGTCTCTTGGATTGAGGGACCGTTGGTGGCGGCTTGGGAGGTTTCTTCCCCTCCAAATTCGCCGTCACTCAGCTTGGCTGACCCCGATAAAAGCTCATCGGAGTGCGCCGCTACGTCGAGATTTGGCTCTAAATCCGTCAAGCTATCTTCTGTTGAGTCTTGACCGCTCATGACTGGGTTGTCAACAGCCTCATCTGTCGGCTGTGAAGTAGTGTCTGGCTGCTTTTCTTCGTCGATCATGCTCTACTCATCCCCACTTATAAAGACTGCTAGTACTTGTGATCTCACTATTGTTTCTTTCCCACTAGCAACCTGATTCCCTACAAGTTTTTGGTAACCTTGAAGTAGTGCTATACTTCAGCGCGGGATCACAATGTCCTCAGATTTTATTGTGCTCCAGCAGAATCTTACCCAGGGTGGCTAGTTGGGAATCGATATCTACTTGTTGTTGATGCCAGAATTTTGGCTCATCTTGAGCGTTCATCTGTAACACCAGGGCGACCTTAACCCAATGTAACATCCTAGTGTTGCTCTAGGACATGTTTCTGCTCGTCAGAGGAACGAGTAGAGCCAGGGCTGACGCAGCAACTTTTGCCAAAATGTCTTGTGGGAGCCGTGCAAGCGCGAGTTACTAAAAGCTATTATCAGAATATTCTATCGAGTGAATAATGCTTCTTAACACTCACTCCCATTATTCTATCAAGTTCAGGTTATCGGATAAAAACTGGTGTGTCATCTCCATCAGGATATTTGTAATCAAAGTGCATTGGCATCCAACATAACTCAGGGGAGAACTGCTGCCCTTAAGGTGCTACAACGTAGCCTCCTCAAGGAAGGAGGATTTCTGGCTGTAGCTAGAGCCATCTAGAAGTGTCAGTGAACTTTTTTGTTGCCCTGAGGTCAGCTTCTCAAGCAAAACTAAATAATTAAGACGTTGAGAAGGATTTTTAAAATCGGGACTTAGCTTGTAACGTAAGGAAATAATCTCAGCTGCTATGACTCACTCCTCATCACAACGACGTGCCCTTATTGTCCGCAACGAGGTTTCACCCTTTGGGAAATCCCTGATTGCGTCGGGCTACGTTGACACTGACCAGATGCAGAATGCGTTAGTGGAATCTCGCAAGACAGGAAGACCCCTCACCGAGATTCTGGAGTCAATGACGGGGCGCCAGCTTTCCCCCGACTTACTGCGCCAGTACAAGAAACAGCAGTTGTTTGAACTAAAAGTTCTATACGGTGTCGAATCTCTTGATCCGGAACTTAATGAAATTTCTGGACACCAGATCGGTGAATTGATCGAAACACTGCTCCCCATCGATATCTGTCGTCGCTATCGCCTCGTACCGTTATCGAAGAATGAAACCCAGCCGCCTTCGGTTTTGGTGGCGATGGTAGATCCCGATAATTTAGACGCACAGGATGATCTAAACCGAATTCTACGACCTCAGGGAATCAGCCTGCAACGGATGGTCATTACCCAGGAAGATTATCAACAGATCATTTCCAAGTATCTGGATGAAAAACTGGCACGCCAAAAGCAGATGGAGGTCGAAAAAGCTGTAGACATCAAGCAGGATCTGGAGAATATTGACAATCTCGATACCTTGTCCGATGCACCGGATGAAGTTGAAGAGGTCGATCTCAAAGGTGCTGAAGATGCTCCTGTAATTAACCTGGTCAACAGAATCTTGGCAAAGGCGCTGCAAGAGGGAGCCTCCGACATTCATGTTGAACCCCAGGAAAACGACTTACGCATTCGCTTCCGGAAAGATGGGGTGCTGCGCCAAGCGTTTGATCCCATCCCGAAGAAAGTCTCGCCGGCGGTTTCGGCTCGCTTCAAAATTATGGCTGAGCTGGACATTGCAGAACGACGCTTGCCTCAGGACGGTAAGATTCGGCGGATGTACCAAAATCGTAAAGTTGACTTTCGCGTCAGTACATTGCCCAGCCGCTATGGTGAGAAGATTGTGCTGCGAATCTTGGATAACGAGCAAACTCAGCTGGGTTTGGATAAGTTAATTACTGACCAAGAAACGCTAGCCATGGTCAGGGAAATGGCCAACCGCCCTTTCGGATTGATTTTGGTAACCGGGCCAACGGGTTCGGGTAAATCCACAACCTTGTACTCCGTCCTGGCAGAACGGAATGAACCTGGGGTCAACATCAGTACCGTTGAAGACCCGATCGAGTACTCTTTACCAGGCATCACGCAGGTGCAGGTACTGCGCGAAAAGGGAATGGATTTTGCCTCCATTCTGCGGTCTTTCTTGCGGCAAGACCCAGACATTATTCTGGTCGGTGAGACGCGAGACAAAGAAACGGCGAAAACAGCGATTGAAGCGGCTCTTACGGGCCACTTGGTACTCACCACGCTCCACACCAACGATGCCGCCGGTGCGATCGCACGCTTAGACGAAATGGGCGTTGAACCTTTCATGGTTTCCGGTGCACTGTTGGGAATTTTGGCGCAACGCTTGATGCGGCGTGTCTGTTCGGATTGTCGCATCAGTTACATGCCCACCAGCGCTGAACTGGCTCGATTTGGTCTATCCGCCTCCCGTGAAGCAGACATTCTGTTGTATCAGGCTAATACCCTACGACCGGAAGAAATTCAAGAAGCCAGATCCAAAGGTAAACTTTGTCAAACCTGTAATGGCGTTGGTTACAAGGGACGGGTCGGGGTTTATGAAGTGATGCGCAATAGCGATCGGCTACAAGCCTTAATCAACGAAGGCGCACCGACCGAGCGAATTAAGGAAGCCGCCGTGGAGGAGGGAATGACCACCTTATTAGCCTATAGCTTGAATTTGGTTCGGGAAGGCTACACGACCTTGGAAGAGGTGGAGCGTGTGACCTTTACCGATTCGGGTCTAGAAGCTGAATTGAAGGCCAAACGCAAGAGTTCCCTGAGCTGTCGAACTTGTACGGCTGAATTACAGCCTGAATGGTTAGACTGTCCTTACTGTACGACACCTCGTTTCCAAGATTAAAAATTCCTCTGCCACTAGCGACCCAAGCCTGGGTCGCTTTAACGGTATTTCGTTACCACCCATTGCCAGAAAAGCAACAACTGATCATTAAAGGAGATTGTGCGATGCCACCGATGGAACTGATGATTGAAGATCTCATGGAGCAGTTGGTAGAACTGGGGGGGTCGGATATGCACATTCAAGCTGGCGCCCCTGTTTACTTCCGCATTAGTGGAAAACTTCAGCCGATTAATGAAGACCCCCTAACGCCTCATGAGTGTCAGAAACTGATCTTCAGTATGCTCAATAACACTCAGCGCAAAGAGTTAGAGCAAAATTGGGAATTAGATTGCTCCTACGGGGTTAAGGGATTGGCTCGCTTCCGCGTCAACGTCTACAAAGAGCGGGGTTACTATGCGGCTGCACTGCGAGCATTATCCTCTAAAATTCCTAACTTCGATCAGTTGTCATTGCCCGATGTTGTGCGGGAAATGAGCGAACGCCCTAGGGGGTTGGTGTTGGTGACAGGGCCGACGGGTTCGGGTAAAACCACGACATTGGCGGCGATGATTGACTTGATCAACCGGACGCGGGCAGAACATATTCTGACAGTCGAAGACCCCATTGAATATGTATTTCCCAACATCAAGAGTTTGATTCACCAGCGTCAAAAGGGCGAGGATACGAAAAGCTTTGCCAATGCCTTGAGAGCCGCGCTGCGGGAAGACCCAGACGTGATTCTAGTCGGTGAAATGCGAGACTTGGAAACAATTGGTCTAGCGCTGACAGCGGCTGAAACAGGTCACTTGGTCATGGGGACGCTGCATACCAGTTCGGCGGCTTCGACCATTAACCGGATTATTGACGTGTTCCCACCCGAACAACAGCAACAAGTCCAAGCGCAAATTTCCAACTCGTTAATCGCTGTATTTAGCCAAACTTTAATACCCAAGAAGAACCCGAAACCGGGTGAGTTTGGTCGGGTGATGGGACAGGAAATCATGATTGTGACGCCTGCGATCGCTAACTTGATTCGAGAAGGAAAAGTGGCTCAGATTTACTCGGCAATCCAAACGGGTTCCAAGATGGGGATGCAGACGATGGAACAGTCATTAGCTCATCTAGTGAAGACGGGTCAGATCACCTTCGAGGTAGCAGCGACCAAGAGTTCCAAGCCGGAAGAAATGCAGCGTATTCTGGCTGGTGCGGGCGCAATGAATAATATCCCTGCGGCTAAGGTAGGGACAGGGGCTAAGATGACTCGTTAAATTCTTCAGTCAGTTGGTAAGTGACAAGGGGTACAGCCCTCATACTCCCTATCCTGAATCTTGAACATTGCCCCAAGCGCAGCCCTGATCACGTCGTCACTCATTACTCACAGGACTTACGCACCGTTTGCACCATTTGGGGTCTTTAAGTCCCACAAGCCTTCTAAATCATTGCAGAACCAGGGCAAGCTATGCGTAAGTCTTGCCATTCGACGCTTTCCTTTCATTTAAACGCAAATTATGCCTACCTTCATCGCTGAGGTTCGGGACGTCAGAGGAAACGCCAAAAAAGAGAGAATCGAAGCTAACTCTCCTGAACAAGCCCGAACTATCCTTCAAAATCGCTATGCTTCTGTTGGAGCGGTCAAGAAAAGTTTCAGTCTTGACTTTGACTTCTCAGATTTCCAGGCTCGTTTTAGTAAACTTTCCATCAAAGACAAAGCCGTTTTTTCGCGCCAATTTGCGGCTATGGTCAATGCTGGTGTGGCTATGGTTCGCTGTCTTGGCGTCTTATCGGAGCAGTGTCCCAATCCTAAGCTCAAAAAAGCACTGGTTTCTATTAGTGGCGATGTGCAGCAGGGAACCAGTCTCTCTGACTCCATGCGCAAGCACCCAGACTGTTTTGACACTTTATACGTCAGTATGATTCAGGCTGGTGAAGTTGGGGGGGTTTTGGATGAGGTACTCAACCGACTAGCTAAGCTGCTTGAGGATATGGCGCGGCTGAAAAACCAAGTCAAATCCGCTATGGCTTATCCCACTGTGGTCGGCGTTTTAGCGATTGTAATCTTTTTAGGGATGACGATATTTCTCATCCCCGTTTTTGCCGCTATTTTCAAAGAATTGGGTGTAGAGTTACCAGCTCTGACTCAGTTTATGGTCAATCTGAGTGAATTAATCAGAAGCCCAGGCATCCTCATTCCCATCGCCATTATTGCAGCAGTTGTCTACGCTTGTAGGTGGTACTACAAAACGCCGATTGGTCGCGTGCAAATCGATGGCTTCTTTTTGAAAATGCCGTTGTTTGGCGATTTGAATCAAAAATCAGCCGTTGCTCGTTTTTGCCGAATTTTTGGAACGTTGACTCGTTCAGGAGTACCCATTCTTAACTCTCTGGATATTGTTCGAGATACATCAGGTAACCAAGTGATTGCCAATGCGATTGAGGCGGCGAAGTATGAGATTCAGCAAGGAGGAATGATCAGTCTCGCTTTGCAAAGAGAAGGGGTTTTTCCTATGTTGGCTATTCAGATGATTAGTATCGGAGAAGAAACAGGGGAGTTAGATTCCATGATGATGAAAGTGGCTGATTTTTATGAAGATGAGGTAGAGCAAGCCGTTAAAGCGCTCACCAGTCTCATAGAACCTCTGATGATGGTTGTTCTAGCTGTGATGGTAGCGGTAATTCTGCTATCCATGTATCTACCTCTGTTTAAGCTGTATGACGCTCTCGGCTAAACGACCCAGCGCTAACAGTAGGAGGAAGCAATTCTTAATTTATTTATTGGCTTTCGCTCTAGAGGGTTTTCAACGTCACTCTAAATACAGGAAGACGTTGTAATCCTCTTTTTTTAAAGAATTCTGCCGTTTCGGTTCACTAAACGGTTAATAAAATTGGATTAATAGTTGTTTAATTTAAACCGTCAAAAAATGCCTGTTAAACAATCAGATTACGAAACCAGTTTGGCAGAGTACAGCCATTATGAGGGTGCGATCGCACTGCTCAAAAAATACCGACCCTACTTGGAAATGATTCCTAGTATGCGCCGACCGGATGAGAGTATCATCACCATTCCTCTGCCGATTGTGCGAATTCGCCACCCCAAACCCCCTGCAAATCAAAACACGGTTAATTCTACAGCCTTACAAGAAGCAGTTTGCTTGCCCTGCGATGTTGCGATTTTGATGTGCGACCCAGAATGGAAAATTAAGATGGGGGTTGAGATTTTTGTCTTTATTCATCGCCCTCATGAGGATTTTTCTGACCTGCTGATGCGTTGGCGTCAGACACAAGTTTTGCTGGACAAAGACTATGAATGGCTGATGCCTACTCGCTACCAACATATTCTCAGTGAGGGGAATGACCGAATTTATCCCCTATTCGTAGTGTTTCCAGAAACGCCACAACGGATTCAGCGAGGCTTGCTAGGTGGCTGTTTACCTTTCATTAGGCAGGTTCCAGAGATTTTGCCCGAAGAGGAGAATGCAGAAACTTTGTCTGCTAAACACCCACCTGCCTAAAAGGGTTGCAAGTTGGAAGGTGAGTTGAACGTTACAACTTGCAACCTGTTAACTTGAAGCCTGGAACTCCTACTGGACAAATAGCGGCATTACTTCAGCCGCAGTAAACAAACCATAAATACCACGTTGGTGTAACGATATCCCGGCTTTGAGGTAGCCAAAAGCAGGCCCGCAAACATTGGCAGCCATACTGGTTTCATCCCCTAATGTAAACGTGTGAGTCGAGATTTTTCCTTCAAAGGTACGACCGGTGATTTGAACATTGGTGCTTAGAGGTTTTTTGGGGTTGCGGGTATCTACAACGCCGCCAACGAAAACGCGATCACGGGGACAAATCCCCGCCAGTTCGATCATCACATCATCGGCATGTTCCATATTCTCCAAATGCAGGATGCCATTAGTCTCATCCAATAATGCTTCCACCTCAGCATCACTCATCTGCGTCGCGCGTTCAACATCGTAGCCAGGGAGGTGGGCAATATCCTCGCGAATGGTTGCGCGGTAGGCTTCCCAATTGGCAATTCCTACTCCGAATGTAATTTTTACGTGGTGAATCTCGACGTAACTTTGAGCGGCTAAAGCGGCGGCGGCTGTCAACAATCCTGGCGTGGCTCCGCAACCCGTCATGTAAGTAATTCCTGCCGCTTGCAGTTCATCTTGTAATTCGAGTAACTGCTCAACCGCACTGGTTCGCTTCAGCGCATCCACCAAAACCCCACGCCAGCCCGCTTGAATAAATTGCCGTGCTACAGACGCCATGAAGGTATTCGGTAAATTCGGCAGTGCCAGGAAATACCCGTCTACAGACGCTTTGGAGATTAACTCTTGAATGCTCTGGTTGCTGGGAGTGCCCACTGGCTCTAAGTAACCTAATGAACCCTGAGAACGGTAAGCGGCAATGCACTCATCAGGGTTCAACCCTTCGCTTTTATGGGCATAGCCTTTTTGATCGGCAGCTGCCACCCAGAGCATTTCGTGCTTGGGAGCCAGCACTCGGGCTGCAGCTTGACCCAAACCCCCAAAGCCTAGAACACCGACCCGTATTGGCTTCTTTACTAAAGTATTCGCCGTTGTTGCGTCAGTTGAACTTGTGCCTTGCTGTTTACTCATACTTGCCTGAATTTCAATAAAACAAATTTTAATTATCCCGGTTCACTGGACTCTAGATCCGTCTGAAGACACTAGAACACCGAGAGCGGTTGGTGTATTTATATATTTATGTATACTTTTGTTAAAGGTAAAGTTCTTTAAAAACACCTTCGCTTGACGGCGATTAAAACATACGAGAAACTTACTAAAGACTAGAGTATGATACTATCAAAGCATTAAGTTTTCTTAAAAACTGAGTAGAAGTGATGCAATTGCTCAACGTAAATTGAGCAGCGATTCACTGGCTAAGCACTATGAGCTGCGCTCACAAGGAAAGGAGGAAAAATTCTTTCCACGACGCCCCAGCCCCAACGCCTTATTTCCAAGAAAGGTAGTTGTATCACGAAAAATCAAGACACCGACAGATGTCCTGAGTTACTGCTCCCGCCGAGAATTACAGGATTACCCAGCAATAGCCATGAGCATGGAAACCTTAGAGTTCATCATTTATCCGGATGGAAGAGTCCAAGAAAAAGCCACTGGCATTATCGGAGCCTCGTGTGCAGAGGTCACAGCAGCGATTGAAGCTCAGCTAGGACGAATTGTCTCTCAAGAGAAAACCTCCGAGTATTTCGCCCAGAAACAGCATCAGTCAGCCACAGCAACGGCCCACGCCACTTTTAGCAATTGGTAAACTTTTTGTTAAATCTTGCGTAGTTTTTTTTACAAACAGCCATGTCACATTTCAGCAACATAAAAACTCAAATCCGTAACCTCACCTCTTTACAATCTGCTTTATCGGACCTAGGGATTGATTGGAAAGTTGGTCCTAGCACAGTTCGAGGCTATCAGGGTCAAACCCGCACTGCCGAAGTCGTCATCGAGCAAAAGAATGACTACGACATCGGCTTTAGCTGGAATGGCAACGAATACGAACTGGTAGCAGATTTGCAGTATTGGCAACAGCCGTGGTCGGTGGATGGCTTTCTCAACCGAGTGTCTCAGCGCTATGCTTACCAGACCGTACTTCAAGAAACGGCTAAGCAAGGGTTTCAAGTCGCTGAGCAGCAAAAAAATGAGGATGGTTCTATTCGCCTAGTTCTCCAACGCTGGAGTGCGTGATGTCTGATTCCTCACCGACACCGGAGCGTTCGGGTTTAGAGCCAGAATTAGGAGGCATTTTTCGAGACACACCGGAGCGTTCAGGCTTTGAACCAGAACTCGGAGGTGCTCTACGGCAGAAAGGTGTTTATGTGGATGAAATCACCTGTATTGGCTGTAAGCACTGCGCTCACGTCGCTCGCAATACCTTTTACATTGAGCCGGATTATGGGCGATCGCGTGTAGTTCGGCAAGATGGCGACTCGGATGAGGTGATTCAGGAAGCCATTGACACTTGTCCAGTAGATTGTATTCACTGGGTCGATTATACGGAGCTCAAAGGACTTGAGGAAGAGCGACAATATCAGGTGATTCCGCCAGTTGTCGGTTATCCCATCGACCATAGCCTGGTTGCAGTTCAGATTCGCCAGAAGAAGCTCAAAGAAAAGCAGAAAAAGAAAATTAAAGAGTCTTAACTTAATCGGTTATCGAGTTTAGCCTCTCATCCTAGCAATCCTCAATGGTTCAAGGCCATTGGGGATTTTATTTTAGAGGATGGTGTTCATTGAGGAGTTTCTCTACTCGCGCTTCATCGATTCTTGACGTTATTCTCTTCGCTTCATGCATATCTCTCGTGGTTTTTGCCACACTGAACGTAGAACCAACTGTAAACGCTAAACCCATACCCATGTAGCCTTTGACCCAGCCGTCTACAGGGAGGTAGAGAATACCAAAGGTTGTGCCAGCAACGGCAATAATAAAAGAAGCCCAAGCTTGGACAACCCAGCCTGTACTATGTGCCTGATTCCCTGTCGGTGATTGCATAGTTCCTCTACCTCAACTGAAATGATTCAACTTATAGTCCCATCCTAGAGATTTCTCTCTCGAGATAGAGGAAGAAAGGGACAGTTTTCGTAAGTAGCACAGGAACATCATCTCTAGGACTTACGTCCACTCACTGACCTGATGACAGATTCGTGAGTCTTCAAAATCCAACGTTATACCACTGATGAAGTGACAAAAAAGTAAGCTGTTTCACATCTGTTTTCTACTGCCGTCGTTGTTAAAACTCTTGGGGAATGGGCATCTTGCCCGTGCCAAGCCCGTAAGTTAAATGAGGAATAGCTTAATTATTGAGCGTGATTATCAGGCATTGTTATAACTTTGCCATCTGGGTATAAAACCAAACGAATTCTTGGTGTTCCTTCCCTTTCTAAGGGAGAGACAAACGGTTCACCCGGCAAAGGCATATTTGTACGGTCGAGAAAATCTCCTGCTGTTTTCCCCAGAGGAATGATGCGTTGAATTGAACCGTCTTTATTGAGAACTAAAGTGTACTCGATAGTTTGTGACAAATTCGCTTGCGCTTTCCACCGCTTCTCAAAATAGTTTCTGACTTCTGCAATCTGAGGAATATTATCAAACAAAGAATTTCTATCCGTCTTTTCGCTGGCAGTAGACCCTGATGAGTTCGGCTCATCTGTAGGCGATGCACTGCGACTAGAAGATGAAGATAGCTGATCAGGCGGTCTAGATGCTGTAGAGGTAGTGGGATTAAGACTGGGTAAATTGGGTAGAGGTGGAGCCGTTGCCGATACAGCAGGTTTATTAGCTCGCCTTGGAGATGTTTCTGGAACTGCTGGAGAAGTGCCTCTCTTAGCAGTAATAGCACTGGGATTACTAGGACTAGGGAGAGTAACTACCCGACGGGGAACAACGCTGGGAACCGGACGATTGGCGGTGGTAGTGGCGGGAGCAGCTGGGTTAACCGGGATAGTTGTAGTGGGACGTTGACTACCTAGGGGTGAATTGAGTGCTGTAGGCGAATTGAGCGCTGTAGGCGCTGGTGGGACGGTCACAGGCGCAGGTGGGGGCAATATGGGGGCAGAAGACAGAGGCGGCGGTACAGCGGGTGTAGGTAAGGGAGAGATTGAAGCGGTTGGTGGTAGGGGGACTTGAGAGATCTGGGTAGGTGTCGGACTAGGCTGCGCTGTTGTGGCGACGGTTTGCAATTTGGGTTTCGGTCGCTCCAGGTATTTCACTACCGCTGCTGTGACTCCTACAGTCAACAACACAGCTGCTGCTGTACGCGTCCAAGCCGGTGGAGATTTCTTCCAACCCAAAGCATTCAGCTTGGGTAAGCTGGCTCCCTCCGCTGCATATTCGTCTAGGGCTGTTGCCAGGTCGAATAGCTGTATGACGCTGAGATTCACGATCGGCCCAGATTCCTCGGTAGCTAGATGACCGAGAAATAAGTTATGAGCCAATAAGCCTTTTGGTTCTAAGTAAATATCTTGATTTAAAGTCCCAGGATAAAGGGGTCGCCGGATGGAGCCTGACTCTTCTGATTCTGGGTCAAGCGCTGAAGCTGCTATCGAATTCGGATAAGTAGAACTCGCAGACGATGAAGCTAGCTCACTGTCATCTCTGTTTTCCGGTATTGAGCCTGTAGAAGCAGTCGATGTCTGGAAGGTGAGTGGCAGCTGTGTTGCAGAGGATTCGAGGAAGTTTTGCACATAGCTGTTAACAGCATCGTACAAAACGTCTAGTGCACCTGCATCTCCTCGGATAGTTATCCGTTGCTCATCTGGCTGCCTGGGGTCATCAAAACGCAGCTCAAAGTGCAGATCCTTTAACATGGATCTCCCGACAAATCTTGACAAGGGAGAGGTTTTTGCTGCAATCTCCAGGGTGCATGTAGGAGGAGTGTAGCGTCGTAGGATCGAATTCGATAGAGCCATGAGATTAACCAATGTTTGAAATTTGAGTTAGGGGGAAGCGGTCTTAAAAGCAGGCCAGCCGAATACTAATATTGTTTTCATTCATCCCCCACCTATTGGCTGATGCTCGCAAACTTGCTAACGCTAACTCCGCAGGAGCCACTCCGCTAAGGCCATCGGAGTCTCTTGATTTCTAATCCAAAATCCAAAATGGTATTACTCCTCGCTCCTCCGTTTTGGGAGCTAGAGATACTTTAGTCTCCTGATCGATCTAGCAAAGCTAACCAGAGACGCCGATGACCGTTGGGGCCACTATAAAACAGCAAATCAACCATTAGTTTGAGGGCTAGTTGAGTCAGGCGCTCAGGCGATACGTTTTCTCCATGCTCCATCCGCTCCTGATAAGTATTGCTAAAGGTGTCGAGGTAATCTCCTAATAGAGCCGCGTGATGCGGTTCATTGTTCTGCTCTGCCATTTGTTCCAAGAGAGCCACAGCCCGACGGATTAACTCCTGATGCTGTTTCGCCAGGTGACAAATAATCAGAACTAGCGATCGCGCCTCTTCCACATCTAACTTTTTCCGTCCTCCTGAGCTTTTGCGCAAGGGGTTAGATTGCCGGAGACGCCATAGACCCACTCGATCAGACACCATTGACTCTAAATTTAAGTCAGCGGCTGCCTGAAGCATTGCTTCAGAACCGATGCCTGCCAGGGCTTCTAGTGCCAGCAAGATCAAATCCAGCTGGGTTTTAATATTGTCAAGCACCAATGGGTCTGGTACTTGAGCTAGCGGCAAATCCTCCCAAGGGGGAGTCGGTGGCGGCGTCTTTGCGGTAGAGCGCATAGCTTTAGAGTAGGTGACCAACGTAATGGGCGGAGAGCAGTTACCAATCTTGAAACACGACTACCAGAGTTTACGGCAAGTTTCCCACCGTATTGTGATAGTTCTAAAAGTTTTGCGGTTTGAGTTAAAGATTCTTAATATCATGTCAGGTTTATTCCTCTATTTGAGGTAAGCCACTGTGACACCAGACCCTCCCTCGGCTTGTTCAGCCAGCTCAAAGCGCTCAACGAGGGGGTGATGTTCTAAGAAAGCATGGACACCTTGGCGCAGTTTACCCGTTCCTTTGCCATGAATAATCCATAGTGTTCCTAAAGGGGCCGCTTCTTTCAGGGCTTGCTCTATCTCAAATTCGGCATCTGCCACCCGACTGCCTCGTAAATCAATTGTATTTTTCGCTGTACGAACAGCCAGTGGCGGTGATATCACCGTTGGTGCTGGCGCTGGTTTTTGTTTGACGGGTATCTCAGCTTTTTGACCATCGAGAGATTCAACATCACAAAGCGATACGGTCATTTTCATTAAACCGAATCGTACCGTGAGTTCACCATCATCATTCGGGGCACTCAGCACTTCAGCCGTCTGGTTCAACCGAGGAATGCGGATGCGATCGCCCACTTGCGGTTTAAACTCAGGTTTCTGTTTAGGCAGAGGTACTACGGGAAGATGACGTTGGGCAATTTCCTTCAGGGCTTCCGTAGCTTTCTGGGCATTTTGAGCGCTTTTCGGCCCTTGCTGCAACTGACGAATCACTTGGGCAATTTCTTCCTTGGCTTGGGTGAGTGCTTGCTGTACAGCCCGTTCCTGAGACAGCTTCAACTCTCGTTCCCGATCATTAAGCAGCTTTGCCCGATCCGACACCTCTTGATGTAGCCGTTCGGCTTGTTGCAACAATTGAGTCGCTTCTTTGGCCTTTGTTTCTTGGTGACGCCGTTGAGCTTCTAACCCAGCAATCACTTGATTCAGGTCTTCTGAAGCCCCACCCATCAGCGTTTGAGCCTGGTCAACCACCTCTGGCTTTAACCCCAAGCGTCGAGCAATCGTCAGCGCATTAGAACGACCCGGAATACCCCACAACAAGCGATAGGTAGGGGAGAGAGTCACATCATCAAATTCAACCGAGGCATTCTCAAACCGCTCATCTTGATATTTCAGAGCCTTGAGTTCGCCGTAGTGAGTCGTAGCAACCGTTAACGCCGCTGTGTCTGCCAAGTGTTGCAGCAGCGCGATCGCTAAAGCACTCCCTTCCGCAGGGTCAGTTCCCGCCCCTACTTCGTCCAACAGTACCAGAGCAGAAGAGAGGGGGAGAGGGGGAGAGGAGGAGAGAGGGGAATTTTCTTCTGATTCCTGAACTGTGTCGCCCAGGAGATTAGTCTGAGCAGCGCTGACCTCTAAATCCTGATTTATTGCCTCAAGAATCCGGCTAATGCGGCGAATATGGCCTGAAAAAGTAGATAAACTTTGCTCGATTGATTGCTCATCACCAATATCTGCCAATATCTGCTCGAACCAAGGTATTTCTACAGGCTCCTTGGCGGGGACGAATAGACCCACTTTTGCCATTAGTGCTGCTAGACCGAGAGTTTTTAGAGTAACTGTTTTACCCCCCGTATTGGGTCCAGTCATGGCTATGACCCGAATATGGGGCTGAATCTGCACGTCAATGGGAACTACAGGGGTTCCTTGTTCGTGCTGCTGTTGCCACACTAATAAAGGATGTCGAAGGGCTCGAAGTGTAATGATTTCGCCTGATTGGTGGTCAATGAATCTGGGCGGATTGGCTTGTAACCACAAGCTATACCGGGCTTTGGCTGTCGCCAAATCCAGTGCCGTCGCTACGGCTAACAAGTGTTCCAAGTCGGGTTTAACGGCGGCTACTTGTTGCGTCAAGGCACGCCGTACGGCTTCTTCTTCTGCTTGCTCTTGACGCCGATAGGTTCTCAGTTGATTTCCTAGCTCGATGATCGACCTGGGTTCGACATACAGCGTGGCCCCTGTGCTGGAGGTGTCGTGTACAATCCCAGGAATCGCATCTTTCTGCGGCGCTTTAACTGGAATAACGAAGCGATCGCCGCGTTGGGTAATGACTGATTGCTGGACTGCACCGCCTTGACGCTGCAATATTCCTTGGAGAATCTGATATATTCGGTCTCGTACTGATTTAATTTGGCTCCGAATTCCAGCTAATTTGGGGCTAGCACGGTCTGCTACATCTCCCCGGTCATCAATGCAGCGGTGTATCTCTTGCTCCAGCTCTGGGTAGGTGCGCAAGTCTGCCACAAGTTCAGCGAGAACTGGCACGTCTTCTTGGTCGTCAATCACGCGACGCAAACGCCGAACCCCAGCTAGTGTTGTGGCGATCGCTAACAGTTCTTCTCCAGATAGCAGTCCTTGAAGTTCTGACCGTTCCAATGACTCGCCGATATCTTGGATACCGTCAAAAGAAAGTCCGCTGAGTAACCGTGCTTCCAGTTGATAAACTTCTTGGGTCTGAGCGAGTAGGCGTAGACTCTCAGGCTGAGTGGTCGGAATTGGAAGATGACGAGCAGCCAGACTCGCCAACTTTGTAGCGGCAAATGTAGCCAGGTGCTGGCACAGGCGTGACCATTCCAGTAGTTCTAAGGTCTCAGATTGAATCAAAATTCAAACGTTACTCAAACGTTAAGATTACTCTAAAGTAATTATCGGGTAATTTCCTCATACTGGGCGAGTAGAATTATCCGTAATCTGCCTTCTGGCTAGCCCTAATTCATTCCCAACGATACGCCCAACAGGTGAAGTTGACTTCTGTTTTTAGGCATCGGTTACGGGGACAATTCCGAGTCAAGCACGGCGGAAATCAAGCTACCCTTCACGCATCGCTGAAACGCTGACCCCATAAGGATTTTGAATTTTGGCTTACGCCAAGCGGTACTAGTCAGTAGAGCGTAAGGTTTTTGTCAGGGGTAAAGAGCTGTTGATGACCCAACCAGCTTCTTCCCAGGGTTCAAGCGGTGCTACCGAGTAGCGAGCTACCGTCTCTTCCACTTGCTTCATCTCTTCAGGTGGTACTGTTTTAAATATCTCGTCCAACGCTTCCCGATCCTGGTCGGTCAAGGGAAGTGTGGGATTTGTTTGGTTACTAGCCATTTCTATTCCTATTGGGGTGTTGGCAGGTGATCAATGTTCAACAAAATCTTTACAAATCTTGACATTATTTCCCTCTTTCACCGTAATAAAATTGACCGTTCAGCGATTCTGGCTCCAGAGAGAGATAGTTCATAAAAAGTGCGTTTTGACAAGATCAGGCCAATGCGAAGGATGGTAGTGGGCAATGTTGGTCAGTTTTGATGCCAAGTTGCGGTTATACCTGTAACACTGATCAACGTGACGGCTCTGTCTGGGCTTGTGAAAAAACCCAGCCTATGGGCCATTGGAGAAAAATTAAAAATCGTATCGATTTCCCCTATTTGAGATAAAGCAACAGCTAGCCTGGTGGGGTTCAATTCCAGCCTTCCTCTCTGAAGCAAGCGATCGCCCACTCCATGCTGTTTGACATTGTCAACCTCCCTTACTGGATTTTCTTAATAATGGGAGTTTTGTTGTTTCTGGTAATCACGATATCGGGTGGAGACGACGACCTTGACTTAGATATTGACCGTCATGTTGACCTAGAGCTAAGCCATAACCCCAGAGGTCGGTGTGCCGTTACCGTTGCCGAGAGAAAGTTCAGGGTAGATCCAGATTCTCAGCTGGCTTGGCATTGGCAAAGCTCCCCTAATTTTGCTTCTAGCCACCGATTTCAGCCTCTTGGGACTTGTGGGATGGATGTTCAACGTTGCACTTTTTAATAGGGCTGGCAGTTACTCACAAGGCTGGTTGTCAGGGATCGTATTAGCGCTGTCATTGGTAGTCAGCGTATTGAGCGGAGGGTTAATGGCTCAACCTATTGGTAAAATTTTCGCTGGCTTTGGGGAAGATGCCAAGAGGAATCGTCTAATTGGTCGCCAAGGAACTGTTAATTCCTTGACAATTCCTAGGGAACACCAAGGCGAAATCGGTCAAGTTAATATTCTTGACTCCAGCCGCAAGCTGGTTACGATTGATGCAACGTTACCAAACTGGGCAAAAGTTGTACCAAATCGGGGGGCTTTAGTTTTAGTGATTGAGCGACAGCTTCACAGCTATATAGTTATTACTAAAGATAGTTCGGATGAGCAACAGTGGCTAGCGAGGTCAAACCCGATCCCAGAGTAAGGGGCCATATCTAGTTTATTGACTAATAACCTCAGCAATCTTTCCTGCAATTTGATAGGCTAGCACCAAGCAGTTTTGGGAACGTTAGAAGCGTGGATATTCAAATTGGGCGGGGCAAGACGGCTCGCCGAGCTTACGGAATCGATGAAATTGCACTGGCTCCGGGCACTAGAACATTAGACCCCAGTTTGACGGATACTCGTTGGCGCATTGGTGGTATTGAGCGAGAAATTCCGATTATCGCTAGTGCGATGGATGGGGTCGTAGATGTCCGCATGGCTGTTTTGTTGTCCCAGTTAGGAGCGTTGGGTGTTCTTAACTTAGAGGGTATTCAAACTCGTTATGCTGACCCATCGCCCATACTAGACCGCATTGCCTCGGTGGGCAAGACAGAGTTTGTCACTCTGATGCAGGAGCTATATGCTGAACCGATTAAGCCAGAACTGATTACCCAGCGGATTCGGGAAATCAAAGATCGAGGCGGAATTGCTGCGGTAAGTGCCACGCCAGCCGGTGCCATGAAATACGGGGAAGTTGTGGCTCAAGCTGGTGCGGATTTATTTTTTATCCAGGCAACGGTTGTTTCAACAGCTCACCTCTCGCCAGAATCTGTAAATCCTCTGGATTTAGCTCAATTCTGCCAAGATATGCCCATGCCAGTGGTTTTAGGGAACTGCGTTACTTATGAAGTGACCCTCAATTTGATGAAAGCAGGTGCTGCTGCTGTGATGGTAGGTATCGGACCCGGTGCTGCTTGCACCTCGCGTGGAGTGTTGGGTGTCGGTGTCCCTCAAGCAACGGCGATCGCAGATTGTGCAGCGGCTCGTGACGACTACTATAACGAAACAGGCAACTATATCCCTGTGATTGCCGATGGGGGTTTAGTGACTGGGGGAGATATTTGTAAATGTATTGCTTGTGGTGCGGATGGCGTTATGATTGGCTCACCATTTGCCCGCGCCCAAGAAGCACCGGGACGTGGCTTTCATTGGGGTATGGCGACACCAAGCCCAGTTCTACCACGCGGCACGCGTATCCAGGTGGGTAGCACAGGTAGTTTAGAACAAATTCTCGTTGGCCCGGCACAACTGGATGATGGCACTCATAACCTCTTAGGAGCGTTAAAAACCAGTATGGGAACTCTGGGCGCTAAAAATCTTAAGGAAATGCAGCAAGTGGAAGTAGTCATTGCCCCTTCTCTGCTGACTGAAGGAAAAGTGTACCAAAAGGCTCAGCAGTTAGGAATGGGTAAATAGCCGCTTCAGGCAGGAGGGTTCTCCTTTCTGGTAAAGTAGGGAACTCCTCGTTTTGAGTAGACGGACAAAGGGAAACTCTAAAACAAGGGAATACAGACTAGGAATTAGGGAAGAATGACTAACCCCTCATCCTTTCCCAGACAGGCAAGAGGGATTTAGCTTTACCCCCTCTTGCCAATCATTAAAAATTTCCGGTATCCGTTGTCCAGCAATAGAAAAACTTTAACTGTCGCTTACAATAGAGAGAGCGGAGACGCATGTTTCCGTTCACTCCTCACACCACACTCCGCCCGACTATGTTCGGGCGGTTCCTTTTTTGAGTAGCTAGCTATTATAGCCAGGACTTACGCAATATCCATTGATTAGCCCCCCTAATCCCCCAAATTTGGGGGAACAAGACCTTACTCCCCCCAGGGTTGGGGGGCAAGGGGGGCAAATGCGTAAGTCCTAATAGCGTCTGAAAATCATCCCAGGCTTGACACCGCAATTATGTCTAAATATATACATACTGAAGTGTATTACCTGTGTTTGCGCTGTGGTAGAATTCCATAGATACAACGAACTTAAGAACACGCAAGGATTTCCAGGCATGTCAGCAGCCTTACAAGTTACAGACGCAAGCTTTAAGCAAGACGTACTTGAAAGTGACATTCCCGTTTTGGTGGATTTTTGGGCGCCCTGGTGCGGTCCCTGTCGGATGGTTGCGCCTGTCGTGGATGAAATTGCGCAGCAGTATGAAGGTAAGGTGAAGGTCGTTAAGCTCAACACAGACGAGAACCCCAACGTCGCTAGCCAGTACGGTATCCGCAGCATCCCAACCTTAATGATTTTTAAGGGAGGTCAGCGAGTTGATATGGTTGTTGGCGCAGTTCCCAAAACTACTTTGGCGAATACATTGGAAAAGTACATCTAGTTGATCAAACGTTACGGACACTAGGCGAACTGAGTCATACTCCTGTACGCCAAACACTTCATAGCGGCATGAATCATTGCGAGGCACAGCAGGGTTGATGACTCCAAAACAAGCGAAGGTGCTATGCTCAGGATGCCTATCCTATCCCGCAAGCCATCGCTGATCGGAGCTGCGCTAACTTGAACCCAAAAGTACCAGAGTGGAAAAGTGGTCCATATCTTCTAGTAACCTACTCCATGCAATCTTCTAGGAATAGGGCTTAAAATATAGCACTCTATAAAAGTGCCTTGAGTCATTACGGCTGAGGCCCTTTTTTGTGAAGTTCACCTCTAATGGGTATTACCCACAATAAAGGAATCAATGTATTAAACCATACACAATACTTCCAGCTCAGGGCGAATCTCGATACAATAGAGTGCCGTCAGTTAATGAAGTTATGGCTACCTCTTCTTCTGACCCTGCTCTTCAGTCACTTCAAGCAGATTTAGCGGCACTGATTGAAAAATTGCCTACTCTAGAGCATGGGAGATTGATTAAACGAGCACTATCCGTGATCGTTCGCCTCTCAGGCGAGGAGATTGAGCGTCTGGACTGGAAAATTTTAACGGCTTCCTTACAGGATATGGAGCGAGCCTTTCAAGTGTTCTATCCGTATCGCCATGTTCGGAAAGTCACAATTTTTGGTTCAGCACGCATTGCTCCAGATACCCCTGAGTACAAACTGGCGGCTGAGTTTGCCCATTACTTAACACAGCAGGGGTTTATGGTCATGACCGGTGCCGGGAGTGGAATTATGGAGGCGGGGCACTTGGGCGCAGGGCCAGAAAAATCTTTTGGTTTAAATATTCAGCTGCCCTTTGAGCAGGGTGCAAATCCCTATATTGAGGGTGACCCCAAGCTGATTAATTTTAAGTATTTCTTCACTCGCAAGCTATTCTTCTTAAGAGAGAGTGATGCGATCGCACTATTTCCCGGTGGCTTTGGGACTCAGGATGAAACGTTCGAGTGCTTGACTCTATGCCAAACAGGGCGATCAGGGCCAATCCCTGTAGTATTAGTTGACAAACCAGGTGGCAATTACTGGCGCGATTGGGATGCTTATATTCAAAAGCAATTAATTCAAAGAGAGTTAGTCAGTCCGGAAGATTCTGTCCTTTACACGATCACAGATAACTTAGATGTTGCCTACGAGGCGATCGATAGTTTCTACAGGCTCTATCACTCTAGCCGCTATGTTGGCGATTTACTTATCATTCGCCTCAAATCTGAGTTGTCAGACTCTCAAGTTGAACAGTTAAACCTCCAATTTAGCGACATCTTGATCAAGGGGCGAATTGAGAAAAGCAGAGCTTTACCTCAAGAAACCTCAGATGAAACGGCTGATTTGCCTCGCCTCGTTTTGTACTTTAATCAACGAGACTTTGGGCGTCTATACCAGCTTTTGGCTACGATTAGTCAGATGGGTGCTTCTTCTCCGGAGGCTACTCACCCAGAACTCAAGTAATCAGTCAGTCAAAAGTCAAAAAGGGATTAGAGACTGGAGCTGGGGCGTTGGGCGGTTCTTTGAAGTGCGAATTTAAGGACTAAATCAGGGGCAGCAGAATAGTAAATTCTGTACCTATTTTTTCCTGAGAGAACATTAACAATTCTCCGCCATGCTTTTGAGTCACAATTTGATGGCTAATGGTTAAACCTAAGCCAGTCCCTTTGCCCACTGATTTAGTTGTAAAGAACAGTTCAAAGATACGTTTTTGAATCTCTAATGACATTCCAGATCCATTATCAGTAATTCGCACTAACACCCAGTCAACCTTAGATCGTTCTATCATTTCAGTGGTAATTTCAATCTGAGGTTCCCATGTTGTCTTATCAACTGCTGGCTCAGATAGCTTATCAGTTAAGGCATCAATTGCATTGCTGATGATATTCATAAATACCTGACTCAACTGCCCTGAGTAGCAATTGATGGGCGGTAGATACCCATAGTTTTTAATAACTTTAATGCCGGATTTTTTGAGGCGATTATTTAAAATAATTAAAGTACTTTCAATTCCTTCATGAATGTCTGCTGGCTGACGCTTGGCTTCATCCAAATGAGAAAAGTATTGCAATCCTCCAACAATTTTTGTTAATCGCTCTGAACCCACTGCCATACTTTTCAAAATTTTGGGTAAGTCTTCTCGAATGAAGTCTAAGTCAGAGTATTGTTTGAGGCGATTAATGCTATCAGGTATTTCTGTTATTTCTGCTTCATAAACTGACAAAATATAGATAATTTCTTGACAGTAATTAGCGAGAAAATCCAAATTACAGGTAATACAGCCGACAGGATTTTTTATCTCATGGGCAACACTCGCAACCATTTGCCCCAAACTCGCCATTTTTTCAGTTTGAATAAGTTGAGCTTGGGTTTGCTGATTGAGGAGCTGGGTTGTTAACTCTTGGATTTTTGACTGAGCAACCAGTAATTGATGCACATCCAGTAAACGGTAAGTACCCATCTCAAGCTCGACGACAATAGGTTCATAAAGCATTTCTGCTGGACGCTCTAGCGAACGGCGTGCAGCATCCACAATCGGTGTCTTACCGCTAAGCCGCAACACGTCTGTATTGGTAAAGCGGTATAGGGAAGACAGAGGACGCTTCAAAAACAGTTCTAAGCCATAAGGACGGCTCATCTGTTCTAAAAAGCGACGGCGGGAAATCATCCCAGCAAACTGACTTTGCTCTGTAAGAATCACGCCAGGAATTAAGGGATTGGCTTGAAAAGTTTGAGCAACTTCATGACCAGGATGAGAGCATTCAATCTGAAAATCGTAGAGTGATAGTTCTTGGAGCGTTGACTCCAGACGAAGATTCTGTGTTTGGGCTTGGAAGGGGGCTGCGGTTTCTGTGTAAGATTCCTTCAAGGCAACCATATGAAAATCTACCAGCTCTACATTATCTACATCGATACGAACAGATTATAAATTTGGATTAAACAGTTACTTTGAAAGTCCAATAAATAAACTGACTAGATTATACAAATGAATCTACTCTTTTAAAGTAAAAGGATGAGCTAAATTTAGGTTAAATTTTGATTATATTCCTTGTCTTTTATTAGCTTAATAAAAGACAAGGAATATACAGAATTTACAATCAAAATTTATAGCACAAGCAAGGGAATGGAACTTCTATTTATGCAATTGTAACGGGCTTAGACTAGGAGAGAGGACAGCTTGATCGCGTCCTGATGACTTAGCCTGATACAAAGCTGCGTCAGCCGCTGCCATAACCGCCTTAGTCACTTATTCTTTGTCAGAAGCCTACTGCCAACACTTAAACTTACCCTAACGCACCAACTCACGGCTGAGTTGCACAAGGGAATCTTTAAGCCTCTTACACCCGACTGATAGCTTCGGTAACCTCAAGTGTTTTTGTCGCAGGGGTGTGAGTCAGGATTACAGCAAATTCTTTACCATCCTAACGCACTACTCAATCAGCTACTTACTTCACAGCGCATTGAACGGCACTTGCCACTTGCTGCCAACGGTTGTCCTTGTTTTGATGACCCCATGTGTCATTGTATCGTTAAAAAAATCAACACTACCCATAATCAGTGAGGGGAAAAAATTTCTTTTTCCTAGGCTGTGCCAGCAAGCCTGGCAATACGACTGAAATCGGTAGTGGGTTGCCCCTCTCGTGGAGCCATCAGAGCTAGCGAGACGCTCTAGCAGATGGTTTGCCTCTGCCAACAATTCAGTTTTGAGCTCATGAACACGGGACTGAGCAAGAGGATTCACGAATCAAGATGCGAGCAACACCTTAATTCGGATGAGAGCATTCAACTTGAAAATCGTATAGTGGTAATTCTTGGAGTGTTGATTTGAGAAGGAGAGTGAATGCCAATCCGTTTTCCACTGCATTAGCCGCAGTCGAAGAAGGCAGCAAGAAAGTAAGAAGTCGCTGCAAAATCTGGACTACCCTACCCCCGAAATGACTGATGTTATACCCCTCACACCTATCGAATAACCCAGCTTTATCAATGCTAATCAGCAATGCTCTGGCAACTTTTCCCAATTTATCCGTGTC
Organism: Waterburya sp.; assembly: GCA_036703055.1. Lineage (GTDB taxonomy): Bacteria > Cyanobacteriota > Cyanobacteriia > Cyanobacteriales > Coleofasciculaceae > DATNPV01. The sequence goes on from DATNPV010000204.1 coordinate 33,158, forward strand.
AAAGGGTGCATTCATTGAATAAAAAGAAATATTCTTCTTTTTCAAGAAAATGGCGCAAGTTTGCGCCCAAACAGGGAAAAATACCATATAGATAAGCAAGCAAAACGCATGAATCAGCTGAACAACGCCTTCACCCTATTCTTAAGTTTGTTGGTCGAGGCCATTCCTTTTTTGCTCCTAGGGGTTTTGCTCTCCGGCTTATTGCTCTTTTTTGTCGATGAGCGCAAGCTAATTGCCGCCTTACCTCAAAATCCATTACTAGGGGCAATTGTGGGGAGTTGTGGCGGCTTTTTATTCCCGGTATGCGAGTGCGGCAATGTGCCGGTGGCGCGGCGTCTGCTACTTCAAGGAGCGCCTACTCCTGTCGCGATTGGGTTTTTACTAGCCGCACCAACCATTAATCCGATTGTTATTATTTCAACTTGGGTAGCGTTTCGAGATCAGCCAGAGATTGTGGTGTTGCGAGTGTTGTTTTCCCTAGGTATTGCTGTTGTTATTAGCTGTGTGTTCAGCGTTCAAGCCGACTTGCGACCTTTGCTCCAACCCTCAGCAACTCGCTCGATGATGCAACCCACAAGCAGGGAAGGACGGACTCGGCAGTCTGCTCGGACTAAGAAAGAATCAACGTCTGCCTTGTTACAATCGGGTTCATTTATCCTAGGTCAACCTGGGGGACCTGTGCGGATGGATTCTACTGTTTTACAGGCATCTTTAATGGGGACTAAACCCAGTAAACCGTTACGTGACAAACTGCGTTTGCTCTTGGAAAATACGGTGCAAGAGTTACGGGAGTTAGGAGGTGTCCTGGTTTTAGGAAGTGCGATCGCTGCCACCATCCAAGTCGCTGTCCCCCGTGAAATCATTCTCAGCCTAGGTCAGGGGCCAGTGATGTCTATTTTGGCAATGATGCTGTTAGCTACCATCGTTTCCATTTGTTCTACAGTGGATTCATTCTTTGCCCTAGCCTTTGCCTCAACCTTTACCAGTGGTTCGTTGTTAGCCTTTCTGGTACTTGGCCCGATGATTGACCTTAAAGCGATCGGCTTAATGTTATCCGTATTTAAAACAAGGGCAATTGTCTACTTGTTTGCTTTGGCAGCTCAGTTAACATTTTTCTTGACCTTGTTCATTAACTTGCAAATTAGTTAGTCCGGCTTGAACAATCCATGGGTAATGGGTAAGCCACTAATCCCAAAAATTACCAATTACCAATTACCAATTCCTAAAACATATGAGTTCCAATCCAACCTCAAAGCGGCCTCGGAGACAGCACTCTAACTGGCAAACCTTTGTTTTACCTTTATTAGATATTCTGGCTTTAGCCACTTGGGGCATTTTAATGCTGAAATACTGGCTGATGGGTGAACTCAGTATGTTGATTCACCCCAATTACTTTGCTCTGGTCGTTGCTACAGGTATTGCTTTATTGTTGCTTGCCTTGGTGAGGATAATTCAGCTCACTTCTCAATTCAATCAACTGGCAAAAGGAAGGACACCCATTATGCCAGTTGCTCAGCACATTAGCGTGTTTCCTCCGGGTTGGGGTAGTGCTTTGCTAATCGCTGCGGCCATTCTAGGATTAGTGGTAACACCCCAGGTATTTGCGAGTCAGACCGCTATCCAGCGAGGTGTGACGGAATCGGTGGCAATGACGCGATCGCAACCTCAAGCCTTTCGTAGTAACAGCAGACCAGAGGAGCGATCGCTCATTGAATGGGTACGGACACTGGCGGTGTATCCTGAACCCGACGCCTATACAGGCCAACCCGCGAAAGTTCAAGGCTTCGTTGTGCATTCCAAACTGCCATCACAATATTTGTTAATTTCCCGCTTTGTAATTACCTGCTGTGCCGCTGATGCTTATCCGGTTGGGTTACCTGTAAAGCTCAATGGTACGCGTGACGCCTATCCCGTGGACAGTTGGCAAGAAGTAACGGGTCGAATGATTACAGAAACCTTGGAAGGCAAGCGCCAATTAGTGATTGAGGCCAGTTCCCTGAAGAAAATTCCTAAGCCAGCCAACCCTTACTATTACTAAGTTAATCGATAGTCAGTTAGGGTATTCATCCAAATTAATATCACAGCAGATTCCGGAAAACGCTAGGTCGCGCTTGTTGCTCTTGCTTAAGGAGAACTTCGTTCAAGCTTACTCAAACGCTAGGAGACAGGCCGATGATACAACGTAAATCTCAAACGACGAGATACTTTTCCGTCTTGATTGAGCTCCTACGCGATCGCGCCTTGTTTCTGGATGAAATTCGCTCAGGTATCAAACTTAAAAGCAAGAGCACGGCACTGCTCATCTGTAGTTCTATATTCTTCGCCATCTATGGTGCAATTATCGGCTCATTCAACGGTTGGGAACAAGCATTATCCTCTGCCGTCAAACTTCCCTCGCTCTACTTAATCACACTCATTATTTGTTTTCCTACGCTCTACTTTTTTAATACGTTGTTTGGTTCGCGAAAGACGGCTGGGCAGCATTTCGTAATGCTCCTAACCGCTGCCGCCGTGATTAGTGTTTTACTCTTTAGCTTTGCACCCATTACTCTATTTTTTCTGATTACTACGTATAACTATCAGTTTTTTAAGCTATTAAACGTTGCCATTTTTGCCATCACTGGTTTTATTGGGGTGAAGTTTCTCTATCAAGGTATGCAACTCTTATCGAAAGAGGATGAAGAAGGGCTGAAAACGCGAATGAATATTTTACAATTCTGGCTCATTTTGTATGCTTTTGTGGGTACACAGCTAGCATGGACATTACGACCTTTCTTTGGTAGCCCTGGCTCTCCCTTTGAGCTATTCCGCGAAATGCAGGGAAATTTTTATCTAGATATTGTTCAGGCTTTAGGAGAAATCTTCGGTGCGCGTTAATCCGGTTAGAGAGTCATGCATCCTTAGTTAGCTCCCTTATCAGGCATTAATTCGACGATATCGCGCCTGTAACCACATATAAATGGCGTAGGCTACAAGGCCGAGAGCAACAATTCCCAAAAGCCAAGGGCCATAAGGCTGCTGTGCCAGAGTTGCTAGCGCACCATCCAGCCCTCGTGCTGCGCTAGCGTCTGACTGACGTGCTGCCTGGATCAGAAAGAAACCAATCATGACAAAAACAACGCCTCGTGCTGCTAACCCAAAGCGGCTAATACGCATTGCCCAAGTTTCTTGAGTAGGACTCATCTGGTTTAACTTGAGCTGGTTACGAAATTTAGCTTTGTAGGCTCTGTAAAATTCGTAGAAGCCGAAACCAATGATCAATGCTCCTATAAAACCAACTAACCATTGACCAAACGGTTGTGAAAGTAGCCGTGCTGTCCAGCCTTGTGCTGAATTAGTACTGCTACCGCCACTATCTGAACCCATTATCAGCCGAATGGCACTGACTGCTAAACTCGCATAAACTATCCCGCTTATTCCATAACCCGCACGTCTAGCCAAACTTTTAGTATTATTACTTCGATGTTCCGGGTCTTGAATCACCTCCACACAACACCAAATTACATATCCAATTAGACCTAAGGCCACCAAGGCCAATAAAAACTTGCCGAATGGCTGTTGTGCAATCGTCCCAAGAGCGCCTTTTGTATCAGTTGTTTTACCACCTGTACCTAGTGCCGCTTGCACGGCCAGAACTCCGACAATTGCATAAACAATTCCCTTGGCTGTGTATCCCAACCGTGCTAGTCTTTCGACCTGCATATTTTCCTCCTTAAATGCCTCAATTTAATTCCGCAAGCTACTTAACCAGAACACAAAAGCAGCTACTTATCAAGGCATCTATTTTGCTTCGTGAATGTATGGTATCTGTGCAGATTATCTCTTTCTAAGAAAATGTACATCTATCCCAGTGCTTAACTGGTGTAAAATCCCTTGATACTTTGATGGTCGGCAAAGTGTAATGGATGAGTTAAATCAATCCCAGGATTAGATTGGCTCTTGCAAAGCTAATTAAATCAATAACCTGATATACCTTTCAGCAGTGATATCTAATTAAGATTAAATTTATTGGTTTAGATGATTCTTTTAAAGGCTGAAGTAGTCATAAGGTGTTCGACCTCTATTTTGCAGATAAAAACTACTTTATGTCCTATACCCTATGCCCAGTCTCCATAGACTATTTAAATGTGAACTAGCTTAATCACAATTTTTTCAAACATTAAGTTGCTGAAAATGCGTATGTTTATCTAAGTTAATCAAAATGCTTTACAAAATTAAAAATAAAGAGGTATGATGATAGATTGTCTGCTCTTACCTGCTCGGATCAGGTTGAGACTTACCAAAAGCTGGCAATTGATGCTAGACAGCAAAATTTGCGTCTTCATCCACCAGCTACCTGTACGGCAACCCCTAAGGACAATCCCATGAGTTACGCAATTATCGAAACTGGCGGCAAGCAGCTGCGAGTTGAACCCGGTCGCTTTTACGACATTGAACTGCTGCCAGTCCAACCCCAAGAGAGCGTCACAATTAACAGTGTTTTGCTGGTTCAGCATAATGACGAAGTGACAATTGGTCAGCCCTTCATTGAAGGTGCAACCGTCGAGGGGACGGTGCTGCGACACTTCCGTGGTCGCAAAATCATCGTCTATAAGATGAAACCCAAGAAGAAAACTCGCAAAAAGCGCGGGCATCGGCAGGAAATTACCCGCCTGATGATTAACTCGATTAATATGAACGGTTCGGCTTTGGCTTCATTTTCTCAACAACAAGACGAGACACCGGTTACTGACCAGACAGCGGCTGAAGCGCCTACAACAGAGGAAAACGCTTGAAGCTACTTCACAATAGAAATAGGCTTCAACGAGGGTAGGGGTAAGGATTACCTTAGGCCCTACAACTCACGATGAACTGTAAACACACTGCTCAAGGAGACTTATGGCTCATAAGAAAGGAACTGGTAGTACTCGCAACGGTCGCGACTCGAATGCCCAGCGCTTGGGCGTCAAGCGCTTTGGGGGACAAGTTGTCAAAGCGGGTAACATCTTGGTACGTCAGCGCGGAACCAAGTTTCACCCTGGCACCAATGTTGGTCGCGGTAGTGATGATACCTTATTTGCTCTGATTGATGGCGTAGTTACCTTTGAGAGAAAGGGTAGAAGTCGTCAGAAGGTAAGCATTTACCCAGTACAGGCTCAAGCAACGGCTGAAGCAGAACTGGCAACAGCTCAAGCTTAATTTTGTAACCAGCGTTTGAATCTTTGCTGGTCAGGAAAAAGGCACTCCTCGTGAGTGCCTTTTTGTGTGAATACGGAGTTGCCGTAAAACGTCCTACACTTTCTCTATCTGTCTCCTTGTCTAGAAGGTTTATATATCCTTGACACACAACATGAGGGAGTATAGTGCTGCTCAGCGTTTGATGCGATCGCACCGACTCTTTAACAGAACGTTACTTATTAGGAGAGCAATAGGATAAAACGAAGCTTTAAACTGTTAAGACGTTGCCACAATTTCAACAGCTTTTTCGTTTGTTTCTAGGACAGTAAATCTTTTAAGTTTTAACTATGTTCCCAACCCATCGTCCTCGCCGCCTCCGCAAAACCGACCCTCTACGCCGGATGGTGCGTGAGAATGTTCTGACCACCAGCGATTTAATATACCCTCTGTTTGCTGTGCCCGGTAGTAGCGTCGCTAATGAAGTGAAGTCGATGCCGGGAGTTTACCAGTTATCGGTAGACAAAATTGTGGAAGAAGCTAAGGAAGTCTACGACCTTGGTATCCCTTCCATTATTCTGTTTGGCATTCCTGAAACTAAAGATGTAGATGCCACGGGCGCATGGCATGATTGCGGCATTGTGCAAAAAGCGGCGACAGCTGTGAAAGAAGCAGTACCTGATTTGGTGGTTATCGCCGATACCTGCTTGTGTGAATACACCAGTCATGGTCACTGTGGTTATCTGGAAGTAGGTGATTTAACAGGCCGTGTCCTTAATGACCCAACCTTGGAATTGCTCAAGAAAACAGCTGTATCTCAAGCCAAGGCAGGTGCAGATATCATTGCGCCTTCAGGAATGATGGATGGCTTCGTGCAGGCGATTCGGGCAGGATTGGATGAGGCGGGATTCGAGGATACGCCGATTCTTTCCTATGCCGCGAAGTATGCCTCTGCCTATTATGGGCCATTTCGAGATGCTGCCGACTCTGCTCCTCAGTTTGGCGATCGTCGCACCTATCAAATGGACCCCGCCAATGCTCGCGAAGCCCTCAAGGAAATTGAACTAGACATCGCTGAGGGGGCTGATATGTTGATGGTCAAACCAGCACTGTCCTACATGGATGTGATTTGGCGTGTTAAGGAAGCTACCAATTTACCCGTTGCTGCCTACAACGTCTCTGGCGAGTACTCGATGATTAAAGCTGCTGCCCTCAACGGCTGGATTGACGAAGAGCGTGTAGCAATGGAAACGTTAACAAGTTTCAAACGCGCGGGTGCTGATTTGATTCTCACCTACCATGCTAAAGATGCTGCCCGTTGGCTGCAAAAGTAAGCGTTCGCTGTAGCACCCTGTTGAAAAAAACGATCTTTTGATTCTGATTAGACCTGTCCGAAAATTAGTCCAAGACCCTTTTTGCATTTGGGTTTGAGTTTAATTTTCGGACAGGTTTGTTCTATTTAGCATGTATTTAACGTGAGTCTCCAACGGGCTTTATCAGTATGAGAAGTATAGATAGCTAGCCATAACAAGCGCTCATGCTTTAGCCTAACGGTGAATGGACGATTCTACTAAAGATTCAACGCTAGAGGCTCCAGGTTGCTCCTCTGGTTTTCTGGTATACCACCAAGCCCAAGCAATGAACACCGCCTGAAACGGTAACCTGAACCAATACAGCAAAGGATGATGGGGAATTCCCTCAATGGGAATGCTATGAATGGCTTGGTAAATGTTAGCTGGAAATACAGCAATAAACAGTGCTATCAATCCCCAAGCTGCCGCTACACTAACAAAGGGAATTAGTAAACCAATGCCCCCCAAAATTTCAAAGAAGCCACTGATGTAAACCATCGCCAATCTATCCCCAAATTGCGGCGGGACGATCGAGGCATACTCCAACGGTTTGAGAAAGTGCGTAATTCCTACCACGATGATGGCGATGGAAAGAATGACTCGGAAAATTTCTTTGAGGCGAGGGGATGTACTGTGGTTTGAGGTCATAAACTACATCATCAGAATTCATCTCCACAGTATCAACCGAGGATTTATGTCTACTTCTACCCAAAAGAAGAGGAAGAGGCTCATACCGTTTCCTTTTAGAAATCGTGACGCGTAAAGCCCTCGTCATCTAAACGGAGGATATAAGGCGCTAGCTCCCCATTAACCCAAGAATCCCCGAATTTCTAGTTCGGGGATTGTCAATCAAGCTCTGGCATACTGCACTCCAGTGACAATAGCGCTCTTATTTTGTTAGGAACTCCTAACAAGGAATGGTTTCGATGTTCCACCGCTGTTGGAAATCGTTACAATAGTCCTTCGAGCCTGATCTGAATCTCGCAAGTCAGGTAGCTCTTCTGCCCAGAACACAATCTGGCCTTCCAGACCAGGTACATGTTGCAACATTCAGAAGGAATTTTGGTAACAATGGATTGCCGCCATATTCAATTTTGCGATCGCAAGTCTGAAATCGATTATCACCAGCTTCAAGAACTATTCCGTCTCGGAGCATTTTGGGCAAAAGACCGAAGAATCGAAGACTGGGAAATAGCGATTGCAAATAGCGAACCCGTTATTAGTATGTGGGACAAAAAGCGGCTTATTGGCTTTGCGAGGGCGACTTCAGATGGGATTTACCGAGCCACGATTTGGGATGTTGTGATTCATCCAGACTATCGGGGTGCAGGACTAGGGCGTAAGTTAGTAGAAACAGTACTCTCCCATCCCCGCATCAGCCGGGTGGAGCGGGTTTACCTGATGACCACCCATCAACAGCGCTTCTACGAGCGCATTGGTTTTGAGGTTAACTCTACAACCACGATGACGCTTTATAACCGACCGCTCCACACCTCTATGCCAACACAGATTCTACAGTCTCAGGAGTCCCTAGGGGCATAGAACACTGAAGCCGAGTCAGGGTGTCAGAGGCTGAGTACGCAACTCCTTCTCCAGGAGAAAGCGGCAGCACTTCTAGCCTTCCCTGCATTACTTCAACAACCGTTTGAACCATTAACAAAGTTAGCCCTGGAGACAGTTCAGAAACCGTGCGTGGCTGCTTTTCCATTTCAGGAGTTGTAGACAGTAAATCTACGACTTCACTCCAAGCACTAGTTGGGCATTGCACATCCAGCCAGATGTAGACTTCTTTCGACTCTGGGGAGCAAGTTGCAGACAGTTTAATGCTTCCTTCTTTGCGGTCAGATAGTTTAGCAATGGCTGTATCTACAAGACCCACTAACGCTTGTTGCAAGCGACGCAGGTCGGCTAAAACATGAATTTCTGGAGTAGGTGGAACCACTTCAAACTGGAGATTGCTATTAGCTGCTTGCATGTGAGTTAGTCGATAGACCTCTTCAAAAACCTGCGACAATGGCAGTGAAAGAATTTCTATACGGTTTGTCCCGTGTTCAGCTTTTGAGACAGCAATTACCTCATCTAAAACTTTCACCATCTTTAGAGCTGAGGTGTTAGCTTGGGCAACGAATTCTCGTGCTTCCTCAGGGGAGTCACACAGGTCGGATAAAATCAGTTGATGCATTCCTATCAAACTGCTCAGAGGCGATCGCAACTCATGAGCCGTCCGTGCTAAAAAACCCCCTTTAAAGTAGCTCATTTCCTTAGCCATTTCATAAGCCAGTTGGGTTTGTTTCAGTTCCTCCTTCAGGGGTTGGATACCCTCTTGAATAGGCTGTGGTTCCTCCTGGCGAGGTTTCGGTTCTTCCTTAAGCGGTGGGATGGACTCTTGCAGAGGTTTTACGTCCTCTTGAAGAGGCGGAAGATTACCGATGTCTGCTTCTTTAGGTACAGACGCTGTTGAACCCTCTGACTTCTTCAACGAGCGGGTCGCTTGACTCCCCACAAATCCCAACCCAATGCCCAATAGCAAAAAGATTAGCTCCATTACGCCTTTGCCTCTAAACAAGAATTCAAATTTAAACCCTGTTCTGTTCTGCTGACCAGTCAAATCTTCTCAAGGATAGCGAGTTATCAACATTTGAGCCAGTCTGAGATACTTCAACAGGTCAGCGTAAAAAATAAAGAGGGAGTTGTCGCTCATCGTAGTCGGAATACGTGCGACAGGTTACAACGCTTAGGCTAGAACCTTCCCTCGCTCCGTTTTCAAGATCTATTGAGTGTCTATTTTTACCGAATACTGGTTTAATTCATTGAGTTTATCCAACTAAAAGTAAGGAGTTTTACTTTATGAAAAAACAAAGGCTGTATTATTAATATTATTCGGTTTAAAATGTTAAAAAAGTTTAAGCACGCCTCATACTAACGCGGACATATAACTAGTTATTTGTCACCCATCTAGTGATAGAAATAATTCTTATTTCTAGCGATTGATGAAATATTTATCTAAAGGTGACTCAATAGAGTTAATCGGCACCGAGCAAAGAAGAAATATTGGTGTTGTGAATTAATAATACTCCCTCTTAGGAGAGAAGACAAAATGGCTTTAGGACATCATAAAAGAGCCGTAGGTGTTTTTTCAAATCGTCAGGATACAGAAAGAGCGCTCAGAGAACTTAGAGAGTCTAACTTCCCCATGGATAGAGTCTCCGTAATCACGCGAGATGCAGACAAGCGAGATAATATTGCTGGTGCTGATGTTCGCAGTGATGTTCGTGAGGAGGCTCGCGAACGTGCCGACGATACCAAAGCAGACGAAGGCGCTACAACGGGTGCAATTGCCGGTGGGACATTAGGTGGTCTTACTGGCTTATTAGTCGGTTTAGGTACCTTGGCAATTCCTGGAATTGGCCCAATTATGCTAGCCGGAGCAACGGCAACCGCGCTTGCTACTACCCTTGCCGGTACTGCAATTGGGGCAGCGGCAGGCAGTTTGCTTGGCGGATTAATTGGTTTGGGAATTCCTGAAGACCGAGCTAGAGCTTACCATGACCGAGTCTCGCGTGGAGATTATCTCATCATCGTAGATGGCACGGATGATGAAATTCGTCATGCCGAAGCTATTCTGCACCGTGGTGGGATTGAAGACTGGGGAGTTTACGATCATCCCGATGCCGCTCATGGTGTAGGTCATCGTCATCGGGCAGTCGGTGTGTTTTCCCACCTGCGCGATGCAGATGCCGCGCTAGATGACCTGAGAGACGCAGGCTTCCCCATGAGCCAAGTTTCCTTCATTGCTCGTGACTATGATCGCCGCGACAGGATACAGGGTCTGACGGTTCGCGATCGCTTTGACAATTCCCACTTCAGATTTCCTGAAGACCGCTACCATTTCTTCCACGACCGCTTCAATCGGGGTGAATATTTAGTGGTTGTGGATGGCACAGAAGATGAAGTTCGTCGTGCCGAAGCGATTCTACGCCGTCACCATATTCAAAATTGGGAGCTTCTGGGTGTACCGCACACCGGTCATGCAGACCATGTCGCAGCTGGCACCCCTGGGCGCGATCTAAATCATCGCTATCGTGCTATAGGCGTGTTTCCACACCACCGCGATGCCGAAGCTGCTGTCCGGGAGTTACACAATTCCGGCTTCCCCATGAATCAGATTTCTCTAGTGGGCAAACATACCCCTGGTGAGGCTCGCATTGGTGATGTGGCTGACCGCACAATGACGGATGAAGGTGCGAAAGGGGGTGCCGCTACTGGTGCAGCTCTGGGTGGTTTAGGAGGCTTACTGGTTGGCTTGGGTGCCTTAGCCATTCCTGGTATTGGCCCTGTGATCGCAGGTGGTGCTTTAGCTACAGCTCTAGCAACGACAGCGGCAGGAGGCGCAATTGGTGCAGCAGCCGGTGGTTTAACGGGTGCATTAGTTGGCTTGGGTATTCCTGATGACCGCGCTCGTTTCTACAACGACCGTGTGAACCGGGGTGATTATCTGGTGATGGTGGATGGTACCGAAGATGAAATCCGTCGTGCCGAAACCCTTTTGAGTCGTCGCGGTATTCAAGACTGGGCTATTTTTGATGCACCTGGTGGCGATCGCTCATTCACTGAACACCATACCCATACAACCCCAGCCCATACAACTCCAGGTAGTCGGCCTGTGGGAACTGTGGGAACAGTCGTTGGTCGTCACAAACATGCTGTTGGTGTATTTCCCACTCGTGGTGAGGCAGAATATGCACTCAATGAATTAAGAGATGCAGGTTTCCCGCTGAGCCAAGTTTCTCTAGTCGTTCCAGCCGCAGACCGCAACTACCGGTTTGCAGGAGTTAACACCCTGGATCGCATGGATAACTACGGCCATTATGGGATTTTTGACGACAGAGCCAGTGTTTACCGCGATCGACTCAGCCGGGGTAACTATATGGTGATGGTCAACGGCACGGACGATGAAATTGCCAGAGCTCATGCAATTCTGAACCGTCGCGGTATTCAGGAGTTTGGTATCTACGATCCAACTCAAGTCAGTGCCACTCGTCAGGTGATTGAGCCTGATCGTCCTGGCGTTGTCAGTGGTGACCCTAACGTGATTATCGTCGATCACCGCGACCAGACTCTGTAAACTTGGCCTTTTTTAGCCACTCTAACTCTATCTCTCTCAAACACTTGCAAGAGCAAGATGTTTAAAGCCTTGCTCTTGCTTACATCGAAACTTTTTAACAAATTCAACTTCCAACCCTTCCAATTGAGGAAACCGACCCATGAAAAAACTGACAACTTTGTTACTTGCAGGCGTTTTAATGTTTGGTGCAGCCGCTTGCACCAACAATGCCAAAACAAGTGCGGATGCTCCTAATTCAACCGAAGCTAGCCCCAAAGCTCCTGATGCAGATGCGGTGAAGTCTTCTCAAGAGGATGCACAAAGCCAAACTCGCAGAAATCAGCTTAATTCTGATATTCGCGCTCGTGAACAACGTAATAATACTACTGGAGGCGATGCAGACAGAGCTAAAGGCGACTTGGAAAGCGAAGTACGCAGTAAGCTAGAGGCTAATATTCCTAACGGTCAGTTAGTTGTGAAAGCAGAAGATAACGGGACTGTAACGGTATCGGGAACCGTTCCCAAGCAGGAGCAACTGGCTAAAATTGAACCCTTGGCCAAACAAATCAAAGGTGTTAAAGGTGTAAATAACAAGGCTACTTTTGCACCACCAAAAGCTGACAACAGCAACAAAAAATCTCAGTAGTTAGGTTGTTTTGAATTGACAGTGCTGAAGATTTCTTGCCGTCAATTTTGGACTGAGTCTCGTTAAAGACTCATTGAATGCTCTCCCTTGTTGGCAATCCCCGACTGATTGAATTCAAGTCGGGGATTTTTATGCGAAAGACACGTCTCGACCTCTATGATGTCAGCCTCTAACCAGGTAGCATAACCTAGGAAATCTATAAGTAGAGAACTATTATGAGCAAGCCAAGTAACATCGGATGTAGCTCAGACCTTAGCCATCGTATCTTCCCAGAGTTTCTCAAATTCTGTGGCAGTCAACTTGCGATCGCGGGTTTATTAGCCCTAGCCATTCCCAGTCGTCCTGCCCAAGCCTATAATGACTTTCAATTGTGTACGGCTCAATTAGTGCGCTTGGCTGGAGTTTCCCCAGAAGATGCCGCATCGGCCTGTTCTGATGTAATCAATCCCGAAGATTTATCCAGATGCGTCGTTACGATTCATCAGGTCACGCCAACTCTAACACAGGAGGCTTTGGGGGCTTGTAGACGAGTCAGGCGTCCTGTGGACTTATCAACCTGCGTGTTTGATATCAATGATAATACTCGCGACTCGCAACCAACAGCCGTACTGGATTACTGCCGCCGCAGCCTTTTGCCTCTTCGTTATTCGGAGTGTGTGGTGGGTTTGAGCCGTGAGACGGACTTCTCTTCCAACAAAGCAATGGAAACTTGTATTAAAGCGGAAGATTTTCCTCGCGATTTGTCTCCAACGTTTGCACCGCCACCTCCGCAAACACCAACGTTACCAGTGATTATTCCGACTACACCCTTAGCACCTGCGAATCCAGTAACGCCTGGTATGCCGGTTAATCCTGTGAATCCGTGACATCCTCCCACACCATAATCTTTGATTTGGTGTGGGCTTCCCAAGAATCACTTCTTGGATTTCCTGGTTGTTCCCTTACGGGATTTCGACACTTGCCTAGATTGAGTTACCTCAACCCCCAGTAGATCGTCTGCACAGGCGCTTTCGATTCCCGTCTGTCCAGCGGTACTAATTAACTTAATTCCTCGGTTCCTAATATTCTGACCTGCCGCTACGTCCCTGTCGGTTTTATACCCGCAATGAGGGCAGTGATGGACTCTCACGCTCAGGTCTTTTCTAACTTCTCCCCTGCATTCAGGACACTCCTGAGAAGTTCCACGAGCATCAACTTCACCGAAGAACTTTCCACGCTTCCAGCACACATACTTGACGATAACTCTAAATTGACCAAAGGCAGCATCAAGCATATGTTTCCCAAACATGCCTTTGGCACTGATGCGGTAATCCAGGTCTTCCATAAATACCATGTCACCAGCATCACAAAGGGCGTGGGCTTGCTTATAGTGGAAATCTTTCCGTGTGTTGTCGATTTTGTGATGAAGTCGAGCCACCTTGATTCTGGCTTTCTCGTAATTCTTAGACCGCTTCTGCTTTCTAGATAGCCTGCGTTGCAGCAATTTCAGCTCACTTTGCAGACTCTTGAAGAACTTGGGCGGCTTTACGAGAACCCCGTCACTGGTTGCTAGGAATTTCTCTAGTCCGATATCAACCCCAATGGGATGACCATGCGGAGCTGGGTCGGGAACACTGACATCACATTGCAAAGAGATAGATGCATACCACTTGTCAGCTTTCCTCAGTACTCGCACCTGCTTGACCACAAATCCGGCAGGAATGGGTCGATGCAAGTTTATGGGAATTGCTCCCATCTTGGGCAGCTTAATATGCAAATTCGTTACTGGATTCTCTTTAAACTGAGGAAACAGCAGCGACTTGAATTGTCCAAACTTCTTGAACCTAGGAAAGCCAAAGCCTCTGTTCTGAAAATATTCCCAACCTTTATGTAACTGCTTGATAGCTTGCTGAAGAACTTGGGAAGGAACTTCACCCAACTTGGGGAATTCTTTCTTGGCTTTGGGCAAGTAGTTAAGCTGTTGGATTTCACTGGGAAATCTCAGAGCGGCGGGAAGGATATATTCCTTCTCCAAAGAACATCTATCTACCAAGCACTTACGGCTATCGCACCAATCTTTTACCTCCCGCAATGCATAGTTAAATGCGCCGCGACAGATTTCCATCCACTCAATGAGTTGTTGCTCTTGAGGAGAGTTAGGATAGATTCGGTAGCGGTGCGTGATTGTCAACATTCCGCTATCGTACTGGCTTTACTGGTCGATAGCATGACTTTAAATGTTAATTTTAGGAACATTGAGTTCCGTAAAATTAACTTGGGTAAGTCCATGTATCCCAACGCCAAACGTAGTGCCGTTATGGCGTGGGTCTTATAGCTCCCCCAAACCCCCGCATCAGATAAATTTGGATGAACTACCGCCTGAGCCGTAAGGCACTGGCGGTTTCTGACGCTTCTTCTCCCACGCTTGCTGATCACGGGGTTTATGCTGTCCACCTGCATATTTATTTTGTTACCAAATATAGGCGCAAATTCTTTACCGCTCCCATGATTGAGCGCATGATCCAGTCTGCCAAAGCATTTGTCAAAAGAACAAGAGCGAAGTTTTAGAGGGTTGGTACGTTAGCTGAGTTTCACGCCTGAGTTGAGTGCTGATTCCTGAGTGCTATTTTCAAGTGAGGCGATCGCACGGCTGATATCCTGTAATTTCTGGAAAACATGACCTCCGGTAAATAAGGATTCAGCTTTGCTAAAACCCGTGGGTAAATCTGGGCAAACACCACAACGCCACAGGTAAAACCCACTGTTCCAAATGGCAGCCGACATGAATTGACAGGATTCACCCTTCAATACTTTTTGCATCTGTTCAATTAAATGCGGGGTAGACTCGAACGGCACTTCCTCCTGAGCAAAACCATAGTCACGAGGATGCAGAAGAAGACGCTCAAATCCATCACTAGACTCAGGTTGACTTACGGCAATAATGGCTGTGCGATCGCAAGGTAAGTCACAGCTACCCTCTAATCCCTTCACCAGGGTAAACGTCCTCACTTCTCTTCGTTCAAACGTTTCTCGAAATCGAGTTTCGGTGGGCGGATGAACGTACCCCGCTACAATATGGGCATCTCCAGCATAAGGTGACCAGATGAGTTCCAGGGTTGCGGTCGGTGGACGTTTGCCAATTTGGTCACGGTAGGGAACTAATTCCTGCGCTTGGGGAAAGTGCTGGGGTAAATAGACAAATCCCAAGCCTGTTGTTTTCAGGACTTGGTCAACCTGCGCCAGCGCAAGTTTCGAGAAGTCAGCACCCAACCCCTGCCAAATTTCAATTAAGGGAACGCCATACTTCGTCGGCATACGCTCACCCCCATGCATCACGACTGGCACTCCTGCTGTCGTGAGAACTAACGCTGTTAATGGCGTGACAGGGGCTGTGCGCGATCGCCCATCATAAGGTATACCGAATACGACTACCTGTTGTGCAGCAGGTGAGGCGGTGAGAGATTCCCCCCAAGGTTGCAGTTTTGGCCCAAGTTGGTCATAAGCATCCAACATCCCTGCTAGTTCTTCACTGGTGGGGCGTTTAATCCGGTGGGAAATCATAAACGCCCCCATTTGCGCAGGTGTTGCCTCTTGCAACAGCATCATCCGAGTTGCAGTGGCGGCTTCCTCACGACTTAGATCTTTACCCGTGTGGATGCCACTACCCACTTTCTTTAATAATTCTCTGAAGGCATTACTCATAGGACTTTTCCTCGGTGATGACCCCTTGTGAGGACAACATACATATATATAGATACAAAAAGCAGCTTACCAGTTACCCACCAAGAGTTAATTGCTGGCTGTCAAAGGATGAGTGAAATTTAGTCATTGGCTTTGAGCTACTGGTTTCGCTCACGAAAGGTTTTTCTAACTGGCGTACTAGTTGACAAAAGTGCTGAATCGGAGGAACTTGGAGGCGATCTTGGGTTGTGACCAAAACAACTTGACGCATCAAACTAGAATCGGATGTTGAGGTATCACTAACCGCAGTATTAGATGCTGTCAATGAGGATTGAGGGTTGGCGATGACTCGAATGGATAGGCTTGAGTCGGTGCGAGCCTCCAGTAAAGCAGATTGGGGCAGTAGAGCAATCAATTCTCCCTGCCGGACAACACCACGAAACGCATCTAAAGTGTTTAACTCCATCACAGTTCGTAGGTTGGCTCCCAACCGGGCAAACCGCTCTTGTACCAAGCGTTGCATACCGTAGCCATCTTTGAAAACAACTTGCGGGTATTTTATCAATTCTGACCAGGGGACTTGTTCATACTGGGTTAGGGGATGGTCTGCCGCCATCAAAACTTCAACAGGTTCCTCGTACAGCACCTCAACCACCATTTCTGGACTAGTGGTTAAAAAGCGGTTGTTCATTACGATCGCTACATCCACTAAGCCATCTCGGAGAACTTTCAGGGCGCGATCGCTCCCCAAGGCTGTAACCCGCAATTGTACGTCGGGATAGTCCCGGCAGAATTTTTGTAACACTGGCGGCAAGTAGTGAGCGCAAACCGAGTGAATGGCTGCCACACAGAGTTCTGGTTGCTTGCCTGCCATCAAATCCGCTAATTCCTGCGTTGCTGATTCCCACTCTTGACAAATTTTACGGGCATGGGGGAGAAGTTGTTCTCCTCCTAGTGTTAATTTCGCCTGAGCTGTGCGGTGAAACAGTGGCAAACCTAATTCTGCTTCCAGGGACTGGATTTGACGGCTAACTGTAGACTGAGTGACCTCGCACTTGCGTGCTGCTTGTCCAAAGCTACCTGTTTCAGCAACAGCCAGAAAGGCTTGTAACTGTTCAATCCGCATGGTTATGTAAATTAAATTACATTTTACAATGCCATGACCATAACGGATTTCTGGCTACAGTTCGGTAGAGCTTGATACAGCCTGCACAAGCTTTTAGTTCGAGGAAACTGACGAGGCACTCAAGCATTGGTCAAGTTGTCAAATCAATGCTGTTAGCACAGCGGACGCTCTTACTGCGAGGAAGGATGAGGATGAACGTCTTCTATAAAAATTAGTATTTACAGTATTCCGATAGCATTAGTGATGTTTGCAACCTTAGTTCCACTCATTTCTTGGGCAATTATTTGAAGAATTCCGATTAATTTAGCGGAGATGAGTTGAGATTAAAAAAATCTAAAAACTCGGTAAAGATTTGTAATTAGGACTACTAATTGATTTGAAGAACTGCACTACGGTAAAATCTCAATTCGTAAAAACACTAAAATCTATTCAGCTCATATCTAACCCCCGATAGAGATTTAGGAGATTGGAAGAAAAAAATGAGGCATTGGGTCGTTGGTGCTATGCCGCTTATAAACTAGCCCGCCATAGCGCGATCGCATACCGACTAAAAAACTATGGCAACGTATTGCTCCATTGTTTTGATTGGATTAGGGAGTTTAATTGTCTTAGAAACTCAACCTATAAGTCCACTAGCCTTGGCTATTAGTTGTGTAGGTTTAATCGGGGGTGAGAGGGCGTAGACGCTCACCGCAATTGGAGGAAAATTGAACCAGACTCTACTTTCCTCTTTCCGGAGGAGTGACCTGCACCCATTGATCCGCTATTACATTTATTAAAAGGTAAAAGGCTGAAGCATGTATGGCTCATCCTCTCAGCAGCCGCATTGATTGTGAAGAGGCACGCTTTACTTAACACGCCTTATTTCTTCGTCATGCTGTGCATCCCAGACAAGAGGAAGGCATCTTGAACATCCTTGAATTTTCCCTATTCGTTTGGGTTGGTTCATTTACCGCTGGTTTTTTAGGGTCACTCACCGGGTTAGGGGGTGGTGTGGTAATCGTCCCCCTCTTAACCTCAGTTTTTGGCGTTGATATCCGATACGCCGTTGGTGCTTCTTTAGTGTCTGTGATTGCCACGTCTTCCGGTGCTGCATCGACTTACATCAAAAAAGGCTTTACCAATCTGCGCCTGGGGATGTTTTTAGAAGTCGCAACGACCTTTGGTGCGATTGTGGGAGCTTTGATTGCCACATTTGTTTCGGTTAAAGCGCTGACTGTTGTGCTGGCGATCGTCCTACTTTATTCCGCTTACCTATCACAACAACCTAGAGCAGAGCACCCTGATATCGAATCACCAGACCCCATCGTGAGCCATTTAAAACTCAATGGCACTTACCCAACCCCTGGAGGCGTGATGTCTTACCAAGTGCAATCTCTACCTGTTGGGTTTAGTGTGATGTTGGTAGCGGGAGTCCTGTCTGGCTTACTGGGCATTGGTTCAGGAGCATTCAAGGTACTGGCGATGGATCAAGCCATGCGTCTCCCTTTTAAAGTTTCCACTACCACCAGCACTTTTATGATTGGTGTGACCGCTGCTGTATCGGCAGGAGTTTACCTAGCGCGAGGGTATATCGACCCTGGACTGTCCATGCCAGTCATGTTAGGGGTACTGCCGGGTGCCTTATTAGGGGCAAGAGTCTTGGTAGGAGCTAAAACTGAGATTTTAAGAACAGTATTTAGTCTTGTACTTGTAGTTATGGCATTCAAGATGGTCTACAACAGTTTGGCAGGGGGACTTTAGTGTGCATCAAGTTGACTTTAACCACCCCAAGTCTCCTAGCTGCGGTCATGCAGGAAATGACGGACGCCATCTATCTGAATCTTTGCTAGCCGTAGAAGAAACCCACAGTAATAGTAATTCAGGGTTTGGTCGCTTCGATTTAACCCTACCTGTAGAGAGTGAGGTTGCTGCACTCTCCTTGTCGCCGGACACCTTAGATGATGTCAGCGATCAAGTAGCAGAACGACACGACAACGTGATGGGAACGTTCGCTCATGGCAATCCGATTGACGCCGAAAAGAGCATTACGCTACTTCCCCATGAACAGCAACTGGAACAATTCATTAGCTACCTTCTCAAATATGGAGTGCTTTTGTCTAGCGCTATTGTTCTAGTGGGTGGTGTTTTGTACTTGATTCGCCAGGGTGCTGAACCGGCTAACTATCGGTTTTTTCAAGGAGAGCCCGCTGAGTTTCGTTCTCCAGCAGGTGTGGTGCGGGCGGTTTTATCGGGTAGTCGTCGCGGCATCATTCAGCTGGGGCTGCTGATACTGATTGCTACTCCTATCTCACGAGTTGCTTTTTCTTTCTTGGCTTTCTTACGGCAACGGGACTGGGTCTATATCATTATCACTTTGTCTGTCCTCGTGGGGCTGATTTACAGCCTTGTGGGAGCGTATTCGTGATTAAATTATTCAAAATCTTAAACGACAAAATTCACTAATTTTGAGATTTTTGGCATCTTTTCTCGTGCCATTTGTCCAGATAGTATCTTATTGTATCTTTTACCTCTAGTATAGAATATTGTATCCTTTTTTATCCTTACTGTATTAGCTAATCTACCCCAAAATTATGGGGAGATTAGATACTTATATACTTCGCCTACGGTCGAAAGCAGGAAAATCTGTCTTCCTGCTCCCAAATCCCTACTCCATAGTTCCTATTTTTTTGGTGGAATTTGCTGGTTTACGCCACATGTCTAAGAAATAAAAATCTTCCCTAGGACGTAAATTTAGGATTAAATTTATTTAAATCATCAACATTTCTTCAAAAGCCTTGGAAAGTCGAGTTTGAAAACGCTGTTGATGTTTCAGTTTCAAAAACGGTCGAATTATTTCAACAGCAATAGGAGGATTTTTCCTGTCATCAATGACTCGAATTGAGCGAAGTGTATCAAGCTGGAGTTCTTTGGCGACCATTAATTCAGAAATTGCGGCTGCACCCACACCTCTTTCAATCACGGCTTTTACCATTTCACCACTGTTCAAAACTAAAATGGCATTTAACTCGTATGGCTCGGTTCCCCAGTTCAGTAAAGCTTGCTCAAAACTTTGCTGAGTGCCTGATCCAGATTCTCGCATTACCCAATCAGTGGTCGGGAGTTCTGTTAACGGAACCTCTGAACGATCATACCAAGGGTGGTATTTGCCAACAACGATGAGTAAGCGATCGCTCGCTACGATTTCTTTCTCTAGCGACCTCTTCACTGTGAGTTTAACTTCGGCTTCTACCAAGCCTAAATCAAATAGTCCTGTTGCCGTTCCTTCACAAATCTCTTCTGTATTGGCGAGTGTACAGTTAATGGAAATGCCTGGATATCGCTGCTTAAATTGGCTGATTTTTTCAGGTAACCAGTAGTTCCCAATCGTCAAGCTTGACCCTAACTTCAGCTCACCCTGTTGTAGGTCATTCAGTTCCTGTAACCCCCGTTCTGTTAAAGCAACTTGATCAAGAATTTTTTGAGCTTCCCCTTGGAGCAACTTTCCTGCTTCCGTTATCTCAATCTGGCGACCAATGCGATGAAAGAGTTTGACTCGGTATTGCTCCTCTAAGCACTGAATTGCCGCGCTAACGGCTGGTTGACTAATGTATAGCGCGTCTGCTGCACGAGTAAAGTGCAGATGTTCTGCTACAGCTAAAAAAATTCGCAATTGATCCAGTGTCATTCCTGCCATTTACGAGTATCCCTAGTGCGAAAAGCGTCATTCTTAATCACTTTAATTTATCAATTCAAAAAAAAATAATGTTTGATTTCCTTACTCACCTCACCGTAAAGTAAGTAACAGAACAAAAGGCATGTCCTTTAACCCTATAAGTGGGGGAATTAATCACTAAGAACGCTATATATGGGGCTATTCCTCCAAAGTGAGTAGGTTTCGACAAAACCTCTAGCACCAAACCCCAGAGGCAAAGACAAAAGCTTGTTTGTTCGAGTCGAGTACAGAAGCACCTGCTCGGCTCGGAGAGTAATTCTGTGCGCAAAAAGATTGCTGTATGACCAATGAAATGCGACTAGAGCAGAGTGATCATGGTTTAAAACGAGAATGCCTGTCCTACTCGGAAGTCATTGCTCAATCTATTTCCGTGATTGCCCCTTCGACAATACCCGCAGCCGTTTTAGGCTTAATATTTGCTTCTTCAGGAAACGGCACCTGGCTGAGTTTTCTAATAGGCATGACTGGGTTGGTGTTTGTAAGTTTCAACATCAACCAATTCGCCCGTCGTTCAGCCTCTCCAGGTTCGCTGTATACGTACATCGTTAAAGGTTTGGGGCCTACGGCAGGCGTCCTCAGCGGCTGGAGTATGCTGCTTGCTTATTTGTTTACCGGGATGTCAACCTTGTGTGGGTTTGCAATTTTTGGTCAAACCTTCCTAGAACACATTGGCATCCATACACATATCCTGACCCTGTTTGCCGTTGGCGTAGCAGGTGGTTGCTATATCGCCTACAAAGACATTCAGTTATCGGCAAAGATGATGCTGGTGCTGGAGGGAGTCTCAATTGTTGCCATTTTGCTACTCGGGTTAATTGCCTGGGCGCACAAAGGCTTTGCGATCGATACCTCCCAACTGACCTTGCAAGGTGCGACCCCTGGTGGCGTGACGATGGGAATTGTCCTCGTTGTCTTCGGCTTTTCTGGTTTTGAAAGTTCTACGGCTTTAGGGCATGAGGCGAAAGACCCACTGCGGACGATCCCCAAATCTGTAATTCAAAGCACGATCCTAGCGGGTCTATTCTTCATTTTCATGGCTTACATTGAAGTGTTAGGGTTTAGCGGCACTTCTATCGATCTGGGTAAAACTGAAGCACCACTAGATTTTCTGGCTCACCATGCAGGAGTAGACTTTTTGGGTGTGCTGATTAGTTTGGGTGCCTTGTTAAGCTTTTTCTCCTGCACTTTGGCTTGTATCAATTCAACCGCTAGAGTGTTTTTCGCCATGGCGCATCATGGCGTGTTACACGATGCCCTGAGTGAGGCACATGAGACCAACCAAACACCCCACGTTGCGATCGCGCTGTCAGCCCTAATTACATTTCTGGTACCGGCCTCATTGAATATATTTGGCGTCAAAGCTTTTGAGGCTCAGGGCTACTTTGGCACGATTTGTAGCTATGGATTTTTACTGGTGTATATTCTGGTTTCGATCGCAGCCCCCCTGTATCTGTATCGACTGAGAAATTTGCGTCCGATGGATCTGTTGTTCTCAGTATTGGCGGTGAGTTTTATGATGCTTCCCGTTGTCGGGACGATCGGAATTCCTGGTAGCCGTCTGTTCCCAGTCCCAGACTATCCTAATAATGTGTTTCCTTGGCTGTTCTTGCTGTACCTCATGGTGGGTAGTGCTTGGTATGTCTTCCAAAGAGTGCGTTCTCCAAAAATGTTGAGGAAGATGAAGCAATCAGTTGAGGCCATTCATGTTAGATATAACGAGCCAAAACAACCCTGGTAAAAAATCTCAAATCGGGTATTTCAGGCGTTTCCTTTCAGCTTCATCCCTGAAGGATACGCCATACCCAAAACCCATAAAACTCTAAAATCCGAGTAAGGTATAGACTACAAATGAGCGAGCTAGTCACAGCAATTCCCACAGGCATCACAGCGTTTACAGCTACCAATATCGATGATTTAGTGATCTTACTTCTATTTTTTTCTCAGGCCAGTGCCACCTTCCGGAGACGACACATTGTGATGGGTCAGTATCTCGGCTTTGGCACACTCGTCATTGCTAGTCTTCCCGGTTTCTTCGGCGGTTTAATCCTGCCCCAACACTGGATTGGATTACTGGGGCTAGTACCTATCGCTTTTGGGCTGACACGCTTGCTAAATCGGGATAGTGATGATGCACCCGAAGCGGAGGAAGAAATACCATCCTCTGAACCTTCAATCCTTACCAGCTTTCTTTCGCCTCAGGCTTATAGTGTCGCCGCTGTCACCGTAGCGAATGGTAGTGACAATATCGGTATCTATGTGCCCTTATTTGCTAA
>DATNPV010000206.1:0-5665 GCA_036703055.1 Waterburya sp.
ATTGCCAATCCGGTCAGCCAGTCTGCCCCAGAACATGAGCATCAGCAAGTTAGCGCCAGCTCCTAAGCTGCCATAAAGCGTTACCACGCTGACATCTATGTTGAGGTCACCCAGCAAGTAGAGGTTAAAGAAGGGAGCGCTGAGGTTAACCGCAAAGCTCCATAAGCCTGAGTAAAGCAGAAACCGCAAAAAATTGGCATCCTTGAGGAAGCTAAAAACTCTCCCCCCGGATGCCTCGTAGTCTGTATCCGAACCCCCAGCGTGTAAAAGCGTTGGGTTGACATCACTCATCAAGAAGTGAAAGCCCAGACTGATTATCCCCAGGACAATTCCCACAACTAAGATTGCACCGAACCCAGAGACGGAGCCACCGGGCCACTTCGATACGGCTAGACCCAGCAGCGGCACAGCGAGGAAATTTGTCAAGGTCACAACACTATTGCGAAAGCCAAAATACCGCCCCCGCAATCGCTGAGGAACTAACACAGCCATCCAGCTGAGAAAGGAAGCACGACCCAAGGCTTCCAGGATATTAGCCACCCAGATAATCAAGAGTGTCAACACCACCAACTGGTGGGGCTGGATACGAGATGAGCTGACCAACCAAATCCCTGGCACAACCATCAACCACAACAGCCGCGATGAGCCGAAAATCAACAGGGAATACCAGTTGCGGCTTTGGATGCGATCTCCGATATAGGCTCCCAGCGGTTGTAGCAGATTGGTCAGCTGGGGAATAGAGGCCAGCAGACCAATTTCCACGGCACTAGCATCGAGATCCAGCAAGAAATTACTAAGCAACGCGCCGCCAATGATACTGGAAAAGACCGTAGCGAAGCCACCTTCGGTCGTCAAGGCTTTGAGGCTTGTCCGAATTTCTCGCTTGGAAATTTTAAGAGGCGGGTGTCGAGGAAATACCGTCTCTGATAATGCCTTATCCTCTTGTTCGACTTCTAATACTAAATCTTTCTCGGTTTGTTGAAAATCTTCAACTACTACTCCTGGCAAGTTTAGTAATCCTGTCAGTAGAGGATGCATGAGTCTTTTTTGTAATATCGGCTACATTAACATAGCAGAAGCTGAAAACCCCTACTCTTTTCGTTTCTTACAACATCCCCACTAGGATAGATTTTTGACGGATTAACGTAGAGAATCTTTTGACCGAAGCGGCAGGGGGAAAGGGGGCAGGGAGCAGGGGGAGCAAGCCCTTTCCCTCTGTGTGGAGCGTTTTCGTAGCATGGTGCGATCCATCTCAAGACCGAGCGGATGAGCTTGTAGGTGAACCTTCCTTCTCAGCTTCTATTAAGGGTAATGGCTTCAAAGTGGTGCGTCCTGCTTGAATGGCCGCTGCTTGGTGCTTGAGTGTTGGGATCAGGATTCGCATTAGCTGACGCAGGCGCACAGAGCGCCGCTCGTGAACAAAAATCAAGGGTAGCAGGGCAAAAAGCCGCAGCACGGCAGACAGAGCAAACACCGTTGGCAAGCCACCTAAACCCGTCAGAGTCGCTACAAAGCTACCCGTCGTGATTCCTATTGCCCCAGTGATACCAGGAACCGCCGCCGCAATAGCAAAGTAAATCGATTGATTGCGTAGCGGTGTCACTGCCATCATCAGATTGCCGCTGCACAGGTCAATCGCCGCCCACGTCGCACCAGCTAGCAGGTGCAAGAACGGGAACCAAGCCCAAAGGAAAAGTGGAGTGGTTCCAGCTTCTAGCCAAAGTAGAGGTGTCAACCCCACCAAAATGCCCACGGTTATCATCAGCGGGCGATTGCCAATTCGGTCAGCCAGTTTGCCCCACAAAAGCAGCATTAGCAAGTTAGCCACTGCTCCCAAACTGTTATAGATCGTTACTACGCTGACATCGATGTTCAGGTCATCGAGCAAGTAGAGGTTAAAGAAGGGAGCGCTGACGTTAACGGCAAAGCTCCACAAGCCAGAGTAAAGCAGAAACCGCAAAAAATTGGCATCCTTGAGGAAGCTAAAAACTCTCCCCCAATGGGACTCATGCTCTGTATCCGAACTTGCGGCATGTACTACGTGCGGGTTCACATCGGTCATAAAGAACTGAAAGACCAGACTGAGTATCGCGAACACCACTCCAAGAACCAAAACCACACCGAAGCCTTGGAGCGAGCCACCCGGCCACTTCGATACGGCTAGACCCAGCAGCGGCACGGCGAGGAAATTTGTCAAGGTCACAACACTATTGCGAAAGCCAAAAAACCGCCCCCGCAATCGCTCGGGTACTAACACAGCTAGCCAGCTAAGAAAGGAAGCACGACCCAAAGCTTCCATGACATTACTCAGGCAGATAATGAAGAGTGTCAACAGCACCAGCTGGTGCGGCTGGATACGAGATGAGCTGACCAACCAAATCCCTGGCACAATCAGCAACCACGGCAGCCGCGACGAGCCGAAAATCAACAGGGAATACCAATGGCGGCTCTTGATTCGGTCTCCGATATAGGCTCCCAGCGGTTGCAGTAGATTCGTCAGCTGGGGAATAGACGCGAGCATACCAATTTCCACTGTACTGGCACCAAGATCCAGCAAGAAATTACTGAGCAACGCGCCGCCAATGATACTGTAAAAAACAGTAGCGAAGCCACCTTCGGTCGTTAATGCCCTGAGGCTTGTCCGAATCTCTCGCTTAGAAATTTTAAATGGCGGTTTTGAAGTTGGAGAAAGTTTCGTTTCTGTTAATGCCTTATCCTCTGGAATTCCTTGAATGGGGGGAGGATTCGTTTCTACCAAAATGTTATCTTCTTGTTGCCCGAACATAATGTATAACAATATTTAAAGAGTTGATGGGAACTTAATCGCTACTTTCACCTGAGCCCATTTCCGAAGACAACTCTGTTAAAAAATGCTTTGTTTAAATCCTGTCATGGCAACTCTTTACCTATAAGGTTAATTAGTCAACGCTATAGGTTCGTAAATATAACCAAAAGGTCTACGAAAGCAGCCAAAATTTGATTTTATAAGCAGTTGTTAATGAGTTTTTTATTTATTCAATAATTCATCTTCTAGATTAGGTTAATATACTCCAATCTCCACGACATCCTTCTCGAGAATTATTATTTTCATGGATTTATTTTTAGTTATAACTTAGAAGATTTGCTTGAATTATTCTAAAATTAATCATTGAGATGTCATTTCTCAAGAGTGCTTTCTTTAACCACGATGGTGCAGATACCAGACTCTGCCATGAGGATAAAGGCAAGTTTGCTTAAAACCGAGTTTCTGCGGATAGTGTACTGCAAAGTCTGCTGCTGCGGTACAGGCAAGCGATGTACGCCTTAGTCTCGCAAAACGCTGCCTGCAATCGCCTCCATCCGATCGATGGGAGACTTGCTCATTGGCTGCTGCTCGTCTATGACCCTGTAGAGTCAAACGAGCTGCCCCTGACTCAGGAATTTATCTCCCAGATGCTAAAATTTCTGTCTTTCATTTGGAACTTTGAACTTTGAACTCTGCAAAGGGGTCAAGCAGAATCGCTCTTTGATGTGGAGTTTAATTAATCCGACGCCTGCCATGCAATATAAAGCCCTAGGAATCGATTGCCTAGAGCTTTATATTACATTAGATTAGCGATCGCACTCCTAGGTTTGACTCAAAAATGCACTGATGATTGAGCCTCCTCGAGAGCTAGCCAAATTTACCAGCCGTTGAGGCAATGAGGAATGGTGCATAGGTGAGGATGTAGCCAACCGTAAAGTGAACTAGACCCGTCAACCAACCTTGAACGATGGACAGAGCAACAGGCTTATCCTTCCAGGTAACCAAGTTAGCCAAAGGAGTTCGCTCGTGCGCCCAGACTAGAGTTTCAATCAACTCTTGCCAGTACCCGCGCCAGCTAATCAGGAACATGAAACCAGTCGCCCAAACCAGGTGTCCGAACAGGAACATCCAGCCCCAAACCGATAGGTTACTCGTACCGTAGGGGTTGTATCCGTTAATCACCTGAGCCGAGTACAGCCAGAGGTAGTCACGCAACCAGCCCATGATGTAGGTCGAAGACTCATTGAACTGAGCCACGTTGCCTTGCCAAATGCCTAGATGCTTCCAGTGGAAGTAGAACGTAACCCAGCCAATGGTGTTCAGCATCCAGAACACAGCGAGAAAGAAGGACTGCTCCCAAGCAGAGGTTTGGCAGGTGCCGCCCCGACCGGGACCGTCGCAGGGGAAGGTAAAGCCGAAATCCTTCTTATCCGGGAACAGCTTGGTACCGCGAGCATCCAATGCACCCTTGACACAAATCAGAGTGGTAACGTGCAAACCGAGTGCGATCGCGTGGTGAACCAGGAAATCCCCAGGACCAATCGTCAAGAATAGAGAGTTAGTGCCGTTGTTGATGGCATCCAACCAACCGGGTAGCCAGACATTGCCGTAGTTCGGCCATGCCGTGTGGGCAATACTGTCAGGATTGGATAACAAAACGTCCATTCCATACAGCAGTTTACCGTGAGACGCTTGGATGAACTGAGCAAAGACCGGCTCAATCAGAATTTGCTTCTCCGGGGTTCCGAACGCCACTACGACATCATTGTGGACATATAGACCCAAGGTGTGGAAGCCCAAGAACAGCGAAACCCAGGATAGGTGAGAGATAATCGCCTCTTTGTGGTTGAATACCCGCTCCAAGACGTTCCCTCTATTTTGCTCCGGGTCATAATCTCGCACCCAGAAAATCGCTGCGTGGGCGAACGCTCCAATCATCAGGAAGCCAGCAATGTACTGGTGGTGAGTGTAGAGCGCTGCTTGAGTGGTGTAGTCCTTCGCGATGAAGGCATAAGGCGGCATCGCATACTGGTGCTGCGCCACCAAAGAGGTGATTACTCCCAACGCCGCTAAGTGAATGCTTAACTGGAAATGTAGGGAGTTGTTGTAGGTGTCATACAGACCTTGGTGAGGCAGGTTAAACTGACCCTCACTCTTGCCGCCCAACAAACCGGCTTTGGAGTTGAGCATCTCTTTGATGCTGTGACCAATGCCGAAGTTGGTCCGGTACATGTGGCCGGCGATGATGAAGATAACTGCGATCGCCAAGTGGTGGTGAGCTATATCCGTCAGCCACAACGACTGGGTCTGAGGATGAAAGCCACCCAAAAATGTCAAAATCGCTGTCCCAGCACCTTGAGATGTACTAAACAGATGCTCTGCTGTATCTGGGTCTTGGGCGTAAGCACCCCAGTTACCCGTGAATAGAGGTCTCAATCCCTCTGGGTGGGGCAGAGTCGTTAGGAAGTTATCCCAACCCACATGCTGTCCGCGAGATTCGGGGATAGCAACGTGAACCAAGTGACCCGTCCAGGCTAGAGCACTGACCCCGAACAAACCAGCTAGGTGGTGGTTCAACCGAGGTTCAGCACTCTTGAACCAAGCCAAGCTAGGACGGAACTTGGGTTGCAAGTGTAGCCAACCGGCGAACAAAAAAAGGGCAGACAACAATAAGAGGAATACTGCACCTTGGTACAGGTCATTATTCGTCCGCATCCCGATGGTGTACCACCAGTGGTAAACACCAGAGTACGCAATGTTGACTGGGTTAGCAGCACCCGCTTGCGTAAAGGCATCGACGGCTGGTGCACCGAATTGGGGGTCCCAAATTGCGTGGGCGATGGGACGGATATTGAGTGGATCTTTAATCCACAGTTCAAA
>DATNPV010000224.1:0-15529 GCA_036703055.1 Waterburya sp.
GCGTGTGCGGTAATTTTCGCCAACTAACTTTAGTTCTTCTTCAAATACAGAACCTTTGTACTCTGTCCGCAAGCACAAGGTTTGGGGGTTGGAGAAGTAGAACTGAGCGGTTACAGGGTTAGAGGTGGCAAAACCGCGATCACGATACAGAATATTCCCTAGCGCCCCAAATACTGTTAAATCTTCAGATTCCTTGCGCCCCGTCATAGCGTTGCTGCTGTTCCAACTGACTAAGGCGCCACAGATCAGGGACATTTGCTCCGGGAGTTTATGTAACTGCTGTAGCTGAAGCAATTCTGGGCAACCTTGCTCCAGGAACCGGATTTCGATTAGACTGACGACTTCCTTAGTGTTGCCATCTGGCAGTGTGTAGTAGCGGCGTTCAGAGCGCCAATGACCTTCTGATTTGCGGAAAAAGGCTGCAATTAACGATTCTTCTGTGGTCTGGGCAATTTGTAGGCGTGATGTCACCGATTTTATTCCTCGTGCGTAGGTTTTTCAGGTATAACTGCACAGAACGGGCACAATGCAAGTTGTTGTAACTATTTTTAATATATTATTAGTTTAGCCATTCCTACTAGCCATTGAACTCACCCATTTGGGGTATTTTCAGTAGTTGCTGCTAAGCAACCCTTATATCAGGAGGTTTGCGCTATTCACTTTCCCTAACTGAGATTTCCTCTAAACCTCCTAAAGTGAGGGTTTGCGGATTACGCTAACCCCATGACTTTCGACGCTTTCTGATGACTTTTTTACAAATTATGCCTATCTAACAACTGTATTAAGGGTTACAATTATCGTTTTTATTGATGATTTTTATTTTCGACTTAATTCTTAATCTGGAATTAATACTAGCTTTTGAATTAAAAGTGATTGATTAGAGCGTTTACGCGAATAAGTGGATTCCCTTAAAAGCTGCCAAGCCGCTGGAGAAAAACTGGCAGGAAAAGCTATTTGAGCCGCATCGAGCAACTTCCTCTGTTTGAGGGCGACTAAACTCCAATGCAATTTGACATAATCTCGGATATGTTGAAGCTTAGGAAGTTTATGTCGATGCTTTTCATTAACCAATGCGTAAATTTTTTCTTTAATCAATAAGTTAGTCCCAAGTCGCTTTTGGAGAGCAAACTTTTGATTATAAGCACCCGGCCAAATTGTCCGGTAACCTAAACATTCATTGATAAAAATAGCATCACCAAACTGAGCAATTTTAATCCAAGAATCAATATCATCAAAGTTGGTATCTAAGCTAGAATCCCAACCCCCAGTCTTAAGAAAGGCGTCGCGGGAAAAAGCCACTTGAACGGGAGTGCCGAAAGGAACTTGATCTATCAGCATTCCGTAATGAATGTCTTCTTGAGGGATAAAAAAGGCTTTTCCTGGCCCTGTTTTTCGGGTTCTGCTAAGTTCAACCTCACTAGCATCAACTTGAGCAGCTTGAGAAGAACAAATTACAGCTTGGGGGTGCAGCGCGATCGCCTTGGCCATTACCTCAATACAATTGAGGGCGAAATAATCATCATCATCCACTGGCTTAATCCAATCTCCAGTTGCTAGCTCAACACCCGTATTCACAGATTTCGAGTGACCAAGATTAGTAGAATTGCGATGATAAATTAGACGCTTTTCACCAGCACTTGCCAGTGCGTTACACCGTTCTTGGACATAATTTTGTGTGCCATCCGACGAACAATCATCAACCACAATGACTTCACAAGGCATGGTTTGGCCTAAAGCACTGTCAATCGCACGCTTTAGCAAATCAAGGCGATTATAAGTTGTGATGACAACGCTGAATTTCATAGCTTCTTTCCCCTTTCCCCTTACCTTTTGCCCGCTAGCAATATCCTTGGTAGGAACAAACCTAATCTACCCCATCCCGTCTCCGGTGGGAGGTGTAATCGCTCTTTGTGTTCACGCTTGCGATCGCTTTTTCTCACATCTCAGTAGTTTAGATGAGCATACCCACACCTTTGTACAAGTCAATCTGTTCGCGATAGTAGCCCCAAACCCCCAGTTGATTGACTAATGCATCCTTGGTAGGTGTATCGAGGGGAATAAAAAGAATTTTGCTGGCTGTTTCCCAGTCTTCTAGCTCACACAGATGGTGAAAGGCTTCCAGGTAGTCCCACACTTGCTCTAGGTTGGATGCCTCTGGCTTTGATTCAGCTGTTACCGCCGTTTATACTTGCTATAGACTCTGGCTAGAATTTTTGGCACAAATGCTTCGCCCCTACAACAAAATCAATGCTTTCTAAATATTTGTCGTGAAAGTGATAGAAGGATAAAACAGAAGCGATCGCGCATCTGCGCATCTACCATTCATCACCATTCTGGTGTTGGGTACACCACGCAGTAGGGGCACGATATATCGTGCCCCTACAAAACTTTGTATTGAACCAATTGAAACCCGCTATATAAAGCGCGATCGCATCACCTAAAACACATTCGGCGTCCAACTCCCATGTAACCCGTAAGGGATGTGATGCGTTAGATGTAACCGTGCAACTGGCCCTCGATTCAAGTCGCGGCCATCTAAAATCACGATATCAGAGCGATGACGGCTGGAGTCGTACACTACCGTCAGCACCCAACCGTCATCTTCTTGAGTACTACCAGGTCGAGGCACAAAAATTGGCTCACTCACATATCCTTTAGGTGCTGCACTCCAAAGTTGACGCTCACCAGTCGTCCAATCTACTTTTAATATGGCTTGCAGCGGTGCGTTACCTCTCGGATTGTGGGCAGCACCCATGAACAGGTAGCGGTAGGGACGTCCGACGTGGTTGGGATGAACGTAGGGAAACTCACAGCAACGTTCTTCTAGCAACTGACGCTGCACTGTTTGCTCCCTCAAGTTGAGAGTAAACCTAAACAGTTGCCCTGGTTGAAGTGCATCAAAATCCACTTGCCGGAAATCGCTACCCGGTTCAACTTCCGGTAAACCTTCATAGCAAATGGAATCGATGAAAATCTCCCCATCTTGCTCAAACGCATTAGCGTGGTGGAAGACAAAACCCGATTGTGCTTCCAACAGTTGTATGGGTGCTTTGGAATTACGGGGAATTACCACAATACGGGTAGGCTTATCTGGCTCAAACTTTACACACTCACCTGCACCCCGCAATCCCAACGCAAAGGGAATAGGATTAAAGCTAACGGGATTTTGGAAGAACAAGTAGTAATTGGGTGTAATCGCAAAATCATGAATGAACGCGAAGCCAGGAATACTTCTTGCTTGACGCTGCAAAAGTTTACCAGCTTGGTCAAATTCGTAGATAAGAATTGTGCTAGAAAGACCCGCTTTGACGGCAAAGTTAACTAGGACAGGATTACCCGCATTGGACTTACAACTAGGGTCAATTCTAGGGTGGGCAGCAAAAGCATCCCCTTCTGCAATAAGACCATCCAAATAGTCTTTTCCTAAGGTTTCTAGCGTCTTTGGGTCTAAGCGGTAAGGTTCTGCCGCTTCCCAGAGTGCCAGGAGTTTGTCGCCCCAGTAAATAACATTGGTATTGGCAATATTTTTGAGTTGAAAGTCAAAGGCATTTGCCAACCATCCCCCAGGTTTTTGAGTTCCAAAAACGCCGCGATAGAGAATTTTCCCTTCCTGCTGTTCTTTGAGAAAACCTTCGGTGCGAACGAATCGATTGCAGAAGTAAGCACGACCCTTATCAAACGCGATCGCACAAATCATCCCATCTCCATCGAAGGGGTGATGTAGCCGTTGCCCATTAATCTCAAGCAATCCGGGGCCATTGCGAAACAACGTGCCGTACAGGGATTTGGGAATCTCTCCTTCAATGTCATCAATCCAATAGTTATATTCATTAGGTTGGGATTGATATCCTTTTTTCCAATCATTCCGCTCATAAGGCACAGCGGAAACAGGTACCGAGAAGTGTTCTTTAGTCGGTAGAGTTTGCATTTTTTAAAACTTGGATACTTAAAAAGTTGAAACTGGGAAGGTAGGGAAGTTGAAGGTTGAAAGATTGAGAGTTAGTAATCCTTAATCTGCTAACTTGCTAAGAGAATATCTGATAAGTCCCTTTTGTCACACCTTACCGTTGAACCCCCCCCTAAATCCCCCTTCAAAAGGGGGAATTTCAGCAGTTCTGCTCCTCCCTTCTTCAGGCGGGCTAGGGGTAGATAGTGATGTTTAGTACTTTTCAGACATCCTTTAACCTGTAACCCTATTTATTCAACAGGTTTTTCAATGGGCTGTGGCACCCGTGACGGACGAATGAATTCTGGCATTAGGTCGGGTAGGAAAGGTTGTTCTGACATAGAACCTGGAGAATGATGTTCAAATACCTCGACTGGCGGCAATGATTTGTGAGTACTAGCCGCTTTAATTTCAGCTTGCGGATCAGCCGCAGGTAGCCAGCCGAGAAATGGCAGTGGCAATAAACTTGAGGCGTTGGTAATCACGACTAACAGCCAAAGCTTGTCAAAGTTAGTTTCGGTGACGCCTAGCCAATGGGTAAGTAAGGCTCCCAGTTCATGGGACAATAGCCCTGCCAAGTTGTAAATTGACATCAAAAGGGCAAACAAGGAAGCTTCTACACCCTCTGGGCAGAGTCGCGCTGAAAGAACCAAAACTGGCATGAAGGCAATTTGTCCCATTACAGTCAGGATGAGGCTGTCTCCCAAACTGAACCAGTGGTCATCTATTCCTAGAGTACGATTAGTATGGGTGACAAGGAGTAGAGCTGTCATACCCAAGACAGACGAAATTACCGTCGTCCAACCCATGAGAGTCCGGAAGGGAATCTTCTTTAAAAAGCGCTGGAACAGCCAGATGCCAATCAGGGAGGCAATGTTGGTTACTAAGCGCACGCGCCCTAAAAATTCTGGTTGAAACCCCAGCTCATTCGTCGTGAAATAGAAAAACGCAGAATCCGCGCTTGGTGTCGCTTGCCAGAGGAAGATAAACGCCGTAGGCAACCAAATTACTTTTTGAGTAATTGCATCGCGCAGTTGCTTGATTTGGTTGCCAACTGTAGAGGGGTTAGGACGCGAAGTAATGGGTTGTTCGATAATTAACCAAGCTACTGCTGACACAAGCAATGGAAACGTTGCCGTAATCGCGAAAACGGTCTGATTGCTGAAATGCTGTAAAAGCCAACCACTGAGGTAAGCGGTAATCAAGCCGCCTACCGCTGATGTGCCCCAAGTGAGCGCTTGTAGGGAACCAGATTTACTCAACGATTCACCACGCGCCCGTTCCACAACCAGTGAGTCTACAATCACGTCACTAATCGCAACCGATAGAGAACTCAGCAAGATCGCACCCGTCGCTGCCCATGCGGTATTAACGACCGTCGCCAGACTCAGCCAAGCGGCTGTCCCCATCAGTCCCGATAAAATTAGGTAAGGGCGTCTCCTGTAGCCAAACAAGGGCAGTCCGTCTGAGAGAAAGCCAAATAGCGGCTTAATCACCCAGGGTAAAGCGGCAACCCCCATTAGCGCTGCCACCTGAGCAGGACTTAATGCCAGTTCATCTTTGAGGAAAAAGCTAACCGCTAGACGTGCTAACCCCAGGATGCCCTGGACGAAATAGACGATTAAGATGGCAACCAACTCAGGAGTGGGTTCGTTGCCAAAGAATACTTTTTCTTTCAAAGATTCTTTGATGCTGTCCAAGCCGGACTGGGAAACAATCATGAATATTTTTTAAGAATTGTCGCCTTTTATATCTTATATATACTCTCTAGTCAGTGACGATCACTATCAAGTCAGATTTTGGTGACACTACAGCTAGTCAAGAATCTTCAAGAGTCGCGAGTGTTCCCTTCCGACACCTCTTCGTTGGGTTATGAGGTAACACCTGCACTCTAAGGCGTGTACTAATGTGACAAAAGTTTACTGAACACTTTGGCTGTGTTTGGGGTGCCCACTTGTCGCTTGGAAAGCAGGG
Source organism: Waterburya sp. (assembly GCA_036703055.1). GTDB lineage: Bacteria > Cyanobacteriota > Cyanobacteriia > Cyanobacteriales > Coleofasciculaceae > DATNPV01. Next base: position 5,921 of record DATNPV010000224.1, read on the forward strand.
AGGTGGAAGAAGACGCTAGAGCAGCCGTCGCTTGTGCCTTATCCATTAGCGATCGCTTGGCAAAGATGAACCAAAGCTGGCAGCGTCCTGCTTGCGTTCCGGCTCCGCTTCTCTTTTTCGCCAGAAACCCCTACGCGGCGAGACAAGGGCATTAGTGGGAGTAGGTCAGACTTTGGCCATCAACGCGATCGCACGGATGCGGCGATAAAACCCTAGAATGTTTGGTCTAACCTGTACCGAAAAAGTATGCAGGTACACCAATCTATGACAAGTTATATCAATTCACGAAGTGCTTGATATAAATACTTTTCTTGCTCCTCCCTTAGTAAGGGGGACTGAGGGGGTTGATGTTTAGCGCATTAACAGTGAGATGGTATAACATCTGTCCCACAAAGGCAAAACCATTGAAGGATGAGCAGACCACAACAGGGAAATAGGAAAAATTTCTACTCTTATCTCATTACCTTTTGCCTGTGCATCTGGCTGCTGACAGGACAAACACCTGTGAGTTCACAACCCTCACCCAGCCCCTCATCTGTTGAAACGCTCCAACAGATGCGTGAAAGTATCGACCAGCAGCGCTCCAATCTGAAAAAAGAACGTGCTCACCTTTCGGAAATTGAACAAGCGGTTCAAAATCAACTCAACGGCATTCAACAGAATATCCAAGCTACTAACACAGCCTATCAAGATTACGCGGCTCAAATTGAACTGGCTAACAAGCGTCTCAGAGCAGTACAAGAAAATTTAGCGCTCAAAGAACGCACTTATTACCAAAAACAAGCGGCTACTATTGCTAGACTGCGCTTTCTACAGCGCGAACGACGAACAGGGTTTGGCTGGGATATCCTGCTCAAAAGCCAAAACCTGAATGAATTTCTGGATCGCCGTCGCCGAGTCAAATTGCTGTATCAAGCTGATCGAAAAATCTTAATCAATCTAAAGGCTGAAGCCGATCAGATTAACCAGCAAAAGATCCAAGTAGAGGCACAGAAAAACCAAATCGCCCTCCTCACCCAGCAACTCTTAGCTCAAAAGGCGCAGTATCAGGGGCAATTGACCGCACAGCAGCAGTTGATTGAGCGCCTCAATCACGATAAACAAGCCTTAGAAGCGGCTCAAGCGCAGTTAGCGATCGATTCGAGAAATATCGGTATCCTGATTCGCCAAGAAGTAGACCCTGCTAACAAGGCTGTATTTCCGAACACAGGGGTTTTTAGCAATGGCCCACTGATGTTTCCCTGTGATGCCGAGATTACCAGTAACTTTGGTTGGCGGCGTCATCCCATTCTCGGTTCTTTGCGCTTCCATTCCGGAATTGACTTTGGGGCCAGTTATGGCAGCACAGTTCGAGCCGCAGAAGGTGGTAGAGTGATTTTTGCTGGTTGGTATGGCGGTTACGGCAATGCGGTAATTATCAACCACGGCAACAGCATTAGTACGTTATATGGTCATACCAGTAAGCTTTATGTGAAAGCAGGGCAGGCTGTACAGGCTGGAGATGCGATCGCAGCAGTAGGTTCTACAGGACTATCCACCGGCCCCCACCTCCACTTTGAAGTGCGTAAAAATGGGGAACCTGTAGACCCGATGCATTATTTGTAGCGAGTCTGACTTCGGACACCTTAGCGATCAGCGTGATATACTAGCATTGATAAACAAGGGCACGTAGCTCAGTGGATAGAGCATCAGATTCCGGTTCTGAGGGTCGGGGGTTCAAATCCCTCCGTGCTCGTTTTTTAAGGTATATTCACACAAAACTATTGCTTTGATGCGATAATTACCAGTTGTAGGTTAGCGACCTGCAACGAACGCAATTATAAAAAGGGCTGGATTCCAGATGCCCAACACTACAACAGTGATATCGGGGCTGGAGCTGAGAGATTTTGAATTAAATTTTGTTACGATAAACAGGAACATCAAGCCATATGCGACTCGATCCTCGTCTGTCGCTTTCTAAACCCTGCTGAAATCCTGGTGAGAAACTAGTAATGCTGCGACTCGAACATATTAGTAAAATTTACCCTACAGGCGAAGTCCTCAAGGATATCAACTGGGAAGTCAAAGCGGGTGATCGCATTGGCTTAGTTGGTGTCAACGGTGCAGGCAAATCCACCCAACTTAAAATTATAGCGGGAGAGATGGAGCCGACTTCTGGAGAAGTCATCCGCCCTGCTACCCTGCATATTGCTTACCTCACCCAAGAATTTGAAGTAGATCCTACCCGTACTGTCCGAGAAGAATTTTGGACAGTTTTTACGGAAGCCAACATGGTGCAGCACTCACTGGTGCAGGTGCAGCGTGAGATGGAAACAGCGAGTTTAGAGGAACTCGATCCACTCATCAAGAAACTCGACCGACTCCAACGTCAGTTTGAAGCCTTGGATGGCTATGGGTTAGAGTCACAAATTGAGAAGATTTTACCAGAGATGGGATTTGAGCTAGAAGATGGCGATCGCTTGGTCAGTGCCTTCAGTGGAGGCTGGCAGATGCGCATGAGCTTGGGTAAAATCCTACTGCAAAAACCTGACCTTTTGCTGTTGGACGAACCTACAAACCATCTGGATTTAGAAACTATTGAATGGCTAGAAAATTATCTCAAGGGGTTAAAAACTCCGATCGTCATTGTTTCCCATGACCGAGAATTTCTTGACCGACTCTGTACACAAATTGTAGAAACTGAACGGGGCGTTTCTACGACCTATTTAGGTAACTACTCTGCGTATCTCCAACAAAAAGCTGAGATGCAAGAGGCTCAAATGAGTGCCTATGATCGTCAACAAAAAGAACTGGAAAAGCAGCAAGCGTTTGTTGAACGATTTCGTGCTAGTGCTACTCGTAGTACTCAGGCAAAAAGTCGCGAGAAACAATTAGAAAAAATTGAACGAATTGAAGCGCCAACTGCTAATTTAAGAACTTTGCATTTCCGCTTTCCGCCAGCGCCTCGGAGTGGTCGGGAGGTTGTGAATATTAAAGATTTAGTCCATACTTATGATGATAAAATTCTGTTTTTGGACGCCCAATTATTAATTGAACGGGGCGATCGCGTAGCGTTTCTGGGCCATAATGGTGCAGGAAAATCAACTTTACTTCGTATGATGATGGGCATGGAAGCGCCCACAGAAGGGGTAGTGGAATTGGGCAACCATAACGTTATCCCTGGCTACTTCGAGCAAAATCAGGCAGAAGCGTTGGATTTGAACAGAACTGTCATGGAAACTATCCATGATGAAGTGCCCGATTGGAAAAATGAAGAAGTCCGCACGTTATTGGGAAGCTTTTTGTTTAGTGGCGATACCGTCTTCAAAAAAGTTGAGGCTCTCAGCGGAGGCGAAAAAGCTCGCCTTGCTTTGGCAAAGATGCTGCTGCGTCCAGCTAATTTACTAATTCTGGATGAGCCTACCAATCACCTGGATATTCCCGCCAAAGAAATGTTGGAAGAGGCGCTGCAAAATTACGAAGGTACGGCAATCATTGTATCCCATGACCGCTACTTTATCTCGAAAGTAGCTAACAAAATTGTTGAAATCAGAGATGGAGAATTTCGTACATATTTGGGAGATTATCACTACTATTTAGAGAAAATTGCAGAAGAAAAAGAGCAAGCGAAATTAGCTGCGATCGCCGTTGAAAAGGCGGCTAAAAAAGCAGCTAAAGCAGCCAAAAAGAAAGAAGCTGCAAAACGACGCTAATAGCAGCTCACTCGTTAAATCAATTTTCGTTAAACTTGATACACATTTAGCTCACATTGGGATGCTCCCTGTTTAGCGGCTTAGTGAAGCAATAGCAGCGAAGATGTGGCAGCATCCTTAGCAAAAACTTGGGAACGAAGTGTAGAACTTTTATCCAAGAATACTTCGCCTAGTTGTTGAAAAATCACGGCGACACAATTTTAGTTCCTCAACAAAGGCTCATCCCTGTTTAGAGCGCTTTCGTGAGAGAATATCTGTATAGAGTTTAGGTCAAGGTAGTCTTTGTGTCGGGTATATTTCTCCTGAATTTCATCTGAGGGTTGCTCACTAAGGTGATGAAATAGGAATCAGAAAAAGAATGTATGAGGAGCTGAACAAAAATCGAAATCTGATACTTGAGTCGCGCTGTTGAAAGCCGCGTCAAGACTTTGGGTAGGTGACGAAAAGAAACTCCCTGAAGCTAAGTTACCTCAAAGACCATTCATTGCCGCAGCTACCCAATTGTGCCATCGAGCCAACCGCTAATCATAATTAAGTGAGGTAAGTGAGGCCAACAGCTAAGAAATCGCTTCATCATTAGGTGTTGGCAAAGCGCAGCAGTTGATATCATTCAAGCAAACTTTGCCCCACTGTAAAGCCCAACGAACCAATGCCACCCGGTTATCGGTTGAGGTTTTCGTCAGGATATTACTGATGTGATTATCCACTGTGCGCTTGCTAATTTCTAGCTGCTGGGCAATCTCTTGATTGGTTAAACCAGCGGCTACTAGTTCTATTATTTGTAGTTCGCGATCACTCAGAGACGCGGGGGTATAAGATTCGCCACCAGCCATAGGTATTTTGCCCTTGGTATATTTACTTACCATTTTAGAGGATAGTTTAGTGTGAGTGCCTGAGAAGCTCCTGTGCTAGGGAATCCGTCTCATCCGTTGATTCCACAATCTTCAGTGCACTTCCTTATTGGGAAGATAACGGTATCAATCTTGACTTTAGGATTGACCCTGGCAAAGGAGAAAAATTTCTCAATTAATTAAGTATATATACATGAGTAAAATTATCTAGTTTTTCTTTATGGAAAAGCCAAAATCTTTTTCTCGGTCACGCCTCTGGTAGTCTGAGAACTGTCGAGATTTATGCCGCCGTGACTAATCCTCGTGTACTCTGCCTAGGTGAAATATTGTTTGACTTGCTTGCCGATCAGCTAGGGCGATCGCTAGAACAAGTTGAGTCTTGGACGCCTTACCCAGGAGGCGCTCCAGCGAATGTGGCTTGTGCGTTGGTAAAGTTGGGCACTCCTGCTGGCTTTATCGGTTGTGTGGGACAGGATGAAGCAGGAGATACTGTAGTTAAGTTATTGCAAGATATTGGGGTAGATGGCACGGGTGTTCAGCGCCATGCCACTGCACCGACTCGAAAAGTCTATGTAGTGCGTGCTGAGACGGGAGAGCGAGAATTCGCTGGTTTTGGGGAGTTAAACACCTCGGAATTTGCCGATGCCTTCCTTGAAGCCTCCAAATTACCGGAGTCCTTATTTGAGGAGGCTGATTTCCTTGTCTTAGGAACTTTAGAGTTAGCGTATCCTCAAACGCGAGAAGCCATTACCAGGGCACTGAAACTGGCAGAACAGTATGATGTCAAAGTATTAGTAGATATTAACTGGCGTCCTATGTTCTGGCCTGACGTCAGTGAAGCGAAGCCGCGGATTCAGGAAATTGTCAAGAAAGTAGATTTCCTCAAAATTACCAAAGAAGAGGCGGAGTTATTCTTTGATACCCATGATGCAGGAGCAATCACCCATCGCCTTGACACCCTAGAAGGTGTCTTAGTTACGGATGGTGATAAAGGCTGTGCTTACTGCTTGAATGACTATGAAGACAAGATTTCCGCTTTTTCAGTTGATGTCAAAGATACGACGGGTGCTGGGGATGGGTTCGTCGCCGGTTTCGTTCACCAACTGTGTCAGCATGGATTGCAACAAAGCTTTGCCGATGCGGAGTCTGTGAAGAACGTTGTCCGATATGCCAGTGCCGTTGGGGCGCTAACAACATTAAAACCGGGTGCGATCGCAGCTCAACCCACGGTAGAAGAGGTAGAAGCCTTTCTCAAAGCACATCCATAGTCCTAGGCTTCCTAGCTAAAACCTCATGTTTTGAGCTTGGTGTACTCTTGGCATACCTCCCTCCCTTTCTATTCCCTTTAATCTAAGGTTATACAGGGAGTCTTTAGGGAGGGTTTGAAATGACTTCATCCTTCACCTTCAGCCTTCAGTTGACATTGGCGCAACTTTACCGAACTCACCCTGTTTTATACAGCCGTTCTCACTATGAATTATTCTCTCAATGCAAAATTGAATAGTTCAACAGACGACCAACCTCTGCGAAGCTTAATTGCTAGCCACATCACCACCTCACCCAACCAACGGATTACCTTTGCCGAGTATATGGACTTGGCGCTCTATCATCCTCAGTATGGTTACTATGCCACAGGTGCGGTCAATATTGGCTCAGAAGGTGACTTTTTTACCTCACCTCACTTAAGTAGAGACTTTGGTGAGTTGTTGGCTGAGCAATTTGCCCAGATGTGGGATATTTTAGAACGTCCTACACCTTTTACCCTAGTGGAAATGGGGGCAGGTCAAGGACTGTTAGCGGCAGATATTTTGCATTACTTGTGTCGGCATTATCCAGACTGCTTTGAGGCATTGGAGTACATCATTATTGAAAAAGCAGCAGGACTCATTACTCAGCAACAACAACAGTTACAACAATTAAAACTGGGTTCAAAACCGCTACCCTTACGCTGGCGTTCCTTAGAAGAAATACCCGAAAACTCGATTACAGGTTGCTGCTTCTCCAATGAACTTGTCGATGCCTTTCCCGTACATCAAGTGGTACTGGAAGGGGAGCGACTTAAGGAAATCTATGTCACGACAGCCGCTCCGGTTAGTGAAGAAATTCACTTTGCCGAGGTTATGGATACACTTTCAACATCCCAGCTAGCCGAGTATTTTGACTTTGTCGGTATTAATTTATTGTCCGGTGCCTACTCAGAAGGATATCGCACTGAAGTGAATCTGGCGGCTTTAGAGTGGGTAACTACTGTTGCTAATCGACTGCGACAGGGGTTTTTCTTAACCATCGATTATGGTTACCTAGCCGATCGCTATTACATGAGTTCACGTCACCAGGGAACGTTGCAGTGCTATTATCAGCACCGTCATCATGATGACCCCTACGTGTACGTTGGGCAGCAAGATATTACCACTCATGTTAATTTTACTGCCTTGGAGCGTCAGGGAGCGTTGTGCGGTTTACGCAAGGCGGGTTTCACGCAGCAGGGGTTATTTTTAATGGCACTGGGGTTGGGCGATCGCATTGCAGCACTTTCTGCCACAGAAGACCCCTATAATCAAAGAACTGCTAAGGCGCAAGACGTAGTAACCATTATGCGCCGCCGTCAGACTCTACACGATTTGATGAACCCGATGGGATTGGGAGGTTTCGGCGTTTTAGTTCAGAGTAAGGGGTTAACCGTTGAGCAGGAACAAGTAACGCTTAAAGGTTTGACTGTTCCGCCGATGTTTTGAGCAAGCTGTACGTGAATGGTACTAAAAGGTAAAACCGTCCTATCGATAATCCTCAACTCCCACCTGCTGACACATCTCTAATACGGGACAGGTTGAACAGCGGGGTAATTTCCCTGTACAGATATGCTTGCCGAACGGAACCAGTAATCGATTGATTTCAATCCAATATTCGCGAGGTAGCTTTGTCTCCAGTGCAACAGTTGTCTTCTCTGGCGTTTTCGTTTGGACGTACCCCCAGCGATTCGTGACTCGATGGACGTGGGTATCTACACTGATATAGGGTTGACAGCAGGCGATGCCAAGAGCAAGGTGAGCGCATTTTTGTCCGACGCCCTTGAAGGAGAGCATTACATCAGCATCGCAGGGAAGAACGCCATTGTACTTTGCTGTGATTTGATGAGCGATCGCGTGAATCTGTTCGGCTTTGCGATCGTGAAAGGTACTCTCGCAAATTAACTCGTCAATTTCGTTAGGAGTTAGATGGCACATTTGAGCCGGAGTTCGGGCGCGAGAAAGCAGGCGACGAGAAACTGGCAAGCTAACTTCGTCATAGGTACGGATGGAAATGATGCAGGCAATGAGCTGCTCAAAGGGAGAATTGTAGCCTTCATCCGCCAGAGCAAACATCGCCGCCTTAGGGAACGGACGCACCGCCTCGCGAATGCGATTCATGATTTCCTCAATCTCAAAGGATTGCTTCAAAGGGGTTTGACTCCAACATTCAGCATTACTGTAAATTGAGGGACTTGCGCTAGCGCTTCGCGCACTACTTCAGAACCAGCACCGGGAAGGCAGGATTTTTCTGTTAAGAGACGCTTCCAAGCTCTACTTCCCGGTTGCCCTGAAAACAGTTGCAGCATGTGTCGGGTAATTTTGTTGAGCTTAAGCCCTTTTGCTACCCAGCCATCAATATAGGAACACATAGCTTCGGCAACCTCATGCCGCGTTAGAGGTGTATCTTCCGCGCCGTAAATCTCACTATCTGCTCTGGCAAACAGGTAGGGATTGTCATAAGCGGCACGTCCAATCATCACCGCATCAACAAACTTTAATTGCTCCTGCACCTGTTCCAAGCTGGTGAATCCACCGTTAATCTCAATAAATAGGTGGGGGAACTCTTGCTTCAGACGATGCACGTCGCTGTAACGTAATGGTGGGATATCGCGATTTTCCTTGGGACTTAACCCCTGAAGCCATGCCTTACGCGCATGGACGGTAAAGCGCTGACAGCCTGCCTCTGAAACAATGTGGACAAAGTTAACCATGTCCTCGTATCGGTCTAAATCATCGATACCAATGCGGTGCTTGACGGTAACAGGAATGTTGACTACCTCGATCATTGCTTCCACAGCCCTTGCCACCCGTTCAGGCTGCGCCATCAGACAAGCCCCAAAGTTGCCATTTTGTACGCGATCGCTAGGGCAACCGACATTAAGGTTAATCTCGTCATAACCCATATCCTCGGCAATCCGTGCACATTCTGCCAGTTCTTTGGGGTTATCACCCCCCACTTGCAGGGAAAGAGGCTGTTCTGCGGGAGAGAAACCTAGCAGGTGTTCCTTGTCGCCATGCAGAATTGCTGCACTGGTAACCATCTCGGTATAAAGGAGGGTACGGCGAGTAATTTGCCGCATGAAGTACCGAAAGTGGCGATCGGTGCGATCCATCATGGGCGCGACACTCAAAGGATATCCGCGATTGTTAAGGCTGCCTTCAGTCCTGATTTTCCTCAGATGCTTGTTAGTCAGTAATGCCATTGTCTGCGGTTAGAATCTTCTCAGTTAAGCCTTTAGCTTCATTTAAGAGCTGCTTTATTTTACGGAAGTATTCTAAATCTATAGTCTCACCTGGGATGAGTGTAATTTCACGCTCTCCCTGCCGACTCTCTGACACCTCATCCATTGCCTGCTGTAGTTTCGCAAGGGCATCAGTTACATCATTCACTGACTGCTGTAGCCTTTTGGAGTCGTCGGTTTGAATCTCTATTAATTCAGCCACTACCTCAGCTTCATTCAACGGTGTCCATACGTTTCTGAAGTCGTCGCCTACTAGCTTAAGCTCAGGGTCTGAAGGAAATGTCAGCTTACCTGAACTTGTATTTGAATCTGTCCCTATTTTGTGGCTTAGCGTGTTGAATGCATTAATCGCATTACCCAGTTTATTGCTAATTAATTCAGCAGCACGCTTAAAATCAGGACTTACGCAAAGACACTAGATATAGAGTAGGGTCAAATAAGCTGCATACGAATAGACGGATGTTTAAGTTCCTCAATCAAGGAATCAGAGAGCCATTGGTATTTCAGTTGGTAAATGGTTTGAGCCGTGAGTGCA
>DATNPV010000225.1:0-54378 GCA_036703055.1 Waterburya sp.
TGCACTCACGGCTCAAACCATTTACCAACTGAAATACCAATGGCTCTCTGATTCCTTGATTGAGGAACTTAAACATCCGTCTATTCGTATGCAGCTTATTTGACCCTACTCTATATCTAGTGTCTTTGCGTAAGTCCTGAGCTGTAATTCCCTTGGGTGAAGGCAGCGGCAAAGACTTGCAGCTTTTCTTTCGATTGGGTTTCGAGTTCGGTCAGACTGAGGGACGTAATATTATTAACACCGAAGCGCTGTACTAGCCATTGCTTACCGTCATGGAGGGCAGCAAGAGGAATATAGCGTAGTTGTCCATCTGGGGCATAAATAATCGTCTTAATTTTGGCTTGCGCTAAGTCATTTTCAATCGGTTTAATCAGCCAGTTGTAGAGCTTTCCAGCAGGAACGGTAGCGTCACTGGTAGGATTTTGTAAGGCAGAACGAAATTCAGCAATTACCCGATTGATCTCTTCTCGTTTGACTGGAGCCGTGCGACGAATTGGGGGTGAGTAAGGGGTGACTAACACTAATTCCAAGCGGTTATCTAGAACCAAGGGATAGAGAATTGCGGCATCTTGTTGGAGTCGCTTTAGATTGTCCTGTAAGGCTGTAGCGTATTCCTCCAAATCAAAAGTTCCTCCTCGCGTGGTTTGCCGCAGTTGTGCTACGAATTGTGCCACGTCAGGACTCTTGAGGAAGTCTCGAAACGATTGTATTTGTTCCTGCTGAATCTTCCGAAGTTCGACCGCTCGTTTTTGTTGAGCTTCGGTTCGCTGGGTTGGGGGAATGCTTTCGAGTTGGATCAGTTCTTTTCCAAGTTCAATGGCTTTGTCTATCTGTACTTGCGTACCTTCCCGAATTTTCTGTTCTGGAGGACGTTCGGTAACGCCTTGAGCAGTATTTTCATCCCCCCGGACATTACTTAGATAGTCTTCGAGTTCTTGCACTTTGAGTAAATCTAGTACTCGTTGTGCTTCTAAAACTCGGTCTTGTTGCAGCAGGAGATCGGCAAGTTGGCGATAGGTACCTGCAACCGTTTTGGTGTAGGACTGCTGTTGCTCAGTCGGTAGAACTCGCAATTCTTTGCGAATTGCTTCTGTGATATTGACAGATTGTTTGAGGAAAACAATCGCTAATTCCGGTTGTGCTTGTTTAGCAAATAGTTCACCAAAATGGCTTAATGCTCTAGCTTCTTCTGCTTTATCACCCACCTCCCGACTGCTCACTAAAGCTTGTTGCAGAGTATCTAACGCTTGTGTTTTTTGTTGGGAACGACCATAAATTTCACCCATCAGATTCAGAGCAACAACAGCATCGGGACGAGTACCAATTTCTTCAGCAATCCTGAACCCTTGCTGCAAGACTTCAAGAGCTTTCGCATCGTTTTTCTGTTGGCTGTACAACCGTCCTAGAGCAATGAGTGTGGTACTTTCTTCCTGACGCGCACCCATTTCTCTCGAAAGCGTCAGCGCCTGTTGAAAGGATTCTAAGGCTTGAGCATATTGCCCCTGTTTTTCGTAGATAGTGCCAATGTCCCTGGCAAACCTTGTTTCCCCCGGACGAGCACCAATTTCTTGTGCAATGGCTAGCGCTTTTTGTTCATTCTCTAACGCTTGTGGATACTGTCCGATCGCACGATAAAAATCGGCAACGCTGCTGAGAATAAGGGCTTCGGCGTCGCGATCGCCGATTTCTTGAAAAATTGCCAATGCCTGCTGATAGGCTTCCTGTGCCTGAGCATACCGTGCCCGAACTTGGTGGATCTTGCCGATATTGCTGAGAATTTTAGCTTCCGTGGAACGTGTGCCAATCTCTTTAGCAATGGTTAGGGCTTGTTCATAATAGGTTAATGCCCGCTCCACTTGTCCCTGTGCGCTGTACATCGCCCCAATATTGTTAAGGCTGTTGCTTTCATGAGCGCGATCGCCTATTTCTTGCTGAATGGTCAATGCTTTCTGATTGAACTGTAACGCTTCAGAATACTGTCCTCTATCGGCGTAATTGAGAGCAATGTTGCCAAGTGTGATAGCTTCTCCATCCCTATCGCCAATTTCTTGCTTAATTGCTAGAGATTGCTGGTAGTAGTTTAATGCCTGACGATAGGCTCCCTGATTGTCATAAATGAGTGCAATGTTGCTCAAGATAGCGCCTTCTACAGCGCGATCGCCAACTTCTTTGACAATCGCTAGCGCTTGCTGATAATACTCCAGGGCTTGGGAATATTGCCCTTGATTGTGGTAAACATATCCAATGTTATTAAGGCTATAGGCTTCTCCAGGCTTGTCGCCGCTCGCCTGTCGGATTGCCAAAGATTGCCGATGGTGTTCTAATGCTTGAGCATAGTCACCGAAACTGGAATAGATGCTTCCGATGTTGCCTAGGGCAGATGCTTCTCCAGACCGATAGCCGAGTTCCCGGACAATGGTAAGTGCCTGCTGATAATTTTGCAACGCCTGTTTGTACTGGGCTTGAGCGTCATAGATAGCTCCGATGTTGTTAAGATCAGTGGCTTCGCCTTCTTTATCACCAATTTCTCGTCGAACTGCCAACGCCTGCTGATGGTACTCTAGCGCCCGCTCGTACTGCGATAAGTTGGCGTAAGTTAAACCTAAGTTACCGAGTATGGTACTTTCATTGCTGCGATCGCCAATTTCCTGAGCAATGGCTAACGCTTGCTGACGATAATTCAATGCCTCAGTGTAGCGCCCCTGACTGTTGGAGATACTCCCGATATTGTTGAGAAGCACTACTTCACTCCCACGCTCACCAATCTCCTTAGCAATAGCGAATGACTGTTGGTAAAGCTTTAGTGCTTCCGCATACTTTCCCTGGTTTTCGTAGACACGACCCGTGTTATTGAGAACAGAGATTTCATTGCTGCGATCGCCAATTTTCTGAGCAATGGCTAATGCCCGTTGATAATACTCCAACGCCTCAGCATATTGTCCCCATTTCTCATAAATCCCACCAATGTTACTAAGGGTTGGTGCTTGACCCGGTAGCTCCTTGATCTCTTGTTCAATAGCAAGAGACTGCTGATAATAGTTTAAGGCTGAAGCATAGTCTCCCTGAGCTGAATAAACATTTCCTAGATTATTGAGAACTAGAGCTTCTTTGGAGCGAGCTTGAGCAGCTAAGAAAGTAGTTTGCAGTTCTCTAAACAAAGTCAGTGCTTGCTGATGATAGTCCCTGGCGCGATCGTACTGCCCTAAAGCCTCATAAGCTCGTCCCAGATTATCGGATCTAATTGCTTCACTGAATTTCTTGCCTGGGCTGTCTGCTTGCGATCGCGTAATTTCGAGCGCCTGTTGATAATACTTAATTGCCTGAGAATAGTCTCCAAGACTACTGTAAAGCGTGCCGATGTTGTTGAGGGCAGTGTCCTGGTTAGAGGTATCTCCACTCGCTTTAGCAACGGCTAAGGCTTGCTGCAAAAACTCTAGTCCTTGCTTGTAGTTGCCTTGGCTTTGGTATGTATTTCCAATTCTGAGCAGGGCACTGGATTCCTTCTTGGGGTCACTCAGTTCTCTGGCAAGTTTCAACATCTGCTCAAAGACTTCTAGCGCCTGTGAATATTTCCCATCATCGCGATACAACTGCCCCAAATCCTCTAAAATGCTGAGTTCCCACTCCTGTTTTTTCAGTTCTCGGCTGAGGGTAAGAGCCTGTTGGAACGCTTCTAGTGCCTCTGCGTAGTTCCCTTGATATCCCTGCATCTGTCCGATTGACCGAAGGGTTGTCCATTCGACGTAACGAGCTGTTTCCACGATTACATTACGGCGAATCATCTCTCTAACCAATGACAGCAGTTGCTGGTAACTCTCTACCGCTTGTCTGGTTTGTCCTTGGCGGTTGTAAACCAAACCGATATTTTGTAAGGCAATCACCTCACCTTGAATCCGAGCGTTGCTTGTATCTGGCGTATCCTCCAGGTTTTTGAAGATTTCCAGTGCCTGTTGAAGGGTATCAAGCGACTGAGAATACTCTTCCATCTCGCGGTAAACAATCCCAATCTTATTCAGGATGTTGCCAACAGTGATGGGTTGATTATGGGTTTGGAAAACGTTAAGGGACTTTTGGTAAGCTTGCACGGCATCCGGATATTGCTTCAAACTTTTATAGGCTTCGGCAATGGCAAACTCTGTTTCTCCCTCACCTTGAGCGTTCTTTTCCTGTTGAAACAGTGTCAACGCTTGCTGATAGACTTCTAGAGCTTGCTGAGGATGTTTCTGCTGGATGTGGAACTGCCCGATGCGGTAGAAAATCCATGCTTTTCCTAAACGACTGCCCGTTTGTTGAGCAAGAGTCAATGCTTGTTGGTAAGCTTTTAGTACAGCTTGAGGTTGATTCTGCTTCTCATAGAGAAGACCTATCAAAATCAGCGCACTTGTCTCAACAGAACGATTCCCGATCGCTCGACTCATGGCAAGAGACTGCTGCAATGCTTCAGACGCTGGTTCAATTTCTCCTTGCTGCAAGTAGGCATATCCAATACCTGCCAATACACCGCTTCGGAAGTATTGCTGTTGCAGTTTCTCTAGAGGGGTATTAACCTCTTCCTGCAAAATCGCAAGGGATTGCTGTAATATTTGTAGGGCTTCTGTTGCCTTTCCCTGTCTGACCTGTGATACTCCGATTAGTCCGAGTGTTCGCCCTTCTCCTTGTCGATTTCCAATCGCTCGATGAATTTCTAACGCTTGCTGGAGGTTCTTCAACGCAGTATCGGGTTTGTTCGCTAGAGAATATGCATCCCCCACCCGCATCAATGCTTCAGCTTGCCAAAAGCGCCTTGTCTCCCGTTGCTCTGTGCTGGAACCTTCCAATTCCTGATAAATCCTTAGCGCCTGCTGTGCTAAATCCAGAGATTTTTCATGCTGACTCAACCAGATGTAGGTTTCTGCCATGCCAACTAATGCAACGGCTTCGCTGTCGCGTTCCCCTGTTTGGCGAGACTGAGCGAGTACCTGCTGAAACGATGTGAGAGCTTCCTGAAGCTGACTGGTATACAACTGCTGAAAACCCTGTTGCAAGAGTCGCTCGGTTTCAACATTAGGCTCTATGATGCTGGTTTCAGATGTGCGATCGCCTTCTGCTTCTCCGTCTTGAAAAGTTTGCACCTGTACTGAGAGACTCTCAAAGCCGCCTACTGTTAACAGAGGGGATGTGAGTGACAGCAAAAAGGTAGTTGCGGCAAGACTAAGCGTTCCGAGACGGTAGTGCATTGGCAAGTTCTCCAGCAGTTGGAAATGCAGATTACTCGTTCAATTCTCTGTACCTCTCAACTGTATGAGGTTATGCACCAATTCAGGAACTGGCTGGAGGTTGCGTTAGATTCGTACCTCACGCCCAATGTTGAATTGGTGTGAGGTAATTGACAGCCTCCAACCCTAAAATCGCCAACCTGCCAAAATCGCATTGAAAAGTGTTGGGCTTGGTTGAAAAGTTGGGTTCGCAAACAGTTACGCCACTCGGATAATTTACGCGATGCGCTCGAAGTCGTTCTCAAGCAAGCAGCGTCCTAATCAGGGTGGCTACGGCTATATTGATGTAAAAAACTGCATTAAACTCATAGATTGCAGTATAAAGGCAGTCTTAGGCTTAATCCTTCATCCTAGAGTCTTGAATTGACTGTAGCATCACTGCCTCCACCAACCAATCAGCTCCAAACCGAACCACATCGGTGCAGGGTAACCCTGTTTCTGTTTTAACTTGCTCGATCGCCCTTTGAGCCGCTTCAGCATCCAGGTGACCGGTATTGAGTGCGATCGCAACCACGTTCACCGGCGCAAACGCCCCCCCTGCCCTAGCTACTGTCTCGTACAGCTCAATCACCTCAGGCAAAGGTGGAATGGGCACATGGTTATGTTTGTGGATGTGAGTTTGTCCTGCACGATGCACTAACACTAATCCAGTTGGCTGAGTGCCACGAATCAGGGGTAAGGTTGCCGTTGAACCTGGATGCAGTAGCGAGCCCTGTCCTTCAACAATCAATAACTCGTAGTCGTTACCGGAGCGCATCACCATTTGCTCCACCGCCCCAGCCGCGAAGTCTACCCGTATGGCATCCAAAGGGATTCCCTCTCCGGAAATCATAATACCCGCTTGACCTGTGGCAAGAAACTTCGAGCGAATCCCTAGGCGTTGTGCGGCGCGATGCAATTCCAGGCTCCCCGACATCTTGCCCACACTCATATCCGTCCCTACCGTCAAGACACGCTGACAAGGGAGCGATCGCGCCTTGCCACTCCCTACTCCCAATCCAACGGGTTCCTGGCGAATATCCCAAATTATCTGCCCTTGGCGTAGTAAACCTTGTAACTCAGGGTCAGAAGCCATTTTCGTATGCAAGCCATTAACCACCGACAACCCAGCGGCTACTGCCTGCTTTACTTCCTGCCACCAAGCATCCGGTAATGTTCCCCCAGAAGGAGCAATTCCAATCACTAATATATCCGGTTGATAAGCTAGTGCTGAAGCCACCGAATTCACAATTGGGGCATTATAGGGAATGCCAGTGAGTTGAGACAAAGACTCGCCAGCACACTGCTGGTCAATTACGGCAACAACCGGTACTTCACCATAGCGCAGAAACGTCAGCCCCGTTTTCCCATTGGAGCCACGAATTCCTTCATGCAACAAAATGGCGACACGATGGTTAGGCGTCAGAAGCACGGCATTGCACCCCCAGTCCTGGTAATTCATTGGGTATCAAACGTCCATCCTGTACGGTGGCACCCGTAAAGGGGTCATCCACTAAGTTGAGATGGCTGTCTAAATCGAGATAATCCGCCAACGGCGAGAGGTGAGATATCGCTGTATTGGCGAGGGTGCTGTCGGAATAGCACCCGAACATGACTTGCAAGCCACAAGCTCGTGCTGTATGCACCATCCGCATCGCCTCGGCTAACCCTCCCGATTTCATTAATTTGATATTAATGCCATGCACCCGATCTGCTAGCTTAGGAATATCGCAGCTCTTGAAACAGCTTTCATCGACAAAAATCGGTAAGGGCGATCGCTCGTAAAGTATCGGCAAATAGTCCTCTTGCCCTGTTGCTAGAGGCTGTTCCACATGCTTAACCCCTTGAGTAGCAAGCCAGTCACACATCTTCGCCGCCTCATCTAAACTCCAGCCGCCATTGGCATCTACACTCAACTGTGCCTCCGGGGCTTCATCTCGGACGGCTAGCAGCATCTGTTGATCGGCTGCAATCCCATCAGGAGAGCCCAGTTTGATTTTCAGAACCCCGCCACCAGTTAGCGGTAACCAATCGCGCACTCGCTGTCTTGCCCCTTCTGGTGAGTTAATCCCAACGGTGACAGAGGTAGGCACAATCCGACGCCGATTCAACCCCCACAGACGCCATAGTGACATTCCCGCCCGCTTCCCCAGCCAATCGTGCAAGGCCAAATCAATGGCAGCCCAAGCCGCTGAGGGCACTTCTGTTTCCGCTAACACTCGCTCGATCTTCTGCCGTTCCCAAGGACTAAATGCCTCCAGCGAAGGGACAACAACTTGTAGGGCTTCCAAGAGTAGTTCAGGGCTTTGCCGAGTTGGAGAGACGCCATCCAGTGTCTGTTTAGTAATTGAAAAAGGAGAAGCTTCCCCCCAGCCCTCAATTCCTTGCTGCTCTACCCGTACCCAAATATTTGTCGTTTGGGAAGTTGTTCCCCGACTAATCGTTAAGGGAAACCGCTTATGTACCGTGAAGGTTTCAATGCCTATCTGCATAATTCTGGCGAGTTTTACATCAGCGTCTTTACAGAAATTAATATAATTTTTGTAATTGTGTTGCCGGAAAATTATCAATGAGTTCTATACAGCCTTGGAAAATTCTCAACTCTCAGCTTGTCTTTAACACCCAGTGGTGTAAAGTTAGGCAAGATGAAGTGGAGTTACCTAATGGTGTAGTGATTGGTGACTTCTTTGTCAACGTTCGACCTGATATCGTTGTTATATTAGCCGTTACACCCCAGAAAGAAATTGTCTTTGTTCGCCAATATCGCCATGCTGTCAGCCAAATCTTATTAGAACTTCCGGCAGGTTCTTTTAATTCCCAAACTGAGGATAGAGTAACAGCCGCTGTTAGAGAATTAGAAGAGGAGACTGGCTATGTAGCCGACCAAATAATTCAATTGGCTGAGTTATATGATAATCCTGTAAAAGATACGAACAAAATTTATTTATTTTTGGCAGAGAATGCCCGACCTTCTAGCCAACAACAGCTAGATGCGACAGAAGACATCGAAGTTGCTCTTTTGCCGATAGAAGAGGCTTTAGCAAAAATATCGAAGGGAGAAATTTGTGTTTGTGGCACGATTACAGCTTTATTTTTGGGTTTAAGTTTTCTGTCTTGGGCATCCTCTCCTTTTCAGGTTGCAATTAACCCTCCCACTGTTTAGGTTTTCGGTTCATAATGGCGACACTCCTCGCAGGGGCCGGTGGGATTAACGGCACAGCGAATATATGCAGAACGAGCATTGAATTGGCAGGTAATATCACCGATTAAATAGCCAACCCCTTCAAGGTAATATCGGTCTGGAGGGAGTTCATTTCTGGGTGGTACTCTCACACAGGACTGCTGTCTGACAGCTCTCAGCCTTGCTTGCATCCGTTCCTTGGCTCTTCGCATCATCCACAGAGAAAAAATAGGTGGGATTAAACCCAAGACAAAAACGATGATTGTCTCTAACACGTTCTCCTCCTTTATGGGGACTGTGCTTGGTGAGTTGCTCGGTACTCGCTAGGTGGCGAGCGAGCCTATCTTCTCTATCTTGATTGATATAGCAAAAGGTAGACGGCTCCAGGGCAGTTCGCGCAGCGTTCTCCGCAGGAGTAGGCAGAAGGGAAAAGCTTGACTGGTCAAAGTTTCAGTATTTAGCTTTGTCCTAATTGCCTTGGCGACTGCTATGCAACCTGCATCGACTGAAATACCACTCAACCTGAATAGGGAGTATTAACCCAATGATGAATTTTCAGCTATAGACTACAAAGGGCAAGGATTTTCCGGCCTTGCCCTAAATTGCTGAATTTGTTGCACTGACAAATAAACCGCTTACCCAACTGTCTGGTAAACAGGCTCTGCCAGCCGCCCATTACCGAGTGCGGTTTTGTCAAAGCCACGCGGGATTTCTCTCATTCTGACTTGCTTGGCTTGAAGCGCTGTTTGGAGAAATTTCATCGCTTCCTGGGGTTTGCCACGACCGCAAAAGAACAGATCAGCAGCAAAATATCCGTGTTCAGGCCAAGTATGGATGGCAATATGAGACTCTGCCAAAGTCGCCGTAGCCGTGACTCCGTGGGGACTAAACTGGTGTACACACAAGTCTATAAGGGTAGCTTCTCCTGCTTCAATGGCGTCCATTATGGCGCGGCGAATTCCCTCAGGGTCATTAAGAAGGTCTTCCGGTGCTTCCCATGCGTCAACGACCAGATGAGTTCCCACTTGTTTCATTCTTACTTTTGTACTCCACCCTATAAGGTCTCAAAGACTTTATTTATAACATATAAATTTGGCTCCTAACACGTAACAAAAGCGCTGATTTGTAAAGAAGAGTTGAGCAAGCCCGGAACTGACCCAGCTTAGGCATTTTGGGAGTTACAGACGAATCCGATGCCAAACTCCTCAACCCCCAATCCATCTACATCAAGTCTGAACTAGGGTATTGCCCCATCTCTCGCAGTTACCAATACTCATAAGCAGGGGTAACCTACAGGCCAAAGTGTGTTCTATTTGACCAATCCAATGTCAAAATTGAAGGCATCAGCTTCACTAAAGCCCTTTTGGGGACGATAGTACTTGACAATCAATGGATTACAAAACTGCTCGTAGCTTTCTTATTAATCAGGGAACGGCATCTGACCAACATACTGATGCCTTTCTTGTGCGTTTGCAGCAGGGAAAGGCACCAATTCCTGGTCAGGTAACTAGTATTTTGTTAGCTCTAAAAATTGTGTTTGAGGCTCTACGAACTGCCCCGACGCTTGACCGAGAACTGGTTTACGCCCTCTATCTGCTTTCTTTTGAGAGCCGACAACATTTTGAAGCTGGAATTCGTGCTGGCGTTGACTGGCCGCCTCTACTGAATGAAGATTTGAAACGCATTTCAAGAGCTGTTAAGAGTATTTTCGCTGGAACTTGGCATAGCCATTAAAGCCACAAAAGATTGCGGTTTCTCAGTGGGATGTTAGCGATTGCGCAGTTCTGCTTGTAGCTTATCCAGGTCTTGCTTCAAAAAGACGGTAACTTGCCCATTGAATGCCTTATCGGTATCAGTCTTAGTAATCTCGATCCAATAAGCGAAACGCTCTCCCAACCGGAGTTCGCCCTGCTGTTGCTCCACCAATCGACGATTCTGCCGCCGTGATAAATCTATGGTTTCTGGGACAGGATAGTCGTACACCAATCTGGAGCGTTCAAAATCTTCATAAATTGTAGGGCCATAAATGACTCGCAGCGATTCCTTAAGCCGATCCAACGATACGCCATTAATGCTGTCATAGAAGGTCATGCGTTCGCTGCGGATTGTCCCTCGATCTTTGGGCGGTGCGACTCGACCAGGAGGCAGGACGGAGGCTTGGAAGGTAAATCGTTGCGCGGCTGTGCTGCTTTTCGTCACACGCAACCCTTCCCCAATACTAGGCCGCAGGGTCGGGTTCGCATTGATCCAGGCGGCGACGGCATCCGTACTTTGACCCGGTAGAGCGTTGGCGGTTGAAGGAAAAAGGGAAAAGGAAAAAGGAAAAAGCAAAAAAGGAAAGAGAAATAGGGCATTCCTGTTTGCCTTATGACGCTTACCTTTCGCTGGTTGACGTTTGATGTTTGAGGTTTGACTGAACATTACTGACCCTCCGGTTCAATTGCCACTTTAATGGCCTTACGATTCTTCATATCTTCTAATGCCTGCTGTAAATCCGTCAGGGGTCGGTAATCAGTAATGAGCCATTCAAAGGGGATGGTTTGACTAGCCAAAAGTGCCAGGGCTGCGCGGACATGGGTTGGTGTGTTGTGAAAGACGCCTTTGAGCGTTAGGGCGTTGTAATGGAGCTGTTCGGTACTGACTGTAATGGTGGTATCACGGGGGCAGCCGCCAAATAGGTTAATTGTGGCACCAGGACGACCACAGGCGATCGCACATTCCCAAACGGCTGGAATCCCAGTTGCTTCAATCACAACATCTGCCCCCCATCCTGCGGTTAAGTCTCGCACTTGCGCGGGTACATCGTCCACCTGATGGTAATTAAAGGCACGAGATGCCCCCAATTGTTCTCCTATTTGCAGCCGCTTGTCATTCCCACCAAATAGAAACACTTCAGCCTCTGCTTGGTGTGCCAATACAGCAACGAACATCAACCCAATGGCTCCATCTCCCAGCACGACTACCCGATCGCCGGGTTGCACTTGAGAACAGGCTACCCCATGTAGGACACAAGCAAGAGGTTCGGTCATCGCGGCTAAGGCATTGGGCAACTTGGGAGGAACGGCTAAGAGGTTGTGTTGCACAATGGGAGCCGGAATTTTGAGATACTCAGCGAATGTGCCGTTATTGAAGAGCAAATCGGGACAGAGGGCATACTCTTGGCGGCGGCAAAAAAAGCAGGTCATACAAGGAGCAGAATTGTTGGCAACGACGCGATCGCCTATATTCCAACCTGTAACGCCTTCTCCTAAGGCCACAATTTCACCAACTGCCTCGTGACCAAACAGCGTTGGCGGCTTCAGCATTCTCGCATGACCACCACGCCGCCAAACCTTCAGGTCAGTGCCACAGGTAGTTGCTGTACTGACTTTCAGCACAATCTCACCGACAGCAGGTGTCGGTGAGGCAACATCTTCCAATCGTAAATCTTCCTGACCGTAGAGTAAGGCGGCAAGCATCACAACTTGTCTCAAGAGTGAAGGATGAAGGATGAAATGTAAAGTAACACAAATTGGTTGTAGGGGCGAACGGCGGTCTAGCCTTCGGCATGGCGAAAGCTAACGTCATTAGGGAGTGTGTATTCCATCAAACACCACCGACTCTACTCTCCCCAAAGTAAATGACGGGGAAACCTCCTTACCCCGTCGCTGTTTTCAAGTATTCGTTCGTAGTCCCTCGCAATTTTTCCCAGCTTTAGATGGAGAAGACCACGCTCATCGAAGAAGTAAGGATGACCTAATCCTAGGAAAAAAGTATCGATGGTAGCAACTCAATCCAAACAGCTTTGAAGCCGCCCAGCACCCAAGGTTTGCCTATGAACTTACAGACTGTAACTTGTTCTGTGCTCGTGGTTTTCGGGCTTCGAGATAGGTGGACAATGGACCCGTCAACAAGGGCATCATTTCCTGGTGGCAGGAGGTGCAAAACCAATAAACACCTTCTCGTCGTGCATGGCGCAGTAAGACACTACCACAACAAGGACAAGTATTGACCCGCATATATTGTTATCTCCTGATTTTAAAAATGTCGTCGATTTCGTCGATGTAAAAGCGGATTTTGGAGCTTTACGAACCTGCCATGCTTAACAAAGCAACATGAGAATAATTGTCGAGGTCTTTTTATTAGAGGTTCGGGTTCGGCCAAATTTGAAGCCTTCCACTCTGTTTAATTCTGTAGCTTTTTAAATTTAGATCTTTATGGGTTTATTCCTCATCTATCTCCAGAAGTAACTGTATAACCTTGATCCCAGTTTTGTTTGTATCCTGAATCAATGCATTCCAAAGAGGAATGATACCGCCTGTTCCCAACATCTCCTGTCAATCTTCATAAATAATTAAGCCGGGGTTAGGCTGTGTGGAGGGTGGTATACAGCTTGACCTGAGCAAGAATTTTCTAGACAAGCTGGAGTAAGAAATCTTAAAAATCGATAAATCCTAGCTATCCAGGCTCAACCATCACTGACCCCACTTTTGGCAACTAATGCTGATGCCTGGAGCTGACTTTCCTAGGCAATTTCATGGAAAAGCGATGGATAAGATGAAGTTTTTTTAACTTTGTCGCTGCTGTGCAAGCCAGCTAGGAATCGGAAAGAAACGGTGAAGATTGCACCGGAATTCCCTCGGTGTTAGCCAGAAAGCTCGTGTTTCGACCCAACAGGACTGAACGGTGATTTGCAAAACGAGGGTGGCGAGGTATCGTAGAAGAATCTGGGTGCAGCCTCAGCGAGGACAGGGAAGTACTTTTTCCTTCATCCTGTCAATCACAGAGGCATATTAGTAGTTACAAGTCGTTGTCAGTAAAAATCAACAGTAGGCAAGCTGTGGGAATTAGAACGAGTGAAAGACACAGGTTCAGATTCCTCGGATAGCTTCACATCATTAAGTTCAGTAGTCCGTAAAAATGCTCATAACACACACGAACTAGACAGTAGCTCCTAATATGATCTATTTGGGTAACCGAGAGCAGCCCCAGAACTGTAGTCAAATCGCTTCAAAGCTTCTGGCAGATCATAGTCTTGCTGCTCACCGAGTAATGCCCATGCCAACAGAAACCCTCACGATTTTGCTAGTGGAGGATAACCCCAGAGATGCCTGTTGGGTGCAAGAACAGCTACAGGAGGTTGAAGCGTTTTCGTTTCAACTGATTCGTGTTTCCCAACTGGAAGACGCTCTGAATTGTCTAACCCAAATCCCATCAATTTCAGTGATTTTATTAGAGTTGCCCCTTCCAGATGCCGAAGGGGTAGGCATCGTGAGACAGATGCTTGACATGTCGCCAGATATACCCATCGTGGTGATTAGTAGTTGGAGTGAGGAAGCGATCGCACTTCAAGCCTTAGAGTACGGAGCCCAAGATTACCTGGTGAAGAATCAGGTAGACGGTGAGCAACTGGTACGCGCCATCAGTTATGCGATCGCAAGGCACAAGGCAAAGGTGCCTAGGCGGGATGAACGTCCCATCAGTCGGACGTTATGCGGTGAAGTCGTCAACGGTTATCAGCAAGTCATCCACTGTCCTAGTAATGAGCAAACGTGGATATGTTTCAAGGGAAACACAATATTTCGCACGCTTTACGAATCAATCAGCGCCGCCGTGATTTTGCTGGATGAAACGGTGGTTTGTGATGGCAATAGTGCAGCTTTACAAATGTTTGGCTGCACAGAACGTGAGCAGCTTTGCGGCAACCGGATCAACCAGTTTTCACCTCCAGTGCAGCCACAGGGGAAAAATTCTGTTGATCTGGCTCAGCAATATATAAGTTGCGCGATCGCACAAGGTGGTTGTCGGTTTGATTGGCTCTACCGCAAGCGCACAGGTGAAGAGTTTCCGGCTGAAGTCACCCTCACCCGCATTGAGTTAGGAAACCGCAAGCTACTGCAAGCTGTCATTTACGATATTAGCGATCGCAAAGCCACAGAAATGCAGTTGCTGCAAGCCAAAGAAGCAGCAGAAGCCGGAAGTCGCGCTAAAAGTGAGTTTTTGGCAACCATCAGCCACGAACTCCGGACACCCCTCAATGCGGTTCTGGGACTTTCCCAGTTGCTGCGGCAAGAAATTCATGGCAGGCTCAATGAGCAGCAAAAAGAATATATCCGATGTATTCAGAGCAGTGGGGAGCATTTGCTCGCACTGATTAACGATATTCTCGACCTCTCGAAAGTAGAAGCAGGTAAAGAACAGCTCACGTTTGCGCCGATCGATATTCAGCAGATGTGCGAATACTGTTTAGCTATGGTGCGGGAGCAAGCCAATGAACGAGGACTAAAACTCACGCTCTGCAAAGCTCCTGAAGCTCGGCTGGTGATTGCAGATGAGCGACGCTGTAAGCAAATGCTGCTCAATTTGCTCTCGAATGCTGTTAAGTTTACCTTAGTCGGGGAAGTGGCGTTAATTGTCACAAAACAGGCTGAGGGGATTTGCTTTACTGTACAGGATACAGGAATCGGCATTGCCACCGAGCAGCTACCCCTGTTGTTTGAGCCATTTCGTCAGTTGGATAGTGGTTTAAATCGGCAGTTTCCGGGTACGGGTTTAGGGTTGGCGCTGACACGGAGTTTAGCTCGATTACATGGTGGAGATGTTAGGGTTGAGTCAACTCTAGGTTATGGAAGTGCCTTTACCCTTTGTCTACCCGATTGCTTCTTGGAAGAAAGGATGCTGTCGTCGGCACTGCAAGTACCAGGAATGATTGAGGGAGAAAGCTGTCCTTTGTGGGCCAAATTCCGCATTTTACTCGTAGAAACAGATCAGCGTAGCGCCCTGGTGTTGAAAGACTATCTCCAAGTTATTGGTCACAGGGTAGAACATTTAACCGATGGCCAAGACTTTCTGTCCAAGGTGCGAACGTTCAAGCCCAACTTAATATTGATGGATGCGCAGCTTCAAGAAGATTGTACGGGCTTGGATTTATTAGCTTTACTCCGGCGCGAACCCGACACAAAAAATTTGAAGGTGGTGATGATGAGCTCAACGGCGAAGACAGGCGAAGGCGGCAGCTACTCTTTGGATACAACGGTGTCCCGCCTCAATGCTACTGCCTCCTGCCTCAGTGCCAACACTAACGGAGGACGCCCCTTATTGGCGCAATCTGGGCGAAGCTTAAATGCTTCACGCGAATGTTGTCTAGAGGCAGGTGCTGATGACTGCCTGATCAAGCCAATTGGCATTGCTCAGTTGGAGGCTATTTTAATGCGGTATCTTTGAGGGCTAGAGGGGAACCGGGAATACTCGCTGCGCTGCGTCCGGCTACGCAAGAGAGGGAATTGGTAATAGATGGAATGATGACCGATTAGCGTTTTTTTAGCCGACTGATATTAGTAGGATGCCAATAGAGATTGGAGATTAGATTCCTGTTTGGTTTCGTGTTCAACTTCAAAGACATGGGCATAGAGATTAGCCAGAATTTGCTTGCCCTCTTGCGTTAACTTGAGGTATTCAATAGCATCCTGAATGTAGGGATAGACAGCACTCCAATAAAATGAAGGGTAATTGAGACGTAAATCCTCTGGATGATAGTAACCTAAGTGCTGATTTACACCCGTTTCTTCAAATTCATAGAATAAAGCTGGAATCTTTTGCAGGTAGCGGGGGTCAGATAATTGACCAATCAAATCTGCCGCTCTCACCAAGCCTGGATAATTGATGGTGTCTTTATGGTCAGAGTCCAGAGGTACAGGGAAGCGAGTTAGTTCAATATTGTTCTTGATAATTTCACTATCGATGAGTTTGTGCCCACCAAATCGTTCTTCCACAAACAGCTTACCTCGGTCAACATGATAGGGAGTGAGGCTGGCATCTGTAGAACCCAGTGGCAGTGTTACCGTCCTGCCATCTAACCCTGTCGCATACACTCGCAACACTACCCGATCTTGGCGACAAACGCCCTTAACATATCCAATATCGTGACATACCAGAGAAATAACAAAGTGCAGCCAGTCTTCACAAGAAACACCCCCCTCACGAATATGCTTACCTCGCAGGATTTCTTGCCCTACTAAGGTCACAAAAATTGTGTGTTCCACGTTGTGGTAAAGGGCATTACTATTGGCAATATTCTCTAAAGCCATGCTCCCGACCCAGCCGATGATCTCAGAATAGTCCGACTTCAGACCTCCATAAGCTGAGTGATATCCAGCCTTAACTTCGGACACAAAAGAATCAATCAATAGCTTGGTGGGATTAAACATTTAGACTCCTTGTGTAGACGGAAAATTTAGGAAAACTTCAAAGGTGGTCAAGGGTGCAAATTAACAAGCGTCCTACACCAATTTGGCTTGGGTTTAGAGGACTTGTACTAGATTTTTACATAAATCAAAGCTGTGTGCCGGATTAAGAGAAATGTTAAGAAGTAGGCCGATGAAAATAAGCATCACTGTGAGGGCTGGGCATAGAGCATAGACCAGAAACTGTTACGTTTATTTAGGTCTATCCACTGAATGGGAGCCATGAACAGGGACTTTTCCTAAAGATGAAGCTAGAAATAACAGCTTTGCCCAAAGTCATCTATCTTTGGTAGAAAAAACAGGGTGGAGTTAGGAAATCAAAGCAATAATAGGAGGGTTAAAATGCATCAATTCTAGAGGATTCCAGGATGTGCTAACCGAGTACCCATGAGCCTACGCTGGAACTCATGTTATTTCTCTGAAAATAAAAAATTAGGAGATACAATCCTCCAAAAGCTCTATTCCAACCTAAACCACTCATTGAAAAATAATTCAAGCCCTTAGAGATGCGATCGCAAAAAAAAGTTAGAGAGCGTAAACTGCTCTTCATGCGTCAAGTTTACATCGTTCTAATTACTCTAGCGGCTTGGGTCGCATTCTCCCTAATGCCTCAACCGCTTCGTTCGCAACAGTGGCGGCCCGTGCGGGGGGGTATACCCTTTAGCATCAGTGGTATGGCCCTGCTGACGGAAGCCAGCGGTTCCACTTCTTTTATGGTTGTTCATGACAACAAACAAAACGAGCGGGGGCGTTTAGCCGTTATTACTATTAAAGGCGAACAGTTACCTCAATATTTCCCCGTAAACTGGCCTACTGCCATCCCATTACCCGCTGATTTAGAGTCCTTAACGGTTGTTCCCGGAACACCTGAACCCACGTTTATGACCGCTACCAGTGCGGGCAAGGTTTATCACTTCCGTTGGAATGCCTCAAAGCAAACGATCTCGATCATCAAAATCTTTGATTTACCCAATATTGTCCCAGGCAGCAATTTTGAAGGGTTTGCGGTACAGAAAATGGACGGTCAGTTACTGACAGTGTGGGCAGACCGGGGACAAGACCAACGACCTGCCGTACTCTACTGGGGACGACTGAATTTAAACACGTACCAGATTACTCCCATCGGTTTTGTTCAACTTAAAGTGCCGCTTCCTGTTGCTGCGGTTCGCCACATTTCTGACTTGAAGGTAGACTCAGCCGGGGTTCTTTTTATCTCATCAGCCGCGGATAATGGGGATGACGGGCCCTTTGAATCAGCCGTGTATGTCGCGGGTGCGTTTGACATTCGCGAACAGCAAATCACATTCCGACCCAATGCCCAACTCATTCCCCTGTATCGCTATAAGTACCACAAAGTAGAAGCGATTGAACTGATACCGGGGCGCAATGGCGGTGTGATTGTGGGTTCAGATGATGAGAATATGGGAGGGTCTGTGTATCTAAATTGGTAGTGTGACCTACTCCCGTTTCTGGTCTGTTACCTTGGTGGGTACGCGATCGCCGTTTCTCCAAAGCCATGCCTACCGATTCCTTTGAGAAGAATAATTTGGGTTGGCAGCTATCTCAGCTGCAACAAAAAATTGGAGAATGGTGGGAACTGCAAACATCCCAATTTGCACCTAACGTACCCAACCTTTCACTGCCCTCGTGGTGGGATTCACCGATACTACAGAAACTAGTTAAAACCGCCTTTTGGGTGATTTTAGGCTTGCTCTTAATCTGGGTGGGTTGGCAGATGTGGCAAAGATTCCATCCCTATATCTATTCCCTTACTAACCCATTGAAGCAGACTGCTGACAAAGGGAGCAGAACACCCGCCCAAGAATTATCTGTGGCGACTTGGTTGCAGCGATCGCAAAAACTTCAGCAACAAGGTAACTACCGCGAAGCTTGTCGGTGTCTATATATGGCAATGTTACAACGATTAAACGACAGTGGACTTGCCCCGCATCACTCTAGTCGAACAGATGGAGAATATCTGCAATTAGTCCAGCAGCTATCCCAGCCACAGCCATACCAAACCTTGATTATGACTCACCAACGACTCTGCTTTAGTAATGCCGAAGTTTCAAGCGCAGTTTTTGAGCAGTGTCAGCAAGCCTATCGAGAAATTGAAGCGTTATGAACTTTTCCAAGCGGCGACTGTGGATATTTGGCGCGATCGCGATCACAGCGATTATTCTCATTACACTTCTGGCTGCTCCTGCTAACAATAAACTGAATAGCGGTTCTACCTATAACCGTTCCCCAGAAGGCTATGGTGCTTGGTACGCTTTTATGTCAGAACGGGGAACTCCCGTAAAACGTTGGCGAAAACCGTTTGAGGATTTAGCTAAAAGCAAGGATATAAAATCTCCCATTACCTTATTGCGCGTCAACAGTCGATTATCATTTGCAGACTCATTTAAAATCCTCTTTAAAGATGAGCAAGACTGGATTAAGAAAGGCAATACACTGGTGATTTTAGGAGTTCATCAACCTGTCACCAAAGCCTCATTTAGTACCCTACACAAAATGCCGATGGGGGACGTTAAAATTGATACGCAACGCCGGAATAATCAGATTAAGCAAACTCAGGAACAACTTTTAGGCGATCGCTTTGGTGCGATTGTCTGGCAAGAGAACCTAGAAAAGGGACAAATCATCTTCGCTACAACCCCCTATCTCGCCGCCAATGCCTATCAAGATTTCCGAGGCAACTATGAATTTTTAGCGCGAATAGTTACCCAATCAGGAATCAGGAGTCAGGAGTCAGAAGCATCTAAAATCCCAAATGTCGTGTGGGTAGATGAATATATTCACGGTTACAAAGATGCAGAAGTCATCAAGCGTGAACACCGACAAAATATATTGAGTTATTTTACCCAAACACCTGTATTTCCCGCTTTGGTGCAGATAATCATTTTCCTCCTCGTTGCTATTTGGGCTGGAAATCGTCGCTTTGGCAAACCTAAAACCTTACCAACACCAGCGATTAACAATAGCGAGGCTTACATTCAAGCCTTAGCAGGTGTCTTGCAAAAAGCCAACAGTAGTGAATTTATTCTTGATGTTGTAGGTAAAGAAGAACAACTACAACTTCAAAAAGCACTGTTTTTAGGACAAGAGAAACTCGACCATCAAACCTTAATAAACGCTTGGCTGCAGCAAACAGGGCATCCAGCAACAGAGTTGGAACAACTACTGCAAATGCAAACTCAAAAACATCGGATGAGTGAACCAAACTTGTTAAACTGGTTGAGAAAATGGCAACTCATTCGTCAAACCCTTACCTCATTTACTAATTCTAGATGAATCGTAAAATTCTCTCTTCTCTTTCTCCGTGTTCTCTGTGCCTCTGTGGTTCGTTAAAAAAATCTCTTTTTCCTCAATTAAATTGAGTGAATATAGAAACTCTTCAAAGCAAAAATTAATCATCGCGATTATTCTAATCAATAAATAACAGCAGAAATGAGCGAAAATAACGTAATATTTAACCGCCTGACTCAGACCCTTAGCAAAGTAATCGTAGGTCAATCTACTCTAGTGCAGCAGATGCTGGTAGCCCTTTTGAGTGGAGGGCACGTAATTATTGAAGGAGTACCAGGAACGGGAAAAACCCTACTAGTTAAAGTACTGGCAAGGTTAATCCACGCAGATTTCCGCCGCATCCAATTGACACCAGATATTTTGCCATCAGATATCTTGGGAACCAACATTTTTGACATGAATACTCGCAGTTTCACTCTCAAAAAAGGCCCTATCTTTACTGAGGTTTTGCTGGCAGATGAAATTAACCGCACCCCTCCCAAAACACAAGCCGCACTGCTAGAGGCAATGGAAGAACAGCAGGTAACACTTGATGGCGAGGGGCTGCCACTGTCTGAACTGTTTTGGGTGATAGCCACTCAAAACCCTCTGGAATTTGAAGGAACCTACCCCCTGCCAGAAGCTCAGTTAGACCGATTTTTATTCAAACTGGTTGTAGATTACCCAGATTTAGCCGCAGAAAAGCAGATGTTGCTGAATTCTCAAGCTGGATTTCGAGCCAAACGCCTAGACTTAGCTCGTATTAAACCCATCGCAACGGTAGAACAGATTATTAGCGCTCGTAAAGCAGTTCAAGCCGTTGAGGTTGAGGATAAACTGCTTGATTACCTACTGGCATTGGTACAGCGCACACGACAGCACCCGGATTTGGCGTTAGGCGCCTCTCCTCGCTCCGCTGTAGCTTGGTTACAAACCAGTAAAGCTTATGCTTGGTTGGAAGGACGCAATTATGCTACCCCTGATGATGTGAAAATAGTTGCACCACCGCTTTTGCGTCATCGTCTCATCCTCAAACCGGAGGCGCAGTTAGATGGATTACAGATTGATGCTGTAATTTCTTCCTTACTGAATCAAGTATCGGTGCCCAGATAAAAGCTAATCTGAGGAGAAAAAATAATCCAATGATGAAATATGCTGCGATTGTATGATTTTTTGCCTTCCGGTAATGGGTACAAAGTCCGTCTTTTATTGACACAATTGGGGATTCCGTTTGAAAGAGTAGAAGTTAACATCCTGACAGGAGAAAGCCGGACACCAGAGTTTTTAAGGAAGAACTCTAACGGTCGTATTCCTGTTTTAGAAATCGAGAAAGGGAAGTTTCTCGCTGAATCAAACGCTATTCTTTTTTATCTGAGTGAAGGAACTGAGTTTTTCCCAGACGACTCTTTTGAACGGGCACAAGTGATGCAGTGGCTATTTTTTGAACAGTACAGCCACGAGCCTTATATCGCTACCTCCAGATATTGGATTTCTGTCTTGGGGAAAGCGGATGAATATCAGCAAGCAATCGCGCAAAAACGTGAATCCGGTTATGCGGCACTCTCTGTGATGGAAAAGCATTTAACAGATTGGAGTTTCTTTGTGGGAAATCGCTACACGATTGCTGATATAGGGTTGTTTGCCTACACCCATGTCGCGGATGAGGGTGGATTCGAGCTAACGCCATTTCCGGCGATACAAGCTTGGTTAGAACGAGTGAAAGCTCAACCCCGATATATCTCCATTCTTCAGCCTGTCTGACTCGAAACCCTACAAGTCAAAACGATGATTCCTTCACGACGCCTTTATTTTTTGTTGCTGTTGGGCTTGGCGATCGCAATAGTACTGGCGACTGTTGTGGATGTCCAAGTCAGCTTAATCGCTACTCTGCTGTTCGATCTGGTTATCCTCGTTCTAGCTTTCTGGGATGCTCAACAGGTAAAAGCCGATCGAGTGCAAGTAACGCGCTTGCCGCTGCATCGGCTTTCTATCGGGCGAGATAATCCCGTTGTTCTCTCTGTGCAGGCGGGGAATCGGGCGGCGAAAATTCGTCTGCGGGACTATTATCCCTTAGAGTTTGAGGTATCTGCCCCCCTACTAGAAGCCTCACTAGAGGCTAACAGCACTCAGGAACTCACCTACACAGTTCATCCGGATAGTCGAGGTGAGTATCAGTGGGGAGACATACAGGTGCGACAACGGGGACAGTGGGGTTTGGCGTGGCATGATTGGAAAATTCCCGCCCGTCAGACGGTTGCCGTTTATCCGGACTTGGTGGGGTTGCGATCGCTCTCCATTCGCCTCACCTTAGAAAATACGGGCACGATGCGCCAATCCCGACGTATCGGTACAGGTACGGAATTTGCCGAACTCCGAGAATATGGCATCGGGGATGACACCCGCTTAATTGATTGGAAGGCTACCGCCCGCCGTTCGCGTCCACTGGTGCGAGTGTTGGAACCAGAACGGGAGCAAACCCTGATTATCTTACTGGATCGGGGACGGCTGATGACGGCACAAGTGCAAGGACTGAAGCGGTTCGACTGGGGCTTGAATGCCACGCTATCTCTGGCACTGGCAGGGTTACATCGGGGCGATCGCGTGGGCATCGGCGTTTTTGATCGCGAAGTATCTACTTGGATTCCTCCGGAACGCGGTCATCATCGCCTGTCTATATTAATTGAGCGCCTTACTCCGATTCAACCTGTCTTACTGGAACCCGACTATATGGGTGCTGTAACCAAACTAGTAAACCGACAAACTCGTCGTGCCTTAGTTGTTCTGATTACAGATTTAGTGGATGTCACCACCTCCACTGAACTCCTTGCCGCCCTTGGACGCCTTACCCCCCGCTACTTACCCTTCTGTGTCACCCTCCGTGATCCCCAGGTTGATCGCATCGCCCATACAGCAACCCAAGAAGTCACGGCTACTTATGCCCGTGCAGTTGCCCTGGATTTACTCGCTCAACGTCAGGTTGCGTTTGCCCAGCTTAAGCAAAAAGGCGTTCTAGTCTTGGATGCACCTGCTAATCAGATTAGTGAGCAATTAGTTGACCGCTATTTGCAACTGAAAGCTCGCAATTTACTTTGATTAAAGAAGCTGTTGCCAAACTCAATTAAGCCAGAGAACTTTGATCATGCCTCTATATCCAACTTCTCGCGATTCGGCACGGAATCTCAGTATCAGCAACGTCATTAGTCTCAGCCTCAACCTGTATCAATATCATCTGCTACGTTATTTTAGGCTTTCATTTTTTGCTCACTTATGGTTGTTAGTTCCTCTTTATGGTTGGGCTAAATTTTATGCGACTTCGGCCCTCATATCTCGATTAGTTTTTGGTGAACTAGCCGACGCTCCCGAACTGAGTAGTGCGATTCGTCCTCGTGTCTATTCCAAAAAATGGAAGTTTTTAGCTTTAGCCTTATTAGTAATTGTCCTGAGTGTTTCAGTTTTTGCCTTATCTTTAGCTATTTTAGCTTTAATTGCAGCTTTAGGTATTACTCCATTCGTTGTTTTCAATCAAGATTTTTACAATTTCCTCCAAGAAGATGACGATAAACTATGGATAGGGACATTATTGTTGGGTGCGTGTTTGGCTTTAGGCGCTCTGATCAACCTCTATTTCTATTCCCGCTTGTTCATTGCCGAATTGCCCTTAGTAGTAGAAAAGAATCAAAAACCCTTAACTGCTCTTAAGCGAAGCTTTCTCTTGACAAAAGGGTCTACACTTCGCATTCAATTAATAATAATTATATCCTTTTTAATTGTCACACCTATACTTCTTTTAGGTATTTTTTTAACCAATAGTTTCCAAAATATGTGGGGCACAGTTTTACCCAGTACCTCTTATATTTATTCAGTGATGACAATCAGCTCCACAATACTACTTAACTTGTTAACCAGCGCAATCGTTATGCCTTATTGGCAAGCAACTAAAGCGGTTGTTTTCTATGAAATTTTTTATCGCCAAGAAGCTTTGAATATCAAGTTGAGTGAGGGGTCGTCAAGTGATGCTGGAGATAATAATGAACCCTACTTTTAAGAAAGACATTACGAGACGAAAGCTCACAATGAAGGAATGAAAATCCCCATTCCCCTTAATCCCCAAAGGGGACCCCGAGTTCCCCATTCCCTATTTTCCAGATAGGCGTCATGGCGGATTCGCCGCCACCGAGGGATTAAAACTACTTCCGCCTGACCCCTACTTTGCTAGGAGGTCTAATCTTCTATTTGCCAAGCTATTTTTGCTAATAAACTCGAGGAATTTCATCCTATTTCATTCTAGTGTGAAATCTTGGATAGTAGAAGTGGTTTCTAGGTGCTGTAAAGACCTTACAGGTTTTATGACCAGCTACTAAGCGCCAAGTCTCAGGGGTCAGTCTCTAATGGAGTGGAGAGTTACCCTTGAGAGAACACTACCTCGTAATAAGCCAATCATGAATCAAAAGTCTATGCAACCAATATCAGTGAGAACTGGCTTTTTGGCGTTGACCCTTGTGGCGATCGCTTCCCTTGGCGGGGTTCTGACAGCCTGTTCTAATGCTTCCCAGAGCGGTTCTACGACTGCCCAGAACCAAGCTCAAGCCCCAAGTACCCCTGATACCCAAGCGGGTGGTAAGCAGGACATGATGCATGGTGGCAGCATGGAGCATGGCAGTGGCATGAACCACAGCATGGCAATGGATTTAGGGTCAGCTGATGCTAACTACGATTTGCGGTTCATTGATGCGATGACTCCCCACCATCAAGGTGCTGTTGAGATGGCGAAAGAGGCGCTAGCTAAATCCCAGCACCCTGAAATCAAAAAGTTAGCCCAAGATATTATTTCCGCTCAGAATCGTGAAATAAACCAGTTGAAACAGTGGCGACAAGCGTGGTATCCAAAAGCCGACAGTACGCCGATGGCTTATGACAAAACGATGGATCACATGATGCCTATGTCCCAGTCACAGATGCAGGACATGATGATGAAGGGCGATTTAGGAGCGGCTGATGCCCAGTTTGACTTGCGCTTTATCAATGCCATGATTCCTCACCACGAGGGAGCAATAACAATGGCTAAAGATGCCTCTAGTAAGTCTAAGCAACCCGAAATTAAGAAGTTAGCCCAAGACATTATCACCTCACAACAGAAAGAAATTGACCAAATGAAGGAGTGGCGGAAAGCTTGGTACAAGCAGTAGAAGAGAGGCAGACATGGGAGTTAAGAAAAACATTTACGAGCAGATTTTTCGCACTCCGGATTACTATGTCTTCAATTCTTTTGACCCAGATTCTTTGCAGGGGTGGCATTTAGATGCAAATCAACAGTATCAGCCAATACCACCAAATGAGCAAGGGTGGCTGTGGTGTCAGCGATTAGGTTTGTGGTTGACAACTTGGGAAGGGACGATTGACCGAGAAACGGCGGTGTGGTTACGGTTTTATGATCAGGCGGGCAATCTGGTTTTGTTACCAGAGGAACCAGCGAATGCGCAATCGGAGCGTTTAGCGGCTCGATTACGGAAATTGGGTGAAGACCCAGACAGCTTGTAACTTTTTATATGATGATTTCATTAGGAAGATGAATAGTTCAATGACAGAGTTTGAAGTACCATCACCTGAACTCCAAGCTTTACTATATGCTAATGAGCCGGTTCGCCCTGCATTGGAAATTCCTAGCTACTGGGTAACAGACAAAGGAAGGATATTTAGCTGTAAAAGAAAGAAGACTCACCAAATGTCAACCTACTATGATGGGCGTGGCAGTGAACGGGACAATAAAGACAAAGGATATGAAAAAGTCTGACTTTCAACTGAAACAAGAAAAAGCAAGCGATTTGCAGTTTCAGCAGTAGAGCTTTCTGTTGTCAAAGTCATCTTCGACTGGGGAACCGACATCTATCAAGCTCGCCAATTGGTGACAGAGCGATTGCAGCAAGCGGCTAGCAAGCTGCCTGAAGCCACAGAAACACTACAACTTTCTCCGACAACCTCTCCCGTTGGCACTATCCTTACCTACGCTTTTACCTCCCAAACCACTTCCTTAATGGAAGTGCGGCGCATTGTTGACTGGCAAGTAACCAATCGCCTCTTAGCTGTTCCCGGTATAGCTCAAGTGGTGGCGTATGGCGGCGATGTGCGGCAGTATCAAGTCTTAGTCGATCCCGCTAAATTGACAGCCTTTGATGTCTCGTTGCAGGATGTCACCGAAGCCGTACAAGCGGCTAATACCAATGCTCCCGGTGGCTATTTAATCACTCCTGATAAAGAAACCTTAATCCGAGGAGTGGGGCGAATTGAAACCCTAGAAGGCTTGAAGTACTCTGCAATTACTTCGCGCCAGGGAACGCCCGTCAGAATTGCTGATGTGGCAGATGTACAGCTTGGTGCGGCTATTAAGCGGGGGGATGGTAACTTAAACGGTCAATTCCTAACGCCAAAGTAACGGCTCAAGTGCAGTTGCCTGATGGAACTCAGAAAAGTTTAGACCTTCCCTACGATGCGGCAGGTAAACACTACGCTGCACGGCTGCCAGAAAAAGCAGTAGGTCAGTATCAGGTGAAAATTACTTCGGATATTGGTGGAAAAAAGGTAGACGGCCGCTTTAGTTTTAATCAGTAAAGTATTTGTGATTTCATGAGAATACTGTTAGTTGAAAATGAGCCAGATTTAGGAAAAGCTATCAAGCGAAGGCTGAACCAGGAGAACACCTGAACGAACATAAATTTGACTCAAGGGATAGAGCCTTTTCCCTTTAATTGGCAGCCAGCCATGACTTGTATAGCAAAAGGCAGAAAGCAGAGGGCAGAAGTTTTATTACTGGTATGTGGTCGTTTCAGCAATCTGAGAACTTTGCTGAGATTTTTGGCGGCTGCAATAGATGATTAACAGCGTAAACAGTCCGATACCAGCCAAATATTTGAGGGGGTTAGGAACGGCTGGATTAGGTGAGTAAAAACCCTCAATCGTACCAGCAATAATCAACATCGGCACAATGCCGAATACTAATTGGGCAGCTTTGTAGCCATAAAACTTCAGTGCTTCCAAGCGAGTATATTTGCCAGGGAACAATATTCCTCTAGCAATAAGTAAACCAGCACCACCTGCCAAAAAGATTGCAGGTAATTCCAAAGAACCGTGTGGAAACACAAACGCCCAGAAGGGGTAAGCCAACTTATTTTGACCGACTAACGTAGCGATCGCACCAATCAGCAGCCCGTTGAAAGCCAGAATGAATACTGTAAAAAATCCTGCTGTAATGCCTCCGGCAACTACCCGGAAGCTCACCGATAAGTTGTTAATCATGATATTGGTAGACTCTACGGGTTCTTTCCCTAAAATCGAACCCATCCACAATTCATGGTGATCGCGCACCTTAACAATCAACTCGTCTGGAACGAGCAGTGACAAAAACACGGGGTCTTGCCAAGAATACCACCAAGCAATCAGCGCCCCCAGCAAAAAAATTGTCGTTGCCACTGCTGTGTATCCAAATGTCTCTTGCACGACAGCAGGGAAACCCCAGCGATAAAACTCCACCACTGCCTGCCATTCCTGACGACGTGAACCCTGGTAAATCTGGCTGTAGCTGCGGGACGTGAGCCTTTGTAAGTCTTGTACCAGGATACCTCCAACGTTGTTGGTGCGTGCCCGTGCTAAATCCGCCGACACAGAACGATACAAGCTGGCGAGTTCCCTGATTTCACAAGCCTGCAACGACTTGAGTCCTTTTTTTTCCACTTGTCGCAAAAGCTCATCCAATCGCTTCCAGTTTGGCTCCCGCCTTGCAATCCAACGTTGAATATTCATAAAATTTTCTCTCATAATACGGCTAGACCTAGCTAAGATAGCCTTAAATTTTGCACCTGAGGCCACCGGAGAAGTCTAGCTATGCCTGAGAATCTCAGATCGTCCCAACCTATGGGTCCCCTGAGTGTTGGCGATGTCGTCAGTGCTGGGCTGCGTATTTACCGCGATCATTTCAAGTTATATTTTCGTCTGGCGTTTATCGCTTATCTATGGATATTAGTCCCAATTTATGGCTGGGCTAAATTTTCAGCTATCTCCGGGCTACTTTCACGCCTTGCCTTTCAGGAGTTGCTCGAACAGCCAGAAACAGTCAGTGAAGCCCGCCGCCATGTCATGCCTCGAATGTGGAGTTTTTTACTCGCAGGATTCTTGGTTGGTTTAATTATGTCGGGGATCATTTTTGCTGCTGTCATTGTTTTTGGTATCCTAGGCGTCGTGGTTGGCATGATAATTGGCCAGGGAGCGGCGACAACCTCAGCGGCAGCAATTCTTGCTCTAAGTTTAGTGGGATTCATAGTGTTGATTGCCTTGTTCGTTGGATATCTCTGGCTAGTATCCCGCCTGTTGATTGTTGAAGTACCGCTAGCTGTTGAAAGTAATGTTGATTCCAGCTCAGCCATTAGTCGGAGCTGGGTTTTAACAAAGGGGTTTGCCTTACGCCTAATACTAGTCGTCACTGTCGCCTTTTTAATTACCCTTCCCATCACCATTGTTGTGCAGATATTTAGCACGATTATTCAAGGGTTATTGTCAGCTTCAATACCCCAAGATTCTCCCACGTTCTTAGCTCTATACTACCTGCTAATTTTACCGATTAGCTTTGCCAGTGGTGCGCTGTTAATCCCCTTCTGGCAATCGATTAAAGCCGTAGTTTACTACGACCTCCGGAATCGTCGTGAAGGATTAGACTTACAAATCCGTGACTCAGAATAAGTGGATGGGTGAAAGCTGAGCATAGGGTATGGGGCATAGAAAAGGAGTAGTTTAGTTTATTTATATCCACCTACTTAACTAGACTACTCAACAGATAAATCCCAAGCCTGCTGAGTAACTAGACGGCATCCGCAAAGCCAACTTTTATGGAGGCCAAAAAATTAAAATATCCCCTCTTCTCTCTCTTCTCTGTGTCTGGAGCGGTTCGCTTAAAAATATATCTGACAAAGACCGATAGCCGTTACTCCCTATTGTCCCAAGTTAGCCTCCTCAGAAGCCCTAAATTCCCTCAAATATAATTCAGCTCTGCTCAACTGCCATGCAATTTTTTAATCGAGTCACACTCCAAACGCCAGAAAGCGTTGAACTAGAATTCAACCTAGCAGGAATTGGCAATCGAGCCTACGCACTGTTAATCGACTATCTTGTTTGGCTCTTCCTCCTCATTGGCTTCCAAATTGCCTGGGCTATACTGGCAGCTATACTAATAGACACACTCCAAACTCTTGCTGGTGGAGATGAGAGCCTGAAACTGTGGTTCCAGGCCATCCAACTCTTAATTAGCTTCTTTATCTATGTCGGTTACTTTGTTTTTTTTGAAACGCTGTGGCAGGGTCAAACACCGGGTAAACGATGGGTCAAAATTCGCGTGATTTGTGATGATGGACGACCCATCAGACTTCAACAATCTACGCTTCGTGCTTTATTACGACCGATTGATGATTTGTTCTTTTCTCTGGGTGTCTTTTTAATCATCTTTACTAAGCGAGAGAAACGCTTGGGAGATTTGGTAGCGGGGACACTCGTCATTCAAGAAGAACAACCGATTGCCTCTACAAAGTTCCCCTTATCCAAAGAGGCGCAAAGCTTAGCGAATCAGCTTCTCAAGGAAGCCGATTTATCCAAAATGCTGCCAGAAAATTTTGCTGTAGTTCGAGATTATTTACAGCGGCGGGCAGCGATGATTCCAGAGGCAAGAGCTGAGTTAAGCCGAAAATTGGCTCATCACCTCAAGGAGATTATTGAGTTGGAAACAATACCCAAAGGAACTACTGCTAACCTTTTTTTAGAGGCTGTATATCTGGCTTATCAGCAACAATCACCGAAATCAACTAATTCTTAAGCCAGCAATTCATATACGCGAATGTCGGGGTCCATGGCGATCAAACCTTCCAGCTGAGAAACGGCTGCTGCAATATGGGCTGACTCCAAATGAGTATTCAGCAAAGCTTGGCTTTCCCACTCTTCAACAAAGGTAAAATCTGTTGGATCATCTTGATTGTGCAAAAGCTCATAAACCCTACATCCCTCCTCCTTGCATGTCGGCTCAATCAGCCCCAGTAAAACCGACTTCACTTGTTCTACCTTGTCAGGAAGTGCTACAACACGAGCGACTACTCTAAGGCTGGTTTTCGACATTACTTTACAAAGTTTTAGGGTGTAGGAGGTAGGGTGTTGGGTGTTGGAAAAACGCAGTAGGGTGAGCTAGCGCACCCTACCGATAGGATGGCTCAGATCTGGCAGCATTGTCATTAAGCCTAGGGTGGGCAGTGCCTATCAACGCTATTGCTAGCTTCCAAGGGTGTTCAAAGCGCTGCCCACCTTACATGAATTATGCTTATTGAGACTTGCGCAAGATGTCAGATGGCTGAAGTTTAAGCGGGTTTATCTGATGTCAGGGGGCCTATTTTCTTTGAAGGAGTCTAGCCATTCCCGAACTTGAGAAGCGGCAATATCGCGAGCTCCCAATCCAAACGAAAGAGCGATCGCAACCGCAACAGCACCTAAGAGCAGCCCGAAGGCTAAGTTCACGATGTCGCTGGCAATGCCCATTTGTTGCAGTGCCATCGCTGAAACCAAGGCAATAATCGCAATTCGTGCCGTTTGTCCGAGGATTCTAGATTGGCGAGAACCGGAGCTGGTAATTAAGTTAAAAGCCAGATTCGCCAGCCAAAGACCAATGGCAAATACCACTAAACCGGCGAGAATCCGACCGGCAATGACGAGTATGCCGGTAACAATTAATGTCAAGGCTGGGATCTGCAAAACGTTGGTTGCCGCGACGATGGCAAACAACATAATGCCTACAAGGACGATAATTCCCACTAGTTCTGACGGTGTCCGAGTGGGAACTGGTGAAGGCTCAAATCGAGCTTCTGCGTCAGTTATGGGCGGTGTTGTGGGAAACTCTTCGTAGGGCGGGGTAAAGGGTCTGGTGCGTCTTGCACGAGTTGTCGGCAGACCGATCCACTGGAAGACATTATTAAAGCCAATGCTGGTCAGGATATTGGTGACTAGATCACTCACAAACTGCCCAATGACAAAAGCAATACCCAGAATCAGCACCGCTGTAAAGATTTTGGGAACTGCGCTGAGAATCTGGTTTAGCATCGCGATCGCAGGCACGGAGATCGCGTCGATCTGTAGCGTTTGGAGAGCTGCGATCGCTGTAGGAATCAAAATCAAGACGTAGACAATCGTTCCGAGAATCCAGGAGAGAGATTGACCTCCTGCGGTTGCCCGGAGTCCAAATCGGCTCCCTAACTGATCAGTGCCTGCAGCGGCAAGTAAGTTGGTGACAATGCGGCGTACCACTTGAGCAATGAACCAACCAACCGCAGCAATTGCGATCGCACCCAAAATATTCGGCAGAATTCCCAGAATTTGCCTCAACAGGTCTTGTAAGGGTTGCAGAGTCGTGCCCTGCAATCCTAAGCTGTCCAAGATTAAGGGAAGAAATAGGAGAAAAATAAACCAGTAGAGTGCATTCCCAATCGTTTCCGCCAATGAGAACTGGTTCGTTGGGGGAGGTGGCATGTCGTCCGGAGCCTCTGGAGGTCTGCGGACTTGTTGACCTAAACGCTCATCCAATCGAAATAACCGTAGTGCCCGTATAGTCACAATCTTGACCAGCGTTGCCAGCAACCAAGCAACGCCTAAGAGAATTGCCGCCCCCAAAATTTTTGGCAAGAAGCCAAGGATTTGATCGAGAAACGTATTGAGGGGTTGAGAAACGACTTGTAACTGTAGGGTGTTGAGAACCGCTATCACTGTGAAGATAATGATGATCCACTTCACAGCACCGGATATCCATTCCTCCACTGGAGGAGGTTCTACTCCCTCTTGGCGACCTGTGATCCAGTCGGCAATTTGGTTATCAAGGCGGGTGCGATTGAGCAGTCCTTTGGTGATACGCGAAGCAATTAGGGCGATGATAATCCCAATAATCAGAATGGCGATCGCGCCTAGCAGGTTAGGCACAAAGGCACTGATATTGGCGAGAACGGTTTGAAGATAGTCTGTCCCATTCTCGACGAGTCCCGGTTGAGCCGATGCAGTCGGTGCAGTTGGTGCTGCCGGTGCTGTCGGTGCGACCTGTGCCACAAATGGATGTGCTTGAAGCGGCACATCCACTCCTACAATTTGGACAATGTCTTTCCAAAATTCCTTCATAAATTTTCCTTCTTACGCTATTGTCAAGTTTCACAGGGCGGCAACACGGAACTGGTAACAACTGTGCTGGGCGTGATTATAGTTATCCTCTCAATGAATCAGCGCGTTCGTTACAAAAATGCAGAGATTTTAAGATTAACGGCTTGACATAGCCACGGCAAGACTAAACTAAAAATTACCGCTTTACCTCTATCCTTATGGATAATTAAGCCATAAAAAGCAAAAATTTACTGTTTTTTTAGGGATTAATACTAAGTTTGATTCAAAACGGCGACTTCCCTCTCCCCGTCCCCCGTCACAGATGAAAAAAGGCAACGGGGTATAAAACTTCATTGGCTTTCCGGTCAGGTTGTGAACTGACATGGTATGAAGAAAGCATTCACCTATAAACCTGGAAGCTCGTGCTATACCGTGTCGCGGTTAGCCGTGAGTACTTTACCGGGAGGAACATGACTCGTTCTCGATCAACTCTTGGAATTTTCCATGTCAAACGCCCAAGTCTTTGAACAGTCGATTCAAATCAAAGCCAGCGCCACTATTGTAGAACGTTGCATCACAGACCAAACTTTGATGCACCGCTGGCTCAACCCAATTTTGCGCTGTGAACCCGTAGGCGAGTGGAGTACCGATGTGGGGAGTCGCAGCCGTTTTCTGATTCAAATTCCTGTATTACAACCGACTTTAAATAGTGTTGTGGTAGAGCGAGAACCTGGTTTAGTCGTCTGGGAGTTCCAGGGATTTTTTCGAGGACGCGATCGCTGGGAATGTCAGCCTACCGACAAGGGTACACGCCTTCTCAATCGCTTTGAATTTGCCATCCCCAATCCCCTGGTGAGCTGGGGGTTCAACACCTTTGCTACCAACTGGACAAAAAACGACATGCAAGCTCAGCTCAGACGCCTCAAACAAGTTGCAGAAGATGTGTATCGCAGTGAACAGTGAGGAGTCGGAATATATCAGTTATCCACTCGCAAGTGGCGTGGAAAAAACAGATTTATAGCAAAAGGCACAAGGCTTTTATGTTTATTACCAGTACGTGGTCGTTTCAGCCGTTAGCTCTCTCTTAACCCTTATAGCGACGGCTATATTCCTGATTCATGCCCCATCCCTTTTTGGCTGAGCTAATTTCATCCGTCATCTTTCATCCTACCTTTGACTCCCTAAACCTCACGACTCAGTTGCTCTAGCAACCGACGAATCACATGGGCATCTTCTGCGTTAGGAAGCATGGCTAAATAGAGTTCTAAATCCTGAGCGGATTTAGACCAGTATCCTAACTGGTAGTAAATCAGTCCGCGATCGCGCAATTCTATAGGCTCTTCCGGAAACAACAGTAAAATGCGTTCTACAGTGGTTAGGGTTTTCGATAAGTCGTTACGGTTGAGGTAAATAAATTTCAGATTCCTCAGCATCCGTGCCAACAGCTGCCTAGGACTCACCGAAGCAGTGAAGCTGGGTTGCAGCGGCATGGGATGCCCGTAAATCTGAGCGAGTCGCTGCTCACAATCTTGCTCAAATAAAATCTCACCCCGATTAAAGGCATCTACAAAGATGGCAGCCTCCTCAAACTCTGGACGAATTAAAAAATGCCCAGGCATGTTGATGCCGACCATAGGAAAATCCAGGCGTTGAGCCACTTCCAGATAGACAAGGGAGAGAGTAATAGGAATCCCAGTGCGCCGATCAATTACCTCGTTGAGGAAGCTATTACGAGGATCGTAGTAATCATGGGTATTGCCAGTAAACCCTAAGTCATCGTAGAGATAGTGATTGAGGCTTTGGATAATTCGCAGAGGATAGCGTTCGGCTGGTAGGCGTTCTTCGACCTCAGCCGCCATTACATCTAAGGCATTTAGGTAGGCATCAATATCAAGGTCGGGGTATTCATCTTGAGCGATGTAAAGTGCACAAGCCGCCAGATTAATTTGGGCATCTGGCTGATTGATTTCCCTGTAGAAGTTATCCATGAAGCCGTCGTGCATACGAGTTAGGTTCTAGTTTACAGGGGTCATAGCAGAAAGCTCATTTACCTTTAGTAGTGTTTTCGAGAATCCCTGCTTTCAGGTTTGACTGTCTCTAAAATCACGTTTCATTAAGGTTTTGGCTCAACGGTTTTCAGCCTTTTCAACTTTATAACCTTTAACTCAGTAAGCGCTCATGAACAACGTACACTAGAACGGATGAAAACTCTTATTTTTTTATAAGAGCCTTCTGCATAACAGCCTTCTGTTAACGCCTTGATGTTTCGATCTATTACCCACTTTGCATTAGCAGTGTTTATAGTGCATCTTGGTAGTTATGTAGGAAGTGTTCAGAGTAGACAAAGCTGTGGTGTGGCCTGTTCTGGAAGAATGATTGACAAGTCTCAAGTGTCCAAGTGATTACCGTTGCAAAGATATTGCAAACCTATTAAGAGTGCTAACCACTACCTCTGGGCTGTGCTACCTTGAAGCATCTATACATTTTTACGGATTTTCGGACTAAAGGGTGATTAATTGGATGAGAAGAGTCCCTTTGTGGATATTGTTCCTACTAGGCATATTTTTATGGATCGGGCTTATTGGTATCAAGCAGGCTTTACCCTTTCAGATACAAAAGCCTTTAACGTCTCCAGTGCTCAGAACCCACACAACAGAATTGGTGCGGCATCAGACTAAAGTGAAAGGGAATTCTAAGGAGCTACAGCCGTTTAGCAAGGTCATCAAAGGCACTGAAAAGTTTGAAGGGCTGTTTAACCTTTACCACAATAAACAGACAAATGCCATCTACTTGGAAGTTAAGCCCCAGCAAATGAACAAAAACTTCCTTGCCTCAGTGACGATGG
The DNA here is from genome assembly GCA_036703055.1 of Waterburya sp. Taxonomy (GTDB): domain Bacteria; phylum Cyanobacteriota; class Cyanobacteriia; order Cyanobacteriales; family Coleofasciculaceae; genus DATNPV01. The sequence goes on from DATNPV010000225.1 coordinate 34,930, forward strand.
AGTCCGGCATTGGAGAACGGGGACTATACAGTGGACTCCCTCTGGAACCTCTGTTGTTTTACTTCCGCCGGGTGAATAACAATTTACATTTTGTCGTGCGGAATGCGAATTTCCGCGTAGAACCAGGCGATCCGCAAGTGCGATCGCTCGAACGTTCCTTTAGCGACTCCGTTCTCTACTCCCTTCCTATTACAAGCATTCATCCGACGGAAGAAACGATTCTCATTGATTTAGGGGAGCTGATGCTCACCGATTTGCCAGGATTGACACCAACCCTCAAAGAATCCTTGAACGGCAACTACCAACTCGACGCGAGCAAATCTTATTTCGGCACAGCCAAAGCTTTTCCTGGAAATGTCGAGATTGAATCCATTTATGGGTTCTCTCTAATTTCCGGCGAAGGCGACTACCTGCCAACTCTCCCCGATAACCGTGCCCTTACCCTTCACGTTCGCTACAGTCTCTCCCAGTTGAGTGAAAATCGAAGCTACAGTCCGCGTCTAGCGGATGATCGCATTGGCTATTTCTTTACAGCTTATAAAGATATTTCCAACAACAGCCGCCGTGACTCCTTTGTCCGCTACATCAATCGTTGGCATTTAGAAAAACAAGACCCAAATGCCTCACTATCTCCCCCGAAAAAACCGATTGTGTTTTGGATTGAAAACGCTGTACCGATAGAATACCGGGACGCCATCCGCGAGGGCGTTCTGATGTGGAATAAAGCCTTTGAGAAGGCAGGATTTAAAGATGCCATTCAAGTGCAGCAAATGCCCGATAACGCCGACTGGGACCCGGCTGATATACGCTACAACACCATTCGCTGGTTTAATTCTATTGATGGTTTTTTTGCTAGGGGGCCAGCGCGGATTAACCCGTTAACGGGAGAAATTTTAGACGCCGACATCATCGTAGATGCTGGTTTAGTACGTGAATTTCAGCAGGATTTTCGCCGCTTGGTTGAACAAAATCAAGTGCAGGAAAATTCTTTAGTGTCAAACTTGATAAGTTCAACCAATCTTTGTCCGTCACTCGTCAATCGCCGACCCCTATCCCAAAAAATGTCTGGTTTATCACAAATAGCAAGAGCAAATGATCTGTGCTACAGCGTGGAGTCAGTTCAGCAGTTGGGAATCGATCAGATGCAGTTATCACTGCTGACTGATACCCCGCTCAATAGTGAGCAATTCAAGGGATATATCCATCAGCGTATGCGTTGGCTCATTGCTCACGAAGTGGGACACACGTTAGGTTTGCGTCACAATTTTCGAGGTAGCACATTATTACCACTACAAGAATTGAACGATTTTAAAGTGACGCAGACGAAAGGTCTAGTCAACTCCGTGATGGACTACCTACCAATTAACTTGCCTCCCCAAGGAACATTACAGGGAGATTATTTTCCCTCCTCTATTGGGCCTTATGATGAGTGGGCGATTGAGTATGGCTACAAACAAACTGATGCAATTATTCCTCAAGCGGAAAGGCGGTTTTTAGAAGAGATTGCCAAACGTTCTACGAATCCAGAATTAGCCTATGCCACCGATGAGGATGTTATTGACCTGAACCCGGATGCCAATCGATGGGACATGAGCAGTAATGTCCTCAGCTATGCCAAAACACAACTGGACAATGGGCGTGCAATGTGGGAACGTCTGGAGAAGCGTTATCCAACTAGTGGTGGTAGTTATAGTGAGCTGAGTGAGCTGTTTGATACGGTATTTTGGCACTATTTACAAAACACGTCCTTCATCACCAAATATATCGGTGGGCAGTCGTTTTATCGCAACCATGCAGGAGACCCCAATAGCAGATTACCATTTGAACCGGTACCTGTAGAAAAGCAGCGAGAGGCACTCGCTTACTTGCAGAAGTATGTGTTTGCGGCAGATGCCTTCAACTTTTCACCGCAGTTGTTGAATAAGTTAGCTCCATCACGGTGGAGAGATTGGGGGAATGACTTAAAGGTTGATCGCTTGGATTATCCGATTCATGAAAGTATTCTCTTTTTGCAGAATCGAGTGTTGGGAAATTTGCTGGCTGGCGATCGCTTAACTCGCTTGCAAGATATTGAACTTAAAAGTGCCTCAGGTCAAGCATTAACCCTACCGGAACTGTTCCAAACTTTGGAGGAAAGTATCTGGACAGAGGTAGTTAAACCCGACGACCAACCCCTCGTTATCTCCAGTATCCGTCGTTCATTGCAGCGAGAGTACCTGAACTGCTTGACGAATATGGTGTTACGGAAGGCTAATGTTCCTGAAGATGCCGAGACGCTAGCTTGGTATCGATTACGCGAGTTGTATGGGAGCATTAATTCTGCCCTAAGAAGGCATGGGAGAAGTATGGACACTTACACGAAGGCTCATTTGGAAGAAACGCGATCGCGCATTAGCAAGACATTGGATGCTCAGATCCAATCGCGGTGATACCCTGAGAGGGGAGTCAGGAGTCAGCAGTCGTAGGGGCAACGCCGTATAGCTTGCGGCATGGCGAAAGCTAACGCCCATATAGGTGTCATACCACTTGGGTTTGAGCTTGAGACATATTCTCTAATTGCTCCTCCCCTTTTAGCTCCCCCCCTCACAGGGCTTAAAAAGGGGGGGAGTCAGAGGATGCTATGCTGCTAATGCTGCTTCGCACCAAGCTTCGCTAACGCACCATGCTAGCTTGCGGCAACGCCAAAGGCGAACGCAAACGCTTTTTGTTCTCCGGGGGCTGGGGGGGTGTGAAATGTGACATTGAAAAGGCCAATTGGTATCAGGGAGGTATGATATAAAAACTCATAATAAGCAAGGATGCAAATCACACTTTCCTGATGCTTCAGATCTCTGACATTGATAGGTCAGTGAGCAGTCAGGAAGGAGATTTCAAAGTTCTGATGAATTTTCTGAATAGATTGGATAAAGCCTCAGCTAACCAAGGTTTTGTCCTTTTCAATAGAAATAGGACTTACGCAGAGTTTCTTACCAGACTCCAACAGTAGCAGGAGAATTCAAACGAACCCGATAGATAAAGTAGCGGCGTAAGTGCACAGGAGAGGTGTTCTGGTCACCCACTGCACACAGTAGACCTTGCTCAGTGACGCTTCACATTTCCGAGGACATATGTTGACACAGGAAAAACCTCTAACAACGGAGCTCAAAGGACAACGCACTCTCGCTGCGATCGTCTTCACGGATGTCGTCAGCTATAGTGCTCTGATGGCAACCAATGAAGAGTACACTCTGGATTTGCTCCGCCGGGACTTCCAAATTATGAAGCAACTATGTCAGCGGTTTGAAGGCAAAGTCCTCAAAACGATTGGCGATGCCTTGCTGATGTACTTCCCCAGTGCAGTGAAAGCTGTTGCCTGTGCCAAAGAAATTCAAGTTAGCTTAGCAGAATTAGCGGCTAACCAGGCTCCAGAGGATGTACTCATCCACCGGATTGGTGTTCACCTGGGAGATGTGTTTTTCAATGGCACCGATGTCATGGGCGACGGGGTCAATGTAGCGGCGCGACTGCAAGCCGAAGCCCAACCGGGTGGGATTTGTATGTCCCAGACTGTCTATGAGGTGGTCAAAACTCCCTTGGCTTTAAAAGAAACTGAATTTGTACCTAAAAAACTCAAAAATATTCCAGGTTCAGTACTGGTCTACCAAATTCCTCCGATTCACCCTACCCCTTTTTCTGCTCAATGGGAGCTTGAAGCAACTGGGGAAGGAAGCAGTAATCAGGCGGAGTTAGTCATTTACTCCTCCGGACAATGGGTTTTGTTACATGAACACTTCTTTCAAATTGAAACCTATAGTCAGACGGCTGATGGCAGACTGATTATCCAAATTCCGTCTAGAAGTATCGAAGATGATACAGCTATCCAATCCCTTCGCCCCAAACTTGAACAGTCGCCAGTCATCAAATTTGCCTATCAAAATGACGGCTTTCTGGTCAAAGTTAAGAGCATTGAAGTGACACCGAGACAGGCTTATAAGCTTTGGACACTAACCCTTGAACCGAAACGCACCAAGCTTGGCGCTCAGATGCTAGAGCAATCTTACAAAGGCCGCAAGCAATTCTATTCAGCAGATGATATTGCTCGGATGAAAGTAGGGCGATTGTTACTCAATAACCCACCTAAGCTACAAATCCTGCAAGATGCTCAAGTCTTCAGTCCCGCGTTAGCCGAACGTGAAATGCTGGAGAACTTAATCCGCAACAGCGCCACCCCAATTCGGATTGAAGATTGTGTGCCTCAGTCTCTTTATCCGGTGTACAAAGATCAGCCCAAAGTTTTCCTCGAATTGGCACGACTTCAAACGATTTTTTATTTGAAAGCTGCTAGTGTGGTTGACCAAGTGATGGAATTGTCTTTAGGGCCAATTGCTCAAGGAAAGGTGCATGTGCACTTTACTGGGAAAAGACAGCAAGCCTATGCCGACATTGAGCCATCTGTCATTGAAATTGAAGGTGACTGTCCCCTTGGCCGCGAAGCATAATACCAAATCCGTATCTATAACCCCTCTTATCTCCTCTTATTCTCTACTCTGAGTACTCTGAGCCTGGAGTGGTTTGTTAAAAAAATTGGGTAGTTAATCCGGATTTCGTATAAAGTATGCATCAGGAAATGCAACCATCAAACAACTGGGTCTGATCACTGAATTTTCTCACCCTTCACCTTTTACGCCTCAGCCTTAACCCTTCAATCTTCACCCTTAACCCTTCAACCGCTCCATTAAACAGTCGGCAATACGCCTCGCCGCTCCAGGTTGACCCATACGTTGATGCCCATTTTCTGCAATTAGTTGTAACCAGTCTGGATCACGCAGCAACTGTTGTACGACACTCGCCACTTTCTCTGGTTGTTTTACCAAAATTAAAGATGGCCCTAACAACCGAGTTTGAGCTTCAGCAAAGGCAGGAGTATATTGTGGCCCTTTTCCGGGCATAGCGAGCACAGGTTTCCCCAATCCCACAAATTGCTCTGTTGCTGTTCCTGCCATAGCAATGCAACAGTCACCTTTAAGTAAACAGAGATTGTAATCGTTTTGCGTCAAAATTAATGTGGCATTTTTTTGGGTAAAGGTGAGGGCATTTTCGTCATTAAGCTGGAGATTTGATGCAGGCGATTCCGTAGATTGCCGATGCCAACCTTGTCCTTCCAAAATTTCCCGTAGCGAGTCAAGACTTAAGGATGGTGCGATCGCACCGAGAAACAAGATGGAGCGTTCCGGGAAGGTGCTAAAAAGCCCAGATATCGCCTGCACGATTTGCTGCCAGTTTTCGTAAGCTTCCGGTATTCTCGAGCCTGGTAGGAGAGTAACAATCAGCGATCGCTGCATTTCTTTCACTTCCGCGTCGGGCTCATAAAACAGGGATACGGGATTGTCTGGATAAATCCCGTCCATCATCGGATTGCCCATATCAAATGCTGGGATAGACCACTTTTGTAAAATCTCGGTTGTCAGCTGATCTCTGGGAAATACCGCCTTGCAGCGCCGACGGCTCATCAACCAACGTTCCCAAGGTAGATAAACCGAACCCGACCAACCGTCCCAGCGAGGTCGATTGGGCAACCATCCTCCTTCATCCCGCAGATAGTACTCGGATTTCGCTGTACCGATGAAGGCATAGGGTGAACCACTCAACCAAGCAAACAGCAGAGGAACAATATCTCCTACCGCTAAAATGACACCGCCTTTTTTGCTCCAACGGCGAACGGCTTTAAATTGTGCCCCAGTGAGTTGCACTAAGCCACCTCGCACATCGCGCAGCAATTGACGCCCTTCCATGTAAATAAAGCCGCCAGAAGGCATCGTTCGTACCGTGCCAATGATGGGGATACCCAGTTGAGTATAAGCTCGACCTTCACCCACTAACGGCAAAGCTGCCATTTCGGGGGCAGCTGGGTGTTTCTGCAATTCCTGCAAAATGCGGACGGCGATCGCATCTTCGCCATGACCATTACTGAGGCAGAGCAGATGCATATTAATTGTTTATTCCTTTTGAGCGGCTAGCCTAGAGTTTTGCCTCAATAGCATAACAGGAGTGCAGTGGTTCTTTGGAATTCTCTATTAGAGCCTTTGCTCCTTTTCCCCCTCGCTATGTGTGGCAGATGTAGATGTGGCACAGGCTCTGGAACTTGGGCATTCTGGGAACGGTCAGCTTAAACAAAAGCAAAGCGATTTTTAATGAAGCTGACCAGCGATGAGGCTACTTTTATGCGATACAAAGCCATTGCATTGTCTACACTAGCGCTCCTCGCGGCTGGGGAGTTAACCAACCAAGCGATCGCCAGTCCAGTCCTCGCTAATTCGACTCCGAAACCGGCAGCGAGTAACTTTGTCGTTCCTGTTGAGGCGTCCCCAGCATCTCAGTCAGCTGCGGCTATTCCCTCACCCGAAGCGGCAGTCAAGCCGACTTTTTCGTCTAGCTCGACCAATGGTAGCACAGTCTCCCCATCTAGTCTGAGTTCGGGTAGAACTACCAATACTAATGATATAGCCGTTACCGCCACAGATGTACAGGTTAAGGGGGGTACGCCAGAATTGCAGCAGTTGGTTTTGAATACCATTGGCACGCGCTCCGGCGGTTCAACCAGCCAAAGCCAATTAAATAGTGATGTGGCGGCCCTTTTAAGCACAGGTTACTTTGCAGATGCCAGTGTGGCTAAATCAGCTAGCCGAGATGGGTGGAATGTAGTCTTCCAGGTGAAACCGGTTGTGGTGCGATCGCTGCAACTGTCCGGCAACCAAGTTCTCACTCCAGCTATTGCTAACGACATCTTCAAATCTCAACTTGGACAACCCATCAGTCCCACCACCCTACGCCAGAGTTTCCAACAGTTGAGCCAATGGTATAAGGACAACGGTTATGTTTTAGCCCAGGTGGTCAATGTGCAGCCTAACCGCGATGGTGTTCTAGCGGTTGATGTGGCTGAGGGTGTTGTTGGTGATATTAATTTCCGCTTCCTAGATAAAGATGGTAAGCCTACCCAGGGGCGTACCAAGGACAGTTTTCTTAAGCAGGAGTTGAAACTCAAGCCAGGTCAAGTCTTTCGTGTAGATGTAGCACGGCAGGATTTGCAGCACCTGTACCAGTTAGGGCTTTTTGATAACGCGAACATCTCCCTAAATGGGGATGCTAGAAAAGTAGACGTGAATTACGACCTCACCGAGCGACTCGCGCGCGGGGTCAACGCGGGGGGTGGCTACAGTGCTGACTCGGGTCTGTTCGGCACCATTAGCTATAAAGACCAGAATTTTGGCGGCGTTGCCAAGCAAGTTGGACTCAACCTCCAGGTTGGAGCGCGTGATTTCCAGTTTGACGGCAACTTTACTAGCCCTTACCGGGAAAGCAATCCAGATATGCCAGGATACAGCGTTAATGGGTTTAAACGTCGCAGTGTATCCCAGACGTTTAATGATCATTTCCAAAATAACCCGAGCGAAGCCGAGAATTATCAGGAGCCTCGTGAAGGACAGATTGGTGGCGGCGTCACGTTGAGCAAACCGGTGGGAGATTGGGATACATCAGTCGGCCTAAACTACACTCGCACCAGCATCCAAGATCGCAACGGCAACACTATCGCCAAGGATGCGCTAGGCAATCCCCTCTCCTTTAGCGGCACTGGCGTTGATGACTTACTTGCCGTTACAGCCGGTGTCACTAGGGATCAGAGAAACAATCCCGTCAATCCCACCCAAGGGTCTCTCCTCAGCCTCAGCACTCAGCAGTCGATTCCGGTGGGAAGTGGCAATATCTTGATGAACCGAGTTCAAGCGAACTACTCCCAATACGTACCCGTCAATTTGATCGGTACGAAAGACTCCCAAGTGCTAGCGTTCAATGTCCAGGGTGGAACAACTATAGGTGATTTGCCCCCTTACATGGCCTATAACCTAGGCGGTATTAATTCAGTTCGGGGTTATGGGACAGGCGATGTAGCCAGTGGTCGTAGCTATGTGTTGGCCTCTGCTGAATATCGCATCCCCGTTTACAAACCGGTCGGTGCTGTTCTGTTTGCTGACTTTGGCTCTGATTTAGGGACGGGTAGCAGTGTACCAGGAGAGCCAGGAGTAGTGCGGGGTAAGCCCGGAACAGGCTTTGGTTACGGTGCTGGCATCCGGGTCAACTCACCTGTTGGCATCATTCGCGCTGACTACGGCTTTACTGACAAAGGCGACAGCCGACTCCAGTTTGGTATCGGTCAGCGATTCTAAGTGTTGGGTGGAGTGGGTGTGGGGTAAGAGTGGAAAAGGGGGAGTTGAAAAATTCCCCCTTTTCCCCCTATCTAGCAGGACTTATGCATTAGCCCCCCCATGCCCCCCAAATCTGGGGGGAGTGAGTTCTTGTTCCCCCCAAAATTGGGGGTTAGGGGGGCTAATCGACGAATATTGTGTAAGTCCTGTCTAGGCTTCTATAGCCAGTCTAATTCATTCGTGAAAATCGCAAGAGTGACAATAGGTAATCGGTAATTGCCACAACTTAGCTCTTGACCATTACCCATTACCTAAATCGATAAATAGGGTTCACAATTCATTTAGACTGGCTATATCTCTAGGGTGTAGGTGTAGGCGTTGGTGATGGTTTTGGTTCTGGGGTAGAGCCGTTACCTTCTGCTTTCGTGGCCTGCTTCAACTGCTCCTCTGTCAATGACTGCACGAGGCTCAAGGGAAGAGGATACTTACTCAAAAATTGAGCATAAGAGGCACTAAGGTAAACTCGGTAGAGTGAATTACCAGCAATATAGGTCTCAAAAAATGCCAAACTTAGGGCTTTCGTATAGTTCTGAGCCAAAGCAGGATCAGGGCCAATCACTTGAGGTGGTAAAGGTATGGCCTGCTCTGATTGTCCCAATGTAGAAAAGTGCGTTCCTCCTCTGAGCAAAACTAGATATTTACTGGGAGTTGTGAGCCAGGTAAAGGGTTGAATTTGTTCAGGCAAAGCTGGAGCTACGGTATCGTCACTCCCTGCCACTAGCATCAGTGGTATTTGAATCTGGTTAAACTGAGATTTCCCAAAAATCGTACTGCCAACTGGATCAATAGCAATTCCCGCCTTGATTCGCTCATCGGATAGCTGATAATTCTGCGGTAGCAACTCGATGGCACGACATTGCAAAAGTAGCGATACATTCAAAGAGTCATTGGAGGGACTGCAATCTTTTTGCAATTGTTCAAAATTAATCTTGGCACCAGCAAGCGCTAAAACGGTGTAACCTCCAAACGACTGACCTAAGACACCCACTTGTTGCACATTGATTCGTCCAGCAAACGAGCGCTGCAATTCATCGAGCAAAAACTTGATGTCCAAAGGTCGGTCAATTAACTCTGCGGGGGGTGTTACCTCGTTAGCAAGTCCGTTGATCAACGCCTGTAATTGCTGAGCGTTACTTCCTGGATGCTCAGGTACAGCGACAGCGAAGCCGTGAGAGGCTAAGTGTGCGGCTAAATAAGCAAATGTCGTACGGTCTGAACCTAACCCATGAGAAATTACAACCAAAGGAGCAGGACGTTCGTTCTGTTGAGGCAGGTAAAGATCAACTGGAATTTTTCGCTGACGCCGAGTGTCATAAAGGGTAAGCGCTTGCTTGGAATATTGAATATCTCCTGATTTCCGTAAGTCCGGCAGCTTGGAGAAATTGGTGAATGGCGTGTCTAATGGTCTGGGTGATGTTGGGTCTGAGGTGGGAAACGGCTGTGTTGCCACCTGTACGGAAGCTTCAGCTAGAGATTGTTGCTCAACCGCTGTGATCGCTAAATTGGTGCTTTGGATTAAGTTGGATAGTTCTTCAAGAACCTGAAATCCTTGCGCTGAGTTAATCCGGATGCCATAGGTCGGAAACTTCTCCAGCACATTCAACAGCGTTAACCCGTCTGGAGAAGCTGCCGCTTGGATCAGTGCTGCTCGAATGGCATAGAAACCAGGTTGACCGGCTTTGGTTTCGATAATCTGGCCCACTCGCCGTAGGATAACTTCGCCTTGGGGTGAATAGAGAAATTGCGCGATCGCAAGGGGGGTGACATCAACTCGAGTCACTAAAATTTTCCGCAACCTCTCCATTTGTTGCTCATCTAAGTGGCTGGCATAGGCGGTTAATTCCCGATCAATACTGCCATCTTTGGCATAAGCAGCGAGTGATTTAATGGGTAGAGAAAACTCTAAAGGCCCATAGGTAAGATATATTCGCTCTGCACCGACGGCTGGACGAGCAAGAATCACTGGAGTTATTAATAATCCCAGATTCAGCAGGGCTATTCCCAAACCAGCAGGTAGTTTCTTCAGTCTAGAGTTTCGGGTGAGTGAGGGAACAGAGGACTGGGGAGACGAGGAGGTGGGGTAACGCGCTGAATTTGGAAGAGTCGTTCTCCCAGTCCCCCAGTCCCCTAGTCCCCTGATCTCCGGAGCAGGTATTGCGTATGTGTGCCCGTGCAATCCCTTTTCCTTGATGTGGGGGATGAGCTTAAACTGATGTATTTTGCGGCCTGTGTTCATTGTGCTAGTCGTTCCTCCTCACAAATCACTAACAACTAACAACTTCTCAACTATCCCAGCTCTTTAAAATCATTCAATGCTGTCTAAATTTCTTCTCAGGAAATTTCAAAGAGCCTCGGAGTCGTTTTGGCTATATTTACTTCTGTTGAGAGTTATATTCTATTGAATCACTAGATAACTCTATCCAATCGGGACTGGTAAAAATAACGCTATTTTCTTAAAAAAAGCTTTTTATTTTTAATCAAGCAATTTATTGAGCTTAAATTATTCCAATCGACAGTCACATAATTATTGAATCTATCTTTTAGTTTAGCAAAAACTAGAGTTTTTAAATCATTGGATTTACCGATGTAGTACGGCTAATTTAATCAATCCTTAATTTTGCAAACCGAATTGCTAATAATAAATTTAGGAGCCGAATGCGTCTTTAAGAGTAAGTCATAGATTTGTTTTACACGATACTAAAAATTTTACCCTTAAACTCCCCAAAAAGCTGGTCTAATTTGAGAAAAATCTGATAGGTTCTTAAGACAGTGTGCTTTGAAGACTAAGGTCTGGAGAAAAGCACACCTAAGTGTCTTACAAAATTGGTTATTGTTCTGCCAAGAGCCGATAATTTAATCATCGGGGGAAAATATGGAATCATTAAAAGGACGAGATTTACTGGGTCTAGCAGATCTCGGTGGCGATGAAGTTCAGGAACTCCTGCAAACGGCTGCTCAGTTGAAAGCAGGTCAGTTGAACGTGCGGTGTAATAAAGTGTTGGGACTATTGTTTTCTAAGGCTTCAACCCGAACACGAGTCAGCTTTTCAGTGGCAATGTATCAATTAGGTGGTCAGGTCATTGACTTGAATCCTAATGTTACTCAGGTAGGTCGGGGGGAACCTGTCGCAGATACGGCACGGGTTTTAGATCGGTATCTAGACATTCTGGCCATTCGCACCTTTGATCAGAAGGAACTGGAAACCTTTGCCCACTACGCCAAGATTCCGATCATTAATGCATTGACTGACCTAGAGCACCCCTGTCAGGTTTTAGCCGATTTGTTGACTATCCAAGAGTGCTTTGGATCGCTCTCTGGTCTGACGTTGACTTATTTAGGTGATGGTAATAACGTAGCGCATTCACTGCTGTTGGGATGTGCCCTAGTGGGAATGAATATCAAAGTTGCCACCCCATCCACCTACCAGCCCAATCCGGATATTGTGGAAAAAGCACGGCGAATTGCTGGCGCGAAAACGGAAGTTACGCTGACCCATGATCCAGTCATGGCTACCAAGGGGGCTAATGTTGTTTACACCGATGTTTGGGCCAGTATGGGTCAGGAGGCGTCTGCTGATGCCAGAATTCCTATTTTTCAACCGTACCAGGTGAATGAACAACTGTTGACCTGTGCCGATCCGGAAGCGATTGTCTTGCATTGTTTACCCGCACATCGAGGCGAAGAAATTACGGATGAGGTTATGGAAGGGTCTCAATCGCGAATTTGGGATCAGGCAGAAAATCGTATGCATGTGCAAAAAGCCTTACTGCTTAGCCTTTTAGGAGCCGATTAACTACCAATTTGGGCAGGAATAAAACCTGCCCCTACTGGACAGAATAGGGGGTTTAGTAGTACGAATGTTCTATGGATGGTAACAATCATCACAAGCCAGTAATGAGTGATGAATGATGGTAATTCAAAAATCATGGGCAGGCAACCTATTTGTGTTAAAAGAACTCGGATTTAACTCCAAGTTTTCTACACCAAGGATTGGTTTTTACCAGGCAACACTATTTCTTATCCCCTTGTAGCGTTATGGAATCCCTCACTGAAGCCCAAAAACAACTTTACGATTGGCTAGTAGAGTATATTCACACCTCACAACATGCGCCTTCAATTCGGCAGATGATGCGAGCGATGAACTTACGCTCACCAGCACCCGTTCAGAGCCGCCTAGAACATCTGCGTGCCAAAGGTTACATCGACTGGACGGAAGGAAAAGCTCGCACCATTCGGATTCTGGGCAATCCTCCTACGGGAGTCCCCGTCTTAGGCGCGATCGCAGCAGGTGGACTAGTAGAACCCTTCACCGATGCCGTCGAGCAACTGGATGTGTCTTCCGTATTTCGCCAAGTCGGTAACTTTGCCCTGCGGGTGATCGGAGACAGCATGATTGAAGATTTAATTGCTGAAGGGGATTTTGTCATTATGCGACCTGTCCCCGACCCAGAGCAACTCAAGAATGGTCTGATTGTCGCCGCACGAGTGGAAGGACATGGCACAACCTTGAAACGCTTCTACCGCAAAGGTGAACACGTTACCCTCAAACCCTCAAATCCTAAGTACGAACCCATTGAGGTGATGGCGCAAAATGTACAAGTGCAAGGGGTTTTAGTGGGTATTTGGCGCAATTACGACCTAACCGACCAATCGCTAGCTGCAAGAAGTTTGCGGCAATAAGATACCTCAAAAAGGGAACCTTACTATGGGATGATGACTCCAATCTAATTTATAGTTATCATCCCAGTTTCCTGTGAAAGCAACGAAATCTTTCCTGCAAGTTTTCCAAAGCCGCAAAATGGCGGCTCTCTTGTTTTTGGGCTTTTCGTCAGGGTTACCCCTGTTTTTAACCAGTAAGACGCTACAAGCCTGGATGACTGTAGAAGGAGTGAATCTAAGTGCAATTGGCTTGTTTAGTCTTGTAGGCTTGCCCTACTCGTTAAAATTTCTCTGGTCACCTTTACTGGATCGATTTGTGCCACCGTTTTTGGGGCGTCGGCGGGGTTGGCTGGCTCTGACACAGGGGGCGTTACTGTTAGCAATCGCCGCCATGGCACTGCAAAGGCCCTCTCAAACTCTACAACTTTTAGCCGTCAATGCCCTCTTAATTGCCTTTTTCAGTGCGACTCAAGATATTGCCGCTGACGCCTATCGTACTGACGTGCTAGAGCAACGGGAAATGGGAGCCGGTGCAGCAATTTTCGTTTTAGGGTATCGCATCGCTCTGCTCGTTACAGGTTCTGTGGCACTCATTCTTGCCGACAAAATTCCCTGGCCCTTAGTTTACCTGTTGATGTCGGTTTTCATGGCAGTAGGATTTTTCAGTTCCATTTGGGCACCCGAACCCAGGCATCAGGAACGCCCTCCAGAATCCTTATCCGCAGCGGTAACTCTGCCTTTTGCGGAATTTTTTCAACGTTCAGGCTTCATGCAGGGTGTGTTAATTCTAGTGTTCATTGTCCTCTACAAACTGGGTGATGCTTTAGTTAACAACATGTCCACCCCCTTTTTGTTGAAGACGGGTTTTACCCAAACTGACATTGGGACAATTCAGGGGGGTATGGGGTTAGTCGCAACAATTGTCGGTACCCTTGCCGGTGGGGCAATCCTTAGCAAAATCGGGATTAATCGCTCTCTTTGGGTTTTTGGTGCACTGCAAGCGGTGAGTAACTTAGCTTACTTTGTGCTGGCGCAGAGCGGTAAAAATTATCCCTTCTTGGTGTTAACCATCAATATTGAAAATTTTTGCGCTGGGTTAGGAACGGCAGCATTTGTTGCTTTTTTAATGAGTCTTTGTAACCAACGCTTCTCAGCCACTCAGTATGCATTACTCTCTAGTTTAATGGCTGTTAGTCGAGATATTTTGGTAGCCCCCGCAGGAGCTTTGGCAAAAGCAACCGGTTGGCCTTTATTTTTCCTAATTAGTATTGCTGCTGCCGTACCCGGATTACTTCTCCTTCCAGTCTTTGCTCCCTGGAATCCTAGAACGGCTCCGACGCCCAAACCTGGATTAGATGATTAAGAGGTAAGGTAGTTTTGGATTTTGGAGTGACCTATTGATGATTAATCAAGTAATATCTCGTTCTCCTTGGACGTTCATCCCTACGCTTTATTTTGCCGAGGGAGTTCCTTACGTCATTATCAATATAGTTTCGGTAATCTTTTACAAAAAAATGGGGATAGGGAATGCTCAAATTGCCTTTTGGACGAGCCTTCTTTACCTTCCTTGGGTTATTAAAATGTTTTGGTCTCCTTTTGTTGATACCTATTCAACGAAAAGAAATTGGATTATTTTTACTCAATTAGCCATGATGTGCTGCTTGAGCTTTGTTGCCCTCTCTTTCCAACTTCCTCACTTTTTTACAATCTCTCTCCTAGGCTTAACCATCGGAGCATTTATCTCAGCCACTCATGACATTGCGGCTGATGGCTTTTACCTTTTGGCTTTAAATCCAGAACAGCAAGCTTTTTTTGCCGGGATACGCTCGGTTTTTTATCGACTTGCCATGATTTTTGGTTCAGGTCTTTTAGTGGTTCTAGCCGGTCAGCTTGAAGTTTCATTGAAAAATATTTCTCTGAGCTGGACGCTGGCTATTGGTTTACCTGCTTTAATTTTTGCACTTCTGTCTACCTGGCATTGGTTAATATTGCCTTGGGTAGAGTCAAATTTAGAGCCATCAGCCAAAACTCTAACCCCTAAAATTCCCTTCTGGTCAGTGATAAATTCCTATTTTAAACAAGAAAAAATTGGTGCGATTTTGGCGTTTATTTTGCTCTACAGGCTTGGGGAAGCTATGCTCGGAAAATTATCTTCTCCCTTTTTATTAGATAAAAGAGAACTAGGTGGCTTAGGATTATCCACTTTTGATGTGGGCTTAGCTACTGGAACTCTAGGCCTTATTTCTCTAATTATCGGAGGGATTGTGGGAGGAATTTTGATTGCCAAGTATGGATTAAGAAAGAGTATTTGGCCACTGGCTTTATCCGTCCATTTGCCGAATTTATTTTATGTTTATATGGCTTATGTACAACCTTCAAAAGAATTAGTTTATCTCTTGGTTGCGTTAGATCAATTGGGCTATGGATTAGGTTTTACAGCGTTTAGTGTTTATTTGATGTATATTTCGCAAGGTGAATATAAAACATCTCATTATGCAATCTCAACAGGATTCATGGCTTTAGGAATGATGTTTCCTGGTTTAATTAGTGGTTATATCCAACAAGCAGTTGGTTATCCAATATTTTTTGTTTTGGTATTTTTACTCACCATTCCGGGGATGATAACGCTGTTTTTGATTCCCATAAAGGACTGATATAATATCTTCAAAAATTCATAAAGTGAAGTGAGTCTAGTAGTAAGGAAAAAAATATGAGATTTAATTCGGCAATTTTTATTGGAACGCTCATCCTATTTGCTGCCCTAGCCGCTGCCGGTATATTCGGTTACATTCTATCCCAGCTAATCCAAGGATTTGTGTCACTCGATGGGTTCACTGTTTTAGTAACACTCTTCCTCCTAGCGGGGGTTGTCGGCTTGATTTACGTTCTCATGGGGTTAGTAAAAAAACAGCAGTCACCACCATCAGCAATCAGTACTCCATCAGAACCCCTCGAGCTTTCAGTTGAGATACCGTTTGTGCGGCGACGCAGAAAACTGCCCCAGCCTATCGAAAGTTTGGCAGATACTCATCTTCAAGCCCGACTCATCCAGATGTTAGGTGGCGATCGGATCGCTGCTGAGGGGCGAATTTATCAAGTGAAGCAGAAATATCCTGGTAGAGAGGAAGATTGGTATTGGGAGAAAGCGATCGCAGACTTAGAGCGCGATCATTGATAGCATTTATGATGAAATGTAAATCGCTCGACTAAACAGCGAAGGATTGCAAAATCTTTAGCTCTGTTTTCAGAAATATTTCTACTCTTACACCGATAAACATGGCTATTTTTCGTCAGTACATTGCTCCGTTCCTCATCGTACTCGTGTTTTTGGTGGCACTCTTAGCTGTGAGCGCTCGGAGTTTTTTGCCCTCTGATATGGTAGCCCCTGCACCAATTGAGGATGTTGAGTCTGCTAGTACACACTCACCTGATACAACGGCTGAGTTACCACCACTGGATGCCCCAACTCTACCAACCTCTGCTGAGTCAGTTCGGTAAGGTTTCAGTCTTCTAGTGTTTGATCAACTCTTACCAGGCTATCAATTGCGGGTTGGGTCGGGGCTAGAACGAGCTACCTTGCTCCAGTTCCTCCTGCACAGTTACCAAGAGCTTTTTCCCACACAGGGGGATTTTTCCCATCTAACGGAAACAGTGAAGCAGTACTTTTCTAAAGAAACGCCGTTGTGGTGGGTTGAGTCTGTTAATACAGCAGTTCCTGCGCCAACCCAACATCAGCCCGTTGCTTGTTTGTGGCTAGGGAATGCGATCGACCAAGTGCAGGGTGATCGCCATGCTCATATTTTTTTACTTTACGTGATGCCAGAACATCGGCGTCAGGGGATTGGTTCAGCGCTGATGCGTAGCGCCGAAAATTGGGCAAGGGCAAGGGGCGATCACCAAATTGGACTTCAAGTCTTTCAAAACAACCAACCTGCTGTGAACCTTTACCATCAATTGGGTTACAAAACTCAATCCCTCTGGATGGTAAAACCTCTTCATCCTCCATCCCCGACATCCCCTGACTGAGGAGTGCCGCTCATTTGATGCTACTTGTCTTTAGGATTTCCAAATCCTTTGGCTTTTGCTTTCTTTTTCTTGCCTGATCGCTTAGACGACGTAGAAACTTCAGTCGCTGACTCAGCATCCTTGACGTTGGCAGTCTCAACCCGAGAGATTGACTTCGTCTTTAGAGGCTTGACTTCCTCGGCAGAATCCGATATCGCAAATTGTTTGCCGCAGTCTTTGCAAACATACCTCTGCTTGCCCTGACGCAGCCCATTCTTCCGAAGATTGGTGGACTCACATTTAGGACAAGCAATTTCAACCATCTCGCTTTTTGAGGCCGTTTCTTCCTTGGCGGGTGCTGAATCTACCACCGTCTCTGAAAGCTTTTTATCAGCCTCTGGCTCTTGGGGAGGGGCAATAACAGCTTCCACGGGAGGCGCAACAGATTCCGCCATCACTGCACTAGCTGCCTCTTCAGGTATCTGTTCAACAGCGATCGATTCAGACACTGTAGACGCCTCTGTCGGTGTCTCTTGGACTTCAACGGCTTCTACGGCGTCTGCCGCCGAAACTTCTTCGCCGAGTGTTTCTTCGGCAGCAATGGCTTCGACGCCTGCGGCTGGCTCGTCGCTGGGTAGTTCTTCGGTGGTTGCTGGTGGAACCACATCCATATCTGAAGCGGAGGCTGCTACATCGGCGTCGTCTGACAACTTTTTTGTATCCGGCTTGAGCGCCTGAGGCTCAATCGTATCCCTCGATTCAGGAACGACATTAACTGGGGCGTTGTCCTGAGACGTGTCATCGTTTGTCTTTTGGACTTCCACAGGTTCCGCCACAGCCACTGAAATCTCGGCGGGAGTCTCTTGGACTTCCACAGGTTTCACCACAGCCACCGCAACCTCTGCGGGAGTCTCCTGGACTTCCACAGGTTCCGCCACCATCGCTCCTGAGTCATCCCTGGATGTCTCTTCAACACTTGGCGAGGGAGCAACCACAGTGGCTGAGGTAGAGACTTCTGGATGAGCTTCGCCCACCAACTCTCTTGTTTTCGCCTGAAGTGGCTGAGGTTCAATCGGAGGCGTGGGTATCCAATTCGGATCGGGTGGGGGAATCTTGAACGGATTGATAAAGGACTTGGCAGGCTTAGGAGAAGGTGATACTCGGCTAATGCGATCGCCTATATTTTCCTGAATCGCATAGGTAGCTGGCAGAACAGTTGGCTTGTTTACCGCCTCATGCACCAAGGCGGCAACGTGTTCAGATGGGTCGATGGGTGGCTCTAAAGCCGAAATTTCATAGTCTTCAACTCGGGTATTCCAAGTTGATGTAGGAGTCACTGGTGCTGGTGTCACGGCTTTTGCCATCGACTCTTGAGACGGCCCAGTTAAAGAACGTGGGGGAAAAAATCGAATCGAACGAGCCATTCGACGATAAGGCTCTAGGTGGTCGGTCACATTGCCCCCCCTGTGATTAAAAACATCAAAACTCAAATCAAATAAACTGATCTATCAAACAGTCCTCGGTGTCGTGTAATATACCAAATTCAGGTTTTGAATGAGAGATACAGGCCCGTTAAATTTAGTTTTCTTAACGTTTTCTCATCTCTTGCTATCTTTAGTTGTGAAGTGTCATTGGAACAGACTGGTGCAATCGGGTAGGATACGATACTTTATCAAATATGTATGATGATGACGATCTGAGCGTACTCGACACAGAGGACGAGCTCGAAAGCCCCCTAGATGCTATAGAGCCGATTGATGCCGAGTCGGAAGCTCAAAAGCCCAATCCTGAAGTGATGCTGGCACTGTTAACGGCATCCGAGACGCCGCAGCGGATGCTGGCAGCACGCGCGTTTTGTGAACTCCAAGATGAGCGGGCCATTCCTCATTTGATTAACCTTTTGCAAGATGTATGCCCGTTGGTACGAGTTAGTGCGGCCTACGCTCTGGGACGAAATCCGAGCTCAACAGCCGTAGAGCCTTTGATTGACCAGCTCAACCGAGATTGGAATGGTTACGTGCGAAAAGGTGTGGTTTGGGCACTAGGCAACTGCCGCGATCGCCGCGCTTTACCCTCTCTAATGGACGCGCTGAAGCATGAGATTTCAGCGGTGCGGTTGTGGGCTGCCAGTGCTCTGGCGCAAATGGCTCAGTTGGAGTACGAAGACATGGTGGCAGCTATTCCACCGTTGATCATCGCTTTAAGGCAAGACCCCGTGGCAGCGGTGAGGAGTAATTGTGCCTGGTCGTTGGGACAACTGTGTCGGGAACTGCCCTCGAATGCGGTCTATGCAGGGGCGATTGATGGTTTGATTGAGGCGTTTGCTGAAGACGAGGATATGGGAGTTCAGGAAGATGCCAAAGCAGCCCTTTTAAGAGTGGGTGATCCCCGTGGTCTTCAGTTGATTGAGGAGATTGAACTCGAAGGGTTACTTTAACCCCCTCTGGGTAATTTGGTAAGTTTGTAAAGAAAGATTACAAAAAGGACTTGCCAAACAGATGAGCCTAGAAATCCAAAAACAATCGCCTCTCCGATTAGTCCTCAT
>DATNPV010000226.1:0-5440 GCA_036703055.1 Waterburya sp.
TGCACTCACGGCTCAAACCATTTACCAACTGAAATACCAATGGCTCTCTGATTCCTTGATTGAGGAACTTAAACATCCGTCTATTCGTATGCAGCTTATTTGACCCTACTCTATATCTAGTGTCTTTGCGTAAGTCCTGAACTCCTAGAATCGTGTCCAGTTGGCGAGGTCAAGGATAAGCTGGAGCAGAACCTGACTTTTGTTGGTCTAGTCGGCATGCTCGATCCGGCACGCCCTGAAGTGAAAGAGGCGGTGCTGACTTGCAGAAATGCTGGGATTCGCCCTGTCATGATTACGGGCGATCACCCCCTGACAGCTCAACATATCGCCCGTGAGCTGGGAATCGCTACCAATGACCGCATTCTAACGGGTCAGGAGCTGGCTCAACTTTCTGGTGCAGAGTTAGAGGCTCTCGTGGAGGATGTGTCCGTCTATGCCAGAGTTTCACCCCAGCACAAGCTGGACATTGTCCAGGCGTTGCAAAATCGAGGACATATCGTTGCCATGACAGGCGATGGTGTGAACGATGCGCCAGCCTTGAAAAAAGCTGACATTGGTGTAGCAATGGGCATCACGGGTACGGATGTCGCGAAAGAGGCAGCGGATATGGTTCTCTTGGACGACAACTTTGCCACCATCGTTGCCGCAACCAAAGAAGGGCGCGTGATTTACGACAACATCCGTAAGTTCATCAAGTACACCTTAACCGGGAATTGCGGTGAACTCTGGGTGATTGTGGTGGCTCCATTTTTAGGAATGCCATTGCCACTCCTACCCTTGCAAATTCTCTGGATTAATCTGTTGGGTGATGGACTGTTGGCTCTGGCTTTGAGTTTAGAGCCAGCCGAGCGGCAGATTATGCGCCGCCCACCCTATAATCCTGATGAAAGTATCTTTGGGCGAGGGGTCGGTCGAGATATTCTGTGGGTTGGGCTGCTCTTGGGACTGGTATTATTGGCGATCGCTTACGGATATTGGTCAAATGGTCAGGTTAGTTGGCAGACGATGGTGTTCACTACCCTCGCCTTCTCGCGGATGGGACTTGCCGAGACTATGCGCTTCGAGCGAGACTCGGTGTTTCGCATGAGCCTGTTGTCTAACAAGCCGCTCTTGGCAGCCGTGGCTCTAACGTTTGGGTTGCAATTGGCAGTCATCTATGTTCCCTTTTTGCAAGGAGTCTTTAAAACCACTCCCCTGTCAGGAGTTGAGTTACTCGTCAGTCTGGCTCTGAGTACTGTGGTCTTTTGGGCGATGGAAGTAGACAAGTGGTTACTCCGGCGCAGATAAGTAGCCCTCATGAACTGCATACACCAGAACGCATGAAAATTCGTATTCCTTGTGCCTTCTGTCCTCTGCCCTCTGCCTTATTTTCAAGTCAGGTAGGTACAAATAAACGTAGGTATATTAACAAATGTTAAGAGGCTAGAACTCTCTTCCCTTCCGCCTTGGAGCCTTCTTCCCTCTGCCTTGCCTCAACGACAAATATTAATGCCCACCTACTTCAATGAATTGAGGTATTAGTTATTCTGACCTAGAAAATATACTTTATCTCGTTTATTGTGTAAATATTTCGTTACTATAAGTTTATAGAACTTTACACGAGGGCTAACACCCATGCGCTATACCGATAACCAAGGGAAAACCCTCAGCCTCAATGAGTGTATGACTGCTGACAGCTTCTTGATGCAGGCGGAAGTGTATATCAGCGAACCATTGGAAATGCATTTCAACCCACAAGGAGAGCTACAAGCCGGAAAGAGAACGAACAAAACAGTAGCACATCGTAGTGATGGCAGTGAGCTGATCCCCGCTGAAGTCCAAGCCAATACACGCAATGATGAGAATAAATTGCTGAATGAGCCTCTCGTCGCTGGCTACACAGTAGACGATGAGGGAATCACCAATAATTACGCCATTGAACCGGTTATGTACTCTGCCGAGTATCCCTCACCCAAACAGCAACAGCATTATGCCTTGCAGGGGGCAGTCGCTATTCTATTCGTTGCCTTGACGCTGTGGAGTGCATCGGCTGTCAGCTAGACCTAACGATAGCTACGCATTTAGCTTCTTCTCAAGATATCTAGCGAGCATTACCCCCTCTACTTTTCGCCCCAAGTAGGCACAGGAGCCAGCGCATGAATCAGCCCATGGAATTATCTTTAGAGCAACAATTTAGCATCAGAACCTTTGCTGACCAAGTACAGCACATGTCCCGCGAACAAGCCCAAGAGTTTGTGCTCATGCTGTATCAGCAGATGATGATGAAGGAAGCGATGTACCTGCATTTTTTGAAGCATGAGTGGAAACTAGACTCAGACGTGATCGCTCACCCTAGCAAAGACGCCAATAGGGAGGAGTTGTAGAGCCATGATTGATAGTGTTTAAATTTCACTGTGGCAAGTAGTGAAAGAAGTGGAATAACAGATGCGTAACACCTCCCGCCCAAAAACTGCCACTGATTTCCGGCACATCCCTGACTTCAGCAATCAGATTCATCCCCCACAATAAAGGTTTCAACGAAGAAATTGGGGATTTGAGTTTTCTACTCGCGATCGCTTGATTAGACCTCTTGCAAAAGTCAACTTTCACCCCCCACTCCCCCTGCCCCCCAATTCTGGGGGGAGAATACATTCAAAGTCCCCCAGGATTGGGGGATTTAGGGGGCATTCCAGGATTGATGCAAGAGGTCTATTGTTTTGTTTGTTCGCAAGGCCAGAATGCGAGGCAAGACCTGGCTAACCTCAGGGTTTGATTACCTCCTCAACTAGCTCCCTGGCATCCCTATTGAGCCGAAGAAGTATTGTGGAGGCAACCCTCTATGTTTAGCAACCTTACTGGTTTAATCAATCCCACTGGCAGCGATTGGGGAGAGCGCTTACTCAACACCGTTGCCAGCAAAACGATTCGCTACCTATTTACTCAAAGCGAGTCAGTCGAAGTCTTTGTCCGCTGTCATCCTTCCAATAAACTCTTGCAAGGCAGCATTGATAGCTTCAAAATGACGGGTCGTGGGCTTGTCATCCGTAATGATTTTAGGGCGGAAGAACTATCTTTTGAAACCGACGCCGTATCGATTGACTTCAGTAGCGTTTTGAGCGGCAAATTGGTTTTAAGGCAACCCACCCAAGCTGTTGCCCAAGTCACCCTTTCCGAAGCAGGCATCAACCACGCTTTTCAGGCTGAACTGGTGAAAAAGCGTTTGGTGAACCTCTCCCTGCCTGCCTTAACCGACCTATCTGGGGCGGAACTGGTTTCCTTTGAAGCTGTCCAACTAGAGTTATTGCCCAACAATCGAGTGCAGATTTGGGCTAAAGCCGACCTAAGCAACGGCGAACTCGTACCGATTAGCCTGAGTGCCACCCTAGCTATTGAGCGGCGGCGTCGCCTTGTTTTTTGTGACGCGAAGTTTGAAGCAGACACCGTGCCAGAATCTCAACGGGACATTTCTCAATCCCTGAGCATGACCTTGGCTCAAATTTTGGATCGGATGGTCGATCTGGAGCGATTCGATCTCGATGGCATCACGATGCGGCTCAACCGATTAGAAACCCAAGGGAAACAGTTGGTTTTCAGCGGCTACGCTCAGATCGATCGCATTCCTGCTAACTCCTAATCTACCGGGGTGAGTGGGGCTTTGTACCCCACTCCCTTGACTGGGCTGCCTACCATCAGCTCATATTAGCTGTTGCACCTTTAACCTCCGTTAATTAGGAAATCAGCCGAGAAAAGATGAAGGTGAACGTGGAGTCGATCGCTTAAATTTTGTATAAATTCAACAAAGCAGAACGTACTGGCGTGACAGACTTAAAATGATGGAATAGATGTAGGTTGGGTTGACGCAAGGAAACCCAACGCCACCATTTATCTAATGCACTATTTTAGCTGTGCCACGCCAGTACGTAGCATAAAAAATGTATCATTCCTATTATTCATAATAATTTAAGTTATAAGATGAGCTTTTTATTTCATGGTTAAGCGATCGCTCCAGGCATCACAAGCAGGAATTCAACAGGCTAGAAGGGCGTTTGTCCGCAAGGGTTGGACTCAAGAAAACCTGGCAGAAGAAGTGAACGTAAAGACTCGTCAGCCGATTTGGAGATTTTTCTCAGGTCGTCCGATAGAACACCATACCTTTAAAGAAATTTGCTCTGTTTTGGATTTGAATTGGCGGGAGATTGCGGAAAATCCACCAGAAGAGGGGTCTGAACCCGAAGAACAGGCACGTCTAAATATTGATGCCCTGGTACGACAGGTGCGATCACAACGTTTTGACAAAATTCAAAACCAGTGCGGCACCTTGCAGCTATTAGATATCAGCCGTCCCGTTGGGATCGACGACATTTACATCGATGTCAATATCGTCGAGGAAATCCCAAGCCAACAGTGGTTAGAGATCGCTGATTTAAAAAGCCTTACCCCAGAAGAATTTGACCGCTTTGGCTTGGGTGAAGTTTCTCAGAAACAAATATCAGGCATGAGGGCTGTTGAAACCTACTCTAAGCTTAGAGTATTAGGTAAACCAGGGTCTGGTAAAACTACTTTTTTGCAACATCTCGCCATTGAGTGCAACCAAGGCAAATTTACGGCAAACCGGGTTCCCATTTTTATTACCTTAAGAGATTTTGCGGACGAGTCTAAAGAGGCAGGTCATAGCAGCTTATTAAACTACATCCAAGCAGAATTTCTCACCTCTGGAATTTCAGACCCCTCCGTTATTGAAACCCTGCTGCGTGAGGGTAGAGTTTTGCTGTTACTCGACGGGCTGGATGAAGTACTCGGCTCAGATAGCAACGCTGTCGTCAAAGAAATCCGCAGATTCTCCGAGAATTATGAAAAGAATCTATTTATCACCACCTGCCGAACAGCACGTCAAACGTTTACCCTCAGGCGCTTTACGGATATCGAAATTGCCCCGTTTACCCAAGCACAAATTGCTGCCTTTGCTCAGAAGTGGTTTGCCACATTGACGAAAACGAATGCTGAGGATGAAGTTGATCCAGCCGTTCAGTTCCTTGAGAAACTGGACTTGCCCGAAAACTTTCAATTCCGTAGACTCGCCGTCACGCCCTTGTTTCTGCATCTCGCCTGCTGGGTGTTCCGTCGCCAGGAAAAATTCCCAACCAAAAAAAGCGAGTTTTATAAGCAATGTCTAGACCTTCTCCTCGTCAAATGGGATGAAACCAAGGGGATTGTGCGGGATGCAGCTTACCGGGGGTTTTTATTGCCCCAAAAGCTGAAGCTGCTGAGTCAGGTTGCAGCCGTATCGTTTGAGCAGGGGCATTACTTTCTTGAGCAACGTGCCCTTGAGGGACACATTGGCGACTATATCCGCGATCTACCAAATCCTCCTACTGAGCCAGAGGAATTGCAACTCGATAGTGAAGTGGTACTCAAGGCTATAGAGTTGCAACATGGTTTATTGATAGAACGAGTGCGGGGA
>DATNPV010000241.1:0-23738 GCA_036703055.1 Waterburya sp.
CTAGCCAACCCGTCTTTCCAGGTCATGCTGATCTCTGGCAGCAGTCGTGGTAACTTATCACAGGACTGTTAACATTGGGCAGCCTGTAGCCTTTAATACATAAATGCTAGAGAATGCTGCTTTCAAGTGTTCGTTCTTCAACCACACAAGCGCAACGTTTCATGGCTATTTTGGATTCTAAAGGACGTCTATTCGGCAAGGTGAGTATTCTCGACTTGGGTGCTACCTTGGTGATTTTATCAGTGATAGTGGGAATATTTTTCTTTCCCGGCTCCTCTGGTTCCGTCGCACAACTAAGTGATAGAAAACCCTTAGAGGTAGATGTGCTTGTCCGGGGTTTGAGTGTACGCGATCCACAAGGATTGATAAGTCAATTAAAGACACAGAAGAAGACAAATATCATCATTCGGAATGAACCCTATGGTCAGGTTGACATTAAATCTGTAAAAGAACTACCGCGAACCATATTGGTGCCACAGCCTGATGGTTCTGTCAAAGAGCTACCTGATCGGCGCTCCAATTCATTCAGCACTGATATGCTGATGACCTTGGGCGGTCAAGCAACAATCACCAAAGATGGTCCCGTGCTGGGAAATAGCAAAATTAAAATTGGAACACCCGTTCAGTTAGAGGGCACAAATTACAGCTTTAGCGTCAGCGTAATTGATGTCAGAGTTCAATGACAAGGATTGGATATTAGGGTTGAAAGTTGTGCAGCGTTGGAGGTTGAAAGTTAGCCGCTTACAAGTTAACAAGTTGTACTTTCGACTGAAAACATTGAACTTTCAACCTTCCAATCTTCAACCTTCAACCATTTTCTCAGACTCGGCATCAAGCAATTTTAAATATCTTCGGATTAAACCAATCGTCACCGCAGGCAGTTCTAACTGAGGAGTGAGACCAACATCATCAAGAGTTTGAAAAACGCGAATGGCTTTGGGACTGAGAGCAGCAAGACGCTGACCAATTTCTGGCCCTGTAAACTCGGACTTTTGCCCCCAGATAATGGCTGTAGGGGTAGTTAGTTGAGGCATGTAGAGGGATAAATCAAAACACAAATCTCCTCGTACAAAAGATAGTGCAGCATATTCAGCATTAGGCTGCTGAGCGGAGGCTAAATAAGCATCTATTATTTCTTGATAAACTCGCGTCGGACGGGCAAATTGGCGATTTTCCAAGAAACTTCGGATGCCGGCTTCAGTGGCAACTCCAGTGCTGTAGATGATGCGATCCAGTATTGGAGTGCTGACTAACTGAGCGAAAAAACTGCGCGTGTAATTTTCCCCAAAATCCGATAGTCCTGCTGGGGTGGTGAGAATTAGGCATTTAAATAATTCAGGCCGTGCGATCGCAGCTCGGATGGTAAAGGCTGCTGTCAAAGAAGACGCTATTACTGGTGTCGGTTGAGTGCAAGTTTGTTCCAGAAACTCTATGATTGTAGTGACGTAATCGTCGATTTTGTAATTCCGTTCTGGATGTTCTGAGCGACCCCAACCGATTAAATCAGGTGCAAGAATTCGGTACTCCGTTGCCAAGGCTGGGTAGACCTTTGACCACTCATAGGCAGATGACCCACCGCCCAACCCATGCAAAAACACTAATGGTGGTAGCTCATTGGGTTCAGCATCGGTTTCCCTCCAGGGTTCCTTGTCTGCTGTGTAATACACCATTCGGCCCAGTGAGGTTGTCACAGAGTGCTGTTTAAAACCATTTGGCTCAATCATGTCCAAACCTCATTACTACAGCCATCATGACTGATTTTGGCCTAAAAGTACTTCTTACCACTGGTTGATTCTCTTGACCAAGACGGGTGGAAGCTTTTCCTAAAAAAGGGCAGACTAAAATCAGTAATGCGGCAAAAAACTTTTGTAGTTGTATTTGTCAGCTTTTTTCCGGAGCTTGATTTTCTCGTCGCGGAAAATTAATCAGAGCCGATTAAAACTCTCCCAATGTGGTGATTCGAGGAGACTGTACGATTTAAGGGTGCTTCTAATTTAGGGAGTTGTTGTTCACGTAGAACCCCAAAATTTCGCCGATGTCACGTCAACTCAGTTGACGGTCACTTGGTTTTGGAGAAAGTGCGTTCATAGTAGTGTTATGGCAATGCAGTGCAGTGTCCAGTTGAATGACGTCAGTGATTCCGAAGGTTTCGGCTCAGCAACTGACTTGATGGAAGCGCAAGCCGTAAAGGCTTCTCCTTGTTTGGAGGCAGCGGAGTTTAGCTCAAATTTAATCGTGATCAGACCTTCTAGCGTCTGCCTTAACCTGGAAGACTTGAAATGTTTTGAAGTGGTGGAGCATCAGTTTGAGCACTATGGAATCACCTTCTCAAACGCGATCGCTCTACAGCCATCAAACCCAGCCTATCCACCTCGAACGGGTACTACTGTACTCATGGGCTCCCCCAAAAGCGGTTGGATGGAACTAACCTTCTCGGAACCGATTAGTCAGTTCTGCTGCTATGTCACCAGTTCCCAACGGATGCTTCTATCTGCCTATGACTACCAGAACAAGCTTCTCGTACGTAGGTCGCTGTCTCAACCCAACTTGGCGGGTTCTGATTCATCAACTCCTCCCAATGCTCCATTGAAGATTGAGTCCCCCAATATCTCTCGGATTACCTTCTATGCGTTTGATGGTCAAATGACTCTAGCTGACTTAAGCTTGTCTTTTTAGAAGGATAAACATCCCTCTTCCCGACACCCCAGCCTCTAAGCTGAAAATGGGGAACGGGGAATGGGAAATGGGGAATAGCATTTTCATTTCGGGAGTTGTGAGCCTCTGCTCAGGGTGTCTAATCCCTAATCTCTAGGGTCGTGACGGTTATCACTGGGCTATAGGGTCTGCTTTCGTGACAGAGGCATTGTTGATTCCCAGAGTCAACTGCAAAGGCTTCCGCGAAGGATAGGCTCTAGCCACCTGTCGGTAAACATCGTAGTTAGCCGGCTGCGTTACCATCTGCCCGTCCTTTTGGTAAGTAATCTTGTACTTCACATTACGCAATAGTTCGGGTTTGCTTGCTTGTTCTCCAGATTTTTGCCGCTGTTCCACTTCATCGATGCTAGGCCGTGGCGGTAGTTTAGGCCACCATAACCCTTTGTCATCTGGGCCAATGACGGCATCGTTAGGTTTCTCTCCATTGCGGTTGAGCAGGGAATTGGAGGCGAACTCCTCAAAGCGCGGCTGCTTATCATTAACGGGGTCGGTCGAATACTGAACTTGCCAGGTCAACGTGGTGAGAGCGGTTGCTTCGTACTGATTAGTTGTCACAGTATCACAACCAGCCAGAGCGATCGTCATACAGCAGCTCGCCAAGAGTGAAAAGAGCTGGTGATACTGGAAGTAGCGACTGACGCTGAAATTAAGCCCGTTAAAATTCACCTGATTTCTAACCACTCAGCATTAATCAAAACCATATGCAGTTTGCCCCGCTTTACCCTATTCTGTACAAAATTCTCAAACCTGCCTTTCCTAGCTGTCTTTGGACAGGAGCGACCTGCTCCAAAATAATCGCGCTCACCTTTGATGATGGCCCTCATCCCCAGTACACGCCAAAACTTCTGCAAGTTTTAGACCACTATGGCATTAAGGCCAGTTTTTTCTGGTTGGGCGTTTGCGTAGATCGGTCTCCAACGCTGGCTCAAGAGGTCTATGAGCGGGGCCATTGGATTGGGTTGCATGGATACTATCATCACTCCTTTCCCTTTCTCTCAGCCACAGCACTCAAGGAAAGTTTGGAAAAAACTCAACAAGCCATAGCTAATGCTTGTCAGCTTCTCCCAGAAACTGTTCGAGACGTTCGTCCTCCTAATGGTCTATTTACCCCTCAGACTTTGAGTTTATTGCACCAGTGGAACTATCGACCAGTCATGTGGAGCGTCGTACCCGAAGACTGGGAACGACCGGGTATTAGTGTCGTTGTACAGCGAGTTTTACAGCAGGTTCAGAACGGGTCGCTGATTGTCTTGCATGATGGTGTCTGTGGAGGGCAAGATGTCGCTGAAACGACAGCTCAGTTACTGCCTGTGCTGTTACAACAAGGTTATGATTTCGTCACAATTGACCAGTTATGGAAACTTGAGAATGAAAATTTCTTTCCCCGACGCCCGACGCCCTAGTCCCAACGCCCTATTTCTACAGCTTTCTTAATCAGCCTCTTTACACAACAGACAAGTTTGTGTGCTACAACAATTGTTTTACGGATGTCTTACACCAGCACACCGATGTAAAAACCTTCCCTGCCTCTGGTTAGAGAAAAATTGCCCTAATCTAGAAAAACTTCGCTAACGTAGTCAGAGAAGATGCCCAAGCAGAACAACTGTACTAAAGAATTGCTAATTTATGGATTCCAAGAGGTATCCTTGCTGTCATTCATCAGCTGGATTCATTAAAATGGCTTAGTGTATTTCAGCTATTTATCTAGGGTGATCAAGTTTAAAGCTAGAGTAAATTTAGGATAGCTTGAGCCTTAAAGGGGATGACCATCAATTTTTGAGATCTGATTGGGTTACCCGCAACTGCACAAACAACTATTACATTAGATTTGATAATGAACTGGAATCAGCTTGTGAACACAGCATAGGAGTGCCGAACCCTAGCTAACACCAGGTGAGGAGAGTTTTTGACGTCAACCACAGGATAAGGCAACTTGAGGAAAATAATGATCATGGGTGCATTAATTCCGTTGACATTAGCTTTGTGTAAAAGCCATTGGTTAATTTCAATTCACCCCCTTTGAGATTGAAGCTAAAAACCCAAGTCCAATTTTGGTAATTAAAGCTACAATCAAAAAGTCTCAAGACAAGCCAGCATTTAAACTTAACTGTAACCGTGCATTCGCAGCAGTTGTTGAGCTAAAAAAGTAAAACAGAATCTTACTTGTCGAGCTCGGCGATGAAAATACAACTAAGAATGCCACAGAAAGTCACTTACTGGCTACGCTATGTAAGTAGATAAACGGACACCATCTACTGGTCTTTAACTGAAGGAGCATGAGGAAAAAGGCATGACCCAGGCAAACGACGTACTCGCAACACTTACTCAGCCCGATAGCGAGTTTGAATTCTTGATCGAGGATGACGCGAACCGAGACGAGCTGGTGGACGCTCAACCGGATGAGGAAGACGGTAAGCCTGGTAGTAAGGTGCGCTCTACCCGTCGTCGCGCACAAGCAAAAAAGAAGCACTACACAGAAGATTCAATTCGTCTTTACCTGCAAGAAATTGGTCGAATTCGGCTGTTGCGGGCAGATGAAGAAATTGAACTGGCTCGTAAGATTGCTGACTTATTGGAGTTAGAGCGTGTACGCGAACGCTTGTCTGCTCAATTAGAGCGGGAGCCACAAGATAGTGAATGGGCTTCCGAGGTGAACATGGCCTTACCAGCCTTTCGTCATCGCCTCTACGTAGGGAGACGCGCTAAGGACAAAATGGTGCAGTCCAACCTGCGTTTGGTTGTCTCCATTGCCAAGAAATATATGAATCGGGGACTGTCGTTCCAAGACTTGATTCAAGAAGGCTCGTTGGGTTTAATCCGTGCCGCAGAAAAGTTTGATCATGAAAAAGGCTACAAGTTTTCTACTTATGCGACTTGGTGGATTCGGCAAGCCATAACACGAGCGATCGCCGATCAGTCTCGTACCATTCGCTTACCGGTTCACCTTTATGAAACAATCTCTCGCATCAAAAAAACAACTAAAATTCTTTCTCAAGAAATGGGTCGCAAACCCACAGAAGAAGAAATCGCTGATCGCATGGAAATGACCATCGAGAAGCTGCGATTCATTGCCAAATCAGCCCAACTTCCTATCTCCCTTGAAACGCCAATTGGTAAGGAAGAAGATTCCCGACTGGGAGATTTTATTGAAGCCGATGGTGAAACTCCAGAAGATCAAGTTTCCAAAAATCTGCTGCGGGAAGACCTCGAAAGCGTTCTTGACACCCTAAGCCCCCGTGAACGCGATGTACTACGCCTACGCTACGGCTTGGATGATGGGCGCATGAAGACCTTAGAAGAGATTGGTCAAATCTTCAACGTTACCCGCGAACGAATCCGGCAAATCGAAGCCAAGGCGCTGCGCAAACTGCGTCATCCCAATCGTAATAGCATTCTCAAGGAATACATCCGCTAGTGAGCGATAGAGTTATCTAGCGGTCTTGAAGAGGGGTGATGCTGGCATCGCCCCTATATTATTTATTGATGATATTTATCCATCTGTAAGCGTCGCCTTTCTCCGACTCCCATGTCCCTGGGACTTCCGTATACTTAGGTCTTACATTCTGATAGGCTTAGTTTTACAGCTCACTTCTGAAGCCTGATCGACCGTGTGTTCTACGGTAGAGACGCTGACTTTACCACCAGCAATACCCTTCTCACCTTAACGAATCTGCTAAGAGACAAACGAGGCAGGGACAGCAGAAAAAACACTCGGAAGCGAATTTCATCAGAAAGCTGGGGTTCTTGTCAGAAACACCCAGCTAACTTTTACGATTGGCAAAGATTACCTAATCAAATTTGCTGATTTACATCAGACCCCAGAAGTGGAGTACACCTTGTCCCGTCACAAATTCAGTGATCAGGGCAGCAATGAAGCCAATCATGGCTAAGCGACCGTTCCAGTTTTCAGCTTGAGGAGTGAAGCCGAATTTTGCCTCGTTGCGATTTTCGCCTTGCATAATTTTTGCTCCGTTAGTGACGTTTTGTAAACGCTTATGTCAACTAATGTAACTAACAGTTGGCAAAACGGCAAGACTCTGCATTGCCAAGCTGGATAAGTTCTATTTAGCGTAGGCATAAAGGTTGAGATAGGTGATTCACTGAAAAAGCCGCAGCTCTAAATCCTTAGACCTTCAAGAGATGGGTTATGTCTATTCCCGCTTCCCAGTTACCAGCTCGCTTGGACTACTACTATCAGCAAATCAAAACGATCATTCTGCAACGTCAAAACCCGATTACTGGTCTACTACCGGCCAGTACAGCGATTAATGCTCACGGTGACTACACAGATGCTTGGGTTCGTGATAACGTTTACAGCATTTTGGCGGTTTGGGGACTGAGCTTAGCGTACCGCAAGCTAGATAGCATTAGTGGGCGCACCTTCGAGCTAGAG
This sequence comes from Waterburya sp., assembly GCA_036703055.1. Classification (GTDB taxonomy): domain Bacteria; phylum Cyanobacteriota; class Cyanobacteriia; order Cyanobacteriales; family Coleofasciculaceae; genus DATNPV01. Next base: position 7,109 of record DATNPV010000241.1, read on the forward strand.
CATAGCGTAGTCAAGTTGATGCGAGGGCTATTGTTCTGCATGATGCGGCAAGCTCACAAAGTAGAACAGTTTAAACAAACCCAATCCCGTTTGGACGCCCTGCACGCTAAGTACAATACCAGCACGGGCGACGTGGTTGTGGGCGATGACGAGTGGGGGCACTTACAGCTTGATGCTACGTCCCTGTTTCTGCTGATGTTGGCACAAATGACAGCATCAGGGTTGCATATTATTTACACAATTGACGAAGTGAACTTCGTCCAAAATCTCGTCTATTACATCGGTCGGACGTATCGGACACCGGATTACGGAATTTGGGAGCGAGGCAATAAAATTAATCACGGTAATGCCGAACTCAACGCTAGTTCAGTTGGGATGGCAAAAGCTGCATTGGAAGCCATCAATGGATTGGATTTATTCGGTGTTCGTGGCTCAGAGACGTCTGTAATTCATGTATTACCCGATGAGATTGCCCGATCGCGCATCACCCTAGAATCGCTGTTACCTCGTGAGTCTAGCTCGAAAGAAACAGATGCAGCCCTCTTAAGTATCATCGGTTTCCCTGCCTTTGCTGTAGAAGATGCCCAGTTAATTGAACGCACAAGAAATAACATCACTAACAAGTTAGAGGGACGATACGGGTGCAAACGCTTCTTGCGGGATGGTCACCAAACAGTTCTGGAAGACACCTCACGCCTGCATTATGAGCCTTGGGAACTACAAAAGTTTGAGCATATTGAGTGTGAGTGGCCTTTATTTTTTACGTACCTGCTGCTGGATAGTCTGTTTCGGGGAGACACCGAGCAAGTCCAAAACTATCAGGCGCGTTTAGAAGGTTTATTAGTGGAGCGAGATGGACTCAAACTGCTCCCGGAACTTTATTATGTGCCCGCCGATAAAATTGAAGCTGAGCGGCGGCTTCCCCACAGCCAACAACGCCTTCCTAACGAAAATGTGCCACTAGTATGGGCGCAGAGTTTGTACCTTCTGGGGCAGTTGCTCAGTGAAGGGCTGATAGCACCTGGAGATATCGATCCCTCAGGACGTTATTTGTGCGTAGGGCGTCATCAAGACCCGGTGGTACAAGTGGCTTTACTGGCAGAAGACGAAGATTTACAGGCTCAGTTAGCCGCTTATGGAATTGCGACGCAAACCCCCAAACAGGTAGAACCTGTACAGGTGCGTCAGGCTACGGAGTTGTCAGCGGTTTATGCCCAAATGGGGCGCTGTGATGCCCTTGCGTTAACCGGGCGCCCAATGCGCCGACTACGGAGTTTGACTACATCGAGAATCTTTCGCATTGGTCGAGAGACGATTGTCTTCCTGCCTGCATTTTTAGACCAGCAGCAGTTTTACTTGACCCTTGATTACCATTTCTTGGTGGATCAGATCAGAAGTGAATTGGCTCATATTCAGCTTCACTACAGTGAGTTGGGGCGTCCAACGCTGACGCTGTTGTTGACTCATACGATGTTAGAAACAGGAATTGAGGCTGAAGAACAGTTGAGAGTTGGACGTTGGGAAGAGAATCTTCAACCTTCAACCCTTCAAAGCTCACCCCTACTCCAGTTAATTCAGGAATTAAAAGACGGTGTGTGTAATGGGGTGCGGGTGAAACTGGGGCGCCTCAATCAGTTAATGCTGACAGCCAGAACCGAGCGCATTGATTTTTTGCATGAGTTTGAATTCACGCAATCAGCGGTCAAAGATGCAACACCTCGTTGCTACTACCTAACCAGCCATCCAGGGAAAAACGGTCGGTTGGGTCATACTCAGGAATTCCTGCTGGAGTGTGAAACCAATCTCAAGTTATTGCTAGACAGTTTGCGGGAGTCGCAGAACCTGTACGAGCAGATCGAACTCTTGCGTACCTTGAAGCGTCTGCGGAGGTTGGATTTTGATACAGGTTTTGGAGGGCCAAATGTACGGGTGACGGTCGCCGATTTGCTGGATGAAGTTTACATTAAAGCAGGTACGGAATCAGCTTTTCCTTACTGGGGAGTAGTGCGTCAAGCGGCTGGTTTGTTGAACAAGGTGGATATCAGCCTATCGGATGCGGTGACGGAGATACTGGTACGCGGTAAGCAAATTACAGTGGGAAGAGCTTACAGCGAAGCCTCACTGATTAAAAATCCGGTATCGCACCTAGAAATTAGTGCCAAAATTGATGAGTTTTGTCGAGAGGATATTCGCGATCGCGTCCTAACCCAAGAAATTTTGATTTACCTAGGTCTGTTGATTAAGTCAGAACCGAATTTGCTGGACGGTTTGCTGACACTGAGGGTTGGGTATCTGATTCTCTTGTTGACTAGTGAACTGGCGGCAGAACTGGGCGTCACTCAGGATGAAGCGTATGAACAGCTCATGCACTTCAGCCCGTTTGAAATCAAGATGCGGTTACGCTCTTGTTTGGCTGGCTATGAGGGGATGAATCAAAAGCTGCGTCAGCAAGAATCGTTGCACGTTAAGCAGCTCAATGGGGAAATTGATTGGGTCGTCTTGGCAGAAGATCAGGAAGAGACACAGGAACTATCAGCCGTTGGCAGCTGGGCGAGAAAGCGGCAGCTAGATGGTAGCGCCGGTCGTGTTCCCAAAGACTTTTACCCTTGTGTTTGGCTGGTGATGAAGCACTGTAAGGGGTTAGTGATTGGCGATAAGTTGGAGCGCCGCAATCGCTTGGATAGCCAACCCCTGATTTCGGAGATGACACCAGGGGAAAAGAATTTTGCCCTGAGGGTGGAGCATTTGCTCAATAAAATCGAAGCCCCCGAATATCGGCAAGTGAATATTGAGGCGTTGATGGAATTAGCGGCGATCGCACAACGCAACCCTGAATTACAAATTGAAGAGTACATCGTGTTGGATGTTCTCATCGGTCATGCCGTACGGTTGGCTTGGTTAGAGCGATTTCCCCAAAGAGCTAATCAGTACGACGAGTACAAAGCGGCGGCTTGGCGTGCCTTTTACGATACCTCTCCGACCGAATGTGCAGGTCATATCCTTAAGGCAGTCCGCTTCTTAACTCAGATTGGATAATTAGCTTTTCCACATTAAATTCAGCACATAAATAGACCTATCTTGAAAGTCTACTTTCATCCTTTGTTGTGAGCGACAGCTCATGGTGTCTCTTGTATAAATTCTGAAAAGCCCCCTAAATCCACCAATTCTGGGGGACTTTGAGATTTCAGTTCCCCCCTTGCCTTGGGGGGTTAGGGGGGCAAAAATCGAACGCGAGCAAGAGAGCGCATAAACTGGCGTTCACAACGAACGATGAAAATCTCTCTTCCCTCTTACCCATTCCCGATTACCCATTCCCGATTTTCAAGATAGGTGTAATGTATAGCCACTTTCAGGTTTGGAGGGATGTATTTTTGTAACATCTGTTTGACTTTTGGATGAAACCTTAAAAGATAGAGAGCCGTCTTGAAAAGATGGGGATTCCCATTGCTGACGTTGCACCGTAGGAGAGGGCTTTCATGTCTTATCGAACAGCTTTGAGAGCGATCGCACTAGGTTGTTTGACAATCTTAGCGGTGCTTTCGGTCAACTTTGCCGCACATAGCGAACAGACTCTGAAGGTCTATCATGTCGGCAACAGCGTAACGGATACCATTAACTACGAAGGTCTAAACCAACTGGCAGAAAGTCGGGGTCACAAGTATGTTTTTGGCAGGCACATGATTCCTGGTGCACCATTGAGTTGGATCTGGCAGCATCCCGATGACGGCTTGAGCGAAGACCCCTTTGGTCACTACCGAAATGCTTTGTCCAATTACCAATGGGATGTCCTCACCCTCCAACCCTTTGACCGTCACCTCGACGGCGATGAAGGGGATTTAGTCATGGCAAGGAACTTCATCGATCTAGCCTTGGCAAAAAGCCCCAATCTTCGCATTTATATCTATTCTCGCTGGCCTCGCCGAGATGAAGATGGCCATCTGGATTTTGGTTCAAAGTGGCTTAGGGACTATACAGGAGGATGGGACGGTACAGAAGAAACCAAGGACTATTTTGAAAAGCTGACCTTCGAGTTAAGAACAGCGTACCCCAAGCTACAAGACCATGTTTTTGTAGTGCCAGTGGGGGATGTGCTGTATGAATTAGACCAACGGATAAAAGCCGGTCAGGTGCCAGGATATACCAGCATTACCCAGGTTTATGCTGATGGCATTCATTTTAATGATGTTGGTTCTTACATTGTGGGTTGTACATTCTATGCCACACTATTCCAGGAAAACCCGAAAGGTCTGACAGCAAGCCCTTACAACGTCAATAATCTTCAGTTAGTCGGTATCATTCAGGATGCTGTCTGGAAAGTGGTCAGCACGCATCCCCTTTCCGCCGTGGTGGCGGCTCAACCCCAATCTAAAACCCAAGTGAAGCAATCAAACTGCCTGCTGAAACAGGGTTTTGTGGGGAAAGTGGGAGGGGAGGGTCAGATTTCGGTCACGCTTCTAAGCTGACGAGGAGATGGGGGACGGGGAGATGCAAGTTTAGGACTTACGCATTTGCCCCCCCATGCCCCCCAATCTGGGGGGAGTAAGATCTTCCCCCAATCTTGGGGGGTTAGGGGGGCTAATCGACGGATACTGCGTAACTCCTGAAGTTGAATGACGATTAAGTAGGTGGACATCAATAAACGTAACTGCTTCTTTTCCATGCCCAATTCCCAATTCCCAATCCCCATGCCCCGTACCCAGTCAGGAGCAGGCAAGTCCAATGTAGAACAGCTTAGTCGTTTGCGATCGCGCCATCAGTCCGATAAGCTAAAAACGCACGCTAACCCAGTGGAAACAACATTCCATGCCCCGCGTAATTGGCTTAATCAGCGGCACATCCGTAGATGGCATTGATGCTGCATTGGTAGATATTACTGGTACTGATATCGATTTGAAGGTTGAGTTGCTTGCTGGTGCTACTTATCCTTACCCGCCACAGCTAAGAGAGCAAATTCTGAAAGTCTGTGCCGGAGCTGCTCTGTCTATGGCAGAATTGGCAGAATTAGATGATGCGATCGCGATTCAATTTGCCCAGGCTGCCCTACAAATACAGACGGGTTACTCCCCAGCCACCCTCATTGGCTCCCACGGTCAAACCGTTTACCATCGACCCAAAGAGTCGAAGTTTGGAGGGTTGAATGTTGAAGGTTCAAACCCCTCTTCCAACCTGCAACCTACTAACGTTCAACCTTCAACTCAGCTGGGATATAGCCTTCAATTAGGACGGGGAGAACTCATCGCCCAACTGACGGGTATGAAAACAGTCAGCAATTTTCGCGCTGCTGACATCGCGGCTGGAGGAGAGGGGGCTCCGATGGTGCCAAAGGTAGATGCCTACTTGCTCTCGTCACCGACTCAGCACCGATGCGTTCAGAATATCGGTGGCATCGGCAATGTAACGTATCTACCTGCGCGTCAAGGGGACTGGATAGATAAAGTCTGTGGTTGGGATACCGGCCCAGGCAACTCGCTTTTGGACTTAGCCGTACAATATTTCACGGATGGTAGCCAAACTTACGATGAAGATGGGCGCTGGGCTAGTCGTGGCAATCCGTGTGAGGCATTGCTGGAGCAGTGGCTCAAGGAAGACTTTTTCCAGGCATCACCGCCAAAATCCACAGGACGGGAGTTGTTTGGCTGGGATTACCTGAAGCAATGCTTGGCAGATAGCTCAGCGTATAATTTGACGCCCGCTGATATGTTGGCAACGCTAACTGAATTGACTGTCGCCTCGATTGTCAACAGCTACCGCAACTTTTTACCCCAGATGCCTGAGATGGTTCTCTTAAACGGGGGTGGAAGCCGGAATCTCTACCTGAAACAACGCTTACAAACTCAGCTAGAATCAATACAGGTATTAACCACCGATGAAGCAGGGGTAAGTGCAGATCTCAAAGAAGCGATCGCTTTTGCTGTTTTGGCGCATTGGCGTGATCTAGGAATTCCTGGTAATCTGCCCAACGTTACCGGAGCAAAGGCAGCAGTACTACTAGGCAATGTTTATTCACCGCCAAAATTTTAAAGCTAAAAGAGCATTTCCTAACTCTATGTGAGTTTGGTTGTCAAGGTCGTGCTTGAATACCCATCCCTTCGTAGGAGATGTAAAGCAGAGGGAAAGCCACAATCTCCTGCTAAGATAATCAGTGCAGGTGGCGAAAACAGTGAGTTAGCGCTAATTACTGGTTGCAAGCGATCTGAGAGAAGAGAATGAGAGTGGCAAGATTAGATTAGATCATAAAAAAAGGGTAACACCGTGGCTCACACCTTTTTATTGGAGGCAGGACGCTGGACACTCCAGGGGTATTGGCTGGAACGCAATGGGATGCCAATTCCTGTTAAAGGTAAGACGATCATTGCCTGGGGTCGAGAAAACTGGTTTACTATGGTCACAAAGCTAGTTTTTCCCGACAGTGAGCGCGAGGATATATCTTTTCAATATCGGGGGCGTCTTGACGTTGGCGAACGCCAGTACACTTTTGTCTTAAAACACAGTGTCTTAGGGCATGTAGAGGGCGAAGGCTGGGTGACTCCAGAATCAATCGTTCAACGTTACTGGGTCTTAGGGGATCGCCATCGTCGTAGTGGCTTTGAAACCAGCCATCGACTGAATGACAACACCTACTATCTTTCTAGTGGCATCATGGCCGGTCACTATCTTACAAGCACAATGGAGGCAACTCTAGAGCGTCAACCCGAATAACGCTCATGACAATTGTTTGCCTGTAGGTCAGTAGTGAGTTCAACTTCATTGAGTCACTCGATTCACTGCGGCTGGAGCAATGTTCATTGAATTACAATTTGTTCTAAACCCGAGTGGCTGGCATGACGCCAGAACACCAGCGTTACCTTGCTTAGTCCCTAGCCTATCGACTAGGGCAAATCCTCTTGATAGGAGGGAAAAGTCGGTTAAATTGGAATGGCAATAGTTAAGTCATACCGACAAGTTCTTGCCGTCTCACTCCTCAAATCGTCCTTGGGACGAAACTGGCTGAATAAGTATCTTCTTCTAACTGCTCTAAGCTGTCAAACATCATGACAACAGACCCCAACTATGGTCGCTTACTCGCCAATCGCTATCAACTGATCAAGCTGATCGGCAAAGGCGCTATGGGTCGGGTTTATCAAGCCAAAGATATCCTCTTGGGAGGAGTCATCGTTGCTGTCAAATTTATCTCCCAAGCGTTGCTGACCAAGAAAATGCGCGAACGCTTCGAGCAAGAAGCTACCATCTGTGCTCTGCTGGGAGAAAAAAGCAATCACATCGTTCGCGTAAGAGACTACGGCGTAGACGAAAACGAGATTTCGTTCTACGTCATGGAATACTTGGAAGGAGAAAGCCTCAGCGAAATAATTCGACGGCAACCTCTTTCCTTACCTCGATTTTTGAATATTGCCCGCCAAATCTGTTTAGGACTGCAATGCGCACACAAAGGCATTGTCATTAATGGCAAACTCAGCCCGATTATTCACCGAGATATTAAGCCCAGTAATATTCTCGTTATTCAAGACGACTCGTTCGGAGAATTAGTTAAAATCCTCGATTTTGGGATTGCCAAACTTATCCTATCCGACAGCGCTCAAACCCACTCCTTTATGGGAACTCTGGCTTATTGCTCGCCAGAACAAATGGAGGGGAAAGAACTGGATAAACGCTCTGATGTCTACAGTCTGGGTGTAATGATGTTTGAGATGCTAACTGGAGAGATGCCCATTATGGGAGAAACTCATTCCTTCGGTGGCTGGTACAAAGCGCATCATTACACCCCTCCTCGCTCCTTTGAATCGGTTAATCCAGACTTAAAATTACCGAATCCCCTCAAGAATTTGGTAGTCAGCTGTCTAGCCAAAGACCCCAACAATCGCCCTCAAAGTGTTGAAGATGTTCTACGAATATTAAAGTCCATTGAGGAGGGACTAAAGCGGGGTCAGGAGTTGTTTGAGGAATGGCGGGATAAAATCAAATTTCCGTCCAATGATAGGCCACTTTATGAACGCGACCCCTCAGCGGATGATATTTGTCTGGCCTCTTCTTGGCCGAAGAGCAAACCTCAAGCGTCCATTGTTTTTCCCCATATTATTAAAACCAATAAAGAGGTTCTAGCCACTCTCTGGGTGATGCTCAACAAGAAGGACATCCAAGACCGTTTGGTTAGCACACGCTACAACCAATTTCTATTTTTACCTTCACCCCATCCAATCGTGCTTTGGATTACAGCCTTGCATAACCGAGAACATGGAGCTCGTTGGCTACCTTGCTATCTGGATCTCAAAACTGATCTCGGTCAGAAACTGGTGAGGCTCTTAGGCGAATCGGGGTGCTACCGGATTTTATTCTTTTCTCTTTCTGAGCCGGAAAAATGTACTCACGTTACGACTTCCACGATTGCCCCCGCCCAATGCAAAATGCTGGCTCAGTGGGCGAATTCTAGTCAGACCTTAGTCTCTTCGGCTCAACCCCAGTTGAGTAAAAAAATACTTAAGCAGGAGTTTGAGAAGCTCAAGCCTAAAATTTTAATGAAGCTAGAGGCCATTCATACAGACTATCCCACAGATATTTCAGGTTGAAGGTTGGACAGTTGAAAGTTGAAAATTATAACCTTCAACCTACGAACCTGTAACCTTCAACCTACGAAGCTACAGCCTTCGTTAAAGCTGCTTTACCTCAGAAACTAACTGAGCTACCACATCCTTGGCGCTGCCAAAAAGCATCATGGTTTTGTCTTTGTAAAACAGATCATTATCAACACCAGCAAAGCCTGTACTCATTCCCCGTTTAATGACGATCGCATGTTTGGCTTTGTCCACTTCCAGAATGGGCATCCCGTAGATCGGGCTAGCCGCATCACTCCGCGCTGCGGGGTTAACGACATCGTTAGCACCAATCACTAGCGCCACATCAGTTTCATCGAACTGGGGATTAATATCATCCATATCGTACAGCTGGGGATAAGGCACATTCGCCTCTGCTAACAAGACGTTCATGTGTCCCGGCATCCGTCCCGCAACAGGGTGAATGGCATATTTAACCTCAACGCCCATTTTTTCTAGGTAGTCAGCTAACTCTCGCACCGTGTGCTGCGCCTGAGCCACTGCCATCCCATAGCCAGGCACAATCACCACGTTACGGGCATAGCCTAGCATCATCGCCGCTTCTTCGGAGTCAATGCTCTTCACTGTTTTATCACTGCTGGCACTAGCACCCGCCACGCTGACTGAGCCACTTGATCCAAATGCACCAAACAGCACACTTGTCAAGGAGCGGTTCATCGCTTTGCACATGATCTGAGTCAGGATGATCCCCGACGCACCGACGAGTGCTCCCGCAATAATCAGCATATTGTTAAGTACCACAAAACCAGCGGCACTTGCAGCTATACCGGAGTAGGAGTTCAGCAGTGAAATTACCACGGGCATATCACCGCCACCAATGGGGATGACAAATAACACGCCAAGGACAAGGGAGATTACAACCACTCCCAAGAAAATGGAGAGATTACCGGGTGAGAGGATGAGATAACCACTTGCCACAAAAAAGCTAATCAACAGCAGGGCGTTGATCGGTTGTTGCAACGGAAACGTCATTGGAGCCCCCGGAAGCAGCCCTTGTAGTTTGGCAAATGCCACTAAACTTCCCGTCAGGGTAACGCCGCCAATTAAGACGCCAAGAATAATCGTAATCGTGGCGTACAGGCTTACACTTTCTCCGCTATTGAGCAGTCGCCAGAATTCCCCAATGGCAACCAAGGCAGAGGCAGCACCCCCCAAACCATTGAGCAAACCAACCATCTGGGGCATTTCGGTCATCTGCACTTTATAAGCGGCGATCGCACCTAGCACTGAACCAATTGCCAGCGCCAAGAGAATCATCTGGTAGTTCAATATCTCCCGATCCAGTAGCGTCGCCACTATCGCTAAGAGCATCCCAATGGCAGCGATGAGATTGCCCTGACGGGCTGTTGCTGGAGAACCCAACCTTTTGAGCCCAAAAATAAATAACGACGCTGCCACTAAATAACTCAGCTCAATCCCCGTAGGCAAAAAGTCGGTCATGCCTTCACCTCTTTCTTCTTAAACATTTGCAACATCCGATCCGTTACTAAGAAACCGCCGACCACGTTGACAGTTGCCAGGATAATGGCAATCAGACCCAAAATCACCGTGACATTCGACTCTTTGGGGCCAGAAATAATCAATGCCCCAATCACAGCAATGCCAGAAATTGCATTCGCCCCAGACATGAGGGGAGTGTGGAGAGTTGGTGGCACTTTATTGATGACCTCAAAGCCAACGAAAGACGCCAGTACAAACACAAACAAACTCGAAAGTAGTACTGCTGTTGTCATGAATTTTTAGATTTTTTGCACGATCAACTGTGAGCTATAAAAGTTGAAGATTGGCAGATTACAAAATTAATAGGTTGAAGGTTATAACTTTCAAATTTCAACCTACCCTACGCGCTGCGCGCATGCTCCGCAAACGGAAACGGCTACGCCGAACAACCTTCCCACGTTTAGCTTTCAATCTTTAAACTTTCAAACCTTCAACTACTAAAGCTTCCTTGACTCGTTGATTGCGAATTTCTCCTGCATGGGTAACGCAAGTCTCGCCAATGATGTCGTCTTCCAAGTTCAGCTGTAACTCACCCTCTTTGAGCATGTGTTGCAGCAAAGTCGTGATATTTTTGGCGTACATCTGACTCGCATGGACGGGCATTGAGGAGGGCAGATTAATTGGGCCAATAATCGTGACACCATTGCGCACAACATCCTTGCCCGGTTCGGTACAAGCGCAATTGCCGCCTTGCTCAGCGGCTAAATCAACAATGACCGACCCCGGATTCATTTGAGCTACCATTTCTTCGGTGACGAGTAAGGGGGCTTTTTTACCAGGGACTTGAGCTGTTGTAATCACGATGTCAGCATTTTTAACATGTTCGGCAATCATTTCCTGAGTACGCTGCTTGGATGCCTCAGAGATTTCCTTGGCGTAACCTCCTTGTGCCACAGTTTCTTCGTCAAGTTTCACTTCCACAAACTTGGCTCCAAGACTCTGCACTTCTTCCTTTACAGCTGGTCGAATGTCGAAGGCTTCTACTACCGCCCCCAAGCGTCGGGCTGTAGCGATCGCTTGCAGGCCTGCAACTCCTGCCCCCATGACAAACACCTTAGCCGGTTTAATCGTACCTGCCGCAGTTGTCAACATGGGGAAGAACTTCGGGGAAGCGGCTGCCGCAATTAGCACCGCTTTGTAGCCGGCTACACCCGCCTGAGAGGATAAAGCATCCATACTTTGAGCGCGACTGGTACGGGGGATCAACTCCATGCTGAACGCCGTGACTTTCCGGTTGGCTAGATGCTGAACCACTTCTGGGTTAGCCAACGGATTGAGGAAGCTAATCAAAACACTCCCTGCCCGCAACTGATTAATTTCATGCTCTTTGGGGATGCCCACTTTCAGCACCACATCGGCTTCACCCCATAGCACAGCCGGCTCGGAGATAATTTTAGCTCCTGCGGCTTCATAAGCCTCATTACAAAAAAACGATGCCTCTCCGGCATCGGCTTCTACCCATATTTCTACGCCCTGTTTGACTAAGCGGGCAACACTATCTGGAATTAAGGCAACGCGACGCTCACCGACTTCAATTTCTTTCGCGATCGCTATTTTCATGTACGCTCCTTTTAACTTATGCTAGTCATGATGAGTAAACTTGCCTAAACAAAACTAGCCTGTGAAATTGGCGAGTCTGTACCCTCCCTGATAGCACCAGAGAGCCAGCAGCACATTGCCCTTCCTAAACAGGTAGGGCAGAGTATGCAAGTAAGGTTATACATTGCATCCTATGTTGCCCACCTGATCCTGAAGGCAATCTTTAACTTGTCTTAAAATTTCTAGATGAGATGGTGTTCGTCGGTAGAACACAACGGGATGGGTAATGGCATCCCTCAAGTCTCCATTCCCCACTCATTTTGCCGCGGGTACACAGCCGCCAGTACGGGCGACCGCGCTATGCTCAATGCCCGTCTCTTGTAGCTGGTATTTGGGGCATGGGTATTACTCGTTGTGTTGACGCATTGACAGGGTGAACAAAAAGTTTTAATAAAATTTAAGGACTAATTGACAACTGTACCCTTACTAAACTCATTCTTGTAACACTTCCCGTTTTATTAGGAACCTCACCCTCTGGGTAATAGCACACCCCTCAACGGTTCAAGGCTAATGATTCGGCACTTTCTATCTGCCTGCAACGTCACCACCTGTGAGCTTTATTGGTGAGTGACCCGTAATCTAGTCCAAGCCAGTAAAGTAAAGTTTAGTAAAAAAAACTTGATTGCCCTACCCAAATGAGTAGTAAGCCTATGTTTTCCCGAAAGTCTGTGCGACGCCTGTTTGGCGCTGTGGCGATTACTAGTTGTATACTCACAACCATTTCCGTCAAAAGTTGGGCACAAAGCAACCCTGGATTTACGTTGTGGAGTGGGGTTGCTCGCGAAAATCAACTGAATTATTACTTAGATTACGGCGGTCAACCCGACGCTTGGGATCGCTACCGCCTGAAAATCCCTGCTAAAAAAATGGATTTAGGAGTTGCCCAGTTTGCAATTTCTTATCCCGATTATTTCAAGGGCAAGTTTGATCCCAAAAAAGTTGAAGTTCGAGCCAAAGGGAAAAAAGTCCCCATCGCTGAAGTCAACTGGGATAAAGAAAATCACGTCATTCAAATTGAGCTAGCCGAGCCAATCCCTGCGGGGAGTAGCGTTGAATTGGTCTTCTCCAATGTCAAAAACCCGTCGTTTGGTGGGATGTACTACTTTGAATGTCGAGCTCTGTCACCGGGCGATGTGCCGCTACCTCGTTACCTGGGTACCTGGATTTTGAGTATTGGAGGTGCTGGCGGTTAGCAAATGCGTGATTGTTTTCCGATTAGCAACAGGAGTGGGAAATCATCCCTCGATTCGACTGAGTACAGATGTTGTCTCATGGAAATGCTAATCTAATAGATTGTGACTCTTGGACAAAGCGTCTAATTGATTGTTTTGAAGTAACAGCTTATGACTCAACGTACTCTCCACGGCACTAGCCGCAAGCAAAAAAGAAAGTCGGGTTTTCGCGCACGGATGCGTAGCAAAACGGGTCAAAACGTCATTAAAGCTCGTAGAAGCAAGGGGCGTTATCGTCTTACTGTTTAGTTTGAGTTAGTATCCGTCTCGTAGGGGTTGCTTGAACAGAACATCTGTTGGTTGTGTCCTCGTACTGGAGTTTAAGCGTGGCATTGCCTCAAGCTCATCGACTCAAGCATTGGCGAGATTTTCAGGCCATTTATCAAAAGGGAATTCGCCGATCAGGTCGTTATTTAGCTATACGCGCTCTGCCTCAGCGTACCAGTAACGTGGACGCCCCGACTCAAAGCTCATCATTGCCTCCGGATGAAGACAAGCCTCCAACTCGGATTGGCATTTCTATCAGCCAAAAAGTTAGCAAAAAGGCGGTTGTTCGCAATCGAATTAAGCGACAAATTCGAGCTGCTTTACGCCAGTTGCTGGCACGGCTATCACCAGGATGGCAACTGGTAATTGTAGTCCGGCCAGGAGCTGGGGAGTGCGAATATGCACAATTTTTGCGAGAATTAGAGCAGTTGTTGGCAGAAGCAGAGGTATTAAATGGGCATTAAAGAGGAAGTCTTTTACGAAGGTGGTCCCCACCCTGGCGATCTAATTATTAATATCTTGTTAGCGTTCACGGTCATCTGCATCCCTTTGACGGTAGGAGCGATCGTTCGTGCCTTATGGCTGCGCTATCGAATTACGGATCGCCGTATCTCTGTAACAGGGGGTTGGCAGGGGCGCGATCGCACAGACATTATCTATTCAGAAGTTGTTAGAGTCGTCAAAGTTCCCCGTGGGATCGGAACGTGGGGAGACGTTGTTGTTACGCTCAGAGATGGTAGTCGCTTGGAACTGCGCGCCTTACCTCGGTTCCGTGAAATCTATGACTACATTGCTCAAAAAGCCGCCCAAAAAACGGGTAAGCCTCTCGATTCTGTAAAAGCTTAAAGCAGCAGATATCAAACATATTTTCCAGAGGTTTGCCCCACTAGGGGATTAGGGCTTTAGGAAGAAAAAACGGAGAGGATAAGACGAGGTGAGTTGAGTAAGTGAACTGATCAATTCCCCTCGATTTGAGTTAACTTTTGCCCTAATCCCCCTTCACCAAGGCTATTTTCGGCTTTTCACCTCAAACATCCATTTGCTAGCCTCCCCAACTGTTACAGACCAGATTACCTGGGGCTAGAATGTGGGATGTTTGTCTAATTTGACGGTTAACCCGTCTCGCCTTTGGACAAAGATTAGATAGATTAGATTCAGAAAACTTTACAGCGCCTAGGTTGACTTCATACGAATGGACTTTGGTATCAGCTTTCTTTCCAACAACGTCATGCTACCAATCCTGGATTTCTTTTACGGGATTGTGCCTAGCTATGGTCTCGCCATCGTGGCGCTGACCCTTGTGATTCGCTTTGCCCTCTTTCCATTAAACGCTGGTTCCATTCGCAGCATGAGGCGTATGCGAATCACCCAACCGCTGATGAAGAAGCGGCAAGAAGAAATTCAAAAGCTCTACAAAGATGACCCAACTAAACAGCAAGAGGAGATGAGCAAGCTCTTCAAAGAGTATGGCAATCCCTTGGCTGGGTGTCTACCAGTGGTGCTGCAAATGCCGGTGTTGTTTGCCTTGTTTGCCACCTTGCGGGGGTCACCTTTTTCTGACGTTAATTACCCAATTACTCTCCAAATTTTGCCCAAAGAGCAAATGGAGATGGTTCAACCCCAGGCTTTTGCGACAAAACCCCAGAACATTTACATTGCGGATGGCATTCATGCTCCAGTTGTCGCTATTCTACCGGGGGGCAACCGTTTAGTCGTTGGAGAGAAAACCAAAGTAGAGTTTCAAACGCTTGAAGGCAAACCACTGCAAAAACTGCTAGCCGATTATCCGGACACGGAAATCACTCCCAAATGGCAAGTGACCAAAGGCGCAGAGCGTTTGCAAATTAACGAAGATAGCACCCTTGAAGCGATCGAACCCGGAGATGTCACCCTTCAGGGCACAATTACTGGACTAGCTGCAAATAAAGGATTTCTCTTTATTGATGCTCTAGGAAGAGTCGGTGCTTTTGACCAAGACGGAACCATCCACTGGGATGTAATTAGCATGATTCTCGTCTTTGGCATTAGCTTGTATATTAACCAACTTCTCTCTGGTCAAAGTGGTCAGACTTCGGGTGATGCCTCATCGCAGCAGCAAGCAACGGTAAATAAGATCACTCCGATCATCTTCTCTGGGATGTTTTTGTTCTTCCCCTTGCCGGCTGGCGTACTGATGTATATGGTGGTTGCCAATATGTTTCAGACGCTTCAAACGTTCATTTTGATGCGAGAACCTTTGCCAGAAAACATTCAGAAACTAATCGAGGAGCAAGAGACCCAGGCAAAAGCGGAAGAAAAGAGAGAGGCATTGCCTTTTGAACGGCGTTCTAAGAAAAAGCCTTCCAGTTAACTATGAGCAATGAACTAATTCAGCAGGGTCAGCAGTGGCTAGAAGAACTCCTGCGCTTATCAAAATTGACTGCCGCGGTTAAGGTAACACAAACTGATGTCCCCAACGAAGATAGGCCAAGTTACTGGTTAACGATTGATCACACAGAACTGACAGCCAAACAAATTCAAACCTTAATCGGCCCAGATGGGACGGTACTCGACTCGATTCAGTACCTAGCTAATTCAATTCTGAACTTAGGGAAGTCTGAAGAGCAGCAAGCGGCTTACACGGTAGAACTCGATGGCTATCGCCTCCGGCGTCAAGAGGAACTCCGGGCGTTGGCAGCTCATGCCGCCCAGAGAGTCCGCGAGACGGGCGAAGAGTTTGAGATGAAATCCTTGTCGTCCGCAGAACGCCGTCAAGTTCATACCTTTTTGAAGGAATGCGAGGACTTGGAGACACAAAGCCGAGGACAGGAGCCAGATCGGCGTTTGGTTGTGCGTCTGCGCTAAAACCGTGTGAGTGAGTAATTAGCTGTTCGACAGGGCACAGTCAAACTAGAACGGTCTAATTCACCAGCCCCGTTGGAGAATTCAAAATGCAAAATAAAAATAACCATTTTGCATTTTGAACACCAGATGGGGTTCGATTAGAGGAAAAAGCATCATGGAAGCGATTCATATTCCTTGGCTGCTTAGATTACGAGAGCAGACAGAGGCGATTCAGTTTAATGAGTGCATTGCGGGTTTAGAGACACTGACCCCCGTGCGCGGACGCTTGCAAGTAAAGCATCAAGGTAATTATCTAGAGGTTTCTGCCCAAGCGGAAACGATTATTACCCTGACCTGCGATCGCTGCTTGCAGCAGTACAACCACCGTTTAAAAATTGATACATCGGAACTCGTTTGGTTAGATGAGTCAGCTGAGCAACTTGACGATGGAGTCTTAGAAAAAGAAGTTGCCTTGGAAGATTTGGTAGAAACGCTATCACCCCAAGGTTATTTTCATCCAGACGCTTGGCTATACGAGCAACTGTGTCTCGCTCTTCCAGCTCGGCAGCTTTGTGACTCACAGTGTCCAGGCATCCAGCT
>DATNPV010000149.1:0-37657 GCA_036703055.1 Waterburya sp.
CCCTTGCTGATCGCGAACGGCTTCTCCTCGTGCTTCCAAATATCGGATGGAGCCATCCGTTCGCAAAATCCGCAAGTCAGTTTCGTAGGGAGTCCCATCGGTTATGGCTCGGTCGAAGTATTGCTCAAGCAGAGGGCGATCGTCTGGGTGAATATACTGGAAATACTCGCCATACGACGGTTCTGATGTGTTGGGGTCAAAGCCGAAGATGTAGAAGAGTTCTTCAGACCAAGTCAGTTTTTTTGTCGCTACATCGAGTTCCCAACTGCCAACATGAGCCACTCGTTGCGCCCGAACCAAGGCAGCCTCACTTTTACGGAGTTGTTCTTCAGCAAGTTTTCGATCGCTAATGTCTGTTAAAGTGCCCACATACCCAATGACCGAGCCTGTGTCTTCCTGTTCTATATCGGCTTGGGATAAGACCCAGGTTACCTTCCCTGACGGATGTACAAGACGGTATTCTCCTTGCCAAGGACGCTGATGAGTTACAGCATCTTGCCAGACTTGAAAAACTCGTTCTCGATCCTCTGGATGGATATAAGAACTCCACTGCAATCCCAGCACATCTTTTAAGGAAACACCAACCAGTTGACAAGCGCGGTCATTCGCATAAATCGTTTGTCCAGAAGCATCTGAGCGGAAGATGCCCACCGGGGAGATTTCAGCCAAGATGCGGAATAGCCTCTCACTTTGTGCTAGAGCCTCTTGCGTCGCCTTGCGATCGCTAACATCGGTAATCCGCACCATATTCATGACTTTGCCGGCAACCGTAATTTGTTTAGCGGCTAAGTTTCCCCAGAAGGTATTTCCTCGTTTTGTGAGGTACTCGATTTCTCGGCTCCAAAAGCCTCGCCTATTGATTTCCTGAATAAAAGCCGCTACCTCGTCTGGGCTGAACCGACGCTTTTGTAGTATCTTGCCGCCATTAATGCCGATCAGTTCATCTTTACTGGACGCTTCAAAGAGTGCAACAGCCCGACGGTTACAATCAACAGTTAGACGCGTTTCGGCATCAACCAGAAAGATGGCATCAGTAGACTCATTGAAGATGGCTTCTCTAAGAGCGCGACTTTGAATCAGTTCTAACTCGGCCTGTTTGCGATCGCTGATATCTCGTCCTACCGATTGCAGCTCAACTAAGCATCCCTGTTCATCAAATAGTGCCCGGTTAATCCATTGCGTCCAGCGAACCTGTTCTTGAACGATCACTCGATTTTCAATCGTTACTACCGGATTTTCTGAGCTGATAGAGTTAATCAGTTGAGCCACATATTCGCGGTCTTCTTCAAAAACGACAGGTTCGTAGCAGTTGCCGATGAGTTCCTCTCGCTTTAGTCCAAAATAACGACAGAAAGCTTCGTTGACAAATGTCAAAGTGCCGTCGGGTAAGAAGCGAACAATCAGTTCGGTCTGATCTTCAAGAATGGCAAGATAGCGTGCCTCGCTCTGCTGCAACGCTTCTTCTATCTGTTTGCGCTGCGTGGTGTCTTCTGCCACTCCGATAAAGCGCAAGGGTTGTCCTGCCTCGTCATAAACCACCGAAATATGAGCAACAATCCAGCGCTCTTGACCGTCAGGTCGAATAATCCGATACTCCCGCTTGACCGGATTGCCCCGACACTGTTCTATTAGGGACTGTTGAACCAGGTGGCGGTCGTCTGGATGCAATGCCTCCATCCACGTTTTGGGATTTTGGTACAGACTTTGACAGGTACGTCCCCAAATCTTTTCATACGCTGGGCTGACGTACAGGAACTGACCTGAACTGGCTGATCGCACAAAAAAGAGCTGACTGATTGTGTCGGCAATTTCGCGGAAGTGGTCTTCACTTTCTCGTAGAGCCTGCTCTACCTGTTTGTACTCAGTGATGTTGCGCTTAATGGCAGCAGCCCCCACAACCGTGCCAGCATTATCTTTGATGGGAGAAACCGTAGTGGATATATCAATTCGCTGACCGTTTTTGTGCACACGTACCGTTTCGTATTGCTCGGTGCTCTCTCCCTGCCGGATTTTTTGTAAGATTTGCGGTTGTTCATCTCGGCGATCGGGTGGGACGAGGATGGAAATCGGACGACCTATTACTTCTTCAGGCGTGTAACCGAATATTCGTTGTGCACCTGTATTCCAACTGAGAATAATTCCATCCAACGACTTACTAATAATTGCATCATCCGACGATTCCACAATCGCCGCTAATTTGACCACTTCCTCCTGTGCCTGCTTGCGTTCGGTGATGTCGCACAAAAAAGCGGTGAACACGATTTCATCACCCATTACCAGCTTAGAAATGGAGGCTTCAGCGGGAAACTCGCTCCCATCTTTACGGCGACCAAAAATCTCTCTACGCTCTCCCATGCGCCGTCCTCTACCCGTTGACTCACCGAAGTTACTGATGTGTTGACGGTGGGCGGCGGCAAACCGATTGGGCAAGAGCAAATCCAGGGGTTGACCGAGTACCTCACTAGCTGTGTAGCCAAAGACCTTTTCAGCTCCCTGATTAAACAGAGTAATGCGTTGGTGAGCATCGACCGAAATAATCGCATCACTAGCAATTTCCAAAATTCCCGCAAATCGAGCCTGAGAAACTTGTAAGGCTTCCTCCACTTGCCTTCGTGTACGAAGTTCCTGCCGTAGCAGAGCATTAGCTTGTTGTAGGGATAGTTCTGCGCGTGTGCGGTGGAAGTCGAAGCGGTTGAGTCTGCGGGCGTTCCACCCAACCAATCCTGAGAATAAGATGATATCTGAGGTACTCACTAAGGCCGTTTTGGCCTGTTCGTTGTAGAGATGCCAGTGGTAACCGATTTCATATAACCCCCCCACTAAAGGCGGTAGGGTGATGACTAAAGGCAGTAGTCGTCGCGCCATCACGCTGCCTGCACCGTTGCTACTCAGTACTGGCATGATGCCTTGGTTGGGACGGGCGCAGAGAATGCCACTGGAAAGTAGCAAGAATGCGATCGCCGCATGTACTGCCATGCCAGTGAATGAGCTAGCCGTGTAAAAGTAAACACTGCCGTAGACATAGCCCAACAGCCCCATAAACCCCAGCAGCCATGCTCCAATGGCTATGCCTTGCACCGCCAGATAGTTCGGACGGCTTCCGCTCAATAGTAGTAGGGCTAATCCCTCCAGAAGAGCTGCCAGCGCCGCATTGGGAGCCATCCGTCCTGGCGCTACTGTACTTCCGAAAGGTTCCGGCTGTAGCATCAGTAGTTGATCAATTCCCAGATCGATGTGAAAAACGTATTGAATGAGGGTCAGTAGGGCAATCAGGACAATTAAAAAGGCACAGCTAAAACTTAAATATTGAACAGGACTTACGCAAACACCATCATTTTGCCCCCCCCGTTCCCCCCTGCCCCTAATCCCCAAAGGGGACCCCGAGTTCCCCAGAGGGGACCCCATGCCCCCCCCAAGCTTGGGGGGAGTAAATCCAGTTCCCCCCAGATTTTGGGGCGTCGGGGGGCGAATGCGTAAGTCCTGTTGAATTTTCCTGTTTCCTGTTTCCTGTTTCCTGTTTAATTCCCAATGCCGCAGCCATAGCGATACCCCTGCGAGAAGGAAACACATGGCTGTGTTCACCTTCATCGTAGGCAAGCTGGGTAGGATGCCTTTGAAGACTGCTATATCGGATACCCAGCCCCAAACCACGACAAAACCAATCAGCGCTACGAAAAGGCTGGCTATTTTAGAAAAAAATTCAAGCTGGGTAGTGATAGCAGAGTAATTTGGGTCTTGTGACCGTTTTGACATATTCAGGCAGTCCAAACCTCCACCCAACTCAAAGCTTTACTAACGAATGCTTTTGTTGTATCCTAGCAAACTCAATAGATAACGATAAGTCAGAAAAATGATACTTTTCCGTTTCTAATACAGGCATTTCTTTGAGCTTAGGATGAAAAAATAATGAACTTATAAAGATGAAGCAAGTCTTAAAAAAAGTTATAGCTTAACCCTTTTCGATAAGGCTGCTGTGGCAAGGAAGGCCAAATTGGTGAACAGAATTTTACAAATTTGTAGAAGCGTGCAGAATTAAATCAGTTTGATTTTGCTAAAGACCAACCGAGAATCTTGGCAATTTTGGTAGTCAGTAAGACAGGATTGAACGGTTTAGCAATCACTCCCACCACACCAAACGGCTGAAGCTGTTTCAAGGTAAACCAACCTGCTCTCGCCGTCAACAACACGACTGGAATTGACCGTGTGACTGGATTGGCTCTTTGCTTTTGGAGAAAGGCAAAGCCGTCCAGTCCTGGGATGGCAAGATCTAAAATAATGGCATCGGGTTGCATAGTCACTAATCTGTCTAGCCCTTGTTGAACAGATGCAACTGAGTAAACGTCCCAACCGCCTAGATCAATTAAGCAAGCTTCTACAACCTCCCGAACATGGGCTTCATCATCAACGAGCAAAATCCGTTTAGTGGTTCTCGCAATTTCCAGCATTTTCATACAACAGTGTCTCACTCCACTTACGTATGACTAGACTCTAAATTTCTGCACTAAGCTGTTCTACATCGAATGCAGGATATAAAACAGTACTCTATGCCCCTCCAAGACTAGTACGAAAAAATAAGGAACTGATGAAGAAGTGGAAACTTGGACCAAATAAATGGCCAATAAGTAGGTGCGCTTAAATAAACCAAACATAGTTGTAGGGTGGGCATTGCCTAGAAACGAATTGTTGCCAGGCTTGGAGGGGTATCATGGGCAATGCCCACCTTACGATTAATTAGATCCCTCTACTTAGTTGGCTATAGTTTCCACCCCAGGATTTCAGCCAACTGTTCGCAAATCGTTACAGGGTTAAAGGGCTTAGTAATGACCCCAGCTACGCCCATCTGAGCAAACCGTGCTTGATCATCAGGCAACACTTTAGCCGTCAGAAGCACGACTGGAATGTATTGGGTTTTAGGATTCTCCTGAAGCTTGTCAAAGAAAACAAAACCATCCATGTCTGGCATGGATACATCCAGCATGATGGCATCTAGGTATTGAGATTCTGCCTTGAGCAAGCCTTCACTCCCTGATTCGGCAGTAATGGCTTCCCAGCCTCCCAAGTCTTCAAAGCAAGCCTGAACCAGTTCACGAATACGCTCTTCGTCATCAATAATTAAAATTCGTTTAGCTTTCATGGTTCATCGTTCATGATCGATGCTTCATAGTTTAGAATTTAGGGTTCGTCTTTATCCCATTTCTCTTTTTGTAAGCGACACATTCCCCTCATATCAAATCCGCATCGTACACCCCTTTTTCGGCTTGGTGGCTAATCTTTCCCCTCTTGAGAAATGAGGCGATGAAAACGGATTTGGTATCATTTTATGCCCCATGCCCGTCTCCTTATTGCTCTGGTTGTATAGGCAAGGTGAAGTAAAATGTACTGCCTTTACCTAAAGTACTTTCAGCCCAGATACGTCCACTATGCTGCTGTACCAGGCTTCGGCAAATTGCCAAGCCCAACCCTGTGCCTCCTTTGTCACGAGAATCTGAAGCATCAACTTGTTGAAATGGTCCAAAAATAGTTTCTAGTTTATCCACCGGAATACCCCGTCCCTGGTCTTGCACTTGAAACAGGACGTAGTCAGATACGAGTTGTGTAGTCAGGGTAATGATGGAATGGGGAGAGGAAAACTTGATCGCGTTACTCAACAAGTTTGTGAGGAGCTGGATAATTGCATCCGGTGCAGCCCAGACTTGAGCAGATACCAGGGAAACACAAAAAGTAATCTCTGCCTGGTGTGCGATCGCCTGTACTGTCTCCACAGCCTGCTGCACTAACTCAGCCGTATCGCAGACTCTCTTGTCCAAAGTCACTTTCCCGGAATCCAGCCGTTCCAAGTCAAGGATGTCATTCACTAGGCGCACCAAGCGTTCACTATCCATCACGGCAATTTCGAGCATACGCTTGGCTTTTTCCGGTTTACTATCGTAGATTCCGGTTGCCAGTAAACCCAGAGAACCCCGAATTGCGGTTAGTGGAGTGCGCAGTTCATGGCTAACAATCGAGATAAATTCATTTTTTATCTGGTCAATCGCTCGACGTTCTGTAACGTCTTGGAATTGAGCCACATAGTACAACGGTTTACCTTGGGTATCCCGCACTAAAGATGTATTCATCAGTACCCAGATTACACGTCCCGGTTTGCAGTAGTAGCGCAACTCCTCTTGGCAACTGCGGATTTCATTCGCCAGCATCTGCTTGAGGTGGCTGTAATATGCAGCAACATCCTCCGGATGAATCAAAGCTGAAGATGTTGTTGTGAGCAACTCCGATTCTGAGTAGCAGAGCATGTCGCATAACGCACTGTTGACTTTAATCCAGTGTTCATCGATTCCGATTAAAGCCATTCCAATCGAAGCATGATCAAAGGCACCGCGGAAACGGTTTTCGCTCTCTTGTAGAGCCTCCCCAGTGCGGTTGAGGGCGGCTTCGGAGCGCTGCCGTTCCTGCATTTCCTGCTGCAACCGTAGGTTCTGTTCGATGAGTTGCCGTTGTTGCTGCCGTATGGTGAGCTGATGCCCAATCCGCAGTAACACTTCCTCGGCTTGAAAGGGTTTGGTAATATAGTCAGCTCCTCCAAGGGCAAACGCTTTCGCCTTGTCTGCTACGTCGTCTAACGCACTCAAGAAGATGACGGGAACTTCACAGGTGTCTGCCGATGCCTTAAGAGTTGAGCAGACTTCAAAGCCACTCATCTTCGGCATTTTGATATCAAGCAAGATGAGTTCCGGGAGTTGGGAACGGATGGTTTCTAACGCCATCTGCCCACTGATCGCTTTTCTGACTTTGTAGCCTTGTCCGTTCAGGATGGAGGAAAGGGTGCGCAGGTTATCGGGTTGGTCATCGACTATCAGAATGTTGGCATTAACTTCCATCACACTATTCTCCTGATCGCCGTGCGATGTAAGTAGGTAGACATCAATAAACGTAACCGTTGTTTGTCCATGCCCTATGCCCAGCCCTCACCGTGATGTTTAATTGCACCAACCTACTTAGTACTTATTTTCGCTTCCCCATCCTCTGCTTAATATCCTCTAGCTGCTGTCGTAATTGGACTCGCTCAATACGGCTCATCACTCGTGTTACTAAGTCTGGCCCTACGACTGGTTTACTAATAAAATCATCAGCTCCAGCGGCAAACACTCGTTTGAGCGACTCAGCATCGGTGTGAGCCGTTACCATCAGTATGGGCAAGTTCCCCCATTGTGGGTCTTGGCGCACCACCTGACACAGGTCAATCCCGCTAAAGGTTGGCATCTCCAAATCCAACACTAATAAATCGGGAGCCGTGGCTGTCAGCACCTCCCAGAATTGCAGGGGATTTTCTAAACAGGTCACATGAAATCCCCAAGGTTGCAGCAGATGGCTTAGCATTGTCAGTGCAGATGGATCGTCGTCCACTACCATAACCTTAGCTTCGACTGCCTGAGTGGTCGGGAGTGCTTGCGCGATCGCATTGAAGACTTGCTCCGGCTCGACAGGTTTGTGTAAGAATCCACGTCCCCCCAGACGTGACACCGCCACCCGATCAGCAAGATTGTCTCGTCCGGTAAAGGCTAGAATCGGAAGCGTGGGAAATTGCTCTACCAGTTCCCTTAGCAGCGTCAGCCCATCCTCAGATGAATTGGGAAAGGTTAGATCCAGCAAAATTACGTCGGGAAGTGCTTGGGTAAGGGCAAGTCTGGCAGAAGTCAAATTAGCCGCGATCGCCACCTGCATTCCCCAAGCAACAGCTTCTGTTCTCAGCCGTTCCGTTAAGGCGATATCATCATCAATAACCAGCACTCGGATAACTGGAGCCGCCGAAATCGGCTCGGTGCTAGGAACAACAGGAGGCTTGTTCAACTCTTGCCTAAGGGTGCTGACGAGTTGCGTTAACCGCAATGTTTCTCCTTGCCCCAACGTTACCTCATCCATCAGCAGGTGTTCGATCTGTCGCGCCACTTTCGATCCTTCTGGGTAGCCAAAGGTTCCCAATGAGCCTGCTAGCTTGTGGGCGTACTGTTTGGCACTCTGCCGTAAGTCATCGCTCAAGCTGCCTGCTGATAGCGCTATCGTTACTTGCTCTAAGGTCGTAACCTGTTCTGCAAAGGTATTTCTGAATCGCTTCAATACTCTGTTGATTGAAGACAGTCCCTTGGTTTGATTGTCCATGGTTAATTGTTCATTCTCATTAACCCTGAACCGGGAACCCTGAGCCTCGCCTAATGAACCCTGAAGGCTGAGTGCAGAATTAGCATCGTGTGGCTTAGGTGACGCCTTGAGTCGATAGCCTAAGCCGTACACCGTCTGGATCATTTCTTCACTCATTCCAGCTGCCTTCAGCTTATGCCGCAAGTCCTTGATATGAACGGTAACCGCATTTTCCGTTGGGGAGTCATCCGGACTCCACAGGCAATCAATAATGGTACTCCGGCTGAAGATGCGTCGAGGATTGTGTAGGAAAAGCTCCAGCAATCTGTACTCTTTGGGCGTCAAGCTTAGAAGGTGATTACCCAAAGTGACTTCGCCCGAATCTGGGTTTAAGCAGAGTTCTCCCCAGCGCAGCACGCTTGTGAGGGTAGACTTTCCCCGACGTA
Organism: Waterburya sp.; assembly: GCA_036703055.1. Lineage (GTDB taxonomy): Bacteria > Cyanobacteriota > Cyanobacteriia > Cyanobacteriales > Coleofasciculaceae > DATNPV01. The sequence goes on from DATNPV010000149.1 coordinate 8,580, forward strand.
GCAACGCCCTGATCCGCGCCATTAACTCTGAATCGTCGTAGGGCTTAATGACATAGTCATCAGCCCCAGCATCTAAGCCTTTGACAATATCGGTGTTAGCGTCTTTGGCTGTTAATAACAGAATCGGTTTTTGATAGCCCTGAGAGCGAAGCTGGCGGCAGAGCGTGATACCGTCTAGTTTGGGAATGAGCAAGTCCAGAAGAATCAAGTCATAGTCACAAGATGTCGCCAGTTTCAGACCTGTTTGACCATCTGTTGCTCTGTTGACGGTATAGTGATGAACACTCAGCGCTTCTTCCAGTGCCCAAGCCGTTGGCTCATCATCTTCTACTAGCAAAATTTTCATCCGGGTTTGTTTGAAAAATAGAGGTGGGGACGGGGAGATGGGGAGACGGGGAGTTCCTGTAGGGTGGGCAATGCTTTGGACACTCTGAAAAGCTAGTAATCGCATTGATAGGCATTGCCCACGTTACGCTTAATGACAAGGGTGCAAGACGAATCGACCTACTTAACATTTGCAAATCAACCCAGATCAATGCACAAGGAAGGTCATCAGATGCTTACGTTATGATGATTAGCTACGGGATTGGTTGCTGGTGGCATGAGCACAGAAAGCATGGAGCAAGAATTTTACAATCGGGGGTTAGATAAGGCTCGTCAAGGAGACTTTGAAGGCGCAATTCAAGACTTTGACCAAGCTTTGCAGATTAATCCGCAATTTGCCCTCGGTTACTACAGACGAGGTTTAGCTCGTTTCGACTCAGGAGACAAGCAAGGAGCGATCGCTGACTACACCCAAGCGTTACAGCTCAACCCTGACGATATTGAAAGCTATTTCGCACGAGGTTTGGCTCGGTTGGCGCTCAGAGATGCTCAGGGAGCGGTTGAAGATGCCAATCGAGTCCTATACATCAATTCTAACCATGCTCCGGCTTGTAAACTTCAGGGCACGGCTTACCGACAACTGGGAGAGACTCAAGCCGCGATTGCTAGCTGGAAAAAAGCGGCACAGCTTTATTTAGATCAGAAAGATACTGCCCATTGCCGTCAGTGCTTGGAGAGTATTAACCAAATTCAGGCAGAAATTCAGGCTTCGCAACTACGTCATTTGAGTGTGGCTCAAGCTCAGACGTTTTGTAATCAAGCTGTCAAGAAGGTTAACCAAGGAGACTATCGGGGAGCTTTAGAAGATTTTAACTGGTTGCTGCAAATCGACCCCCAAAATGCCAGAGCCTATTGTTATCGAGGAATTGTTCGTTCTAAGTTAGGTAATCATCAGGGAGCGATGCAAGATTTGGCTCAAGCCATGCAACTGAACCCCCAAGATATCCAAGTTCGCTGCCATCGAGGACTAGTTCGCATTGAACTAGGGGATTATGGCGGTGCCATTGATGACTTTAATCAGTTACTTGAGCAGAATGCAGAAAATATTGAAGCGTATACTTACCGCGGTCATGCCTACTGTAGGCTAAAGAATTATCGGCAAGCGATCGAGGATTATTCACGAGCTATAACCCTGAAATCCGATGAGGCTCAATTGTATGGGCATCGGGCTGTGGCTCGCGCTAATTTTGAGGATTATCAGGGAGCGATTGACGATTATCAAAAAGCAGCAAATCTCTATTTTGAGAAACAAGATTGGGCGAGTTATCGACAAATCTTAGAAAAGATAAATTTTCTCTCCTCAAAAGTACGCTCTGCTGCTCAAAAACGAGCTAATAAACTTAATAGTGAAGATATCTTCATCAATCAAGAAAAACAAATCTGGTCAAATGCTCAAGGCAATAACGAATTACGAACTCGACTCCTGAGAATGGTCGGCGGTTACTGGGAAGTTGCCCAGCGACTGGTTGATTTGGCTAAGCAAAAATATCCGGGTATGCCGGAGAGTTGGTATTTGGAGAAGGTGATTGAGGATTTGGAGCGCGATCGGTAATTGGTTATTGGGTTGAAGGTTGAACCTTGTAGGGTAGGCATGGCCTAGAAACGAATGTAGTCAGGGTTGGAGGGGTTATCCTCTGCAATGCCCACCTTACGATTATTTAGATCTCTCTACTTACCCAGGACTTACGCTTTCATTGGCTGATTAGCCCCCCTAACCCCCCAACTTGGGGGAATAGAACTTAGCTCCCCCCAGATTTGGGGGGCATGGGGGGGCGAGTGCGTAAGTCTTGTTACCTATGAGCCTCTTAATCAAAAAATTAAGGGACACCTTTTGATGTCCCTATCCCTTAAATCACTGCCTAGGTTGGGCCGCAAACAGGCGTCTGCCAACTAACGTGATGTGAGAACTTGCATGGTTACGAGTGCTGGTGAATGCTTTGCCACTGATTGTTCATTGCATCCACCCTTTACACCGTTGTTGATGAAGCCCCTGCTAATTGTCCCGTCTGTTCAATGGGTGGGTATCCACAACAATGAGAACTGAGAACTCTAGATATTCCCAAAGGTTGGGATGGGGCCACCGCGAGGACGTGAGAACGTGGGTAAATCAACTCGTGTAATGTTGCGGCTTCTCACGGCGAGGCGGTAGCTGACGCTTTGCAGTTCAGCGTGAAGCTGCCGATTTTCCCGTTGCAACATTGCCACTTTTTCCCGCACTGGAATCATGCGTTCGGCAAACTTCTGGCGGTAAATTTTGGGCAGTTCTTGAACGACCTGCTCTAACATCCGCGATCGCTCAGTTAACTCCTGAACTGACTGCCGCAATTGATAAATTTCTTCATCACGGCTCGTAATCTGCGTTTGGTAAAAGGTCACCTGCTGCTCCACATCTTGCAACTGTTCGCGTAAGACTCGCATTTGAGCCTGGTGACGCTCTGAAACCTCCGGCGGAGGCGTGAAGTTGGTGTTGCCTTTGACAAGACGAAATAATTCTTGAGATAGCTGCTGCACCAGCTGATCTCTCAGTTGCAAATCTTCTCGCAGACGGGAAACTTCAGCTTGCAGTGTTGGTAGGGTTGGGGTTTCAGTCTGGATCACGATAGCTTATAGCTCCGAATACTATAGTACTCCCAATGGCAGAAGACGAGAGGCAGGGTAAATCGCTCATCAAATTGCCGGTGAGAAGGATTACATTACTATAATCCTCTCCCCTAAGAACCGTGCTGGCAACTTTTACCCCATACGGTTCCTGTCAATTAGGCTAATGCTTGACAGCGTAACGCCAAAATGTTTTCCTGGCAACATTTGGGCAGCAGGTTGATTGAGAGATTAACAGTGACCCGTTGGCAGTGACTCGTGTTGGGGTCACTAGTCACTGACGTTGGCATTTGACGCTTGATTTTAAGCTGCCGATACATACTTGCGAATGATCTTTTGCCAGAAGCGGGTGGGTTCTTCTGAGGGAAAGTAATAGCTGATGTATTGGTTTGCCTTACGGGAAATCTTGTCTCGCAGTGCCGCATCTTCTAGCTCACGCAGACATTGCGCCGCTTCCTTAGGAGTTTCTGCCGTCATAGCGGTTTCACCGTGCTGCATACAGAAGTTGGCTCCTGCGGCTGTCCTTCCCACTACTACAATTCCCGACGCCATAGATTCTTGGGGAGGGAGAGCACACCCTTCAATAGCGGCGGAGGCTAGAAAGACTTGAGGACGACGAAATTGTTTGGCAAGCTCGTGAATGGATAGTCCGTCTATCAGTTCAAATTTCCAAAAAGTACCGCCCATTTCCTGATAAGCTTTTTGAGTTTCTTTGATAAACTCAGGGTTTTTGCGGGGAAACGCAAAGAGTAAGCCTGGCTCTCGCTGCTCTTGGGGAACGAACGGAAACAGGTTATTGTCAACGATATTCGGAACAATTTCGGCTTCCTTCGCTGGGTAGGCTTTGTTACAGGTTTCCAGCATCATCGGCGAGTCTGTCCAGAGTGTTACTCGCTTGTCTTGATAGTTGAAGTTATTGTGAGTATGGATGGGAACCTGCAAATAAGCGATCGCAGGCCCTTTGACTTGGTCGATTAATTCCGTGACGTAATCGGGAACAATGCAGATATCATCGTCCCGACGATCAGCCCAGCGAATGAAGGGCAGATTGTACATACCCCGTTCACCATAGGTGTCAAGTCCTCTCATGGTGGCTAATACGGCATTCGCGCCGCAATTGCGGGCAACCCAGCAGTGACGCATGATATTGAGTGTTCCACCCGACACTTCATGAGTCCGCATCATCTTCAGGCGAATGATATTGTGAAAAAATCTCAAGCGGTGATGACGCAGAGGTTTGTCAATCATCCGCCAAGCCCCTTTCGGATCATAGTCGGGAACCAAAAATACAAAGCGCATGGCAAATCCTCCAAGGGTGATAGCTTAAGTTAGGTAAGACAAGGGAGTCATTACCACTCCCTTCATCGTTGATGTTGGCGTTTCCGAACAAATGGGCTGACAAACATCTGCTGCACATAGCTTAAGTGTCAATCGGATCGGCTTCGATTAAGATTGAGTTGAACTGTGAGAACGTAGCCTAAATGAGTGCAGCAAGCAGCGGAAATAAAATTAAATTTGGCACTGATGGATGGCGGGGAATTATCGCCGATGATTTTACCTTCTCCAATGTGTGTAAGGTAACCCGTGCGATCGCCAGTTATCTGGATACCGCTTACTCCAAGGACTGCCCGGTTCTAGTGGCCTATGACACACGCTTCCTCGCCGACCAGTTTGCTCACACAGCAGCTGAAGTTCTGGCCGACTTAGGCTGGACGGTGAAGATTGTCGAGCGGGATTGCCCAACGCCGGTAATTGCTTACAATGCCCGTCACCTTAACTCAGCTGGGGCATTGATGTTTACCGCGAGTCACAACCCTGCACCCTATTGTGGTATCAAGTATATCCCGGATTACGCTGGACCAGCCACACCAGAGATTACTGACACCATTGTTGCCAATATTGAGGGAGCTGATGATGCTCCACCCAGCGGCAAGAACGGGGATAAAATCTCGACCTTTGACCCCAAGCCTGAATATTTGAAGTTTATCTACACCTTACTGGATGTTGAGCGGATTCGTAGCGCTCAATTGAAGGTGAAGTATGACGCCCTCTACTCGACATCTCGTGGCTACCTAGATACAGTTCTAGAACACTGTGGTTGTCAAACCGAGACGTTTCATGCCACTCGTGATGTCCTGTTTGGGGGCGGAATGCCGGAACCCAAGGGTGAGCAGTTGGTGGACTTGATCGAGGCGGTGAAGCGGGATAATGCTGATTTAGGTCTGGCAACGGATGGTGATAGCGATCGCTTTGGTATTGTCGATGAGCAAGGCAATGTCTTGACTCCTAATACGGTGTTGCTGTTGCTAGCGCGTCACCTGATTAAAAATAAAGGCAAGACGGGGGCAATTGTGCGGACGGTTGCCACCACTCACCTGCTGGATAACTTTGCAGCTAAGTACGGGTTGCCCATTTACGAGACGGCAGTGGGCTTTAAGTACATCGGCGAGAAAATGCGCGAGACAGAGGTACTCATTGGTGGTGAGGAATCCGGTGGATTGAGCATTATTGGGCATATTCCTGAAAAAGATGGCATTTTGGCGGATATGCTCGTTGCTGAAGCGATCGCCTTTGAAGGGAAGCCGTTGAGTCAGCTCGTGGAAGAAGCGATCGCAGAAGCGAATGGCCCTCTCTACAATAAGCGTCTCGACCTACACTTGAATGATGCCCACAAGGTAGCGGTTTTGGACTCTTTTACCAAGAATCCACCCGCCGACATTGCTGGCATTAAAGTTAAAGAAATTGGTCGCAAAGACGGCATCAAACTCTACTTAGAAGATGGTAGTTGGATCTTGCTACGTCCATCGGGCACTGAACCCTTAATGCGTGTCTACATGGAAACCAACTCTCCAGAAAAGCAAAACCAAATTGCTGAAATTATGGAGTTGATGATTAATCGGTTAGAACCGATAGGAGTTTAACTGCTGATAGATGCAGATGAATGCACAGATGAAAGATAATCTACGTTCATCTGCGTTTATCTAGAGGTTTAATAATTATGAAAACTATTGCTAATTTGCTCACCTCCATAATCCTAGCGGGATGGATTGCAGTGATCGCGATTTTTTCCATTCAAAATATTACGCCGATCTCTGTAAATTTCCTGGGTTTTGAAACTATAAAAATACCGATAGGTCTTGTGTTGGCATTTAGTGTGGGTATCGGTGCGATCGGGGGAGCTATTTTACCTGTTTTGTGGCAGTTAACTTCCAGGCAACGGGAGCCGTACTATTCAGAAGATGATGATTTTTGAGGGCAATTTTGGGTGGTAATGGGTAATTGGTAATCGGTCAATTGTTTGACCTATGATTTTGGGTTAAGTAGATAGACATTAATCAACCTAGCTATTTCTTTGCTATGCCCCATGCCCTATGCCCCTACTTATTGTTACGTCTCCATTCCCAAGCGGAGAGATACTTGGAATCTCCCCAAACTCCCACACGCCGCTTCATCGCATCTGCTTCTGCGGCTTGGACTAGTGAAGCGCTAGGACAATTTTTGAGATAGGGTTTATAGACTTGCACTAATCCTTCTTTGGCTAAAACTTGCTGAATGAACGTACCGTCAAGTAGACGCACTTCACTCACTTTGCGCCCATATTGGTCGCTATCCGTTACAGTTAAGCTGACGCGATCGCCTCCTTTTTTGACTAGCTGCTGCACTCGCTGTTGCGCTTTTTCGCCCCACTTAAATTGGTTTTTGTCTACCAATTTTCTGCTTTTCCTCTCCGCTGTTGTATGAGGAACTTCCGGCGCATCCACACAGGCAAAGCGTACGGTGAAGCTTTTGCCAGAACCATCGGTGACACTTAGCGTGTCTCCATCCGACACGCGTTTAACTGTATAGCCACCTCCGCCAAACCAGTTTTGCAGGTAGGCACACCCTCCTAAAGTAACAATGAGGATAGCAGCAGTAAGCAATATGAAGGATTTTGGTGACAGTCGAACCATGCTTTTAATGAGATTGATTGATAAAACAATAGAGTAGTTCTATTGATTTGCAAATAATAACGAACCACGGAGGCTCAGAGAACACTGAGCAGGAGAAGAGAGAATTTTTCTACTTAGCTTCCATCCAGTTTTGTCCGGCATGAACATCAACAAGTAATGGAACACTTAGCTTAACCGCCGATTCCATTGTTTCTCGAATTTTTAACTGCAATTCTTCCCATTCCTCCGGAGGAACTTCAAAGATTAATTCATCATGTACTTGTAATAGTAAACGTGCCTGATAGTTCTCTAAAAGTTTATGCACATTCACCATGGCAATTTTGATGATGTCGGCACTTGAGCCTTGAATTGGCGCATTAGCGGCGGCACGTAGTAAACCAGCATCATTTTGATCTAAACCTTTGATTTGACTCAGGTCAATATCCTCAGGATTGCGACCTTTGTAGTTGCGAAGGGTAGCGCTGTTAAAGTTGAAATAACGGCGGCGTCCTCGAATCGTTTCAACGTAACCTTGTGCGATCGCTTCCCGTTGCAACTGCTGCAAGTAAGTAAAAACTTCAGGATAGCGCTGGTTAAATCGCTCAATAAATTTCTTCCCTTCCGTTGCACTAACCCCAGCTTCCCGTGCAAAACGTTGCGCTCCCATACCATAAATTACGCCAAAATTGATGGTCTTGCCCAAACGTCGTTCATCAGGCGTTACTGTTTCTTTTTCAAACAGCAATTTAGCCGTTACGGTATGAATATCTTCATTATTCTGATACGTTTCAACCAGGATTGGCTCTTTACTCAGGTGTGCCAAAATGCGTAACTCAATTTGAGAATAATCGGCTGATACCAGTAACCATCCTGGTTCTGGAATAAAACCCTTGCGAATTTGCCGACTAAAGGCAGTACGGATGGGAATATTTTGCAAATTGGGATTAGAAGAAGACAAACGCCCAGTACTAGTTGCCGCCTGGTTAAAATCCGTATGCACCCGATGCGTATCCGGACGCACTAGTGCCGGTAATGCATCTACATACGTCGATTTCAATTTAGATAAAGTGCGGTGTTCCAAAATGGCGTCAACAACCGGATGATCGCCAGAAAGCTTTTCTAATGTCGCTGCATCTGTAGAGTACCCTGTCTTAATTTTCCGGGATTTTTTGCGGTCTAATCCTAATTTTTCAAACAGCAACTCACTCAACTGCTTGGGAGAACCTAAATTAAATTTATCCTCTGCTGCCTGATAAGCTCTCTGCTCAATTGTGTCTAAATACTTTTCCAACTGTTGTGAAAGGTCTTGGAGATAGGGAATATCTATGCGAATACCCTGATATTCCATATCCGCTAAGACAGGTTCCAACGGTTGTTCTACCTCTAACAGCAGCTTGTGTAAGGTGGGAACGTTCTCCAATTCTTCCCGTAACTTAGAAACTAGACCAAATGTTGTGTAAACATCCATACCGCAGTAGTTGGCAACGGCTTGGATGCTGATATCCGCAATGGTTTTGCCTTTGGGAACCAGGTCGGTGTAGCTTGTCGGTCTTATTCCTAGGTATTTTTGTGCTAGGTCGGTGAGGTTATGGCTTGTGTCCGGATTAAGGAGGTAACTTGCCAGCATTGTGTCGAATACGACTCCCGCGAGTTTAATGCCTTGACAGCGCAGTACCAGACGGTCAAATTTGGCATTTTGCAACGCTTTAGGATACTTGGCATTTTCCAGAATTGGGCGCAAGGCTTCCAGAACCGTATCTTTATCTAAGTTTTCACCTGCCTTGTGGCCAATGGGAATATAGGCTACTTCGACCTCTAAAGGCTGATTGTCACTTTGGTCTTCCTCTCCGGCGCTTCCACTCTTCTCTAGAAGTTGGGGCGAAGCAAAACAGCAACCAATTCCCACTAACTGAGCATCTCGTGGCTCTAAATCGCTGGTTTCCGTGTCCCAAGCAACGGGAATTTTGGGGTCGGTAAAGTTTTTGAGTTGCTGCACCAATTGAGCGAGTTTTTCGGGTGTATCAATAATCTGAGGGTGAAACTCACTTTGATGCGATACCTGCTGCTGTGCTGCTTCGGTGTCATCCGCACTCCAAAACCACAAATCCTCATCTTCCGGTTCTGAGGGGGAAGGTGCAGTAGAGTCTGCTGAGTTGGATTCGGGTTGAGAGGGAGAGGGTGCAAGGCGTTGCGCCCCTACAGGCGTTGCAGCATCTTCAGCTGCTCTACCCCCAAAAATATGCTGAAGTTGGTCGATTTTGCCCAAAAATAAGCCAAATTCCAGTTTTTCTAGAAGGGGTTTCAGGACAGCCGTATCAAATCCTTCTAGCTTGGCATCTTCGAGTTCGATATCCACTGGTGCATCAAAGGCGAGTTGGGCAAGATAGCGGGAATGTTCTGCATCGTCTTTCCCAGTTTCCAGCTTGGTTTTAACGGCGCCTTTTATTTCATCCAAGTGGGCATAAATTTCTTTAAGGGAACCGAAACGTTCTAGTAACTGAACGGCTGTTTTTTCTCCAATTCCCTTCACGCCAGGAATATTGTCAGATTTATCACCACATAGAGCTTTGAAATCGACAACTTGCTCCGGTGTGATCCCAAGTTTTTCCTTAACTTGCTCCGGGCCAAATTCTTTGGGGCCGGGGGTGCGACCTCGCTTCAAAAAATCGGTACTAAGATACAAAATACTAATACCTTTAGCGGGATCGATGAGTTGAAATAAATCGCGATCGCCCGTTAAAATTTTGACCCGATACCCCTGTTCAATGGCTTGTTTCCCCAAGGTGGCTAAAATATCATCCGCCTCATAACCGGGAGATGTCAGTACCGGGACTCTTAACGCGCCAAGTAACTCCTGAAGATTTTTTAAATCGGGGATAAAGTCTTCCGGCGTATCCGGTCGGTCGGCTTTGTACGTATCATCGGCTTCATGACGGAATGTGGGCAATCCCAAGTCAAATGCGATCGCCATCGCCTGCGGTTGCTCCGACCCCATCACCTCCAACAGCGACTTGAGAAAGCCAAAACAAACACTGGTGGGAATTCCAGTTTTGGTTCGCAGTCCCCCTCCTCGCGCCTTAGCAAAGGCAAAGTAGGAGCGAAAGGCTAAAGAATGACCGTCCACCAGGATGAATAGCGGTTGTGTTGCTGATGAGGAGTCGGTCATCGCTTCAGGATTAGAGGCAGGTGTAGATTGGGACATAGCCGTCTGTGAAACTTACTTCCAGTCTACCCAAGGCAGACTCTCACTCGCTGAACGCACATTCTTGAGTGTTGAGCATTCCCCATTCCCGACTTTCAAGATAGGTCTAATTTAGATGCGTTTTAGCTTAACCCCTTTTTTCATAGGAAAAAGCAGTTGGATCTCCCTTCCAACTGCTTCATAAGTCACTGAGTGAAACTTGTATATTTGGCAACATTTCAGCAATTACTGAATACTTTGCCCACAGGGTTGCTTCGTCAGCTCAAAGACGGTCTTTGCACCTACAGATGAAGTAACACAATTGTTGTAGGTTCATGGACTGTGATTGAGTCCCTGAGGAAAAGACTTGTTTTAAGTACGTGGATATAAATCAACGTAAGTGTTGCTTTTCCCTACCCCATGCCTCATGCCGTATGCCCAGTCCCCCTTTTGATGTAATTTCACTGTCACTGATAATCATCATTTTGTATCTGATTTCACAATTCTTTGTCTATAAGTTGTGGCTATTCTTGTTACAAGCTTTATCTATTTCCGGAATTCTATAAAGTTTTGATGGAGCTATTGTCAGAACGAGCGAAGGATAAGCTCAAGTCAACAAAGCCCTTAGGAGTCCATCTGTCTGCCTCTTTCCCGGACTAGGTAAGCAATACTACTTACAACTGTTCACACTGAGCAGTTTGCTAGATGATGACCTGCTAAAAAAACCTAAACCTTAAGCAGGAAACTTTTTAGAGAGAAATTCCTTCTTTGGGTTCAGATAAAGTACGCATTGAGAGGTATGGCATTTTTGTCAAACAGTTGTTACGATTCGTAATAAGAAGGGTATAGGGTTGAGTGCCCCACCAATACCTAGCCCTCACTGAATCAGGGGCTCTGTGACCGAAACGTTCCTTCCTATATCGACTTACAAGGAGTTAACGATGGAACTATCTCTCGAACAACAATTCAACATCCGTTCTTTCCAAACTCAAGTGGAGAAAATGAGCCGTGAGCAAGCCCAAGATTTCTTGGTCAAGCTCTATGAGCAAATGATTGTGCGTGAAAACATGTACAAAGAGTTTCTTAAGCAAGAATGGGGTCTAGGGGCAAACCCTCAATTTGAGTCGTAGTAGCCCTAACAGTAGTGGGCGACCTCCGTCTCTTGCTCGGTTCCGCGCCCGGAAAGGAGCTGGGGATGCCGGGGCGTCAACTCTATCTCAAGAGTGACTATCGCTTAAGCGACAATTTCAGAAATCTTAGGCAAAATGTGCCACTTGCTTGTGTAAACGCCGACATAAAAGCAATGAATATTACACTATGGCGTCTGACTGGGTAAACTATTCATAATCAAAGAATGTCTTGGTTCGTTTCCTTCGTTCCATCTGTAGAATTCAAGACCTATCTATCACCTAATTCAGTCATTAAAGTTTTCAGGGAAGCATCATTGAAGCCTTTAAAGGCGGTAACAAGGGAAGTAGAGGTGGTAGTGTTAGGAAAAAGCCATCGTCCCTGCCTATGTTTCAGCATTGCCTAATCTGCACCGATTTCTCGGATGGTTTATATCGGCTTGTAGAGTTCGTGCCTAGTTTGGCGGCTGGCGGCATCCAGCAAATTGTCTTTTTACACAGTGTTCCTGTATGGGAAGAAGGAGAAATCCCACGAATCAATCAAGAAGCGATTGATCAGGCACGTAATCGCTTGCAAGAAGGCTTGAAAAACGTACCTGATGGAGTAGAAGTCAAAATTGAAGTTCCTTCAGGACGTCCCGTCGATACAATCCCGAAAGTGGCAAAAAACCATAAGGCCGATATCATCCTAACGGGAATGCCAATTCAAAGCTTATTGCAAGAAAAGTTGTTTGGTAGTACAACATCCGGTTTGGCAAAAGCTTGTACAACACCACTGTTAAATCTGCGACCGCAAATGATTTCAACCTACACTCGTGAAGAGCTAGATTTGCGGTGTCGGCATCTATTCCGATATTTGCTAATTCCCTACGATGGTAGTAATGCGGCTCAGTACCTCGTGCAAAGAGTCAAACAAGCAGCACAGCCGCGACCGGAAAACTCGTTAGAAAAGTGTATGCTGCTTTGGGTTGTGGATGAGGGCGGACGCCGAGAAATCCCCAAAGATTATCAACTCAAAGAGGCGCAGGAAAAACTCAAACCAGTCAAAGCAGAGTTGGAACAGTTGGGTTTGCAAGTCCATGCAGAGGCACGCCTGGGAAATCCCTATGAAGAGGTTTTGCAGGCGGCTTTAGAGTTTGACATCAGCGCGATCGCAATTTCCTCCGATAACTCAGGAAAGTTGATTGAATGGTCTGTGCGTAGCTTTGCCAGTGAACTAATGCGCCGCAGTTGGCATCCTGTTCTGTTTTTTCCACCGCCACGATAGTCTGTTCAAGGTTGAAGGTTGAAGATTGAAGGTTTGAACATGGCAACTTTCAACCTGCCAATTTGCCAACCTGTAACCTACCACCCATAACCTATGATTGACCTCTGGGATATCGCTGCCATCGATCAACATGCGCACAACCTCCTGACTCCCTCAGCATCTGCACGTTATCCTTATCCAGCAGCGTTTACAGAGGGTTATGACAGTGATATCGTCAATAATCACGCTCGTCACAGTCTGTTCTATCGCCGTAGTCTGCGAGACATTGCCCAACTGTTGGAGTGCGAACCCGAAGAAAAGGCCATTGTTGAGCGTCGTACTGAGTTCGGGTTAGAGGCGCTGACACGTCGATTTCTTCAGGCATCCAAGCTGAAGACAGTGTTTCTCGATGATGGATTTTTAGCGGATGAAATTCTCCCCGTGGAATGGCACAAGCAATTTGTGCCAGTGCAGCGCATCTTGCGATTGGAATATCTAGCCGAGAATCTTTTCCGTGAAGAAAGCAATTTTGGCCGATTCCTAGAACGGTTTCGCAGCGAAATTGACCCGCCACCGTCTGAAGTTGTCGCCTTAAAAAGCATTGCTGCTTACCGCACGGGGTTAAATATCCAAGTGACACCGAAAGACTTTGCTGAGCATCGCTTTTATGTTCTCAAGCAAGAAACTCAACAAAATTCACTGCGCCTTGCTGATAAACCCTTAATTGACTTTCTGGTGACGCAAGCACTAGAAATTGCAGCAAAACACCGGATGCCGGTGCAGTTTCATACAGGATTTGGTGACCCAGATTTGAACCTACAGGCAGGCAATCCACTGAATATGCGATCGCTTCTCGAAGATAGCCGCTTTCACAATGCACCCATTGTACTGCTGCACGCCTCTTACCCTTACGTGCAGGAAGCAGGATATCTCGCTTCTGTTTATCCTCAGGTTTATCTAGATTTCGGGCTAGCCGTGCCGTTTTTGAGTGTCGCTGGGATGCGTAGAACCATGCAGCAATTGCTGGAACTTGCCCCAATTAGTAAGCTGATGTACTCTTCCGATGCTCACAATATTCCAGAGTTATATTACTTAGGCGCGAAATGGGGACGCGAGGTACTGGCACAAATTTTAGATGAAGCAATTAAGGATGGTGACTTGAGAACGAGTGAAGCAGAATCAGTAGCAACAGCCATTTTGTCAGAAAATGCCCGCACACTGCATCAACTACATCACAGGTAACAGAGGCTGGAATCCAGGCGGGAAACAGGGGTTAAGGGCTAAGGAGTGTTTTCCAACTCTCCTGTCAAATTCAGACCCCCCTCGCATCCCCTTAAAAAGGGGGACGGCGACAATGGGGGTTCATAAAGTACAACTTCATAGAGAATTGGTATTAGATTTTGGATTTTGGGGAGTGAATTGCTCAATGATTTTTGCATCACCTATCCATTGCCACCTGAGTGAATTACTCATCTACTCATCCAAAATCTAAAATAGTCAATCTCAAATCCGCTATGCCTCAACTGGCGTTCGATAATCGCTGCTCTCTTCTTCTTGAATGAGCAATCCCTCTTGATTAGTAATCAGACGAGCCCCACGTTTACGAGTAAAGTAGTTCCAAGCCCACTGAATCATTACGAGTATCTTGTTGTCAAATTCAATTAAGAAGAAGATGTGAACAAACGTCCAGAGTAGCCAAGCGAGGAAACCCGAAAATCTGACAAACCCAAAATCTACAACGGCTGCATGTCGCCCAATTACGGCTAAGCTACCGTAGTTGCTATAGTGGAATGCGGGTAAAGTCTCTCCTTTAAACCGCTTCTTGATTAAATTGGCAACATACTGCCCTTCTTGCATGGCAACGGGTGCGACTCCTGGTAGAGGTTTGCCGTCTTCGTATTGGTGAGGAAAATTAGCTAAATCACCAATGACAAAAATATTAGAATAGTTCGTTAGACTTAAATCCGGTTGCACCATCACTCGTCCGGCGCGATCCAGTTCTGCTCCCGTGCGTTGAGAGAGTATTGCTCCCATCTTAGAAGCCTTCATTCCAGCCGCCCAAAGAATTGTTTGTGCTGGAATTTGTTCCATCTGCTCGCCACGACGAATCGTTACGAGATTATTGTCAATATTGGTAACTAAGGCTTTTGTCTGTACGGTGACACCCAAATCCTCTAAGGAAGCTTGAGCTTTTACTGACAACTCCGGTGGATAAGGTGGCAAAATCCGATCCATCCCTTCTAAAAGTAAAATTCTGGCCTCTGAGGTGTCGATATTACGGAAGTCATGCTTTAAGGTATTGTGAGCCAGTTCTGCGACTGCTCCTGCTAATTCAACACCCGTTGGCCCACCGCCTACGATGACAAAAGTTAACCAAGCACGACGTTTTTCTGGGTCAGTTTCTTTTTCGGCGGCTTCAAAGGCAACAAAGATACGACGCCGCATTTCTAAAGCATCTTCTACTGTTTTTAATCCAGGGGCTTTCTCTGCCCATTGGTCATTACCAAAGTAGTGATGGCTAACGCCTGTGGCAACGATTAATGTATCATAATTAATTTCTTCAGTAGGCAGAATAACTTTTTGCTGAGTCGGGTCTATGTCGGTCACTTCTCCCATCAGCACTTTTGTATTCTTTTGACCACTTAAAACAGCTCGCAGAGGAGAGGAAATATCTCCTGCGGATAAGCCACCTGTAGCCACTTGGTAAAGCAGAGGCTGAAACAAATGGAAATTTCGTTTATCGATGAGCGTAACTTTTACGGGCGCTTTTCTGAGTGCCTGTGCCGCATACAATCCACCAAATCCGCCACCCACAATCACAACATGATGAGGAGACTGATTTTCAGCTTCGTTTAACATAAGATTTCTTTCCCAGGATAGGTTTCGTGGATGCTGAATGGAGAGAGGACTAACTTTCTCAATTTTTACCCCTAACAGTTTTACATAAGTTTAGATTAATCATCAATAAATGTTACGTATCTAGAGGTGAGTGTCACTTTGTGGTTAGATCGCCTGGGTTGGGTTGTGCTGGTTGCTCCAATTGCTGGAGAGGTTGCCACACCGCTGAACTGAGAGTTCCACTCAGTTGCCATTTTTAGATGCCTTGATCAGAACTGCCACTGCACTCGCTCCCAACGTTAGCCCAATCATCCTTGCCTAAAGCATGTCATGTCCTTTTCGTTCTAACAAAAAGGCACCCTTAAAGAGTGCCTCTATAGTGTTATTTATTCAAATCTTCTTAAGACCTCTCCAGAAATTAAACTTTGGCTTAAGTAGAATAAGGCTTTCAGACTAATTATTGGAGATGTCTTTTCTTTGCAATGAATCAATTTTAAGATGAGGGAACGAGCCGCTTGCGCAATGACTCGGCTCGACGCTTTGCTGTTGCATTATTAGGTTCATACTTGAGTACCTGTTCATAAGTTTCTAGCGCTTTAGCAGTTTGCTTCTTCCGCTCATAAGCATGGCCGAGGTTGTTGAGTGCTATAACATATTGCGGATTTAGCTTTAGGGCTTCTTTGTACTCACGAATGGCAATATCGTACTGCTCTTGGGCAAAGTAAGCAAAGCCTAAAGCATTATGGACAGGAGCGAGATTTTCTTCCTCTGCATCCGCCCCCTTGAGGGCTTTCTGAAACAGAGTGATAGATTGGGCGAACATTTTCTTATCCGAATAAATGCTGCCTAACTCGTAATACTCTTGAACAGTCCCTCGCTCTTTCTTCAGCTTTCTTTCCAGTCGTGAAAGAGCGGTTTCGATTCTACGAGTTTTTAGAACTTGACGAACGACAGCCCAACCAGCGCTGCCCAGCAGCACTAGCAACACCAATAGATAAGCAATTGGAAGCGAATTTTCCACGATTTAAAAAGTATAGGGGTTTCAATCTTTTCTTATGGTAAACCCCAAGCGGCAATGCGTTCGGCTAGCCAACCGGACGCTTGCCAACGTGCGATCGCGTCATTGACTTGTTGCTGGAGTTGGGCGTATTGTACGCCCTTAGGCATCACGATACACAACGCTTCAGCAGCGAGTCGCACCGATAACATCCGATACTCAGGATATTCCTGAACCCAACCAGCAAGGACGCTATTATCGGCAGCAAAGGCATCAGCACCGCCCTTCTCTAAGAGTAATCGCGCTTCTTCATAGGAATCCACTCCCACCAGCTTAGCGGTAGGTAAGTGATACTTGACAACCGGGATTGTACTAGAACTTTTGATCAGTGCGATCGTCTTAGTTCCCAAATCATTCAAATTGGTAATCGCAGTATTCTTTGTGACAAACCCCGTACCATCTAAGTAATACGGTCTACTAAATTCTACAATTCGGGAACGAGACGCTGTTGCTGATACCCTGGCAATCGTCAGGTCAACTTTACCGTCCAAAACTGCATTCAGTCGTTGGGCATTTCGGATCGGCTGCAATACAACAGTATTAGGTTTCCCCAGCAGTTCTTCAGCGAGACGTTTTGCCAAATCAATTTCCAGCCCTTGCAAGTTGCCTGCTGTGTCACGAAACCCCAAGGGACGCAGGTTATCTTTGACTGCAACAATCAATTTACCCCGCTGTTCGATCTCCTTGAGTTGGGCACTACGCACTGATGTCGGTGTCGCGACAGATAGCGCTACCAACGCGATTACAAAACTAGAGCTGAAGAACTTGTGGATAAACCCCATTGGGACTCTTTACCTAGTTTAGGTAATGGGTAATTGGTAATCGGTAATAGGTAATAGGGATACCTTTTGGCAATGAGCAATTACCCATTACCCATTACCGCTAGGCCAATTTCTCATTTCCCAGCTTGATTAGCTAATTCCACCACTTTGTTAAAGCTCGTTGGATCAATCACAGCCAATTGGGCTAGCATCTTGCGGTTAAGCTGGATATTAGATTTTTTCATCAAACCCATCAACTGACTATAGCTAATGCCATGCTGACGCGCAGCGGCATTAATGCGAGTAATCCAGAGGCGACGAAAATCCCGCTTGCGCTTCTTGCGATCGCGATAGGCATTCCGTAGCGCCTTCATCACCTGTTGATTCGCTGTGCGGAATAGCTTTGAATGTGAACCCCGGAACCCTTTAGCGAGTTTGAGAATTTTTTTGCGTCGTTTCCGAGCGACGTTACCGCGTTTTACCCGTGTCATAATTCGTTGTTCGTGATTAGTTGTTGGTGGGCGAGTTGCGAAAGAACAGTACTGCCTCGCTCCAAGTCAAAAGTCTTTTGAGCGTGAGACATTTAACTGCTGGTTAGCAGCTTATTTACTGGCTGCCAGTTTGCACTAGGGGTTGATGGATAGGGAGCAATCGTGTCTCCCCTGATACCCATCCCTGTTGTTTACAAATAGGGCAGCATCAAACGCACGTTTTCAGCATCGCGTTCATGGACTAACGCCGATTGAGACAAACGCCGTCTGCGGGCTGAGTTTTTGTGTTCTAGAAGGTGGTTTTTGAAGGCTTTGCGGCGTTTGATTTTGCCACTGCCAGTAGCGGAAAAACGTTTCGCCGCGGCTCTGCGAGTTTTTAGTTTTGGCATTGACGCATTAGAATAAGGGCACAATCTATGATACTACTACTATCTTGGCTATTGAGGCAAACTGAGAACAAAACAGGACTTATAGCAAAAGGCACAAGGCATAAGGCTTTGATGTTTACTACTAGTACGTGGTCGTTTGAGCTGTTAAACCTGTCCTAACCTTTATGGCGACAGCTATATATCATGTCCGGTTGAATATCCATATTTAGGACTGACGCACAGACGCGGGAACACTCCGGACGCGGACAAGTTTTTATTAAGGGCAATTAGACAGACTTGATATTACGCAGCAACTCCCTTCTGCCCTCTGCCTTTTTCACCGAGGACTGGTAGTCAGGGCATCAGTCGAGTTGGAGACAGGCGGACAGGAAGTCGGCGTTTGCCAAAGATACTGTGGTGTTGCGATAGACGCTTGAGCTGTGAGGACTACAGTTCCATCGGGCTTAATCATCCACCCTTGAGCTTCTACCAATGGGGATGCGTTGACATGAGTGAGAGGTGTAGCTGTCAGAGAACTGGTTCGCGTTGCCTCTGCTTGAGAAGTCGGGCGCAAGTCTGTCCAAACGGCATCACTGCTCAGCGCCTGGTCGGGATTATCCGGCAAACCACCGCGTCCGGTGATAATAAATTGATTTTGCTGGGGTTTTCTCCCCATCTGACAAGACTGTTGCATCTGATTTGAGGCATCCACGACTTCAGTGGGTAAGTTAGTCAGCCCTTGAC
Source organism: Waterburya sp. (assembly GCA_036703055.1). Taxonomy (GTDB): domain Bacteria; phylum Cyanobacteriota; class Cyanobacteriia; order Cyanobacteriales; family Coleofasciculaceae; genus DATNPV01. The sequence goes on from DATNPV010000149.1 coordinate 27,304, forward strand.
TGGGGTCAATATCCAGGTTGTTGATAGCCACCACACCCTCTACTCCAAAATCAGAACTGGCAGTAATATCGCTCCGGGGAGTGAGACGGGGACGATATTCAATGCCAAAGATGCCCTGAGTAGTGATATTAATATTGCCTCCCCGACCCTTGAAGGCATTGGCAATGATATCACTATTTTCTTGGGGAACCGCAACGATAAACCGGGAATCAAAGTTAATATTGCCGCCGTTGCCAGTGCCACCCGCTTCGGTAGATATCTCACTGTTGTGGCGCATCAAGGTAAGGTCTTGTACTTGCAGCGCTATATTTCCACCTTCACCTGAAACGGTAGCAGCAGTGATGGTTCCACGATTGTCAAGCCGGATGGAGTTAGCCCTAATACCTAGGTTCCCAGCCCTTCCTGACCCTAAACTGGCTACAGCAACCTGCGCTCCATCCCGAACAATTAACTCGCTTGTGGCAATTCTTAAGTCTCCAGCGTTCCCTGTAGCTGCAATGGGAAAGAACGCACTGCCAGAGGTCGCCTCTAAACTGCTCCGAGAGCGACCATCTACTGAAGTGCCACTCAGTTCTACGGACTTGGAAGCGCCTACAGTCAAGTTGCCTCCCTGTCCCGCACCCACAGTAGCAGTGGATACCACTGCCCCATCCCGAACAATTAACTTTCCAGTCTCAATCTTCAAGTCTCCTGCTGGGGAGGCACTAAAAGTTGTTGTCCCCAAGATGCTTTGAAACTGACCATCTGCTGAGATACCAGCCAATTCTATTTTCTCAGAGGCAGTCACGGACAAATTTCCCCCCCAACCTCCCGCCGGGATGATGCCGTCTCTTGAGAGTCGCCCACTAGTGGTTGTGATCCCGGTTCCACCTTGGAGAATTAACTGTCTCGTCTCAATGGTGACGTTGCCTCCTGCTCCTGTGCTGCTATCAGTGGTAGCGAATATGCCCGTAGGAACCAAAGCATTTCTGGGAGTGCTTCTCAGTTCTACGGTATCTGCTGTCACTTTTATCCTTCCCCCCGCACCCTCGCTTAAAGTAGATGTGGCTACCAGTCCCCCATCCCGGACTGTCAGCTTTCCCGTGTTAATGGTTAACTCACCGGCTGCACCGTTCCCTGCCGTTCCAGTAAGCAAACCGGAGTTAATTAGTTCTACCGACTCTGAAGCCGTTACGGACAAATTTCCTCCCTGCCCAGCCAAAAAAGTACTGGCTAATCCCCCTGCCCCATCTCGAAGCGTCAACCGACCCGTATTAATTGTTATGTTGCCTGCAACACCAGCACCGCCGCTCAATGTAAAAAGACCATTGGCGCGGTTAGAGATTGGGTTAAAGGTTCTATTTAAAAGCCGCTCCAACAACTCAAAGCGTCCATTACCGATTAGTTCCACTGACTCAGAAGCGCTCACCGACAAGTTCCCTGATGCACCCGCACCAAACGTCGAAGCGGACACAAAAGCTCCATCTCGGAGTGTCAACTGCCTTGCCCCAATTTTGATGCCAACACCGTTGTAGTCTCCAAAGGTATCAGCGAGAATTGCTGAACCTCCCGTAAGAGTCACTTGTGCCCCCTGCACCTGGATAGCACCGCCGCCTAGTCCACTGGCATTGAGCGCTGCTTGCTCAGACATTAGGATGTTCTGGAAATTCCGTACACCTTCATATCCCAAGGCAAAGCCGTTAGCGGTTGGAGTCAGGCTGACTAGGCTGTTATCAGCAACAGCTCCCAACTCAATTCTTCCCTGTACTGCGGTGAGATTTCCCCCTAAAAGCGTTACTTCACCCCCCACTAGCGCTATGGTTTTCCCGGGTGATACTTGAAGACCAAGGGTACTGGGAATTGGAAGTGGAGAGTCGGAGGCTAGCGGCGTTGGGAAACTGGTTACCCTAGATTGATTGACTATGCGTCCTGGCTGCGAGCCATACTGCAAGCCAATGGGAACACGGATACTCAGCAGGGGTGGAGATTGCGGGTTTCCGGCGCTGAAGGCAAAGCCATCATCAAACAAGACACTATTCGCTGTACTCGCCACAAACGAACCTGCAATATCTAACCTGGCATTTTGTCCAAAGATAATGCCATTGGGATTAAGCAGAAATAAACTCGCTTCCCCATCAACCCCCAAAGTTCCGAGAATGTTCGACAGGTTCTTGCCCGTCACCCGCATCAGAATATTCTCAATCCCGGCAGGAGAAGTAAAGTAGACTCGTTGTCCATTACCCACATTGAATTGGTCGAAACTATGAAATAGGTTTGCGCCGCGTGTTGCGCCACCATCAATTCGGTCAGCCGGAAGACCCCTAACATTGACATTCGGTGAAACCACTGAACTTTCAGTTTTCAGTGATGTATCAGGCGTCACTTGAGCTAGGGTAAGCTCGTTCATCCCCGCAAGGGACTCAGCACTCAATAAAGATACAACTAAACCTAAGTGCCAGCCCCAACCTTTGTACGCTTGCGCCATCCCAAAACCTTCTGCCATAGCCTTTGTAGGTTTACCGACTATAGCAAACTGAGGCAGGTTCTGCCCCCTGCTCCAGCTGCAACAAGCGTTAGCTGTACTCAGTAATTAATGTTACTTAGTACATTGGTTTGGTTTTGGGTGAGGAGCTTGACTTTTCAACCACAGGACTGACGCAACATTTCAGAAATTGAGAGTTCAAAACTTTCAACACTTTGGTGTCGTTCGGAGCGTATTATCCAGCCTTTGACAGCGTTCGAGATAAATTTGAGCAACGGTATCCTCTGGGTTAAGGCGCAGACAATCTTCAAATAATTGTGCAGCCTCACTGAAAGAATGTAGATTGTAGAGCAACAAAGCTTCTTCAAATGCCGTTTTCGTGGCTAACTTGCTTTCTCGGATTTTTGGTGAGTCAGCATCAAATATTTCATAGACACTGACTGCTGCTGATTTTCCTCTAACTTTGACTCGGTCGATCAGACGAAATGTATACTGATTAGCATCCTCTAACTGAGCAAAACTATAGTGAGAAATTAACAACGATACTCCATATTCTTTTGTCAGCCTTTCAATGCGAGAAGCCAAGTTAACCGTATCACTAATGACTGTGCTATCCATGCGGGAGTATCCGCCCACAGTACCTAGCATTAAAGACCCTGTATTGATGCCAATACCAATTTGAATCGGCACATAACCCGCTTGGGTACGCTCTTGATTATACTCTCTCAGGCGATGCAACATAGCAATGGCAGCTTTGAGTGCATTATCCGCACCCTTACTAAATAAGGCCATAATGGCATCGCCAATATATTTATCAATAAATCCTTTATTTTCAACAATTAAGGGTTCCATGCGACTCAAATAAGCATTAATAAATTTGAAGTTTTGCTCTGGAGTCATCCGTTCAGAGAGAGTGGTAAAGTCGCGAATATCAGCGAATAACACCGACATCTCTTTCTGGACATGGTCACCTAATTGAACATCAACAATACTTTTTTTATCTAAAAACTGAAGAAATTGACGCGGAACAAAGCGTGCTAAAGCTTCGTTGAGTTGAAACAGTTCTCTCGTGAAATTGATGCGTTCTACTTCGGCTTTTTTACGTTCAGTAATATCCTGAAAGGCTGTAATTGCATACAAAACGTTGCCATTTTCGTCAAAAATTGGAGTGGCCCACACTTCCAGGGGAATTACTTTGTCCCCTTGACGGATTTCCATATCATCAATGGTTCCACTTTCGCCTCTCAGAGCTAGTACCAGGGGTTGGCGATCGTGAGGGTATAACTCATTTGTTCCTGCTACATAGACCTGATACACCTGTGGCAAAGCCAAGAGGCTAACATTGGATGTGACCTCTTGACCCAAAATTTGCTGCGCCATCTTATTGGCATAGTAAGGCTTTCCAGTGGCATCAACGACAAATACTCCTACTGGTACAGCATCCAGAAATTGCGCTAAGCGTTTTTCACTGCTGACTACTGCTTCCTCTGCCTTGTCATACAACAAGGCTTCTACGGTATCGCCGTGCTCTGTTGTCGTTTCCAACAAAATTTCTAGGTCTGCCTTGTCCAGCGTTAAGGTGTGCAAAAAAGACTGGAGTTCTGTGGCAAAAGCTTGGAGGGCTGTCTCAGCCCGCTGGCGCTCAGCAATTTCAGCTTGTAGCTGTTGATTGGACTCGTGCAACTGTACTTCAATGGCATCCGCATGGGCAGTTGTCGTCTCCAGCAGGATTTCTAGATCAGCCTTGTCCCGCTTCACTTCTTCCAGTTCCCGGCGCAGCCTCTCGACTTCCTGGAGGAGTTGTTCTGATGATAAGTGCTCTGCCTGCGTCGCCATAAGGGGGAGCCTTGACAAAAACAGATTTATGTGTAATGCATGTCTAATGATGCACCGAATGAAGCTTTCATTCTAATTCCAGTTGCAGTTTAGGCATTAGTCGTTGCAAATTTTTCAACGACTTGCCTTGCCAGGGAATACTTTTAGAGCCTTGCACGACCATTTGAATCGTCCCTTTCTGGCGTACCTTGATTACAAATTTTGAAATAACATTAATTCCTGAACTGTTAAGAAATTCTAGATTCCGTAGGTCTAGAGTAATCTTCGGTGGATCTTGGTCAGCAATATCATTCAGAAGCTGTACGATCGGTTCATACTCTTCTACCCCATTTAAGCGAAGTGAACCCTGACAAATCACGGTTTCGTTCGCTGACTCGTAGCCAATACTGAAATCTTTGGACTTAATCTCCATTACCCCAAACAAAGCTCCTTACCTAATTCTTTGTCTCCTAGGTGTCTAGACTGTTAACTGCACCATTGTGGTCACAGTGATTACGTCCGGGTTCGCTTGAACGGCTTCAAACTTCCAGCCAATTTTAGCAAAATAATCATTAATCATCGTCAAAATACCTAATCCGGAATCACTGCCGTTGTCATGCTCCGAAGTTTTTTCGAGATGGTGAATATACAACTCATTAGGTTCGGAGTTCATTAACATTTCAATAAATGATTGAAGTTTTTGAGCTGCTTCGAGATTAACACTATTAGTTGCCACAAATAAAAGTTTATGACTATTCATTTGGAGGCGAATGCTAATGGGATAAGGCGATGTTTCATCATTAAATTTCATAGCATTTTCTAATAATTCATTGGCGATAAAACTAACAGCACTCTTAACTTCTGATTGGGGGTCTGGGGTAGGAGAAGCTTCTTCACAACCGGGAAAAAACGTCGCGAAGTAGTCTGCCATAAAATCTGCCGACAAACCATTATTGCGCCAGCGGTGCTTAAGGGGAACAGAGGTGGGTGAAAAGACGATGGTCAAGCCTTCCTGACTAACAGGGAGATCATCACTAAAGTCACCAAAAATCTGAGTCATAAAGTCCTACTTTTGTTTAAGTACCAATAAAGTGATGTCATCGTAGACCTTTTGCTCACCGATATGCGATCGCACATCGTCAATCACAGCCCGCTTAATTTGTTCCGCTGTGCTTTGCCTGTTGAGTACAACTACCTCACACAGCCTGTCTATTCCGTAGTGTACTCCGGCTGAGTTTTCCGCTTCTGTAATTCCGTCCGTATATAGAACGACCACATCGTCGGAGTAAAGCTGCACCCGCATTTGAGCCACAAAATCAGCAATCTCTGCCTCTAAACCAATCGGGAAGCCCAAATCTATCGTGTCGATTCTCTCCACACCGCCATCAGCACGCACCACAATCATTTCTTCATGCTGACCGGTCAAACACAATTGCCCCTGTTGATAGTCCAGTAACGAAAGGGTGAGGTTTTTATCAGAATTCATTCGCTGTACATTGTCGTAAATCGTCCGGTTAATGGTACTCAAGAATTTGGTCGGGTCAGTTTCGTCATTCATCAGAAGTGTCCGCACTGCCGTTTGCACCATAATCATCAATACTCCGCTTTCCAGGCCATGTCCGGTGACATCTCCAATCCCAATTTTGATGCTGCCATTGTGCTTAAGGACATCGTAGTAATCCCCACCTACCTCCTCGGCGGGTTCCATAAATCCAGCAATTTCTAAGCCCTTTATGGACGCCAGTTCCCGTTCTCTGGGTAAGAGCATTTGCTGGAGTTGGCGGGTAATTTCCAGTTCAGTCGCCAGACGCAGGTTTTCGGCTTTAAGTTGTTGCAGATTCAGATGGGTTTTGATGCGAGCGAGCAGTTCATCTTTAGAAATTGGTTTGGTGAGATAATCATTGGCTCCAGCCTCTAATCCCACCACCAAATCTGCCACTTGATTTTTCGCACTCAACAGCACGATGGGCAGTTCATTAGCTTGCCAAGTTTCCCGAATTTGGCGCGTTACCTCATAGCCAGTCAGGCGAGGCATCATGACATCGAGCAAAATTAAGTCAGGTTTGAACCCGCTTTCCAGTAAAGCTAAGGCTTCTAAGCCGTTGCTGGCCTGGGTAATGCTATAGTTGTGCAACGACAGATAGTTGATAAAAACTTGGCGATTGACGGGTTCATCATCCACGAGCAGAATGTGGAACCTTTGTTCATCATTGGTTGTGATTGGATCTGAGTGAGCTGCCATCACGACTGGGTCAAACACGAGAAAGTCTGATCTTTGCACTCTGGACAACACAAGATTGGCCTCCGATGGCCTCCGATGGCTGATGGCTGACGGCTGACTCCCAACGCCTGACTCCTGAGTGTCCGCCACGGGTAAGGTAAAGGTGAAGCGTGACCCTACCCCAACCGTAGATTCCACCCAAATTTTTCCCCCGTGTAACTCGACTAGGGTTTTAGTCACCGCTAGTCCCAAGCCTGTGCCGCTATATTCCCGCGCTGTTGTACCATCGGCTTGCTCAAACGATTCAAATATACGCTCCAATTTATCGGCTGCAACGCCAATTCCTGTATCTGAGATGCTAATGGCTAATTGTTCCACGTTCAGGGTTGAAGGTTCATCGCCCTGAATAAGCTGAGCGGACAGTTCTATCGTGCCGCTATCTGTAAACTTAATTGCATTGCCCACTAAGTTGTGCAAAATCTGCTGTAAGCGATTCTCATCTGCCTTGGCAGCGCGTAGTTCTGGGGAAATGCTGTTAATGAGTTGTATATCTTTCTGACCAATTAGTGGTCTGCTGAGAGTCAGCACCACTTGGGCAATTTCTCGCACTCCTACAGCTTTGAGTTGTAATTCAATCGCCTCGTGCCTGAGTTTAGAAAAATCTAGAATATCGTTGACCAAGTTGGCTAAACGCCGACCACTCGATACGATTAAACTGAGATTGAAACGAGTTTCGTTAGGCAGGGAGCCAGTTACCCCATCCAACAGCGATTCAGCGATGCCGATAATCCCATTGAGGGGGGTACGCAGTTCATGGGAGGTATTGGCTAAAAACTCATCCTTGAGTTTGTCTAAGCGCTGCAAGTTGGCATTGGCTTGCTTGAGGGCTTCTTCGCTCTGGCGCAGTGCAGCAGTTCCTCGGTTGACAGCTTTACGGAGTTGAGCTGGGGCACTGACTAAAATGAACACCAACCCTCCTGCCAACAGGGCGAGTAATCCACCCCCTAGCCACAACCATCGGGAAATGGGTGCACTTTGAGTCCAGCCGTTGGCAGGGACGGCGGCTAACTGCCATGAGCCATTGGGCAGCGTGACGTCTAAGGTAATGGGTTCTCCCTGAAAAATTTGGGCTTTACCGAAAAATATTTCCCCCTTGGCGCCTAATCCATCTTTGCCTCGGATGGCGTATTGCAGTTGAGAATTCCGGTCAAACAGTCCAGCTTCTTGCAGCAGGGGATTGAGATCGAAGCCAACGGCTACCATGCCCCAGTATCGACCACTTTCGGGTGCTGCTCCTTTGGGCGTCAGAAAAACTGGGGTGCGACTGATGAAGGTTGGTATCCCTGTAGCAACGCCAATCACTGGGCCGGCGACTACGGTCTTTCTAGTTTTAATTGTCTTTAAGACCGCTTCCCTTTCTCCGGGAATTTTCATCGGGCTAAATCCAATGGCTTTTTCGTTGCCTTTCAGGGGATAGATATGAGTGATAACATTGTTTTTATAAAGTGATATGCCCGCAAGGTTGGGTTGCTGTGCAGCAATGACTCTGGCTAGGCTTTCAAATTCCTGCTGGGTAGGGTTAGGATTGATCGCTGAGACATAACCAACTAAACCTTGTGTGACAAATAGTTTTTGATTCAAGGCTCCTTCAAGCCGCGCTCTCATTGTGCTCAGTTGATGGAGTACAGCCGCCCGATTTTGTTGCTGGAACCGTTTTTGCTCGGAGCGATCAACGAACCAAACAATCGCCACAACGATAATCACTGTAAGTGAGGCGGTGAAATAGGGAAAGAAGCGAGCTTTCATAGAGGATGAGGAAGTTTTCCGGACACTAGGGCGACTCAGCTACCTAATTTCCTTCGAGTACCAGCCCAGCGAGCTCATTGTAGACGCGATCGCTCACTGATGTACCTCTAATGTGTGTGAATCTTTAACTAACGATGCGGTTTGTGCAAAGGCTAATGTCTTCCCTGATCAGGGAATCATCAATAAGCAATGGCTAAAAGCGTCAGCAAGTCTCGTGAACTGATGCGCTCTCAGCCTTGTTCAGCAATTGTTGAATAGTTGCGATCGCTCTATCCTGGAGGGACAGAAGCCTCAGGACTTACGCACAATACGTCAAGAAAGCCCCCCAACCTCCCAAGGCAAGGGGGGAGTAAGATGAAAGTTCCCCCAGTATTGGGGGGCGAGGGGGGCGATTGCGTAAGTCCTAAAGCCTGTTAAGCGAGCAGGACGCAATCGCCCTAGCTCTCTTCTATCACTTTGAGAAAATTCGGCGAATTTACGTTAATCTAGCCAACGAAAAATCAAGGCTTCACCCTAGTTTGACACGAGAGGGCTAGGAGGAAAGCTCAGACTATACCCAGAAAATCGGTGAACTTTCCACCTTTAAACCCTTCTTTATCGACCAATGCCCCGATAGCGGAACCCTGCACTTTCTAGCATTTCTCGATCTAGGAAGTTGCGACCATCAATCATTACAGGATTATTCATTAGCTTGGCCATCTTCACATAGTCCATCTTGCGGAATTGCTCCCAGTCTGTGACTAATACCAAAGCATCGCAAGCATCTGCTAATCGTTCTGGATCAGTTTCCACAATCACGCCCGATAAGCCGTGACGCATACCCGTTTGGGAAATAATTGGGTCGTAGGCTTTAACTTTGGCTCCCAGTCGGTTCAGTTGCTCAATTAAATTCAGGGCAGGAGCATCCCGCAAATCATCCGTATCAGGCTTAAAGGTTAAACCCATTAATCCTACCGTTTTCCCCTTGAGGATTTTGAGTTCTTGCTGAAGCTTTTCCACAGCACTTAAACGCTGGCGTTCGTTAACATTAACAGCGGCTTTGAGGAGCTGAGCTTCATAGCCATAATCGTCAGCCGTATGAATTAACGCTGAGACATCTTTGGGAAAACAAGACCCCCCCCAACCAATCCCGGCTTGTAAAAACTTGCCGCCAATCCGAGAGTCTAAACCAATACCTTGGGCCACTTGAGTCACATCAGCACCCACGCGATCGCAAATGTTGGCAACTTCATTAATAAAGCTAATTTTAGTGGCCAAAAAAGCATTGGCAGCGTATTTAACCATCTCAGCGGAGCTAATGTCTGTCACCAATACCGGCACGGGAGGCAGTGACGGGTTTTCGGCAAACTGGCGTTCAACGATAGGAGCATAAAGTTCCTGCATCATCGCGATCGCTCGCTGACTATTGCTTCCCAAAACAATGCGATCAGGGTTAAATGTATCGTAAATCGCTGACCCTTCCCGCAAAAACTCTGGATTACTCACAACATCAAACTCTTTGTGATTGTCTAATGTTGCCTCTCCTCCCGAAACACCACCTGCACCCACTAAAGCCATCTGACGTTCCGCCACCCCATCGAGTACGATCATCCGTACCCAATCCCCGGAGCCAATGGGAACCGTTGACTTATTCACAATCACCTTATACCCACCATTAAGATGAGAGCCAATTCCTCGCGCAACAGCTTCAACATAACGGGTATCGCTTTCGCCGTTGGGGAGGGCAGGTGTGCCTACGGCAATAAACAAAATTTCGCCATGAGCTACACCTGCGGCTAAATCTGAGGTAAATTCCAAACAACCCGCCTGACTCGCCGTCTGCATGATTTCTGACAGTCCAGGCTCATAGATGGGCGACTGCCCAGATTTCATTAACCGAACTTTCTCTTCATTATTATCTACGCAGATAACGTGATGCCCAATGTGAGCTAAACAAGCACCCGTTACTAAACCAACATATCCAGTTCCAATTACACAAACACGCATTTTTTTACTCCTTGCCGATACAAAAATTAGCCAGGGAAACCTAGCTTTTGAATAGCTCAGGACTT
>DATNPV010000244.1:0-7234 GCA_036703055.1 Waterburya sp.
CAGCCATCCTCACTCCAATGTGGTCTTCCGACGGTCAGCAAATTGCTTTTGCTGCGCCTGAACTCAAGTCGTCTTCACCCAAGGGAAATGCTCAAGTATTCAATCTATATGTCATGAATCGAGATGGCTCAGAGCTGAAACAGCTGAACGATGACGGTGATTTGGGAGTGAGTCATTTGGTGTGGCAACCGTGAGGGCGACCGCTTCGCGTCTCCCCAAAGAGTAATTGCCTAACTATCTGAATTCATCTTTATCAATGGAGTTACTCGGATGATTCATCACCTTTCTATTTCTGCCCAAAACCCCCAGTATGTTGCCCAAGTTCTGGCTGAAATTTTGCAGGGGCAACTAACACCCCATCCTTTTAGCCCAGGCGGCTATATCGTTTTTCCATTTGATGAATATGGTACAGAAATCGAAATTTATTCTTTGGGAACTGAAATAGTACCGGGTGATAGTGAGGAACTACGTGCCTATCTACAAAATTCGACTGCTTCTAAATTCACAGCTACCCATGCCATGATTTCTGTACCCATCGGCGTTGAACAAATTGAGCAAATTGCTGCTCGTGAAGATTGGCTTGTACAACGCACCAGCTTCGGCTTTGATTTTATGATGCTTTGGGTGGAAAACAGATTGTTGATAGAGTTACTGACTCCAGAGATGACTGCTCAATACGTAACGTTTACCAAACGAGAAAATCTGAGAAAGTATTTTATTTTCCCTGATAGCAAGGATGCACCCAAAAGTTGACAGGTTGTACTGCAAAGCAAACATCCTTAAACGTGAGCGATCGCTTAGCTATCCAAATTCATCTCGATCTATCAATGGAGTTGTTCTAAATTTGGTTACAGCCAGTTACCAACTAGAATAAAGGGTGCCCAGTATCCGGGGTGGCTGTAGAGTTCTTTTTGATGCTCTTCGAGCCAAGCGATTTGAGCGGCTTGAAGGGCTTTAGCTTTACTCAATCCACCTTGCCAGCTTTGATAAAATTTGGCGATTAGCTGTACTGTTGCGGCATCATCCACTTTCCACAAGGACGCTATGGCACTTTGCGCTCCAGCTTGTAGGGAGATGCCAGCCAATCCCAGCGCCTCGCGATCGCTTCCTACCGCTGTTTCACAAGCCGTCAAGGTCAGTAACTCAATGCGACTATCCTTATTCCGAGTGTTGCTAATAAACTCGTAAAGCTCGTTCATTGTCAGCTTTTGATTGAAACCCTCATTCCTGGCAGATTTTTGGCGAATTTCTCCAACTTTATTTCCAGTTACTAAGAACGTTTCCCTGGCATCAATTCCAAACTTGCCGTGAGTTGCCAAATGAATCACTGGGTAAGCATTTTTTTCTAATTCTTGTTGCAAGCGATTGGGCGTAAAATCTTTATCGAGTAGTTCTTTACTACCAGACATGATAGTGGTGACGCTCTTGAGTTCTGACTCGACTCCAGATAGTGGCTCAAAAAATGCTGGCCCTGCGGCAGTCTCGACGGTGGCTGGCTCTGTCAAACCAAAAGCTAACACCCGAATTCCTTGGGAATTTGACTGTGTGGGATTGGTCAACGTTAGTGCTGGAGTGTTGGCGATCGCATACTTTTCAACTAAGAATTGCTTGCCGTCAAACAGCGCTGCCATTGGAACGCTTCGTAAAATTCCATCCTGGATAAACACTAGCGTGTCAATTTTCTCTCGTTCTAAATCAGAGAAAAACGGACGAATAAACCAGTCATAAACCTGTTGACTTCTGGCGCTAAACCTGTTTGCCAAATCGGATCGTTTTTCCAGGTTGAGTCGCAGGTCATTGATAATGTCTCTGAGCTCCTGACTCTTAACAGGTGCCCAAGCTAATCGTGACTTAAATGACTTATCTCCATCAGGCAGAGAAAGAATGATAGCAAGGCGGTCTTTCAGAACAATCGAACTAAAGACAGCGGTGTTTTTATTTACCAGTACTACCGATTTATCAACAGGTGCTAAGGCACAATCATTCCCTAAATAATTTTGCAGTTCTGCTAACCGCAATTCATCCACAGTTGTTAGTATAGACTTCAGGTTTTGTTGAATATCGGATTCCCCTGCCAACTGCGAGTTTTGCTCCAATCGTAACTCGATCGCCTCTCGATAGACGGGTTCAACATTGTCCCGAAAGTCAAACTGAAAATCTCGCTGTTGCAAGGCGAGGTCACTGCGGATACTTTTAAGGCTGTCAACAGATTTTTCATAGAAATCAATCGCCTCACTCACCCGACCTTGCGCTTTAAATAAGCGTCCTGCCTGCCACGTCCACAAGTAAAGGCTCTCGTCAGCCACAGTAGCAATGAGCGCCTGTTGGGTAAGATTCATTGCCTGTTGATAGTCCTTGCGACATTCATAAACATGTCCCAACCTACCTTTGGCAAATGATTCCGCTTCTCTATCTTGTAGACGTTGAGCGATCGCAACTGCAATATTTAGTAGCTCAATAGACTTGGGTGATACCTCTGACTCTAGGCATTGAGTCGCTGAGTCTATGTCCGCCGACTCGCCCTGTTGGGTGACGAGTTGGAGAAGTTTAGCGAGTTGGATTGCCCCGTAAGCTTTATCGCGAGAATCGGGCAACTGTTCTAAGACGACCAGCGCTTGTTGTAGTGTAGTGTTGACAACCGTTTGCTCGTCACGACCTTGGCGATGATAAAGCCTAACTAGACCCAGTAGCGATCGCAAAACGCTGGCTCGATCATTCTGGGTACTAGCCAGCTCCAGGCTACTCTCAAAATACTGCACGGCCTGGTTATCATTACGGCGAGCGTCCTGCTGGAATTTTTGGGCAGCTTTCTTATCACCTGATGAGTTGGCAAATTGGGTACGACGCTCGTTGCGCCCCGCGAGACTCGCGTAGGTATTGGCTAAACCATTCAGGGTAGACGCCAAGTAAGTTCGATCGCCCATGTGCTTGGCGATTTCTAAGCTGCCCTCAAAATCTTGAATCGCTTGGTCGTACTCGCCTTGGAGACGATGAGCATTACCCAGGCTGCCCCAAGCGGCGACTTCTCCTAAGCTATCGGAGTGGCGGCGGGCAATTTCCAGGGCACTATCCGGACTACAGGCTGCATCTATTTGATTTTTACCGCACAAAATAGCGATCGCTCGTCGGTGCTGTCCCAAGCTACTGTAAAGCTGAGCCTGTTCAGTAAGCATTCGTCCCACCGTTATCGGCTCGTTAATCTGACGATAGTAGGCGATGACTTGCTCAACTTCAGCGATCGCTTGGGCTAACTCACCGACTTGTTGGTATGCCCTTGCCAGATATTTCCGGACATTCACTTGCTCCTCAGAATGACTGTTACGCTGTTGATAGGCACTTAGGGCTGTTTGCCAGGACTTAATTGCACCTTGAACGTCGCCAGATTGGTACAGTTCAAGACCTTGCTGCACTAGCTGCGTTGGAGCAGGAGATTGAGCTGTTGCTCTCTCCACGACGCTCACCTGCCCAATTCTTTGGGGAGGGTGCCCTAACCACAAGCATAGGGTCAAGCTAGCGAGGAAGAGAACTGCCCAAATGCGACAGATACGGGATAGAAGGCGTTGCATCATGGCAGAATGAATGTCTTATCTTTGCATTCTCTGGTATGGTCGGCGCGATCGCTATCCACTGAGGTAGATTCGGCAAAACTGTCCCAACTCCTGCGGGAACTCCTGATCGAAGACGCGATCGCTCCCAATAGTACTCGGTGAAGGAAGGTTATCCGTTGAGGCAAGCTCTTGGTAGTTGGGGAAGAGAAGACAGGCTGATCCGAGCTGTATTGCGATCGCCAACAAAAACCCCACCCAGATAACTGAGTGAGGTTAGCAATCACTGTATTTTTAAGCTATAGCTGTCGCCATAAAGGCTAGGACTTTCTTTAACGGCCCAAACGACTACGTACTAGTAATAAACATAAAAGCCCTCTGCCCTGGAGCCTTCTGCCTTTTGCTATATCTATTTGATAGCTAGCACTTACCGCCTGTCCCTATTCCAGTCGTATCGGTCATTTCGGTCATTCCGGTTGTATCGGTCATTCCGGTTGTATCGGTCGTTCCGATTGTATCGGTCGTTCCGGTCGTATCGGCCTCGATCGCTTCCGACGACGAACCTGGCACGGCAACCCCGTCGCACCCAAATTATATCCCGGCTATAGCCCCAATTGCCGTCGCAACTGCTGTTCGAGAGCTGTTCGATCAGCCTCACTCTGCCACCTGTATCTACCCGGCAGATACTGCGATCGCGATTGTTGCTCTCACAAGTCACAACTTGTTGGGCTGACCCTTTCCCGACAAAACTCACAACTGCACTTAAAACAATGGCTGGCACTAGCAAAGCAGCAGTAGTCAATGAAAAGCTTTTGAACATATTACTCACATCCTCCATTATTGAATCAGCGTTTCTTTAGCCCTAAAGCCATCCGAGCTGGGCCTTTGATTCGCTGTCGGCATCTTGCGGTGGAGGCACCCAATGAAGCTACTATTTTAACGACCCTTTTGGGTTTCTGCCTCCAGGTGGCGAATGACACCTCCATGAGTTCACACTCACAACAGAAAACGATTTTTTTTCCTATACTTCTATTCTAATTCTTCTATTTTAAAGTTAATGAATGACAAAAAATGCAATAGCAATTAAACTCGCAACTAGCGCAAAAATAACGGCATGTTCCAAGCGAGGGCTTAAAAATCTTACAAGAATTGTCAGAGCTATGATCAGAAAAACAACTGCAATTCTTATCGTCTCTTCGCCTCGCCAGTCAATGAGTGGGTCTTGAGTATGAGATACAGCATTAGCTTCTAATAAAAATTTCTGAAGGGATTGCATCATTTTCCAATTCAATGAGAAGTTTAACGGAGTAACAATAAATTGGATAAGATTTGGCCTGAAGTTTGTCTCTTTTTGAGAGAAGTAATCAGTGCAATTATTTAAGAAACGAAACAATTCTTATCCACCCAACTTACTCAGGACAAAGGCGGCGAGAAACCCAAAGACAGTAATTAATCCAGCAAAGTCATGCGCTTGCTCGAAGGCTTCCGGAATCATAGTATCGGACAACATGGCAAGAATCGCACCAGCCGCCACAGCCGTAGTGGCGGCGATAATCTCGACAGAGAAGTGACTGAAAAGGGTATAACCTAGAAGTGCTGCTATTGCTGAAATGACCGCGATCGCTCCCCATACCCCAAAGATATAGCCCATTGAACGACCCGCTTTTTTCATCCCTGCGGCGCTGGAGAGTCCTTCTGGAACGTTGGAGAGGAAGACTGCCGCGACAGTTACCCAGCTAACCGCTCCTCCTTCGATCATGCTGACACCGATTACAATAGACTCTGGAATGCCATCAAGTAGTGCGCCGACTGCGATCGCTAAGCCACTCCCACTATTCTCCTCCTCGGATGGCTGCTGCTTACCCGAGCGCTTGCGATGCCTTGCTCCCTGATGTGCCAAGTACCAATTAGCCGCCGTGTAGACAGCCGCACCACTGACAAAGCCAATCGCAGTTGAGTCAAAACCACCACGCTGATACGCTTCATCCATCAGTTCAAATGCGAGCGCTGAAATCAGTACACCAGCACCAAACGCCATAATCGCAGCAATGATGCGTTGAGGAATTTGGGCAAAGTAGCCCAACCCTGCTCCTAGTAGCAGTGCTGAACCACCAACCAAACCCCAGAATCCTGCTTGTAACCATGTGGGAAACATCAGATATTTACCTGTTGTACAAGTTTTTCGAGTAAGCTTTGCTCCCCTCTCCTACTAGTGCAAGGCGATGAAAGTTCCCCAGCAGATAGATGAAAGGAGGGGGAGAGTGGGGGAGTGGGGGAGTGGGAAAAGGTTAGCCTCTTTGTAGCTGTAGATCGGATTTCCCCTGTTTATCGTTATCACTGAGTGCGTTGAGCAATTTTTTAGCGACGATCGCACCCACGACAACGCCACCAACCACTCCCGCCACTTTCACCGCTTTTTCCAAACCCTCACCCGAATGCAGATGTTGATGGAAAATCTCATCTTTGAGCCATTCAGTGGTGACTTTGAAGTCATGAACCGGGGTGGGTAATAACTCTAGATAAGTGCCTTGACGAATGAGGTGACCTATATCGCCTGTAACTTCAAAGCGATTAAAGATATTAGCCACGCTATTATCGATACCGAGTTTGAGTAGAGTGCCGCGTAGGTTAACTTGAGCAGGCTGGAGTTCATCGCCTAACGCCAAAGCTTTCAGATTTTGGGCGATCGCAGCGCCTTGCTGATAAGCAACTTGGGCAGTAGGCGGTAAAGAACTTCCCTGCACTCCTGCACAATCACCGCCTGCAAAGACTTCGGGAAAATCCGGTAGTTGCAGAGTGGAAGTGACTTGAAGGCGACCATGTTTGTCTCGATGCTCATCTGGAACCGCCAAGTCTTTAATTAACGGATGAGTATTTGTCCCCGTTGTCCAGATAATCGTTGAAGCAGGTAGCGTCTCCGTTTTGTCATTGCGCTCATATTCAACCGTATCTGGATGAATCGCCGTCGCTTTTGCCCCAAAGATAAACTCCACGGGTACAGCGCGTTTTTTCAATTCCTGCTCCGCGATTTCGCGCAAATGGCTATTAATATCGCCTTCAAGGATTTCCTCACCATGATTGAGCAACACCACTCGCACTTCTTGAGGGTTACCTCCCAATGCCTCATACCAATTCGGTAGCAGATCGGCTAAAGTACCTGCCATCTCCACCCCTGAAGGACCGGCACCAATAACAACAGCGGTTAAAAGTCGGCGGCGTTGCTCTAAATCATCCGTTTGAGTCGCTTGTTGCAAACAATCGCGTAATTGCTTGTCAATTGTGATCGCATCATCTTGGGTACGCAAAGGCAAAGCATATTCTCTTGCTCCCTCAACCCCAAAATATCCCGTAACACTGCCCAACCCCAAAACCAAATTGCTGTAGTTATAAGAAATTCCCGACGTTAATTTAACTTCCCTCTGATGCAAGTCAATTGATTGAACCGCATCTTGAACGAAGATAACACCACTCCCTTTTAGCAATTCCTCAAAACGAGGCACAACCTGGTCAGCATCCATCTCCCCACTGCAATACTCATAAAGTAACGGCTTAAAACAAAAACGTTCCTCCTTATCAATCAAAATCACAGAACGCGGATAATGCTCATGAGCCAAATGCAACGCCGTAAACAAACCAGCAAAGCCACCACCAACAATAACCGTTTGATAAATTGGGTTGTTCATAAAATG
>DATNPV010000252.1:0-35301 GCA_036703055.1 Waterburya sp.
TGCGGGAATTTCTCTTCAGCCGAATGCTGGTTCTCAGGGTGAGTATGCGGGACTGCAAGTGATTCGTCAATATCACGAACACCGAGGTCAAGGGCATCGGAATATTTGTTTAATTCCGGAGTCTGCCCATGGAACCAATCCGGCGAGTGCGGTGATGTGCGGGATGAAGGTGGTCGCAGTGGCTTGTGATGACCAAGGCAATATTGACCTAGATGACTTAAAAGCAAAAGCCCAGAAGTATAGTAAAGAACTTGCCGCCCTGATGGTGACCTATCCCTCAACGCATGGCGTTTTTGAGGAGGGAATTCGAGAAATTTGCAAGACTGTCCATGCTAACGGTGGACAAGTGTACATGGACGGGGCAAATATGAATGCCCAAGTTGGATTGTGCCGTCCCGGAGATATTGGCGCAGATGTCTGTCACTTGAATTTGCACAAAACCTTCTGTATTCCTCACGGTGGCGGTGGTCCTGGCATGGGGCCAATTGGAGTCATGCCGCATCTGCTACCATTTTTACCTGGGCATTCGGTTGTTGGGATAGGAGGGAACCAGAATATCGGGGCTATTTCCGCCGCACCTTGGGGAAGTGCCAGTATTCTGCCGATTTCTTGGATGTACATTGCCATGATGGGGGCAGAGGGGTTGACGGAAGCAACGAAAGTGGCGATTCTCAATGCTAACTATATTGCCCGTCAGTTAGAGCCTTACTACCCAGTGCTATATAAGGGGAAATCGGGGTTAGTGGCGCATGAATGTATATTGGATTTGCGATCGCTCAAAAAGTCGGCTGCCATTGAAGTGGATGATATTGCCAAGCGCTTGATGGATTATGGTTTCCACGCCCCAACAGTCTCTTGGCCTGTACCCGGTACGATGATGGTGGAACCTACAGAAAGCGAGTCGAAGGAGGAGTTAGACCGTTTCTGTGAGGCGATGATTGCGATTCGTAAGGAAATCGAGGACATTGAAGCGGGTAAGGTAGACCGTAACGATAATGTGTTGAAGAATGCGCCTCACGCGGCAGAAGCGTTAATGGTGGCTGAATGGAATCATCCCTATTCTCGTGAACAGGCGGCGTACCCCGCACCTTGGACTCGAGAACACAAATTCTGGCCTTCTGTGGGAAGGATAGATAATGCGTTTGGCGATCGCAATTTAGTTTGCTCTTGTGTTGGAATGGAGGCGTATACACAGGGTTAATTCACTATGTAATGGCATAGGAATTCTATAGGGGCACGATAATATCGTGCCCTTACTACAGTTATCACTATCTCTACTGTTACCCAATTTCTAATCTATTTCTCTGTTCTTAAGCCAACAAATCATCCACTGGCACACTAAAACCCTTTAAAATTTTGTGCGTAGTAACTACTTGACCTGATGTAAACATCAACCCCTGATTCTCAGTAATAACCATCACCCAGCGACTCTCAGGAAACACCAACCAAACTTCTTCACCCCCAGACTCTAAATACTCCTGCGCTTTGAGCAGAACATTTTCAGCGATATCTGTAGGCGAAACAATCTCGGCACTCAAGGGAAAACTCTGCGGCAAAGTAGCTTCATTACCAAATTGTGCTACCAGTTCAGGCGTAAGATAAGCCACATCAGGAGAGCGTCCCTGCTTAGTGGTACGACAGGGCACATCAGTATAGACTTCTCCACCTTGCCTACTGGAGTCCTTGTAATCTTCCCAGTAACGACCAAGCCTTAACTGAATTTTGCCATGTCTCAGTGTCATGTCATTTTTCTCCACAAGCTGACCATCCACCCACTCCATGCGATCGGGAGGATTCGTCATAAAATCTTCTAGTGAAAAATTGTCCTTGGTAAGAGTGGGCGTTACCATTGTTGTTTCCTCATATCTGTCTAAATTATTCCCCAATTTTCTGTTTTATGACTCTGGAAAAAAACTATGAATTCAACGCCTAGACCCCCAATGCTAGCAACACTAAAAGGATATTAAACCTTACCTCGTAATGCCTCCAGTTCTTGCCGCAATGATAACGGTGCATATCCTATTTCAAACGCTTTTGAACTATCTAAAGAAACATCTGGTGGTCTGGGTGCGGTCATTTTCACATCGGCTTGACGGCAAGATTTCAACCCTTCACTCGGCAATTCAAGCACTTCCACTAACAAGCGACCAAACTCATAACGAGATACCCGCTCTTTACCACCTAAGTGAATCCGCCCATTAACCTTTTCCAACGCCAATAATAAACCCTTAGCTGCTGTTGTTCCACTGGCAGGGGTGCGAAATTCATCTGTAAATAAACTGAGTTCTTTTCCCTCTCTCAGCGTTTGAATAAAGGGCTGCATAAAACTTTGAGCGGGAGGTGTCGCTACACCAAACATCAAGGGCATTCGGCAAATAGATGTCTTGGGATATCGTTCTAACATTCCCTCCTCTGCCGTAACTTTTTGTTCCCCGTATAAGTTAACAGGTGATACCGCATCTGTTTCCTGATAAGGGGCGTTTAACCCATTGAAAACCAAGTCAGTTGACGTGAAAACGCAAGGAATCGAAGAATCAGCGCAAAGTCCTGCAATATTACAAGAGGCAGTTACATTAATAGCCTGTGATTCTTCCGGGTTGCTTTGACAAAAATTAGGACTCGATAGAGCGGCTGTATGGATAACAGCATTGGGCTGAATGTCCTGAAATAGCCGCTTCAGTTCCTCATAATTCCTCAAATCAACTTTCAGCGGGGTGATACCAGCAATCTCTAAAGGATGTGAAAAGGAGGTGCCATAAATCTCCCATTCTTGCTGAGCCAACTGGCAAAGGTTCCATCCTAAAAAACCACTGGCACCTGTCACTAATAGTTTCTTCATTATGCTCGCAAAGCCTTAAGCTAAGGTTCTGTGATCTCACCAAGGACACCCTTAGAATTTATAATTTCCGTCTCAGCGGTATCGACAAATTCATAAGAAAGAGATAATAAAGTTGATATAAACCACTTTAGATACAGAGACTACAGAGGAATTGAGGTATTTCCATTGCAAAACGTTTAATAAAAGTCTTGACAAAAGTGGTAAAAGATGCGTAAAACCGATGAACAGGAAGTTGCACGTCAGCCATTTTGTCTAATTGGCGGCTTCGTTAAAATCTTTTAAGTATATCGCTGGTGATGCCTTCATTGCCGCCTGCTTGTCTGGGAACACGATGACAATTCAGCCCGATCCCCCTCAGTCTAGTTCACCTGTAGATCGCTGGAATGATGCCAGTGGCAATGGTGATAGCTCAAATTCCTCTACTTTTGACCAATCTCCGGCAAAAGCGACGCCGAGTCAACAACAGATACACCTATCTGTCTTACCGCTAGCTGAACGCAACAATCCAGAGAGTTTCACTCAGGCTGTAGCTAGACCATCGCTAGCTTGGATTACCTTCATTGCGATCGCTATCCTAATTCTGGGGCTAACGATTCATAACTTTTGGCTTGGGATATCGGGAGCCATTGTGGCTTTGCTGGTGTCAGTCCCCGTAATTTGGCCTGCTTTACAGCGAACCGTGAATCAGGCACTATCCCCCCAGGAACGAGCGCAAGTGGTTGCCATCTTTGGGGTAGTAGCCGGGGTTACGGGTATTGCTTCGTTGACAGGAGTCAATCAACGCTTCGATCAATTGCTCAGAGGTATCGATTCCGACTCGATTGGCTCACTAGCAGAATGGTTCGGCGCTTTAGGGCAAATTCTGATCGCCATCCTTGCCGTTTATATTGCATGGCGTCAGTATGTCATTTCTAAAGACCTGACCATTCAGCAAAATATTATTACCCAGCAGCAAACGATTGATGCTTACTTTCAAGGCGTCTCTGACCTAGCCTTGGATAACGAAGGGTTGCTCGAAGATTGGCCTCAAGAACGGGCCTTTTCCGAAGGACGAACGGCTGCAATTCTCGGCAGCGTAGATGCCCAAGGTAAAGCAAAAGTTCTGCGCTTCTTGTCCCAGTCTCGGTTGCTCACACCCCTGAAACGCGATCGCCACTTGGGGCGTCCTATGCTTGATGGTAACGGCGGTTACCTGGAAGACCGGGACGAGGGCGTGCGTGTGATTGACTTAAATGTGATGTTAGCGGGGGCAGACCTTGCAGGCACTGATTTGCGCTGGACAGAACTGAGTGATGCCAATATGGTCAGAGCGAATCTCAGCCGCTGTGATTTGGTGGGAGCTAACTTAGGTCGGACTATCTTGTACGAAGCTAATCTTTCCGAGGCGGACATCAAAGGAGTTCACCTGTTCTATGGCTCTCTGGAAGGCGCTAGCCCTCGCAGTCGTACCCGACGCCCTAACTACGAGATTGGAAGTTATACAGGCGCTGTGGTTGAAAACGCCGATTTTACAGGTGTCCAACGCATGGATGAGGAGCAGCGCAAATATTGCTGTTATTGGTGTGGGGAAAAATCCCGCAAGACAATTCCAGGAGGTTGCGACGGAATTCCCAACAAACTAGGGCGCTGAACGTTTTACTCTCCTTTGTGCCTCGCTCGCGTTGGACAATCCAACCTTTTGCGCCATGACACGACTATCATCAGGGGACATCGCCAATCCACGAACTAGATCCAAGCCCGGAAAATGGGATGACGGATTGTTTTTCGTCATGACTATGTGGCTTTGCAGCCGTCTGCTG
This sequence comes from Waterburya sp., assembly GCA_036703055.1. Classification (GTDB taxonomy): domain Bacteria; phylum Cyanobacteriota; class Cyanobacteriia; order Cyanobacteriales; family Coleofasciculaceae; genus DATNPV01. Next base: position 4,639 of record DATNPV010000252.1, read on the forward strand.
ATTATCGTGGCAATACAACTCATTGCTCCCTTACTTCCCGTGCCCCCTGTTAATTTCTCGCCCTCATTGCTAGGTAGTCTCCCTAACTATGTTCCCCAACCCAGTTGGGAAGTTTTCTCTCATTGGGATGGTGCTTGGTATCGCCAAATTGCTACGGAGGGCTACAACTACGTTAATGATGGACAGCAGTATTCAGTTGCCTTCTTTCCACTATTTCCTTTACTTTGTCGGGGATTGATGACCCTTGGCATACCGTTTAACGTGGCAGGCACGCTAGTGAACAATCTGGGGATGCTGGGTGCAATGCTATTACTGTACCGTTGGGCAAAAGAGCGCTATGGCCTCAAGACAGCTCGTTGGGTAACAGCAGTACTGGCTTGGTGTCCGTTCTCTTTATACGGAACGGTCATCTACACAGAAGGGCTGTTTTTGTGGCTTACCACGGCTGCAATGAGAGCCTTCGAGCAGCACCAGCCTATCAAGGCAGCGGTTTGGGGCGCCTTAGCAACGGCGACACGAGTCACTGGAGCCGCACTGATACCAGCCTTTCTCTGGGTGGCTTGGCGTGAACGCCGTCCAGCAATTGCCTACGCAGCGGGTTTGGCGGCGAGTAGTGGATTGATTTTATTCAGTATTTACTGCGGCATTCGTTTTGCAGACCCCATCGCTTTCGTTCGCGTCCAACGGGCTTGGTGGCAACCGACTTGGTTTTATATATTGACCCATGCTGTGAGGCTGAACGTAGAAGATTTGACCAGAGTTGCCATGTTCTTTGGGTGTAGCTTTTTGTTGTGGCACTTCCGCCGACAGCTCCCCAGAGTATTGGTTGCCTTCGGTTTTTGCTGCTTGCTCATGCTGTTGGTGTCTGGAGGGCTGCAATCCATCAGTCGCTACGTTTACGGTATTGTGTCGTTCTCGCTGGCGCTAGGCATGTTGCTGGAGAGGCATCCCCGTTGGGGGTATCCGCTCATCCTATTATTTGCGATCAACCTTGTTGTTTACGCCTTGCGATTTGCCTGGTGGCGTTGGGTGGCGTAGAGCAGCTAAAGCTCTCAACATTGTCTTAAAATTTCTTAAGCCATCATAAAATTACTCAAGCCCTCAGGATGGGTGAACCATGCCCCCAAAGTATTCCTTTATCGTTCCGCTCTATAACGAAGAGGAAACGATTCTTGAAATGTACCGTCGGGTTGCTGTAGTAATGGACCAGATGGACGGTCCAGTAGAATTAATCTTGGTCAATGATGGTAGCCGCGATCGCTCTTTGGAGTACATGCGAGACCTTCATGAAAAAGACCCTCGTGTTTGCTACCTCAGCCTAGCTCGTAACTTCGGTCATCAAATCGCTGTCACAGCGGGACTGAATTTTGTGCGCGGTGAAGCAATCGTTGTTCTGGATGCCGATTTACAAGACCCACCCGAATTAATTCCTCTGCTTGCTGAAAAGTGGCAACAAGGCTATCAAATCGTATATGCCCAACGAACCAAGCGGCGTCAAGAGAGTTGGATCAAACGTCTTCCCGCTTTTGTGTTTTATCGCCTACTGCGACGCCTGGCAGATGTCGATATTCCGCTGGATGCGGGTGACTTTTGTTTAATGGATCGGTGCGTGGTGGATGTCCTCAATTCCATGCCAGAACGAAACCGCTACCTGCGAGGACTGCGTTCTTGGGTGGGTTGGCAGCAAACCTCCATCCGCTACGAACGTGATCCGCGTTTTGCCGGTGAAGTGAAGTACACCTTTCGCAAGTCTTTGTCATTGGCAGCAAATGGTCTCGTTTCCTTTTCTCGGGTGCCGCTGCGACTCTCAACCTACCTTGGCCTTTTGGCGGCAGCCGTAGCCATTTTCATGGCAGTCCTCGTCCTCTACTGGCGCATTATCTCTCCCCATTCCCCCTTGACGGGTTTGGCAACCATCATGATTGCCATATTCTTTCTCGGTGCCGTGCAGCTGGTCAGTATTGGCATTTTAGGCGAGTATGTAGGGCGTATCTATGAAGAGGTAAAAGGTAGACCGTTGTACGTGTTGTCAGAAGTCCGAGGGTTTACACAGTCCCATTCTGGCTACAAAAAATAAGCCTTGAACTTCTCAAGGATGACACTTCATCCTGCACACTTCACCCTTCACCCTTCAGATGAAAGTCATTTTTTTTGGTACTCCTCAGTTCGCCGTACCTAGCCTAGAACGCTTATTACAGCATTCGGAAATTGAAGTGCTAGGTGTTGTAACTCAACCGGATAAACGTCGAGGACGCGGTAACCAGTTGACTCCCTCTCCTGTGAAGGCGGTAGCACAGGCGCATCATCTTCCCGTCTGGCAACCCCAACGGGTGAAAAAGGACACTGAAACGCTTACTTACCTCACACAGGCACAAGCAGATGTTTTTGTAGTGGTGGCTTATGGGCAGATTCTCTCTCAAGAGATTCTGGATATGCCAAAGTTAGGTTGTATCAATGTTCATGGCTCAATTTTGCCCAAGTATCGGGGGGCTGCCCCGATTCAGTGGTGTCTGTATCAGGGTGAACCCGAAACCGGCATCACGACGATGTTGATGGATGCCGGGATGGATACAGGTGCTATGCTGCTCAAGGCTTACACACCCATTAAACTCTTAGATAATTCGCAGCAGTTGGCGCAAACGCTCTCCGAGGTAGGAGCCGATTTACTGATTGAAACGCTTCTGAAGCTGGAACGTCAGGAAATTCAACCCATTGCTCAAGAGGATTCCCAAGCCACCTATGCACCCCTGCTGCGAAAACCGGATTATTTTTTAGATTGGTCGCGCTCAGCGATTGAACTTCACAATCAGGTGAGGGGATTTATCCCCAACTGTGTCGCCTCGTTCCGGGATAAAACATTAAAAGTGATTGCTACTGTTCCCCTGGGTTCAGTATTCTTCTGGCAGTTGCCTCCCGAGTTCCAAGTTTTAGAGCAGCAGTGGTCGTCTTTGACCGAGAAATCGGGGCGTCCTGGGGAAGTTGTAAGCATTGTGAAAGGTACCGGTCCGATTATTCAAACCGGCGATGGATTGTTGCTGTTACGGGAAGTGCAGCTTGCTGGCAAACGAACTCAGTCGGGCTGGGACTTTGCCAATGGCGTGCGTTTAACCGTGGGAGAGGTATTCGAGAACGGTCAGGTTGAAAATTCGGGTCAGGAAGGCTCGTAAAAGCGGCAAGATTCACAGGGACCTTCTGGATTGACCGCACAACGAATGAGTTCAGAACGAGCATTGAAGCGGCAGTTGGCATCACCAACTACCCAGCGTCCTTCAATTAAGCTTTTTTCGGTGGGACGTTGAGCTGACTGGACATAAAGGGCAATCTTCTGTAACCGATAACGCCCTGACTTGAGCCGATAGCGGTGGCGGCGCTCTAAAACGGCGTAGGTTTGACCTTCAAAGTCAACATAGTTACCTGGTTGAGGTGTCCAGTCGAGTTGAATACTTCCGAGAGTCTGACGCGGGTGCGTCAGAATCAGTTCTGCGGGTAATGAATCTGGCTCCATAGGCTGTGGATGTATTGAGTACTACACTTGGATGGTATCGCACTCATCGGCTCAGATTCTTCTGTTTCAGATTCTGAATAGAATCGCCTTCAGTCAGTCAAACGTTGCTTTTTAACGGAGAGAGAGGGATTCGAACCCTCGTTAGAGTTTCCCCTAAACAGCATTTCCAGTGCTGCGCCTTCAACCGCTCGGCCATCTCTCCAGGGAAAATATGAAGGGTGAGTTTTGCTTTAAGCTAATTCAGCACCCGGTTTCTAATTGTACACTAAAGTGATGACTAATTTCTATAAAATTCAAATTCATAACCGCCAAACTGGTACTGACCACACCCTACAAGTACCAGATGACCGATACATCCTGCAAGCTTTAGAAAGCCAAGGGATGGAGTTGCCCTTTTCTTGCCGCAATGGAGCGTGTACGGCTTGTGCTGTGCGTGTGCGTCGGGGTGAAGTTTACCAGCCAGAAGCCATGGGACTATCTCCCAAGCTACGCGACCAAGGTTATGCTCTGTTGTGTGTAAGTTATCCTCGCTCAGACCTGGAAGTAGAAACGCAGGATGAAGACGAAGTCTACGAACTTCAGTTCGGTCGTTATTTCGCTAAGGGAAAGGTTCGGTTCGGATTGCCGTTGGATGAGGATTAAAAGCTCAAACAGGGAGCCTGTCAGGTCAAAACTCAAAACTCAGACATCAAAAGGATATACAGGAGCAGCAATCAAGCTTCATGCCAAAAAGGCCCTCCAGCGATTAGGTCTTTTTGGCATCTGTCTTGTGTTCTTGTCGAGTTGTCAGCCTAACCATGCTCCCACTGGCATAAGTGTCAATGTTCAGGTGCAACGGGTAGTCAGTGGGCAAACTCTCGATGTATTGAACCCAAGCCAGCCAACGGGATTAGTTGAGCGGGTACGCTTAATTGGGATTGAGGCTCCTGATCTAAAGCAAGAGCCTTGGGGTTCGGCGGCAAAAAACCATTTTGAACAAATGATCACTCAAACCGCGAATCAGCAGTTTGTCTTACAACCTGTTGTCTTAGAACGGGATGTCCAAGAAAAAGACAGCGCAGGTCGATGGCTTGCTTATGTCTGGGTTAATGGGGTTTTGCTCAATGAACAATTGGTCAAAGAGGGGTATGTGTTAGCGGCACCGCGATCGCCCAATCAAAAATATGATGAGCGCTTGGCTCGTGCTCAGGAATACGCCCGAATCATGGGATATGGCATCTGGAACCCAGACCAACCGATGCGTCTCACCCCAGCCGAATTTCGCCGCCAAAATCCTTAGTGATAGCAAATCCGCTTTTATAACCCCTTTTCAAGGGAAGGGATTTATCTCCCCTAAGCTCCTAAGCTCCTAAGCTCCCCCATCTGGCTAAAAAAGGGGGTACTCAACCCGGATTTGGGAGGAGGAGCGATCGCTTGGATGCGCATTTAGTCGCATTGACTGGTAGGCTACAAAAATAAAGAAAATTTAAAATTTTTTTGGGGACAGAGAATTCTCTGCGCCTCACTCTCGCATTTTCGGGTCAGATACCCTGATCTGTGCGCACAAAGTAAGGATGAAAATTCTTCTCCTCTATCCCCCAGCCCCTAACCCCTATCTTCAAGTTAGTGTGTGACGTGACACCAACTCGCTCAACCATGAACCCCAATACTGAACGCCATCTATCAATCTTCCTAGACATTGCCACCGAAGCGGCCTTGGCAGCCGGTGTTATATTGCAAGCCTACTGGGGAAAATTGGAAGCTGTAGAAGAGAAAGGACGCCCTGGTGATCTAGTGACTGCCGCCGACAAAGAGGCTGAAGCGACCATTATTGAGGTCTTACAGCGTCACTTTCCCGAACATGCGATTCTCGCAGAGGAATCGGGACAACAAGGGGATAACCAGAGTGAATATTTGTGGGCGATCGACCCCCTAGATGGTACGACCAATTATGCGCATCAGTACCCCGTTGCCGCCGTTTCTGTGGGTTTACTGATTAATGGCATTCCTCAAGTTGGAGTGGTCTATAATCCCTTTCGGGATGAGCTATTCCGTGCGGCTAGAGGATTAGGCGCCACCCGCAATCGCCGCCCAATTCGCGTCTCCCAGACCTCTGAGCTTCGCCAAAGTCTGCTCGTTACTGGCTTTGCCTATGATCGCCGCGAAACTCCGGATAACAACTATGCAGAGTTTTGTCACCTGACACACTTAACTCAAGGCGTTCGCCGTAGTGGTGCGGCTTCTGTTGATCTAGCTGATGTAGCCTGCGGACGGCTCGATGGTTACTGGGAACGGGGACTTTCTCCTTGGGATATCGTGGCTGGGGTAGTCTTAGTAGAAGAAGCCGGTGGTAAAGTTACGGCCTACGATGGTAGCGACTTAAAGATTAATTCAGGTAGAATTCTAGCCACTAATGGTCGGATTCACGACTACCTAAGTACTGAACTCTTGCAGGTTCCTCCACTTTCGAGTTGGCAATCTATTAATTAGTATCGAATGAACTTTCAGGACAGCACTAAGTATGAAAAGCTATTGTTTACACTCGCTAAACTGTTTTTTATATAAACAACTGAGCTTTACAAGATTTTGATAAACTGAGCGGTCGTTATGAAGTTCGCAATTATACCAAAAACTAAGACATACTAGAAACAATTATTTTGGCACGGAGCTTGACAAACCCTTATGTCTTTTCCAATTGAACGTGGACTATTCAAATTTGATTTCACCGACCACCATGCCATTTTAGGTATTGCCGTTGATGCGGATGTTAAAGAAGTTCGCAAACGATATCTTAAAATTGCTCGGCGACTGCATCCTGACAGCTGTAAAGCCGCCAGCGAAGCCGAAAAAAAACTGGCGAGTCAGCTATTATCCAAGCTCGTCAATCCAGCTTACGAACAGCTATCTCAGAGCAATAATCGTGACTACCTCGTGAGTTTAGGTCACATGGGGAGACGGTTGGCCTCAGAAGGGGCGAAGGTTCCTCTGGCGAGTGAAGCAGCCAAACAATTGTTTCGCTCAGGGGCGAATTTAGACAATGCTTACAAAACTCTTGTCCAAAAACTGGCTTCTCCCCAATATGATGACCTGAATCAAGTTGTGGATAAAATTGCTGAAATCAGTGAACTGAATATGGTGTATCTGATGCTACGCAAGGGGGAAGGCATCAAAACCTCAAGCGGCACTCCCACGACCAAAACAGGGGCAACTGGAGCAAAAACGCCAGGAACAGCTCCTGGGGGGGGAAGACCTGCGGGAACGGCTACGACAGGTGCAAGGCCAACCGCTGGGACAACGGCAGGTAAGGCGTCGATTGGGCAAGCTGGCCCTCTGCCGGATTCTGGCCTATCGAGAGCTGCCGAGTATATCCGGCGGGCGGAAGGCTACATCACGAAGAATAATTTTGCCGCTGCGGTTTTGGAGTTGCGTGAGGCGCTCAAGTTAGATCCAAACAACAGTCGCTGTCATAGTTTACTCGGAGCTGCTTATTTGAAGCAAAACCAGGCGACAATGGCAAAGGTTCATATTAATAAAGCCTTACAAATGAATCCTCAGGATGAATTGGCTTTGAAAGGCAAACGCCATCTCGATACACTGGCGCAGAAAGCTGGCGGGACAAACCCCAAAGGTTCTACTGCACCGACTCAGGGCAAACAGCCTGATAACAAATCGGGTGGCGGTGGCTTATTTGGTGGTTTATTTGGTGGTAAGAAAAAGTAAAAGTAATGGTTTATCAACCCCCCGCGGGTGCAAGAGATTTACTGCCCCTGGAAGTTACTCAAAAACGTTGGATTGCTGATCGTTTACAGCAGGTGTTTCACCGCTGGGGATACCACCGTATTATCACTTCAACGCTGGAGTGGTTAGATACCCTAATGGCTGGTGGGGCGATCCAGCGTTCTACTGTGATCCAGTTACAGGATGCTGAGGTAGGGACGTTGGGGCTACGCCCAGAACTCACAGCGTCGATCGCACGCGCCTTTGCTACCCGAATCGCTGGGAGTAGTAGTGAAGCCGCGCTATCCTTACCACAACGGCTTTATTACAATGCCAACGTTTTTCGCAGACCCCCTGTTGGTTACCACGGGCGTCAGTTAGAGTTTTACCAATCGGGCGTTGAACTGCTGGGTGCTGGAGGACTGCTGGCTGATGCAGAAATTCTCCTGTTGTTATCCGATTGCTTGACTCAACTGGGTTTGGAGCAGTGGCACTTGATTTTAGGAGAAGCGCAATTGACGCGATCGCTGCTTGCGCCTTTCCCACCGTCCTTACAAGATCAGGTTCGTCAAGCGATCGCCCATTTGGATCGAGTTACCCTGGAAAATTTACCCCTCTCCCCTGAATTAAGAGAACGGGCACTGCTGTTATTTGATCTTCGGGGACGCCCTACAGATGTCTTGCAAAAGGTGGCAGGTCTAACTTTAAACCCATCAGAACGTCAAATTGTTGACAAGCTCAAATCCTTGATCGAACTCTTAGGGGAAAGTTCGCCCACTCCCCTGCCGTTAATTCTTGACCTCAGCTTAGTTCAAACCATTAACTATTACACGGGCCTTGTTTTCCAAGTTGTTAGTGATACCCATACAGGCGCGCGAGTTTTAGGCCAGGGTGGTCGCTATGATCAACTATTAGGGCTGTATCATCCTCAGGGCGAAACCTACCCCGGTATTGGTTTTTGCCTCAACCTTGAAGACCTACACTATATTTTGCTCTCAGGGAGTCAACTGCCCAGACAAACACCTGCCAGTGACTGGTTAGTCGTTCCACAAACGCCCCAAGCGGAAGCGGCGGCTTTTGCTTATGCTCACAAACTTAGAAATTCTGAGCATTTGGTTCGGGTAGAGATAGATTTAGGAGGACGTTCACCCACAGATGTCCGAGCGTATGCTCGTAGCCATCGTATTACTTACCTAGCTTGGATGAAAGCTGATGGGACACCAACCATTGAAACACTCAAATAAGGCCAAGCTAGCCGGATATCCGGCTCACTTATTGCCAACTATTTAGTTTAAAAATAAGGAAGAGGGCAGAGGGAAGAAGGCAGGAGAACAAAAATTTTCGTTCCTTGGTTGTGAGCAAAAGCTCATGGTGTCTAATCTTAGTAAGCTAGGAATGAGCCGAAAAAATTGACTACTAGTACCCCTTGATCAGAGCCGGGGAACCAGTAGGAAGTAAATATCAAAGCGATACAGCACGAACTCTCGTGCAATATTGCTTCGTGTTAGTTTTATGGAGCAAAATACTATGCCACATACAATTGTTACCAATACTTGTGAAGGCGTTGCGGATTGCGTCGATGCTTGTCCCGTGGCTTGTATCCACGAAGGGCCGGGTAAAAATGTTAAGGGTACGGACTGGTACTGGATTGACTTTGCCACCTGTATTGACTGTGGCATTTGCCTGCAAGTGTGCCCTGTAGAAGGTGCAATCGTACCGGAAGAACGCCCGGATTTGCAACAGACTCCTTGACTTTAGATCCCTAAGGGACATTGCACGTCCCTTCGCAAAACTGATGCTGCCCAGGGTTTTGGCAGCGTTGCCCTGAGCGTTCCCTGCTCACACTTCTCGCTGGAAGGTCGAGGAAAATAGAAGAGGACAAAATAAATCCAAAACTGGCTTCCCCCTTTAGTATGATTTACTGCCTCAATCCCGACTGCTCTAAAGCCCAGAATCCAGATGATGCCAAGTTTTGTCTGACTTGTGGCGCAAAGTTACTACTGAAAGACCGTTATCGAGCGATTAAACCTCTCGGTCGAGGCGGAAGCAGTAGAACGTTTGCCGCTGTCGATCAAGACCGGCTCAACCATCCTTGTGTGATTAAGCTATTTATGACGCCGCCTGAGCAAAATCAGAAGGCAACACAATTGTTTAATCAAGAAGCTGTCCGACTTCATGAGTTAGGAAAACATAATCAAATTACTGATTTATATGCTCATTTTGAACAAGACGACCGCCTTTATTTAGTTCAAGAGTTTATTGATGGACAAACATTATTAGATGAACTAGAAGATAAAAGTGCAACGGGGGGTTCTCTTTATCAAGAGAGCGAAGTTCGGGATATCTTAAGCGATCTACTGCCGACTCTCCAATTCATTCATGAGCAAGGTGTAATTCACAGAGATATCAAACCTGCTAATATTATTCGTCGTTGCATCGACAGCAAACTGGTATTAATTGATTTTGGGGTCGCTAAACAAGCAACTGCTCAATCCTTGGCTAAACAAGGAACCATGATTGGTACTGTTGGATATGCACCAGCCGAACAACTTCAGTTCGGCGAAGCCTATCCTGCCAGTGACCTATACGCATTGGGTGCTACTTGCATTCATTTACTAACTGGCATTCACCCGTTTAACCTTTACAACTCACTGGAAGGTTGCTGGTTATGGCAAGAGAGTCTGCCGCCAAGTACTCAAATTAGTCCTCAATTAGCAGAAGTCTTAGATAAATTACTTCAAGTATTGGTCAAAGACCGTTATCAATCTGCTAGGGAAGTCCTGCAAGATTTAAATCCTTCTCACTTGGCTTCAAAGGTGTATTTTCCCGCACCTGAGTTGGATATACCTCTGAAATCAGAACAAGGGATTGACTATACGAGATTGAGAGACTTACTCGCTGCGGAAAATTGGCAAGAAGCGGATCGGGAAACTCGTCAAAAAATGTTAGAAGTGATGGGACAACAGCAGCGAGATTATCTCGATAATGAAGATATTGGGAAATTTCCCTGTCAAGATCTGCAAATTATTGATCGGCTGTGGGTACACTACAGTGATCAGCGTTTTGGCTTGAGCGTACAAAAGCGGATCTGGACAGCCGAAGGTGGCAAGCCTGGAGTGTATAACTTAGTCGTTTATGAGAAGTTCGGTGAACGAGTCGGCTGGCGGGTTAACGACAACTGGAAATTATATTCTGACCTGACGTTTGCCTCCAATGCAGCCCCAGGCCATCTTCCCTTGGGGCTAAGTTTGGGATGGGGGGCAGGGGCTATTGAGTGTGTGGGTGTGGAAGGTGCTGTTGAGGTTGATTGTCTTTTTGCTCGTGTAGAAACTTGTGAGCTGTGATCTCGTGCCCTATTGAATACCCATAGTTGAGACAGACCCCCAGACACGGGGACGCGGAGAAATTTTTATGATGGGCAATTAGCCGAACTTGATAGGGTACTCGGCCACTTACAAGAGAGTAGTAACCAACTAGATTGTAGATGCTCCCCAACCGGAGAGCTGAGGCAACCCCTCAACTCTCAAGTTCGTTAGCCCAAACCTTCAATAACTGGATGGAAGTAAAAGGAAAAGCCTAACAGTAAATAAGCCGCTAGGAGCAAAGTCCCCTCTAGCCAATTGGACTTTCCATCAGAGCTAATGGAATTGGCAATTAACACCGATACCGCTACCGCCACCAGTTCAAATGGATTGAAGTTCAAATCCATCGGTTTACCCATCACCCAACCGGCAAGGACTAGCACAGGCGCGACAAATAAGGCAATTTGCAAACTTGATCCCACGGCTACGGAAAGGGAAAGATCCATTTTGTTTTTCATTGCCACAGTCAACGCTGTCGCATGTTCAGCAGCATTCCCAATCACGGGCAGGAGAATGACGCCAGTGAATAGGGAACTTAGCCCTAGCTGCGAAGTCGCTTCTTCCAGGGTTTCTACTAGCAATTCTGACTCTAGGGCAACTAAAAGGGTGACTACCAATAACACCCCAATCCATAACCCGAGCTTAGGTTTATGTTCAGCATTTTCTTCAGCTAGGTTCGACTCTGCCAACTCTTCGAGTTCCACCACCCCCACATCGAACAGATAGCTGTGGGTTTTCATGGAAAACAGCAACGTCAGCCCATAGACAAGGATTAAAACGACAGCAACAGCGATTGAAAGCTTCTGTAATATCGCTTGGTTAACCCCAGCCGAGGTGACATTCACAGCAGTGGGTAGCAAAATGGCAATCACCGCTAAGTTCATGGAGGAGGCATTCACCCGCGCGATGATCGGCTGAAATTCCTGCTCTTTGTAACGTAAGCCTCCCAACAGCATGGCAAAGCCCATGACTAGGAGTAGATTACCAATGATCGAACCTGTAATCGTGGCTTTGACGACATTGACTAACCCAGCATTTAAGGCAATGAGGGCAATAATTAGTTCTGTGGCGTTACCGAACGTGGCATTGAGTAGCCCTCCCAGGGAAGGACCAGCCACCACAGCAATTTCCTCCGTTGCCGTGCCCATAAATGCGGCTAGGGGGACGATAGCTAGACAGGACGTGATAAAGACTACTGCGGCTCCCCACTCTAAAAAGTGAGCTGCAATGGAAATGGGAACAAACAGCAGCAAGGTGAACAAAATTGTATTTTTGTTGAGCATTAGGGTTTTTCGTACCTCAAGATTAGTGCTGTGGTTCAACACTCGCACTCTAAAAAAATACTCGCATCTTATAGAAGTAGCCAAGAAGACCTTGCCTTCGAGCTAAGAATCCCTGGCTACCTAAAAAATACCTCGCTAGACAGGCGGCAACCGTGCGGGGAACTTTTATCGTGCAATTAAGTTCCATGAACTTACCGCAAGTTCCATGAACCTACCGCTGGTTGGCGGTAAACATTGCGGTTGAATAAGTATAGTGTCAATAAGTTTCAAGCTTTCACCCATAAACCCAAGCTCAACGACTTCATTGATCCCCGCTCCCGTCCACTTTCGTTCGTTCCTCATTCAGATTTCTGGCACGAAAGTGGACCTGAGCTTAAGGGATCGGGCGGGTTCTCTACCTTCAAATTCACTCGGTAGGGTGGGGCAAGCTGTCTGATTAGTTTTTTTTTGAATTTGGTAATCCCATGACTTCTGCTGCTGAGATTCCAGCTTCTCAAACGGCTGCTGCAAGAAACATGATTGCAGAGTTGCAAGACAATACGGGGATCGCTAATGATCCCCTAAAAACTGCAATTGGCGTGTATGTGACTGTGCACGGTCATTTTTACCAGCCACCTCGCGAAAACCCTTATCTCGACATCATTGAGCGTCAGCCGAGTGCCGCACCATTTCATGATTGGAATGAGCGGATTCACCATGAATGCTATCGCCCCAATGCCTTTGCCAGGGTATTGAATGAACAGGCTGAAGTGATTGGGATCGTTAATAACTACGAATATTTGAGCTTCAACATCGGCCCAACCCTAATGTCTTGGTTGGAACGATACGATGTTGAGGTGTATCAGCGGATACTGGAAGCCGATCGCAAAAGTGGCGAACGCTTAAATGGTCATGGCAATGCGATCGCGCAAATCTACAACCACATCATCTTGCCCCTCGCTAACGAGCGAGACAAATACACTCAAATCCGCTGGGGAAAAGAAGACTTCCGCTCCCGCTTCGGACGTGATCCCGAAGGGATGTGGCTGGCAGAAACCGCGGTTGACTATCCCACGCTAGAGGCACTGGTGGATGAGGGGATTAAGTTTATTGTCCTCGCTCCCTCCCAAGCTGAGCGCTGTCGCCTGATCCCCAGCGATGAGCAGCCTGTTACGCAATGGCATGAAGTTGGGGGTTGCCAAATCGATCCCACACGCCCTTACCGCTGTTTCCTTGCAGATGGCAGATACATCGACATCTTTTTCTACGACGGCCCGATCTCGCGAGACATGGGCTTCGATGAGGCTCTGAGAGATTCCCATAACTTCGTGGGGCGTATCGGTCAAGCCGTGCGTGGGGATCATCGACCTGCACAGCTCATTGCTGTGGCAACCGATGGGGAAACCTTCGGGCATCATAAAGGGGGTACGGAGAAGTGTCTCGCTTACGCTTTTACCGGCGAATTTCCGCACCGTGGCTGGACGGTGACGAATTTTGCTCACTATCTCAGCATTAATCCCCCCACTTGGGAAGTTGTTCTAAAACCCGTGACAGCTTGGAGTTGTTCTCATGGAGTTAACCGCTGGCAGGATGACTGTGGCTGCGGCGGCGGCGGGCTCTGGCATCAGCAATGGCGGCGTCCGTTGCGAGACGCCTTGGATTGGTTGCGCGATAAGTTAGTTAAAGTTTACGAAGATACCGGTCGCCAGTTCTTTCGCGATCCCTGGGCAGCACGAGATGAATATATCCAGGTGATTCGCGATCGCTCCCCAGAGAATGTGGAGAACTTTCTGGCGCGTCACCGCACCCGTAAACTAACCGCCGCCGAACAAATTGACGCCCTCCGTCTATTGGAAATGCAACGTCATGCGTTGCTGATGTACACCAGTTGCGGTTGGTTTTTTGAAGAAATTTCCCGTCCCGAAGGCGTTCAGATTTTGCGCTACGCAGCCCGTGCTTTAGACTTAGCCGGTGAAGTGGCGGGTGTCCAGCTAGAGAAATGCTTTCTCAAACGCCTCTCCTTAGCCCCCAGTAATGTGGATTGCTTTAAAAATGGAGCGGAGGTTTATCGACAGCTGGTGGTGTCGGCGCAAATTAGCTTTAAACAAGTCGCTGCTCACTATGCCATCAGTTCTCTGTTTACAAGGTATGCCCGACAACAACGCGTCTACTGCTACGATGCCCATCAACTGGACTATCAGATTCAACGCATGGGATCACTAACCTTAGCTGTGGGGCAGTTGCGGTTAGTTTCAGAAATTACCTGGGAAAGCGCTCATTTGGTCTTTGCTATATTGCATCTGGGTGGCTGGGACTTCCACTGCTGCATTCAACCGTTTGCAGGGCGTCGTGCATACAGCAAACTCAAAGATAAGCTATTTGATGCCTTGAAACAGGCGAGTGCGGCTCATACGATTCTGGCAATGAATCAAATGTTTGGGGCGGAGTTCTTTAACTTACAGAACTTGTTTGCTGAAGAACGTCACCGGATTATGGGGTTGCTGAGTCAAAAAACCTTGACCCGCTTAGATCAGCTCTACACACAGGTTTACCGAGATAATTACGGCGTGCTGATGGCGTTCCACCGGGATGAGTTACCGGTGCCCCAAGAGTTGCAGGTGGCAGCCGAGATTGCCTTATCGAACCGATGCCTGATCTCGATCCGCGCACTTGAGTATGACAGCAGCGATCCCCAAGTGGTTTGCAATCATTTGGCAGAATTGGAAGCGATTGCCACCGAGGCTCACCACATGCGTTGCCAGTTGAAAATCCGAGATGCGAAGCCAACCTTAGAGCAGTTGATTTTGCGATCGCTCTGGCAACTCCTGCACGATCCGAAGCCAGACACCCTCTCGGTAGATATTGACTTCATTCAACGTCTGATTGATGTCGGAAATCAACTTAACTTGGGTCTTTCCCTCGCTCAATGTCAGGAACTCTACTTCAGTTGCCTGAAAACGCACATCGAACCCCTTTGTCAACGGGTGATGCAAGTTTCTCAAAACAGCCCTGTGCGTGCAGTAGCTGATGTGACAACAAAAATAGATCGGGATACCAGAGAGTTACGTCAGTTGCTCCAACTTGGGGAAAAACTCGCTGTAGATGTCAGCTTCTGGTTGAGCCAGTTGCTGTAATGGGTTGCTAGTCAAACGATTAGGGTAGGCATAAGACCTACCCTTTTTTCGGGTCAATCACAAGCATCTCCAAACAAAAGTCTGATCATCCTCATCGACCTGAGTCAAGTAGTTTTGAGCCTAGTCGATCGCACCACTGCGCCACTGGGAATCTGTCGCCCATTCAACTCCCCTAACTTACGTTGCTTCGTCAAAAGACTCAGCACCGTTGAAGTTAGGGATTGTATCTACCGTCCACCGCAGCCCTGAATATCATTGATCGCTTTTTCTAGAGGCTTCGTCAGTGCTTGTTTTCGTCCTACCGCCAACAACTATGTACATTGATGCCACTGATTGGCTCGGCTTAACGTATCGGCTCATGTTAGCTTGCTGGGTTGGGGGCGCCATTGGCTGGAATCGCCAAGCCGCAGGTAAGCCAGCAGGATTGAGAACTCACATGCTCGTTAGTTTGGGAGCCGCTTTGTTTGTACTCATTCCTTTAATGGCAAGTTCTCCTCACTCTGGTGATGCTCTGAGCCGAACCATTCAGGGAGTTGCCACTGGTGTAGGATTTTTAGGCGGGGGAGAAATTCTGCACCAATCAACTCGGGACTCCGGCAAGCCCAGCATTAAGGGCTTGACTTCTGCTGCTACCATCTGGTTAACAGCCGCCTTAGGAATGGTGGCTGGCTGCGGTTTTTGGCAACTGAGCTTGTTGGCCACGTTGATGGCATTATTGATTTTGACCCTGGTTAAGGAATTGGAACGGCGTGTCTTTCACCGAGAAGACTGACGTTTTGAAAATCGGATAAAACCATCTATTCCAGTATTCTGGATGAGTCCTCTATTTACGCCGTGCTGTACTTAGACGCTGTGTCAAAGGGTAAGCGAATTGTAAATACGGCTCCCTTTCCTTCACCCTGGCTGCTAGCGGTGATTGTTCCCCCATGAGCTTCCACAATGCGCCGTGCGATCGCCAACCCTAAGCCACTGTTACTGCCTTGGCGCGATCGGTCGGTTGTATAAAACTGTTCAAAAATATGGGGAAGATCACTTTGGCTAATGCCTGGGCCCTGATCGCGGATTTCCACGGCTACTTGAGTGCTTTCTATCCTCGCGGAGATAAAAACAGTAGAATCGGATACCGAATGCTTAATTGCATTATCCAGTATGTTAAGAAAAGCTTGCAACAGCCGCTCCGGATCGCCCTGGAGTTGAACGTCTGAAATATTTACACGCAGACCTACGCTTTTAGAACGCATCCGCAACTCCATCGCTCGAACCGCACGATTGATCAGATCTCGCAGGCGAAGCGGTTGCTCTTCTAAGGGGGCGACACCTGCTTCTAGTCGTCCCAAATCTAACAAGTCTTGAATGAGTCGTGATAGGCGTACTGTCTCGTCTAGCGCTGTCTGAATGAAGCGGCCTCGTAATTCGGGTTCCTCATCAGCTCCGCTTTCTAGTGCTTCTAGAGTGACATGAACGTTGCTCACAGGAGTGCGTAACTCGTGAGAAACGTTAGCTAGAAAAGCTCGCCGTTCCTTATCGAGTGAAGCTAGCCGCTCACTCATACGGTTCAACTCAATGGCAAGTTCACCTAACTCATCCTTCTGCAAGAGGTTCAACTTCCCATCTAAATGACCCTTCCCCACCTCGATCGCGAAATTGCGCATCGCTCGGATCGGCCTTGACATATTGCGAGCCAGCCGTTCGCTAATGAATGCACACAGCAAAACTGTAGCAATAAGCGTTCCCAGAATAGTAAGAATAATGATGCGAAACTGACGTTGGAACTGGCTAAGTGTAATTGACATGCGTAGAACACCGAGCAGGCGACCATGACGGAGTATCGGTTGTGCAGCATACAATCGGTCATCCTTGGAGAGAACACCTTTCGCTTTTCCTTGCACTGGCTTTCCTTGCAGTGCCTCTCTCATTCCAGGCACTTGGAACCAGTTCGATATTTGTCGATCTTCGGGATCGGAAGTGGACAAGAGGCGACCATCGGGTGCGAAAACGCGCAGAGTGATTGTTTCCGGGGCACCGTAGCGCTGTACAGTCTGGTCTACCCGTTCGATCTCATTTACTTCTAGGGAGTCCGCTATACTGTCCGCCAGAGCAGTCGTCCAGTTATTTAAATCAGCCTGCCTCATTCTCATGAAATAGCCATAGAAAGACCACAGAATGTAGCCTGTCAACATGGTTGTTCCTAGTGCTGTGAGCGCTAGGTAAGTGACGAGCAGCTTGCGATAAATTGAATTCCAGCGGATGCGAATCGCTAATAAGCCCATGAGATTTCTTCACAAGGAGTGAGCCAGGATGTGGAGAGGGGAGACGCAGCAACGCGGCGAGGGAAGAATTGCCCTTGCTTTTGTGTCGCGAGCATTCCCGTGCTTTCTCTCACTCTCCCTTCAGGTTTTGCCAAAAACGTTAACCTGGCATTTGACGCCGGAGAACGGCTTTGATGCGTGCGAGGAGTTCGCGAGTATTAAAGGGTTTGGTGATATAGTCATCTGCACCCGCTTCTAACCCCCAAACTTTGTCAATTGGCTGGTCTTTCGCAGTTAGCATCAATATAGGAACTTTAGAAAATGCGCGGATGCGCCAACACAGTTCCATACCATCAATGCCCGGTAGCATCAAATCTAAAATAATGATATCTGGCACTTGCTTGTGGAATAGTTTGAGAGCACTTTGTCCATCAGCAGCGGTTGTGACTTGATAGCCTTCTTTTACTAGTGCATAACTAAGGCTAGCCCGCAATGCTTCTTCATCATCAACGAGTAAGACTTGTGTCATTGTGGGTTTACTGTTTGCTACAAATTCAGTATACCTATCTAGGTTTAATTACGAATAGATGAATTTCGAGAAAAGGCAATTACCCTAAAAATTGATACTCCTATAAGGACGCCAGAATTAGGTTTCGCCCGTAAAAATCAAATCTCTTACCTGAGGAGGAAGACAAATCCTGGCCTTTTTTCACCTACAATACTCATGTACTTCATGATCCCAAGTGGAAATGTCTACCGAACCGAACTTACCAACTCAATCGACTACAGGAGCAGATGCTGTTGATGACGCGATCGCAAAAGGAACTGATTTCGACGGTTCCCCGATTCCAGCCGCGAAACTGGAACTCTATCACAAAGTCATGGATTTAGAGGCCGGACGGCAACGCAGTGGAGTATCGAATACGATGCGCTCCAGAATTGTGAGAATTGGGGCAAAACACATTCCTCAAGCAGAACTCAATCAGATGTTGATCGAGGCTGGCTTTGCTCCACTTAAAGATAAAGAAATTGCCTTTTTCTATAGTGGCAAATAACAAAAATCCTCGTATCTTTTGGAAACATCGACCTCCAAATAGATGGAAAGAATTAGCAATTTAGAGGAAATTGCTATTGATTGTTCAACGGGTACAGACCACAAAAAAACACTACTTTTTGAGTAGGAACTATCCGTAGGTGGGTGAAGATTAACTTCACACTGAGAATTGGGCATGGGGTATAGGGCATAGCAAAGAATATAGTTATGTCCACAGCGGTTTGCTGCTTTTATGACTTACCTTCGTAGGAGCAAACCGCCCTATAGCCTTCGGCATGGCTTCGCTAGCGCCCGTATAGAGCGAACAGCCTATCCCATTTTTCCAATTTTAGGAACTCCTCAGCGAACGATTACGTCAACGAGCAGTTAAGTAAGTTTGACAACTTTCTCTTCATTCAATGTCATCTACCGAGGAGTCTGAACATGATTGCCAAATCCGCTCGATATGCTCTTGGCTTTATGGGTATGGCTGGAAGCTTGGCGTTTATCGCTGCTTCTCCAGCTCATGCTCAACAACAGAGTGGGGGTCAACAAAATAGCGGTAGCGCTTTGGTTAACATTACAGGGGGAAGAGCTTCTTTTGTTGACGGTACAATTTTTGTCCCTTCCTCTGGAGGGTCTAGTTCAACCACTCGAGTTTACGGGAGTAGTATCAAAGACGGCAGTCTCCTGATTCAAACCGAGCGAGGAGATATACCTACCCCTATATTATTCAAACAATCAACCTCTCCTACTCTAAATACTGCTCCTGGTAGCAGACCAGCAGTCGGTGATACTGGCAGCCTAGAAGGTAACGTATCGTTCCGCGCTTTTACAACGAATGGTCAGCCTGCTCTATTTATCGGTGTCCCTGCCAGGTTAGAGTTCAGTGTCAATTCGCTCAATTCAAGAGGCTCTGACTTTGCCAGTACATTGTATGCAACGCCTCCAGACTATACAATTATTACCTCTGGTGGTGTAACCTCATCATCCTCTGGACAGACTAATTCAACGTCCTCTTCAACGTCCTCTGGGCAGACTAATTCAGCCTCCTCGGTACAAACTGGCAGCGCAACGACTAACGTTTTCGTATTTCAAGTCCAGTCAGGGAATGCTGATGCTCAGTCTCAAAATGTTCTCGGCACAACTATTCCAGCCTCAGATTTTACGGTAAGAGTTCCAGGAAGAAGTTTCCCAGCTGACTTTGATGTCAACTTAACGGGTGATTTCCTAGCCATCCCCAGTACACTGGGATTTAGCGCCACAGGTTCTTCCAATACAGGCTCAAATGGTGGTAGTTCGGGGAATAGCAACAATAGTAGCTCTGATAGTAATTTTGTCTCGTCAAATACGACCTTTATTCCCACGTTCAATGGTGAAGGCGGTAGTATCAATAACGTCTTTTCTACGGAGTATACTCCTACCTCTGGCAATCAAATTCAATCACAACCCGATGATAGTGGCTCGGGTACAGTCTATCAGATAGGTGATAACTACTATGTGACCGTAGGACTACCGAGTCGAGTATTTCCGGGATTAATTGGTGTGACACCGACACCCAGCCCAAGTCCATCACCCTCACCTGGCTCAAGCCCAACGCCAACCCCAACACCAGGGGCAACTCCAACTCCAACACCAACCCCAACGCCAGGGGCAACTCCAACTCCAACCCCGACACCCACGCCAGGGGCAACTCCAACTCCAACCCCGACACCCACGCCAGGGGCAACTCCAACTCCAACACCAACCCCAACGCCAGGGGCAACCCCAACTCCAACACCAACCCCAACACCAGGAGCAACCCCAACTCCAACACCAACCCCAACACCAGGGGCAACTCCAACTCCAACACCAACCCCAACACCAGGGGCAACTCCAGCTCCAACACCAACCCCAACACCAGGGGCAACTCCAGCTCCAACACCAACACCAGGGGCAACTCCCAGCCCAACACCAACCCCAACACCAGGGGCAACTCCCAGCCCAACCCCGACACCCACACCAGGGGCAACTCCAACCCCGACACCCACACCAGGGGCAACTCCAACTCCAACACCAACCCCAACACCAGGGGCAACCCCAACTCCAACTCCAACGCCGACACCCACACCATCCTCACTAAGCCCACTGTGAGGATTTGGATGGGTTAAAGGCAATCAGTTGTGCTGGTGCGACAACCTATCGCAAAGCATTGTCCAAAGAAATAACTTCAGGACTTACGCAATATCCATTGATTAGCCCCCCTAACCCCCCAAATTTGGGGGGAACAAGATTTTACTCCCCCCAGAGTTGGAGGGTAGGGGGGGCAAATGTGTAAGTCTTAAACTTCTGAGTTGTTTCCTTGGCAGCGCTAAAAGAGGCAATAATCACCAAAAAAGCAGCAGATGCGATCGCTAGTTTCTGCTGCTCGTACCATTTGAGACAAATTTTATCTGATACTCTTAATAATTCTTAGGAGTTATCCGGCTCAGTATCGTTTGGCTCGGCAGTCGGCTTATTCATCTCGTCTTTGAAACCTCTGAGGGTTTTTCCTAAGGCGCTACCCATTTCCGGAATCTTCTTAGGGCCAAAAATTACAAGGGCGATGAAGCCAATGATTGCCACTTCAGGCCATCCTAAACCAAACATACAATTCTCCCGGCAACATTCATGTAGTTAAAAGTCTAGCAGCCACGCTGAGTGAACACACATCGTTAAGTGTCGTTGTCCGGTATTACCTCGGAGACTTTACGAAGATTTGGGTGTACCGTTTGGAAAAAGGAAAAGCAGTTCTTTTAGGTGCGGCTCATGCTCTGGACTTAGAAACGGAGCAACTTGCTTTAGAAGAGGCAATCATTGGCTAAATGGGTGAAGATGAATAGACTAAAAATACTGAGTCATTTCACTTTATTTACCTGCACCTACTTAATCCTAATGAGAAGCTCTACATAATTTGTATTAAATTAGATAAAGTATGATAAAATCCGAAATGGTAAGGGATTTATGCGTGTTACTAACACACTACAACGTTGAATTGTAGGTTAACTGACCTATTTAAAATTTGATAATATTCGGTTCAATTTCTTCCTATTAAAAGCTTTTTGATTCCGAATAATTAAAGGCTCGAACAGATGGTGTTCAAACACTACTGTTAGGTCTTTACAACCAAACAAAAATAAAAATCTATGACCCCGATTGAATTTTTTTAAGGAATGCGCGGTGGTAACTGAATACTGGCTCGGTTGGTGCAAGCGATTAAGTTTGATGAGTTGGGTGGGGGTGATAGAAGCGATCGCACTGGGCGGTGGTATGGCTTCTGCTCAAATTACACCGGATACCACGCTAGGAGCTGAAGGTTCGGTTGTCACTCCGGGTGTAGTTATTCGGGGAAGGGTGAGCGATCGCATCGACGGCGGTGCTCAACGTGGGGGCAATCTATTTCACAGTTTCAGCCAGTTCAACGTGGGTGACGGACAACGGGTGTATTTTGCCAGTCCTACCGACGTGCAAAATATCCTCACGCGGGTTACAGGGGGAACAGTCTCGAATATCCAAGGTGTACTGGGTGTAGATGGTAGCGCCAATCTATTCCTACTCAATCCCAATGGCATCATTTTTGGTCTCAACGCTCGTACAGATCTATCCGGAGCGTTTGTCGGAACAACGGCGAATGGCATTCAGTTTGGCAATCAAGGCGTGTTCAGCGCCACGAAGCCAGATGCGCCGCCGTTATTGACAATTAATCCTTCAGCGTTGCTGTTTAATCAACTCAATCCAGGAGCAATTATCAATCGCGCCCGTCCGACAACAACGGATGCTTCATTCTCTCCACAACAGGGAAGCAGATTTCTGGTGGGTGGAGACATCACATTTGATGGAGGTTTTTTATTTGCGGTCAGTAATCGCTTGGAATTGGGAGGATTGGTGGGTGTGGGAGCCGTTGAGCTAATTGGCAGTGGCAATGAGCTGCGGTTAAATTTTCCAGCAGGTGTACCCAGAGCGGATATCGTCTTGCAGAACAAGGCGGCTGCACTGACAACGGGGGGCGGTGCAATTACGGTTTATGCTCGGAACTTGACCCTCTCCAGTACTAGCCAGATTACTACAGCCCTTCAAGCCGGAGCAGGCGCGGCGGGTAGTCGTTCAGGGAATGTGACGATCAATGCGACGGGAACTGTAGCGCTGGATGGTAGGAGTTTCATTGCTAATCTTGGGATTGATAACTCTCTGGGCGATACTGGAAATGTTGAAATCGATGCCCAGTCGATTCGTCTCACCAATACCAGTCAAATCAGCACGGATGGTGAAAGAAATCGGGGGAGTATTCGCCTGAATGCGACTGAGGATGTCACCCTGGATAGTAATAGTCTGATTGCGACCTTTGGGAACCGAACGTCGATTGGCGAGAGTGGCGACATTAGCATCACCGCTCGAACGATTAACTTGAGCAACCGGGCAGCGATTAACTCGGGCAATATTGGCCAAGGGCGAGGCGGACGGACGATTCTGCAAGCTCAGGATACCATCTCACTCTCAAGTCGCAGTAGTATTTCGAGCAGTTCGGCGGCATCTGTATTTGGTGGGGTGAATCGCGAGCCGAGTGGCGATATTGAAATTCGGGCGCGATCGCTTTCCCTCGACGGTCAATATACCTCCATTAGTTCCAGAAATTTCGATGAGGGTCGTTCTGGCAATATTCAGATTACAACCGACGACTCAGTTTCACTGAATGGCTATTCCTATATTTCGTCTTCCACAGGGGGGCAAGGAGATGGCGGAGACATCCAGATTCAAACGCGGCAGCTTTCGCTGTTCAATGGGGCTTTCATTGATACGCTGACATCAGGACAGGGCAATAGTGGGAATCTGCTAGTCAATGCTTCTGATGCTGTGAGCTTAAGCGGCTCAACTGTCATCACTTCGCGAACTGGAGAGCAGATAGTCTCAAACAGTAGTCTCTCAACCTCAACCTTCAGTTCTGGCAATGCTGGGCGAATTACTATCAATACAGGTCGCCTGAGCCTGCAAGGTGGCGGGGCTATAAACGCAAATACTGGGATTGATAATACGGGTCAGGGAGGCGACATTGCGATTAGGGCTACTGATGCCATTGAGGTCGTTGGCGAACAAACCGATGGTCGCTTCGGCAGTAATATCAGTACGGCTACTCTTGGCTCTGGCAACGCTGGGAATCTTACGCTGGAAACGCGCTTCTTGAGCATTCGAGACGGTGCATTAGTCACCGCAGGAGCAAGCACCAATAGCTCAGGGCAGGGGGGGAACTTACTTGTGAATGCTTCCGAAGCCGTGGAGGTAGTAGGCATCTCACGCAACAACAGTAATTTTAGCGCTCTGGTTGCTGGAACTCTGGGTTCTGGGGATGCTGGAAGTCTGACTATTAACACCCGTCGCTTAAGCATTCGAGACGGCGCGGGCGTGGGAACGGGGACACGAGCGGGTAGCTCTGGTCGGGGCGGTGATTTAACCGTCAACGCATCTGACCTGGTGGAGGTTGTGGGTACCACTCCAGATGGTCAAGGCTCTAGTACTCTATCTGCGTCAACGGCTGGGAGTGGTGATGCCGGAAACTTGACGATTAACACCCGCCATCTCAGCGTCCGAGGGCTTGGAGTGGTCGCTACATCGGCGGATTCAGGCAGCACAGGACAAGGCGGCACTTTAACCGTCAATGCCTCTGACTCGGTTGAGGTTGTCGGTCAATCTCCAGACGGTAATCGTGGCAGTGTGATTTCAACGTCCACGTTTAGCTCTGGAAATGCCGGACGCATGAACATTAGTACCCAGCGCCTCAGCCTCCGTGAGGGGGGATTTATCACGACTGAGGCTCGTCTAGGCAGCACCGGGCAAGGTGGAGATCTGACTGTTAATGCCTCTGACTTAGTTGAGGTTGTCGGTAACGCGCCCAAGAGTGAATCCTTTAGCTTGCTGACTACTTCTACATCGGGTTCTGGCAATGCTGGGCGCTTAAGCATCACTACTCGCCGCCTTAGTGTTCGCAATGGAGGATATATCAGTACACAGGCTAATTCAGGAAGTACCGGGAAAGGGGGGGATCTCGCGATCAATGCCTCGGACTGGGTAGAGGTGGTCAGTAGCTCTCCAGATGATATATTCGGTAGCGGGCTGAGTACCTTCACGGGAGGTACTGGCAATGCTGGACGCTTAAGCATTGACACCCGCCGCCTTAGTGTTGGCAATGGGGGATTTATCAGTACCGGTACAATCGGTTCAGGGCAAGGTGGCGATCTCAATATCAACGCTACCGACTCGGTGGAAATCGTAGGCAACCCCGCAGACAGGGACTTGCCTGACGGGCTATTTGCCACCACAGGTGGCTCTGGCAATGCTGGAAATTTGACCCTCAGCACCCAACGCTTAAGCGTCCGCAATGGCGGGGCGGTGTCGGCTGCCACAGCCCCAGGTAGCACGGGGCGAGGTGGTAATCTCACCATCACTGCCTCTGACTCGGTTGAGGTTGCAGGTATCACAAATAATGGTCAGTTCCCAAGTCTCCTCTCGGTTCGCAGCCGAGGTGAGGGACAGGCAGGTAATCTCACCGTCAACACGCCGCGTCTCACACTTAAAAACCGAGGCGCGATTAACGCGGAGTCTAATGCAGCCGATGGCGGCAACATCACCCTTAACGTCGATCGCCTGCTCCTGCTTCGCCAAAACAGTAGCATCTCTGCTACGGCTGGACTGGCTCAAAGTGCAGGGAATGGCGGCAATATCACGATTAACGCTCCCAATGGCTTTATTGTGGCTGTTCCCAGAGAAAACAGTGACATCACAGCTAATGCTTTTAACGGACGAGGCGGTAATATCAATATCACCACTCAAGGGATTTATGGACTACAGTACCGCCCCCGCCTGACGCCGTTGAGTGACATCACCGCTAGTTCTGAGTTTGGCTTAGAGGGTAAGTTTCAACTCGATTTGCTAACTAATGTCGATCCCAGCCGCGGATTAGCCGAGTTACCGACTAACGTAGTAAATGCATCAGAGCAGATTGACCGCCGATGTACCCCCAGAGGAGCTAGCCAACGCAGCAGCTTTACCATCACAGGACGGGGTGGTTTACCACCTAGTCCTAACGAACCGCTACAAGCCGAGTCGGTGAGCACAGATTGGGTTACTCTTGACTCTGATGCAGAGACTAATACTCCTCCAATGGCTACGACGCCTGGAACTTCTGTTCCCAAAAAGCTTGTGGAAGCACAAGGGTGGATGATCAACCAGCAAGGGCAGGTTGTCCTCACGGCTTCTGCACCGAAGGTAACCCCTCACAGGGAGTGGCTTCCTGTTGTTGAGTGCAATTCTTCTCAAACTCAGAGGTCTTCTTCGCTCACTGACTTTAAGATAGGCATGGGTCAATACAATCACCTATCCCAAGCTAAGCAATAGACTTAGTACGCGTGAGGTTCTTACTTTTCACTCTTATGTGGAAAACCTCTCTCCTACAAGGACAGGACTTACGCACAGACGCTACATCTGGTAGGGGCACGATATATCGTGCCCCTACAAATAGCGATTTAGAGGAAAATTTGCGTAAGTCCTGTTGGTTAACTTTTCCACATGACGTGAAAAGTCAGGTGAGGTTGGGGCAGTGGAGATTATGCCTTGCCCAAGACGTAAGGGAGAAAAGCACGCCGTACCTCAGAGGCTCCACGTAAGCTTGGCTCAATCGTCGCGGTGAACCAAGAGGGGTCGCCTGTTAAGAAGTGAGCATGAAGATCGACTACCTGCCCATAGCGGGAAGCAATCTTCTCAATAGCGGCGTTCATGCGCTGAAGGTTCTTGCGTGCAACGCTGGGTTCGACACCCAGAAAATTGCGCCGATCATCACCCAAAGTGGGGTCGTACACAGTCCCCAGTAGCACGGGACGGATGGGAAGCCGTTGCACAAACAAGTCGAGCGTGTCGGCAAATGCGGCAATGCCTTCTCCTGTATCACGGATTAATCCACCGAGGAGGTCATTGCCGCCGATTGTGATCAGCGCAATCGCACGCCCTTCGACGTGCAATCCCTGCACCTGCGACTTCAAACCTGCAACGGTTGCACCATCACGGGCACGGTGAACGAGGCGGGCTGGCCCACGAGAGTGTAAATCCTGACCCTGAAATTCAGGAAACAGGCGATTGTCATTCTGGACGAGCAGTTGCCCAGGATGGACACCCAACTCGTTGTACCGTGCACAATCAAGAATGGAGTCGCCAAACGTGTACAGTATCACCATCGTTTTCTCACGTCTAGTGTAGTGGAGAAGCCCCAAAAGCCCTGCCCCACCAGCAGCAATTATCTGAATAAATCGTCGTCGTGGAAGTTGCAACAAGCCCCTCTCGCGTTCCTCCTAGTTGGAGGCTAACACAAGCTGGCAATTCAGAGTGCGATCGCATAAATTGCCTAGCTAGAATTCTGGATAAGAAGTACCACGTATTTAATAAGGGAGTATTACCTGCCTTACGGCATGGTATATACTCGCCTCAAACCCTGCGACATTTAATCTGCGAACGTACAAACGTACACATATGGGCAGTACTGGACTCGAACCAGTGACATCCTGCTTGTAAGGCAGGCGCTCTACCAACTGAGCTAACCGCCCGATATCATACATAGATTAACACAATCATGAAAAAAATAACATGCCCTCTGGTCAAACACATGATCGCATAACTCTCTGGAGCTTGCCGGCGGTAACAAGTTTGACATTAGCCGCGACCCAGAGTGGCAACTTGGCCTTAATCGTGTCAGGAGGGTTTCTCTTTAGTGGGCTAATGTTCAGTCCTGACTTAGACCTGAAGTCGCGACCATTCAAGCGCTGGGGATGGTTACGCTGGATTTGGATACCCTACCAAAAAGCAATGCGCCATCGATCGCTGTTCTCTCACGGACTCTTCATTGGGACAACGTTGCGGGTGCTGTATCTGGGGGGTTGGACAATCTTGGTAGGAGTATTGATTTTGGGGGTTGTCCAGCTGTTTCGGGATGTTCCTTGGAGTTGGGCACGGTTTACTCAAGAGGTGGTGCATTCACTGATCCGCTATCAAGTAGAGTGGATTGCTCTGTTTATCGGCTTAGAACTGGGGGCGATGATTCATTCGGTGAGTGATTGGACTCATTCTGCCTTCAAGCGTTCCCAAAAGAGATCAAAGCGCAAATCTACGCGCAAGCGCAGTTCTTCCCGACGTACCTCGAAAAGAATGTAACGGCAACAGAGGAGATGAGGTGTTTTAATGGGCAAGGGGGGAAATCTCGTTAAGAATAGTGACGTGGTTGCAAAATATTCCTTTATGTCCAGTTCCCAGGAGCAAACTCAGCAGAGTATCCCAGCCTCTGTATTAGAAGCGCTGCAACAGCTAATCGACGTCGTTGCCCAGTTGCGATCGCCTAACGGTGGCTGTCCCTGGGATTTAGCTCAGACGCCTCAAACCCTGACGCCTTATGTTATTGAGGAGGCGTATGAGGTGGTGGAAGCCATTCGCAGTGGAGATAAAGATGCGATCACAGAAGAACTAGGAGACTTGTTATTGCAAGTCGTCCTCCAAGCTCAAATTGCCAGTGAGGAAGGTCAATTTACCCTCCAAGAAGTCGCTCAAGGCATTACCCAAAAGCTAATCCGGCGTCATCCCCATGTGTTTGGTGATATTGAGGTTCGAGATGCTGAAGAAGTTCATAAGAACTGGGAGCAAATCAAAGCCGCAGAAAAAGGAGAAACAAGCGCCGAACAGCAGCGATTGAGCCGAAAACTAGCTCGCTATGCACGAACCCTACCCCCTTTAATGGCAGGGATGAAAATTTCTCAAAAAGCAGCGACAGAAGGCTTTGAGTGGGAGAATGTGGAGGGCGTTTGGGAAAAATTTCACGAAGAACTAGCTGAATTTCAACAAGCACTAGAGCAAAAAGACAAAGTAGAGCAACAGGCAGAACTCGGAGATTTGTTGTTTACCTTGATTAATGTGGCTCGTTGGTACGACCTCGACCCGTCGGAAGCTTTGCAAGGCACGAATCACCGCTTTATTCAACGCTTATCAAAAATGGAGGCAGTCGTAGACCGCCCTCTTTCAGATTACACGTTAGAGGAGTTAGAGGCTTTGTGGCAGCAAGCTAAAGCCCGATTAGCACAAGAACGTTAATGAACCCTTGCAAAGGCAATTAGCGTTTCAAACTGAAGAGGTCTGACGGAGTGACAACTCCGTCAGCTCTCTAAGAAATTAATAATTGGTGTTAATGGCTCAAATCCTGCTATTACTTTCAGTTGATTTTAGCAGGAACCCAATCATCATGGTGAGGTTGGTCAATAGCGGGGGATTGAATGACAACAAAATATAATTGTCCCTCACCTTTAACGGTAAAACTGTGAGCGAAATTGGTGGGATTATAAACTCGATCTCCAGCAGCCAGAGGAAACCATTTATCCTTGCCCACTGACAGACCGAAGCTCTCTGGCTCAGAGATTGGAGACCAATTCTCTTCTACAAGAGCGTAGGCATTAACCGGCTCAGGAAAACCTTCAGTTTTCCCTAAAATCACAGCCAAAGCATGGGCTACTGAGTGAGCATGTACAGAACCGAGATAATTATCTTTAATACCACCTAGTTCGATTTGTAGTCCTCCTGGTTCCAGATTATATTCTTCTAAGAACTGTTGCAATATTTCTTGGCGCACCGTCGTTTTTTCAAAGCCGTGATAGTTCTTCTTGGATGCCCGATCAAATAGTTCTCCTGCGGGTTTCTTCCTTAATAGATCGACAAATTGACTACCAATTGCTTCTAAAGCTTCTCTGGGAAGCTTTTGAATTGGTTTAGTGAAACGAGTATCTAACATGACTACCGACTCCTAAAATTCAGGTATTTGGACTACTGAATAGTTAATTCACCTTACAAATACCCACTTCGGGCTAACGATAGATTACAGTTCATTCGCTAATCCATACCTACAAATTCACTAAGCAAAAACGAGTAGGCTAGGCTTATTTTCACTCTATTTTTTCCGGGAATTCTCGCCTTTTAATCAGAAATTAAGCTTGGAGAAGTCATCACAAAAACATCCCTTGTTCCCATCCGATCAGATGTGGGTTGAATCGGAGTAGTATAATGCCGGAATTCATGGTCATTGACCAATACCATTTCGCCGGGATTCAAGACTTTACTAAAAACAGGCTTTTCCTCTCTGGCTAGATAGAGATGGGTTTCTCCGCCTTGAATATTTTCTCGGTCAATGGCGATAATGCCGATAAAATCAGTACCGTCTCGATGAATACCCTCAGGTGCTGGGTTGCCAGAATTCGTCGGCGAACAGGTGATTCTGATTTGATGAACTCCAATTTCAGCTTCTGGATGAAGTTTACAAGAATCAGTGAAGGCCAAAACCAGTTTCTGAAATTCCTCTAGCTGAATCAGAGCATCTTCGAGTTCTTCAAACTCTCTCTTCAGATTTCCCAATAATGGGTTATATTCCTTACTTTGCAAAAAGTAGCCATGAGGAAGTTTGATTAACTCATTCCCCGATACAGTAAATCGAGAAAATCTTCTGAAGCGATAGTGACCTTTGATATAGGGGTCAACCGGAAGATTTGTAAAGAAAGGCTTGATACTCTCTAGTTTGATTGAGTTTACCTTTTTAAGCGTAAACAAAAAGGCATACTCTAATTCCGTCAATCCCGATAGGGTTTGCATCGTTTTTTCACCCTTATATCTCGATCCCCTTACGGGTTTCTTCCTTAAAGGGGTTTATATCCTCAGTATAGAACAAAAATTTTATAGTGTTGCCAATTAGACTACAGAAATTACCAAAATATGGTATATTGACTTTTTTTAAACAGGCGAATGGGAAGTGGACGAAGTTTCCGCCCACAGAGAACTCTTTCAGGACTGAAGGGAGAGCTAAGCTTCAGTCCGTATCGCTTTTACCAATCCCTGACAAGCTCGAAGGAAAATACCAACGTCTACGCCTAGGGCAATATACTGAATCCCAGCATCAATCCACTGCTTAGCGGTTTCTGGATTATCTGCAAACGTGCCAACTGTTTTTCCCGCGTTGCGAATCGTGTCAATGCATTGATGCATCAAGTCCATGACGCGAGGGTCACGCACTTGACCGGGAATACCCAGCGACTGGGACAAGTCGTAGGGGCCGAGAAAAATAACATCAATGTGGGGTACGCTGACAATCTCTTTGAGATTTTCTACACCTCGTATGCCTTCGACATGAATGACAACCAGGGATTTCTCATTGAGTTCGTCTGTAATCTGCGTCCCTGCGGCTGAATAAATGCCAGCACGAGTGTAGAAGGAAAGACCCCGCGAACCTAAAGGGCTGTACTTGGCACTTCTAACGCAGGCTTCGGCATCTGCCTTGGTTTCAATCTGTGGAATTTGGACACCTGCACTTCCAATGTCAAGAGCACGTTGAATTTGCCAGG
>DATNPV010000253.1:0-2594 GCA_036703055.1 Waterburya sp.
TTAGAAGATGCCTTTGTCGATTTGGAAGGTTGAGGTAACTTGCTGATTTTAATGTCTTCTTGCGGCAACTGCGCGTTTAACTGAACTTGCCTATCAACTTCTTCCTGAAACGTCTGCTTACGCGCATACTCTGCCATCTTGGCTTGAGCTGTCTCGTAAGTGGATGTGTCTTCGGGAACTTGGGATAAATACTTCAATGCACCTTTAAAGTCTCTTTCTGCTGCTCGTTGATAAGCTTGTTGTAATAAATGTTCCGCTTTAATTTGCTGCTTGTGGCTATATTCCTTAAGCTTCGGTTGAATTTTAGACCCGGTAGCAGTCTCTGGGGGAATTTGTTTAAGGATTGTGAGCGCTCCTGCAAAGTCTTTTACAGCAGCTAATTTGTAGGCTTGTTTGAGTAAGTGTTGAGACTCTGCCTCAACCTCAGGCTTGGTTTGCTCGACTAATAATTCAAGTTTGTGTTGCCAATAGCTATTACTGGGAGCATGACGAGCCTTCTCCAGAACATCTCGCCACCGTCCCTCTTTAAAAGCTTGTTCCGCATTTTGGAATTGAGCCGCTGCTTTGTCCCATTCGGAGCGCCACTGTTGTACATCTGTGAGAGATTTTTGATAAACAGCACTATCACTCGGAATCGACTTGGCTAAGGCAAGTGCTTCATCGAAATTTCCTGCTTGGTATTGTTCCGTCGCTCTTTCTAATAGATCGAGCCCCGGATTAGCAGGAGCTGTATGAAGCAGAGTATACATCCCAAAGGAGATAACCAGAGCGTTAGAGGTTGCCATCCCCACTCCTAGTCCCGACAGGAGAGGGGGTAATTTAGGCAAGCAAGCCGTTGCCATTTCACGCGCATAATCCCACGTTTGGCTGGTGCTACTTTCGTTTCCCCCTTTGGCAACGTCCTCGCTCTCCTTGGCTTTGACAACAGGCGATGCTGAGTTGCTCAGCACAAGGGATGGAGAAGAACCGTTATCTGGTAGTTGGGAAATATGATGAAAGCACCTGACTAATTCTTCAGCCTGCGTCGGCGCGATCGCATCAGGAGACTCTGAAGCTGACACGCTGGATAACTCTTCTAGTTCCACATCTTCCTCCTCACTCTTAATGAGTAACCTCTTCAATGCTGTTCGGACATCATTGGCAGATTGGTAGCGGCTTTTGCAGTCATATCGCACCATCTTGTTCAGCACACAGGCTAGCGAGTCACTGACTCCTGCGGGTTTTTTCCAGTCAATCTCGCCCGTCTTGGGATTGATTTGCAATTGCAAGGGGTTTAACCCTGTTAGTGCCTGGATGGCAATCATACCCAGTGCATAAATGTCGCTACTGGGGCAAAGCTGACCACTGAATTGCTCCGCAGGGATGTAGCCTAAGGGGGGAATCGCTACAGGTGTGCTGGATGGCTCGATTGGGATAACTTGCGGCTTGACTGGGTGGGGGTGAATCGGATGAGCAACACCAAAGTCAACTAACACCATCCTGCCATCAGAATCACGTTGGATCAGGTTGCTCGGTTTCAAATCCCCATGAACCATTCCTTGGCGGTGAACAAAATCCAGAATCCCTAAAACGTCATCTAGTAGTTCAACACACTTCACTTCACTCCAGTATTTGTTATCATAATGGTTAAGCGGAAGTTGTAAAGTTAGTGGTTCTCCAATAATCAGCTCTCGCGCCAAGTAAAAACCTTGGTCGTCTTCAAAACCGTCTAGTAGTTGGGGAATTTGGTCATGAAAGCCAAGTTGGATCAGGGCTTGAGCTTCGCTGGTAAATCGGCGCTTGCAAATTTCCCTGCGTTTAGGATGATCACCTTGAGGTTGCAGGAACTTGATCACGCATTGAGGATGAGTGCCTAACCAGCTATCCTGGGCAACATACGTTTGCCCGAAATCTCCAGTTCTCAGAACTTGAACAATTTTGTAGCGCCCGTTGAGAAACCTTCCTAAAACAGGCTCGTTTGCGTCAATATTCAACGAACTCTCCCTGCCAGAATTCCCTTACATCTAGAATTCCTTTTTCAGCAACTCACTCATATTTCCGGAATTAACAAAAAAGAGATAGGGAATCATCAGGCATTTAAGCAGGTATCCGAGAGGGCGTTAAACAGCGACAGCCATTTGCCATTAAGCACAGTACATGTGTAGGGGCGAACCGACGTTCGCCCTCGCCCCAAAGAGTGTATGCTCCATCAATCCGAAAATCGTCATATCCCAAAAATGAGATAGCTGCTATATCAAATTGATACCCGCCCCTAGACAGGACTACTGAACACTACTGACTAAGTTTACGCATCAGGCAACTGATACTGTCCAACAATCCGCTTGGCGTACTCTGGCACATGTGCCTCTAGCATTTCTCGGTGATTGCGCTTCACATATAAATAGTTGCGGGTAAAGTGAGAATCAATCGAGAAACGAGCATACTCTAAACCTTTGGGGCCAATTTTCTCAATCACAACACCCATCATTTTGGCAGCCCACATGGGTAGAGTGACACCTTTGTCGTAGGCAGGAATGCTTTGTTGCACAGCATTTCGTCTATCTCCCTTAGACATCACTGGCTGCGTTTGCAACTGCTCTTGCACCAAATCCAGC
>DATNPV010000254.1:0-4129 GCA_036703055.1 Waterburya sp.
TCTGGATGGCAGGCGATTGTATGTTACAAACTCCCTGTTCAGTACCTGGGATAATCAGTTTTACCCCGATTTAGCGAAAAGTGGCTCTTACCTGTTGCAAATTGACTGCGATACAGAAAACGGCGGGATGAAAATCAACGAGAATTTCTACGTTGACTTTGCGGCAGAACCTGCTGGCCCAGCCCGTGCTCATGAAATGCGCTATCCTGGCGGGGACTGCACCTCTGATATTTGGGTTTAGCTAAATTGGAAGGTGGGCAATGCCTACCCAATCAGTAATTTTTGTTACGCCCACACTTAGTTGCGTGGGCTGCTTGTTTTTATAGATCAGGCTGAGTGCTACACCCTTACTGCGTGACGGAAGGGCATCATTATGAAAGCGCCATCATCCCTATAGGCTTGGGTATATATTCTGCGAACTGGGTACTGGCGTTTAGACTAACGCGCTCTAACTCAGCTTCGCTGAGTGGAGCGCAAGCAGACCCGTGCTGGTTTCTGAAAATTAGACCAATGACAAATTGACTCAGCGCAGCTGAGTGGCTCATAGCCGAGTTAAAGGAAAGACGTTTAACAGTTGAATCTGACCTTTAACGTCGCTTTTTGATTTTTTTTGAACCTTTTTTGACAACGGGATAGCGGGTTCTTGGCTGTCGTTGCTTGCCAGTCGGCCAGCCAGGAGACTTTCCACGAGGTTTGGGAGGACGTGCTGGCGTTCCCATCGCGGCTAAAACTCCACCCATCGCCTGGGCGACCCGACCAGGAGTGAGTTGAAGCTGAGAGTGTTGCCAAGGCAGGGGTTTGTCAGCAACAATCTCGCGAGCCAACCACAACTCCCAACTGAGCATTGGCATCAAATCACTCCACCGTTCACACTGTTGTTTAGTACTGAGTTTGGGCAATGTCCAATGAAGGCGTTGCTTGATGAAGCGATACCAGTGGTCAACCGCAAAGCGTCGCAGATACAGTCGCCAGACTTCGCTCAAAGGTGGCATTTGTTCACCCAGCCAAGCCAGCCACAAAGGCTTGAAGACTTTCCCGGAACGCTTCTGGTGAAGGCGTTCTACTTGCAGCAGTAACATGGGGCACTTAGTACAAGCCCGGAAATGCAAATCTCGCCACAGGCGAATTCGTAGGCGTCCTAGTTTAGGGTCATCTACCTCCAAGCTCTCAACGGCTCCTGTCCAGGTCGTTTGGTCATTGAGTTTAAACTTATCACCATGAATACGGGGACGACCTTTGCCTGAATAAGGTGGTGGCGCACCCCATAAACAAAGATTGGAGCGTAAGCGGATTAATTTGTCAGCCGCAATCTCAGCCGTCTTGAGGACAAAAGGGGCACAGCCATACTCACTGTCCCAAAGACTGATCGGTCGATGGGGTAGCTATAGACACACTTGGAGAGAGTTGCCAAACGGCTTTCTCAATTGGGTTTTCCCAACTGGTAAGAGAGCTCATGTCTCAAGGGTAATGCCCAACTGCCAGCCGCTTCCGGTATCCAAGCAATGGTACTGTATCCCTGACCTTTGGTAATCGGGCGATTTCCTGGTACGTTAGTGCTGTAATGCTCCATTGTACGTTCTTGCAGTGTCACTGCATCGGGTCGAGGCCAAACGGTGTGGTCACCTGCGAGTATGGGACGTACATCTGTTGGTATTTGTTTGATGTATAGCTGCATCAACTTGTTACGCTGAGGTCTGGTATCCTGCAAGGCTGTGCGCTATCGCGCCCCGCTTCGCTAACGTAAATGCTAGGCCAGTTTCTTCGGAACACTGGACACACAGACAGATCAGCCAGACAGTAGGCGGTGCGTGTCAGCAGTACCGCATCGGTTAACTCAAATGTCGCATCTCGCGCTTTTCCGAAGTGCTGGTAAGCTGCTTGACGAAATGCTTTGAGGCAAGTCAAGTTCCATATTGGTAGATGAGAGTTGGTGGTACTTCTCTCAACTTCTGCCAGACAGGAGCAGTTAGTGCAAGTCACTGGCTGCTCTTGCCAACCCTATCCATCTCATCCAATTCATTGTGAAAGGCAAATTCCGCTCCACTCAGCTTCGCTGAGTCAGAGCGCTTTAGTCTAAACTCCAGTGGGTAGTATAATCATTTATTCGTAAAGCAGGTAATCTTAGGAAAGACCTATAAAACACGCAATAGCTCAACCTCTGGTATTTAGTTCATAATTTTTCCATGCGGGTACAAGAAAAAATATTTTTATTCAGTATATTTCTAGCGGTTTTAATTAAAATCTATGCTGGCTCGATCGATGGGTCAAGCCTCAAAGGACTCAGAAGCTTAGCCTTATTGAATAGTCTATTGAATAAAAAAGCACAAGAGTGTCCAGTTCTAAAGAGTATCCAGTTGACCAAAACTGATAATAAAGGCAATGATCATGAATATGGGGTTAATTATGCTATTATTTTTGACCCAAAGGCTAAAGACCTTGACTTTAAAGTCAATCTGGGCCTAGCTCATCAACTTTATACTAAAGACGACAAAGGTAAAATTCGCCAAGATTATCGCCCTCGACTATTCTATCAGCTTATTTCTGATAACAATTCAACTCTAAATGGAAAGCAACCGATTGCCGCCATTAATGGAGATTATACTGATAACAAAAACAAGCCTATGGGGCTTAATATTTCCAGGGGAGTAGAGTATTCAGGCATCTTTAAAGATAAACGCTCTTCTTTTGGAATTTCCGGAGGTAAACCTGAAGAACGAAAAGCTACGATTCAGGTTGGTAGGAGAAAGGAGGAGATTCTCAATTACAACGTAGTTGGAGGCAATGGAAGATTTTATCAAAACGGAAAATTCAAAGATATTTGTAAGGACTTGGGAGCGGCTTGCGCTCAGGACACAAGCCGCTCAATGGTAGCCATTACTTCTAAAGGATACGTAATTTTGCTAGTTAACAATGCTGATTTAAAGCAAGCCCTTTATCCTTCTATGTTTGATAATGTTTTTCAAGGTATTGCTGAGAATTACTGTTTAGGCAAGATTCAAGAAGGAATGTTATTTGGTAGTGGTTTTTCGACAGGGCTTTATTTTGGTAATCAAGTCTATGTAGAAAATTCTCATCCAGTTGGGTCAGTCTTCTTGATTTACAAAAAATAATAAGTAGATGGGTGAAATTAAACATCGAAGCTCTTGGCGGGGCATGGAGCATGGGACATGGGGCATAGAAAAGAAACAGTTACGTTTATTTATGTCCACATTAAGCTTTGTTTTACTATTGAATCTGTCTGCTTGCTCGGAAAATGGAGTTCTATTAGAAAGACAAAGAACTTCAGTCTCAACCAATACCTCCCAAATTAAAGAAAAAATATTCCCTAAAAATAATAAAAGTAATCGCCTTCAGCAAGAAAGTAAGACTTGCCAGCTTAATAGTATAAAGTTTACAAGGACGAATAATCAAGGTAATAATCAAGAACAAGGTAGTAACTATGTCATTATTTTTGACCCGAAATCTAAGAAACTAGATTTTAAAGTAAGCTTGGGCGTAGCTCATCCCCTTTATGCTACAGATGCTAAAGGTAAATTGTTCAAAGACTATGTACCTAAACGGTTTCATGAAATTATCGCTGACGAGAATGCAATCCTAAATGGAAAAAGACCAATAGCAGCCATTAATGGAGATTATATAGACCTTGATAACAAACCCCAAGGGCTAAATATTTCTAGGGGAGTAGAATATTCAGGTGCTTTTAAGGACAAGCGTTCTTCGTTTGGGATATCAGGAGGTAGAGCCGAACAGCGAAGGGCAACGATACAAAAAGGAAAACGAAAGGAACGAATTCTCAATTACAACCTAGTCGGAGGGAATGGAAGATTTTATCAGAATGGTATATTTAAGGATATTTGTAAAGAATTAGGGGAATACGCCTGTTATCAGGAAACTAGCCGCTCTATGGCCGCCATTACGTCTAAAGGGTATGTGATTTGGCTCGTGAATAACTCCTATCAGGATAAAGCGCTTTATCCCTCTCAATTTAATGATGTCCTTGAAGGTATTGCTAAAAATAACTGTTTAGGAAAAATTCAGGAAGGGATGTTATTTGATGGTGGATATTCTACAGCTCTTTACTTTGACAATAAAATCTATGTAGAAAATGCCAACCCGATTGGTTCAGTAT
>DATNPV010000021.1:0-19526 GCA_036703055.1 Waterburya sp.
ACTTTGGGGAAATTGCCCCTTCTGAAGCAATTCAGGATGCATGGGTCAGCTCGTGTCAACTTAGTGAATAAAAAAGGTTCGGCGTTGTGAGTAGCGTTATCTCAATTACAGACTCCGAATTTGAAACCGAAGTGTTAAAAGCGGAGAAACCTGTACTACTGTACTTGTGGGCGTCTTGGTGTGGCCCTTGCCGTCTGGTATCGCCATCCATAGACTGGGCGGCTAAGACCTATGGCGATCGCCTGAAAGTCATGAAGATGGAAGTCGATCCCAATCCTGATACCGTGAAAAAGTATCACGTCGAAGGTGTTCCGACATTACTCCTGTTTAAAAACGGTGAGGTGGCACATGCTCATGAAGGAGCCCTTAGTAAGCCAAAATTAGAAGACCTACTCAAAGATCAGCTATCTGAGAGTTGAAGGTTGAACGGTTGAAAGGTTGAATGTTGAAGATTATCCCCTGGCCTTCAACCTTCTCATCTACTCCTACGTGCTACTGGAAAACTTGCGCCAAAGGCTTGGAGCTTTGTAGTCCGGGCAAGACTACGCCCAACATTTCTTCAAGCACCCTTGATTCCTGCAAAACAATGCAATTTGCCAAGCGTTTACAACCTCTGCAAACCAACGTGTTTGCCGATATGGACCAGGCGAAGGCAAAAGCCAAAGCCTCTGGACAAACTATTATTGACCTTTCCTTAGGGTCTTCTGACCTCCCAGCATCAGAACACGTTCTGGCGGCAATTCGAGAGTCGTTATCTGACACGAGTACTCACGGCTATTTGCTGTTTCATGGCACCCAGGTTTTTCGCCAAGCCGTAGCCGAATGGTACACCCAAAGATTTGGCGTCCCCGTTGATCCAGAAACTGAAGTACTCCCCCTGATTGGTTCTCAAGAAGGTACGGCTCATTTACCCCTAGCCGTCCTGAATCCAGGAGATTTTGCCCTACTATTAGACCCTGGCTATCCTTCCCATGCAGGTGGGGTGTACCTTGCCAGTGGTCAAATCTATCCCATGCCGATACTGGCAGAAAACAACTTCTTGCCAATATTCGAGGATATCCCCACGCCTGTACTGGCTCAAGCACGAATGATGGTGCTGAGCTATCCTCATAATCCCACGACAGCGATCGCGCCCTTGTCGTTTTTCCAGGAGGCCGTCGCCTTTTGCCGCCAGCATAACTTAGTCTTAGTACACGACTTCCCCTACGTAGATTTAGTCTTTTCAGGGAACGCCGGAGAACCCTCCAATCGTCAATCTCTTGCTCCCTCGATTTTGCAAGCTGACCCGGATAAAGAAGTCTCGATTGAGTTCTTCACCTTTTCCAAGTCTTATAACATGGGCGGCTTTCGCATCGGTTACGCGATTGGTAATGCTCAGCTCATTCGTGCCTTGCGGCAGGTGAAAGCAGCCGTTGATTTTAACCAGTATCGAGGGATTTTGCAGGGTGCGATCGCCGCGTTGCGTGGCCCTCAAAATAACGTTATTGCATCTGTAGGAATTTTCCGTCAACGACGGGATGCATTTATTCATGCCCTGCATCGTATTGGCTGGCAAGTTCCAACCCCAGCCGCAACCATGTATGTTTGGGCTAAACTGCCGGAACCCTGGACAAACGATTCCATGAAATTCTGTACTCAGTTAGTCGAACAAACCGGTGTTGCCGCTTCTCCGGGGGCCGGTTTTGGCAAAGCTGGCGAAGGATACGTCCGGTTTGCACTAGTCCACGAGCCAGCCATTTTAGAAACAGCCGTAGAACGAATTGCAGGGTTTTTGCAGTCCTTCTAAAGGGTACTTGAGGCAGTAAGCTCAATCCAAAATCTAAAATCTAAAATCCAAAATCAATTGACGGTTTGCCACACCCAGATGTGTTAGGAAGTAAGACTCTGAAACTAGGGAGTCTTTTCTATGATTAGAGGTAGGCCAAAGATTGAAGTAGCTGCTTGTGACCACATCTGCTCAAACCCTGACGTTGCTCAAAGACCCGGAGCGCTTGGAAAGACGCCTCAAGGAGATTCCTCAAGAGCCTGGGGTCTATATCATGCGCGATGTGAGCGATCGCATCCTCTACATCGGTAAGTCCAAGAAACTGCGATCGCGGGTTCGTTCCTATTTCCGCGAGTCTCAAAGATTGAGCGATCGCATCGCCATGATGGTGCGGCAGGTGGCGGAGATTGAGTTCATTGTCACAGACACCGAAGCCGAGGCTCTAGCATTAGAAGCCAATCTTGTCAAGCAGCATCAACCTTACTTCAACGTGCTGCTCAAAGATGACAAAAAGTACCCCTACCTTTTAATTACCTGGTCAGAGGAATACCCCCGGATTTTCATCACCCGCAACCGACGACTGGCGAAGGAAAAAGACAAATACTACGGGCCATTTGTGGATGCAGGTTTGCTTCGCACTACTCTGCGCCTCGCCAAGCGACTCTTCCCCATGCGGCAGCGTCCACAACCGCTATTTAAAGACCGTCCTTGCCTTAACTATGATTTAGGGCGTTGTCCCGGTGTGTGTCAAAAGCTAGTTTCGCCAGAAGAATACCGCAAGACTATTCAAAAGATCGCAATGGTATTCCAGGGACGAACTGAGGAACTGGTGGAAGTGCTCACCGAGAATATGCATCAGGCGGCAGAGTCTCTAAACTTTGAGGCAGCAGCGCGGATTCGTGACCAGATTGGGGGAATTCGGTCGCTGAGTGCTGACCAGAAAGTGTCCTTACCGGATGATACGGTTTCACGAGATGCGATCGCACTAGCGGCGGATGAGCAGCACGCCTGCATTCAGCTGTTCCAAATTCGTGCGGGTCGGTTGGTAGGGCGATTGGGGTTTTTTGCGGATGCTCAGTCGGGAACAGCTGGGGCGATTTTGCAGCGGGTATTAGAAGACCATTACCAGGCAGCGGACTCAGTGGAAATTCCTACTGAGATTTTGGTGCAGCATGAGTTGCCAGAAGCGGAGATGTTGGCGGAATATCTGAGCGAACGAAAAGGTCGCAAAGTTACCATCCTCGTTCCTCAGCGGCAAGTCAAAGCTGAACTGATTGAGATGGTAGAACGCAACGCTAAATACGAACTAGAACGCACCCAGCGATTTAGCGATCGCAATACCCAGGCAATGGAGGATTTGAGCAAAATTCTTGACTTGCCAGATTTGCCTCACCGGATTGAAGGATACGATATCTCCCATATTCAGGGTTCCAATGCGGTAGCGTCCCAAGTGGTATTTATTGACGGTCAACCAGCCAAACAGCACTATCGCCATTACAAGATTAAGAACCCAGACGTGAAAGCCGGTCACTCCGATGACTTTGCCAGTCTTGCCGAAGTCATCCGTCGCCGCTTCCGGAAGTATGCAGTTAGCGAAGGGGTAGCGACGAAAGGAGCGTCAGAATCAAACTTACAACGAGTGGGAAATCCAGATTGGCCCGATTTGGTGATGATTGATGGTGGTAAGGGTCAGTTATCTTCCGTTGTCGCAGTTTTACAGGATATGAATTTAATGGAAGACTTGCGCGTGGTGAGTTTAGCTAAGCAGCGCGAGGAAATCTTCTTACCCGGTGAATCGTCGCCTTTGCCCACGGACGCAGAACAACCGGGCGTGCAGCTATTGCGCCGTCTGCGCGATGAGGCGCATCGGTTTGCTGTAACTTTCCATCGACAACAACGGAGTGATAAGCTGCGGCGTTCTCGTTTGGATGAAATTCCGGGATTGGGTTTTCATCGGCAAAAGCAATTACTGGCGCATTTCCACTCAATTGATTACATTCGAGAGGCAACGCCGCAACAGTTAGCTGAAGTTTCGGGAATTGGGCCGCGTTTAGCTCAAGAAATCTACGATTATTTTCATCCGTAGGCTAACTTACGTCTACAAAATCCCTTTCATTCACCCGATTGCCAACTTCAATCATCTGGAAACTGCCAGCACGAAATACGTTCAACATCCAAGCTGCCGCAGCTACAGATTGCCTCAAAGGAAGAGTCTACCCATTCAGCACCACAAGTCCGACAGTGGCAGAAAATGTTATTGTGGTTAGCCACCTCGATTTTTTGCTGCCATTCGTGCAATTCGTGAAGGTCTTCTTCGGAGAAAATTTCTGACATTTTGATAGTCCCTGGAATCGTTGAAAAACTATTCGTTGGGTCAATTACTCCCTTCCCGCTGGAAGAATGCCTATTTTTTTTAACGAACCACCGAGTACACAGAGGCGCTGAGGGAATATAGAGGGAAAGCAGAGATAGGTAATCTTGGAGTGGGAAGAGAGTAGGGGAGGTTATTTTACCCTTCACCGACGAAAAGGTCCAGGATTGAGCAGCTGCGCTTCAGTCATTTTAATAACGTAGGGGTGAAAGTTATTTTTATCGTAAGAACCGATCCACACTTTATAAATACCAGGCTGCCACTGACCCGCGATTCCCGGATTTTTGCCCTGGAAGTCATCGTTACACCACGTACCACCGGGGCCACTAACGACGAGAGTCGTGTCTTGTGGGCTTTCTACAACCATGCTGAGATAGTTGAAAAAAGCCGTTAAAGTAATGGTATGGTCAGGCGCTTCATCCACAAAACCTACACAGGGGCCATTTGGCGTCTCTTTGCGACCAGCCACTTGGCTCGCCGGGACAGAACCGCCACTAATCCCGCGAATAATCAGGGGAGCTGGAGAAAATTTAGGTTTAACAGTGACATTTTCAAATATAGTCTGGGCTTGGGCTGGCTGGGCTTGGGTAAGAGTGTTGATGAAAACACTGGTAATTATTCCCAGCGCCCAGCCAGCCGTCAGGCTGAGCGGAGATATCCAGGGAGAAGACCTAACGAATCGTTTTCCTCGTTGCTTCACAAACTTGTGTTGTTGAACAGCTATGAACGGCTTTAATGAAGCCAGTGACGAGGATATCGCTGATTGGGTTCCGAAAATCCCATTACTCCAGCCTGATATTGGCGTCATCACGGTTCATGCTGCCTGTGTCAAAGCCTGCTGCAAGCGGGTTTTGTCTTGCTCCTGCTGGTGAAGCAGTACCCAAGACTGGATGAGGTCGGGGCCATGCACGTCGCCAGTAAGGGCTGCACGCAGCGATCGCATCACCAATCCCTTCTTCACCTTCTTCTCTTTGGTCACCGTTGTAATAATTTGCTGAGCATCCTCAGCCGTCAGTTCAGGATAGTTACCCAAGGCATCAAGGATGGCTTGCACCACGTCGGCGGCACCCTCTTTTTTCAACTGCTCAGTTGCCTCAGCACTAAATTCAACGGACTGGGTAAACAACATTCGGCTCATCTCAACCGCCTCTGGCAAGCGAGCCAAACTCGGCCCTATGACAGTCGCTAATTGTTCTAACCATGCGCGATCGCCCACTGGGTCAAATTCAAATCCAGCGTTCTGCCAGTAAGGAATGAGCAACTCGACTAACTGGGACGCTGGCATCTTGTGGAGATATTGGCTGTTGATCCAATCCAACTTCGCCCAGTCAAACTTCGCCCCTGCCTTGTTCACCCGCTCAAAGCTAAACTCTTTAGCGGCTTCGTCCAAGGAAAAAATTTCCTGAGTCGAATCGGGTGGTGACCAACCCAGCAAGGTCATGTAATTGGCTAACGCTTCTGCCGTGAAGCCCATTTCCTTGAAGTCAGAAATGGACGTCACCCCATCCCGCTTCGAGAGCTTTGCTCCCTGCATATTCAAGATTAAGGGCGTATGAGCAAACTCCGGTACGGCTGCCCCCAGCGCTTCATAGAGCAAAATCTGTTTGGGGGTATTGGCAATGTGGTCTTCACCTCGGATGACGTGGGTAATTTTCATATCAATGTCATCCACCACCACTGCTAAATTGTAGAGTGGTTGACCAATCTCGCCTTGCTTAGAGGCTCTGGCAACGACCATATCGCCGCCCAAGTCGCGACCTTTCCAGGTCAGTTTACCCCTCACCAAGTCGTTCCAGACAATCTCCCGGTCATCGTCAATCTT
This sequence comes from Waterburya sp., assembly GCA_036703055.1. Taxonomy (GTDB): domain Bacteria; phylum Cyanobacteriota; class Cyanobacteriia; order Cyanobacteriales; family Coleofasciculaceae; genus DATNPV01. The sequence goes on from DATNPV010000021.1 coordinate 5,959, forward strand.
GAAACGAATCACCGGCTGCCGCCCTTGGGCTTCAAAGGCCGCCCGTTGCTCTACTGTGAGATTACGATGCCGATTGTCATAGCGGGGCGCCTCTTTCCTCGCTTGCTGGGCTGCCCGCAATGCATCCAGCTCGTCTTTTGTGGTGTAGCAGTAATACGCTAAGCCCTTATCCAAAAGGGTTTGAATGGCCTGCCCATAGAGGTCAAGCCGCTTGGTTTGATAAAACGGCCCTTCATCCCAGTTCAACCCTAGCCAAGTCAAACCATCTAGGATGTTTTGAGTGTATTCAGGACGCGATCGCTCTTGGTCAGTGTCTTCGATGCGTAGAATAAACTGACCGCCCTGATGACGGGCATATAGCCAGTTAAATACGGCAGTTCTTGCTGTTCCGATGTGTAAGTTTCCCGTTGGACTGGGAGCAATACGGACTCTAACAGTCACAGAAATATCTCTCAAGTGTTATTTGCTAAGTGTTATTAAGCTATCACTTTTGGAGTGAGCTTACCCTTTCGATACTCCAACACCTAATAGGGCGTAGGCTTTCTCGCTGGAGACTTGTAAAGAATCACGGTTACCAGTGCCTCTACAATTTCTACAATTTTAACGGGACTGACGGGGCTCGAACCCGCAACTTCCGCCGTGACAGGGCGGTGCTCTAACCAATTGAACTACAGTCCCAATTTTTGCGACATTTCCCATTATTCCTGTAACTTCTTGATTTGTCAAATGGTTTTGGGAAATTTTTTTGCGGACAAGCCAAAAGGCACAAAACAAAGGGCAGGAGCAGGGATAGAGGTTCCGGTTCTACCATCCTTCAAACACCAACAAAAATGTCATAGGGTTGGCTTGCGTTTTTCGAGCAGTCTGTGCAATACTCTAGGCTTATAGATTAATAGTACTGTTTTCCGAGCGGTTTACCGTAGTTTAATTAATTCGAGAAATGAGCAGACCTGTGGTGTGAGTGCGCGTATTTGGGTGATCCACTTCTTCCAGTCGCGAGGAGGCTTGAGCCACGTTTGACTCCAGAGAGTATCGATGTCGCGTTTAGCTCATTCCCTGAGCAACGTCAAAGAGCGATGACGGCTTAAGGCCAGGAAGCAGAAAAAGGAAATAGGGTTATGTACTTACCCTATTCCCCGAACAACACTAAGGATGATTGTGCCATGTTATTAGATGTCAGAAAACCACCGAACAACCAAGATGTAGCCGTTTCCCCATCTGAGCAACTGGCTCAATCGGCTATCCTCCTGGAAACCCAAGTTGGAAGTCCAAAGGATGAAATAGAGCGACTACGTGAAACTGGACTGCTACCTTTAGTCGTGCCGAAGGAGTATGGTGGGCTTGGGGCAACTTGGCAAGAAGCGCTCAAGATTGTCTATGAACTTGCCAAAGCAGACGGGGCAATCGGGCAGTTGTATTGCAATCATCTGATTTTGACGGCGTTGGCTCATGTTTGTGGCACGGCGGAGCAGAAGGAAAAGTATTATCGGTACACGGCTCAGCATCAAGGGTTTTGGGCTAACGCTATTGATACCTGGGATACAAGGCTCAGAATCACTCCAGAAGGTGAGAACTTCCGCCTCAATGGAATCAAGCGCTTCGATGCAGTAGTGGCAGCAGCCGATTGGCGGGTGTTCTCAGCATGGCAGGATGGGAGACAGGAACCGTTCTTCTGCATTATTCCTCAAGATCGTTCGGGGATTATCTGCGACAAGCGTGGGGAAAAGTTTGGGTCAGAACCAACGGAACAAGGGAGTTTCGTATTTTACAACGTCTTGGTTGAGAAAGATGAGATTTTAGGTTCTCCTAACCATCCTGAGCAGACTTTCACTACATTTTTAGGGATTATTACTCAGTTAACCAAAACCTACATGGGTTTGGGGATTGGGCACAGTAGTCTGGAAGCTATCCAAGCGTATCAACGGACAACAAGCCAATCTAGGCTCACTTCCATAAGAGGCAGTGCAGCAGCAGAGGCTCACCCCTTCAGCCAGTACAGCGATTTGTGGATCGAACTGAACACGGCAATGAGGGTGGCGGAACAAGTGGCAGAGCAGTTGCAAGTAGCTTGGGAGAAGGAGTTACAGCTAACTCACGAAGAACGGGGCATCGTGGCAGGTGCTGTCTTTTCCGCTGAGGTATTTGCCACACGAGTCATTTTGAATATCACCAACCGTCTGTTGGAGCTAATGGATAACCCCATCCTGGCGAAAAATTGTGGTTTAGACCGTTATTGGCAAGATTTGCGTACCTTGGGGGGTGTGTCGATGCCTTGGCAGGGTGTGCCACAGACTTGGACAGTCCATCATTTTCCCCAACAACAAACGCCTTGCTGAAGGGTTCTTGAGTCAGCGTGATGGTTGATTTAACGGCAGACAAAGTGAATGAGCATTCTGTTAAGAGCAATGCCAATGTGAGCGTTGTGATAGCTCTTGACTATACGGTACTGCTGCTAAGCAAACAACGCTAGATCAACGCCCATTCTGACCTTATTACAGCAACGAATTATTTACGAATAGTCTCTTTTTAGGTTAGGAATCACGAAAAAATAAGTTACCCATTTCTATATGAGAAAAAGGGAAAATTGAAAAAGACTGATTTAGCGTCTTTTCACCTTTTCTTATAACTTTCTAAAAAGGTAAATTATTTCGGCGTGAATCCTTAGTGGGATTGCAGAAGTAATGCATCGGTGCTTGCACATATAGCAAGCCCATCGGTTCGGCATCAAACAGTGGAATTAATTGATTACACAGGAATAGATAGGAAGATGAAGCTTTGTATTGTTACACCCAGTTTAATTAAAGGGGATGGTCAGGGTCGGGTAAATTATCAGATTGCCCAAGAAGCCATTCGTCGGGGTTACCAAGTGACGGTATTGGCGCGTAATTTAGCTCCAGAACTGGAAAACAATAAGCAAGTTACCTGGATTTCATTACCGGATAAAGGGTTGCCAACGCAACTGGTACGCGATGTTGTCTTCGCTTGGCGCAGTGGTAATTGGTTGCGTCAACACCGCAGAGAACTAGATTTAGTCGTAGCTAATGGGGCTATTACTTCCGCCCCAGGAGACGTGAATATGGTGTCGTTTGTGCATCGGGCATGGTTGCGATCGCCACACCATATTTCGCGAGTTCGTCGAGATTTCTACGGACTTTACCAATGGCTCTACACCTTCCTCAATGCCCATTGGGAGAAAAAAGCCTTCCGTCAGGCGAAAGCCGTTGTAGCTGTATCCCAACGAGTCAAAAAAGAGCTAATTTATAGTGGTATTCCACCAGAATGCATTCAAGTTATTCGGTGTGGCGTTGGTTTGCAAGAGTTTTTACCCGGTTCTGCTGAGCGTCGTCAATGGGGTTTACCGGAGCAAGTGCCACTGGCTTTGTTTGCGGGAGACATCCGAATTAATCGGAAGAACTTAGATACTGTCTTACACGCTTTAGTTGACGTTCCAGGTTTACACTTAGCGGTGGCAGGCATTACGGAAGGTAGTCCCTATCCTCAGCTTGCTGCACAGTTAGGATTAAGTTCGCGAGTGCATTTTCTGGGATACCAGCCTAACATCTCAGAACTGATGCGAGCGGCTGATTTATTTGTCTTTCCTTCACGGTATGAGCCTTTTGGCCTTGTGGTACTCGAAGCCATGGCTTCTGGTCTACCTGTGATTACAGCAACCACAACAGGCGCGGCTGAAGTTGTGACGCCAGAATGTGGAGTTGTCTTGTCTGACTCAGAGGATGTGTATGGTTTGGCGCAGGCACTCTTACACCTGGCAGGAAACCCTGTGTTAAGGCGGCGTATGGGTGAGGCGGCTCGATTGGTGGCACAGCAACATAGCTGGACGAGTATGGCACAGAGCTATGTAGACTTATTTGAAAAGGTAGCAGCTCAGGAGGTAGAACCTGCTCCGGTTTGGTTCCAGCAAAACATTCCAGCGCTGTAGTTTTTAACGTTTCCTACTGAGTTGCAGTCTAACGCAGAATTAACCAACCACAGAGGGCACGGAGGACGCTGAGGTAAGAGAAACAGAGAGTTATATGTTTGAATGCAACTTGGTATCAGTTCTCGGTATTTCATGAGTCCGCGTGGGATTTGAGTTGCGATCGCATCTAGCCCATGTCAACCGTCGTAATAAGCATAAAAGCTCTGGAGCCTTCTGCCTTTTGCTATACACCTCTGCCGTTGAGAAATTCCTCGAACGTCTTTCGATCAGCTAAAGAAGGCTGTGCTCCGGCTTGAGTTGCCGAAATGGCTCCCGCTGCGGCTCCCCACACTACGGCTTCCCGCAGAGAACGTCCTTCAGCTAGAGCAGCAGCTAAAGCACCATTAAAGGCATCACCAGCTGCCACGGTATCAAGCGCTTGCACTGGGAAAGCAGGGATGAAAAATGTTTCCTCGCTGGTAGCACAGAAAACACCCTCAGCGCCTAATTTCACGATTACCGTACTAACGCCCCGTTGCTGTAACTCAGTCGATGCCTTAGCCGCCGATTTTGGGTCATCTACGGGAAAACCCACCAACTGAGAGGCTTCCAACTGATTCGGTGTGATAATGTCCACAAGTGAGTAGAGATCTGCTGGGATATCCTGAGCCGGCGCTGGATCAAGAATTACGGGTACACCAACAGAGTGCGCCAGTTGTGCAGCTAGCTGTACAGTTGGCATGGGAATCTCTAGCTGCATCAGCAAAGCCGCCGCTCCAGGTAACCGATGCCTGAGGTGTTCTACATCCGTTGCATCAAGCTGCCCATTGGCACCCGCGATGATGATGATATTGTTTTCACCGGCATCATCGACGGTAATAACGGCTACACCAGAACTGGTTGTCTCGTCTACTACAACACCATCGGTTTGAACACCAGCCGCTTGTAAACCCAAAAGCAACTGATGCCCAAACTCATCCTTACCAACACGTCCCACCAGTTGAGTTGGAATACCTAATCGTGCTGCTGCCACAGCTTGATTAGCTCCTTTCCCGCCCGCCACTGTAAAAAATACATCCCCTTTGAGAGTTTCCCCAGCAACTGGCAACCGAGGTGTTTTGGTAACCAGATCCATGTTGATACTGCCGAAAACAATAATTGGTTTCATTATTTTCTTACTCAACTATTAGACCTCTCCAAAAATTAAACTTTGGCTCAAGTAGAACAAGGCTTTCAGACTAATTATTCGAGATGTCTATTACCTCTGAATCTTGTTGTAATAGCTCAAGGGCTTCATCACACCACGCAATCCAATCCGTTTCGTAGCCAATGCCTTTGCGGAGCGTTAGATAACGAAACTTGGCTTGTGTAGAGAGTTCATGGGGATTTTGAAAGTAGCGCTGCTCAATGTCTTGGTAAATCTTCAATTTTTCCTGATGCAGCAAGCGGTGATGCTCCAACTGGTGCAAAATCGTCTCTTTAGGAGCCAAATAACCAGCGAAGATTTTGACTAATAAATCATCCTTGACGACTGTTGGTTCGCTAAGCCCAGCCATCCACTCAAGCAGCTGTTGCTTTCCGAGTTCTGTAACCCTATAAAGTTTTTTATCAGGGCGGTTTTCTTGAGCAATGACCTCGGCACTAATCCACCCTTGCTCTTCAAGTTTGGTTAGCTCTCGGTAAATTTGTTGGTGAGTGGCTTTCCAAAAAAAACCCACTGAAGAGTCAAATTGCTTCCCTAGGTCATACCCACTAGCGGGGCATTCAACTAGAGATACTAAAATCGCGTGCGCGATCGCCATAGCTCCTAACTATTTGAAAATGCAGCTTTTTGAGTATATAGTTTGGCTTGACCTAATTGGATACCAAGTTGCATTTAGTTGTAGTAGGGGTCATACCGAGTTGCTCTCAAAGATAGTAAACCTCCTATGCGGTGAGACGGGGGGACAGGGGGAGAGAAAATGTAGAACGTGTGTACAACTTAGTATCAGGAGTCGTAGGGGCGACAAAGCGTTACTCCTACAGCAGCCCTGGGAATTTTCACTCCATGCTAATCGAGAAAATCAATGTGTTGATACAGCCGATTCCAAACCCAGATGTTTCATCAAGCGCTCGATGTCAAAATGTTGGTGCATCAACTGCTGGATGCAGTGTACTTTGACGGGCTCGTGGAGGCGTACCTGACCAAAGGCGTGGTCAATAATCTCCACCGTCGTCAGTGTATCAAGGTCAACTGACAGAACAGGAATTTCTAACTCTTCGGCACGGCTGAGGATAAAGGGTTGAGGTGGCATGTGACCGGTGAGGATAAGGCACTGAGTTGAGGTTTCTAGTGCTGCCATCTGAATGTCGGCGCGATCGCCTCCTGTCACGACTGCCATATTGCTTCGCTTGCGGAAGTATCCTAACGCTGCATTGACATTCATTGCACCAATTGTCAAGCTTTCTACCATCAAATCCAAGCGATCAGGACGACAAAGCACTTCCGCTTGCAATTGATGTACCAATTCCCGAACACTGACACTCCGTAGTAACGCACTTCTGGGCAATAATCCCAAGACGGGAATATCCTGCCGTTCTAGAAAAGGTTGCACCGTTGATTGGAGCATAGACAACTGATCAGTCGGAATATCGTTAATCAAAACGCCCAGTAAGTGCTTACCTAGGCGTTTTTTAGCCGACAATAAAGTCTCCACTAATAAAACGGAGTGAAAACGAGCTACCAGCAAGACGCTAGCATCAATCTCTTGAGCCACTTCCAGCAAGGATAAGTTAAACAAAGTCCCTTCACTGAACGTTCCTGGACCCTCCAACAGCATTAAATCACCACTCGGTTCTTGGAGATACTGCTCAAGAGACTGGCGGTAATTGGTTGAGTCATCGCCCTGCAAGCGTTTTTGAATCGTTTCAGCATCCAAAGAGAGCATGGGGGGACGGACTCGCTTTTCGGGCAAGTTGAGTACTTGTGCGATAAACCGGACATCTTCTTCCATTGCATCCGGTTGCTTGTCGTTTAGACAGGTGCCCAGTGGTTTTCCATACGCGATATCCAGCCCTTTTTCTTGCAGCTGATGAGCAATTCCTAAAATCGTCGCTGACTTACCGCAGTAAGCTTCTGTTGACCCGATCAGCAAATACTTAGCGGATTTTGCCACCCCTTGTTTCTCTCCTCGATTAATCTTGATCAAGTTTTTAACTAGTGCAGACTGAGTGCTAATTAGTTACCCGCCTACAATCGATTGGACGCCTTACGCTTAAAAGAATGCGACACTTTCAGCCAAGCGGTACTGGTGCTTACTCATCAATCCGTAGCAGCTTGCGATAAAACGCCTGCGAAAAATCCGTCAAGCGTGAGCGCTTAAAATTCATAATGACTTCAATTAAGTAATTGATAAACTCAGAATTCGCCATAGTCACTTCATAACTCAGGTCAGCGTTCCCATCAAACTGTAACCGACATCGGGTCAGCTCAGAAGGCAGCTTGGATACAAACCAAGTTGCCACAAAGGGGATGCTGTCTCCACCTTCGATGCGGCGTTGGCCTTCTAAAGACCCTTGTTGATATAAGCTAATTGCCAAGGGTAATACATTGCGCTTGGCTCCCTGATAGTAGGGCATGTAAACGCCAACGGCAGCTTTGTCGGCGGGTTGCAGCTTTTCGATAGACATACGAGAATTGTCCTAAAATTCCGTTAATGAGAGCAATGTGAAGTATCACTCCCTGGAAGTCAAGCCCAAGGAAAGTAGACGGATTAGGCTAAGGTCATAAGTTCAGCAAAACTCTTTATCTTTCGAGATTTCATGCTCTCTTCTCCAAGGCTTGATACCTTCATTTAAGCATTTCTGCTGGAGCGAACCCCATAGGGCTGCTCGAATCGGCAGTAACAAGCCTTCACTTGCACTTACCTTGGATTTGTCAATACTTTCCATCTTTCACGACTGAGAAAGAAGCCTTGACCGCTACTGTTAGTACATGTCAGTCCAGTTGTTCGTGACACGCACTGAAAACCGGCTTTCTTCCAGGTACTGCCGTAGGATAGCGTGGAATAACTACTACCAGCAATCGTGTCACTAATGCACAGAATCTTCGGATTGCCGGACTTCGGTAACGAGAAACCTGCACCCCAATCAAATTCACAATAACCAGGATAAGGTTGAGGGGGTTTGGGATTTAGCCCACTGCTAATTTCACAGCGCAGTGCATTTTTATTGTTTCCCACGAGTGCGCAATGGATGTTACCGCTGGGGGTGGCAAAGCCAGGATAAATGCTTTGGGCGATTACAGAAGTGCCATTGGTACTTAACAAATTAACTGTGCTGTTCCAGGTGCGGCTCTTGGTAGGAGTAACAGTTACAGCACCAATCTTTAAGTCGGCTTGCTGTTTTGACGACGAGCTTTTAGGAGTGAGAATTGCGTGGGTAGAATTGGCGATTCCAATAGCGATAAAGGATACTCCAACGAGAGAAACTGCTAATTTTTGATAAAGCTTCATTTTGGCTTTTACTTGATTCTTTATGAGAGGATTATAACTTTTAAAAAAGCATTTTTAGCCGATGCTGTTGCTTGTGCATTGTCTTTGACCTTAAAGTTAGTTTTTTTTATGTTAATTCTAGAAAGAGTACGTTACCGCGACTCGTAACGTACCCTTATCGAATTACAAATTCCCAGAAATTACACCAGGCTCTACAGATTCCAAATCAGTGCGGCGCGTAAAAAATTTGAAATAAAGACCCACGAAAAATTCCTTGATCGGAAATGCTACCAACGTTAAAGGATTAACCGTCACAATAATATTTCGCACATCTCTAACGGCTAGATTTACGATTTGCTTAGCTACCCAATCCCCTGACATGACCCCAATGGGATTCAGGTTACTTTTAAAGGGCCCTAGAATCAATTTCCGTACTACGCAAGGTGCATCCAAACGCCGCAGTGTCACTAAGTCTCCCAACGCCCGTTTGGTAAGTTCGTATAGGGGACTAAACGCAGGGCTAACTTCTGCTTCTGAGGTATTAACCCACACTTCTTTTGTTGCCATCTCTTTGTTAGTACGGACGGTGGAGAAAAAGAGTTCTAGCAATCGCAAACTGGAAAAGGTGTTGACTTCGTAGGATAGAGCGATCGCGTCTTTTGTCCTTTCTCCATGCACGTTAATTCCATGATTGAGGATAAGGATATCTACGGTGTCCAAAATGGCTGCCAACTCTGACTCTTTGCCCACTTGCCAGGTAATTGTTTTGACGGGCAAGTCTTCACCCTGAACAGTTACGATAACGCTTTGCTCCCTGGAGGTGAGAGCAATCACTTTTGCCCCACGTTCGTGCACAGTAGCAAGCAGCGATCGCCCCAGCGTTCCTGATGCCCCAGTGATGGCAATCGTTTTGCCTTTGAGTGAAAGAGCAGTCCCCATGAGCTTATCGACCAACGTCAAAGTACCGCAATAGTAAGCCTTTTGGTTATCAAAGTGATGCCGCCAGTGATAGGTTCGATTCACGAACCAGCGTGAGGGGGGTGTCAGAAATTGTCCGGGGCGATGGGTTAAATCGGTTAATTCATCCGCCCATTTCACGCCACTGCCGCGTGCGATCGCACTCAATAAGTAGGTGAGAGTATAGAAACAACCCAATGAAGCCGCCCACTGCTGCTCTGGTGACACTGTATAGGCTATCCCCCACAGCAACACTCCCAACAGCAGCATAACTAAGCTTTCTGGTACATCATTCTTCCAGTGAGCCTGTCGATAAATCGTGTCACTGACAGGCGTTAAATCTGGACGAAAAACACGATGATGCCATCCATGTAACCGATACAGGGGAGGCCAATAATGAGACAAGAGGTGGTAAAAATCTCGCACCACTTCTGCCCACAGGACGGAACCCAGTCCCCAAGCTGCCGTTGTTATCAACGAAATCACCATACGCAAATCCCCACACATTTAAACTAACGTCAAAAATCAAAAACCTGCATTCTCAGTTTCCATGCTCTTAATTTCCCAGACATGGGAACCCCAAGCACCTCTGTCCATTCACTACAAAACGTCTCAAAAAATTAAGGGACGACCATCAAAGTATAAGAAATTTAATAATTGTCGGATACAATGAAGCTGCACTGTCGTGCATTCAGGCTGGGGTCTATTCCATCAAAAAACCTGGTGGTCAAGCCTTGTGAGAAAGGACTGCTTTTACAACAATCTCTTGTACTCGCAAGAGCTTACGCCTACAAATAGCTAGGTGTACCACTTGACACAAGTTTGTATCGGCTATCTGGCGAGTCAGGAATAGCTGAAGACATGAGGCATGTACTTCTGCTGACTGTCGCCAAGCGAAGGTGGCGGAGTTTTGTGTTATCCCCTAACCTGGTTTGTTAATGAGTATTGATAACTATGAGGGGTTGAATCGAGTAAACTATGCCGGACAATTACTGGTCAGAAGATGATTCTGGTAGCGAACTTGACCCGATTAGCTCTCTGTTGTCTGACTTTGACGAAGAAGAGTTTGAAAATGACTTCTTCTTTCAAGGGTTAGAGGGACGACGACAGAAGGCCGCTGTGGTGTTAACGGTACTCTGGGGCGGTACAATCTTACTTCACTTGGTATCCTGGGGTTCCTGGGTGATTTTGGGCTTAACAGCGCTACTGGGGATTCAGGCGGTTCGATTCTTGTTGGCTAAACCGTTAAAGACGCCAGAACCGCTCCTGGATGACACTCAGGAAAATTTACCCTTTATATCTTTACTAGTGGCCGCTAAAAATGAAGAAGCGGTCATTAGCAATCTCGTGAAGATGCTGTGTAATTTGGATTACCCCAAGACTAAGTATGAAGTCTGGGTGATTGACGATCACAGCACCGACAAGACTCCAGTTTTGTTAGACCAGCTAGCGGCACAATACACCCAATTAAAGGTACTGCATCGGGGGGCAGATGCAGGGGGTGGTAAATCTGGAGCTCTCAATCAAGTACTCCCCCTAACGAAAGGAGAGATTGTGGGAGTATTTGATGCCGATGCTCAGGTACCCAAGGATGTACTACGGCATGTGCTGCCCATGTTTAACCCGCCGAAAGTCGGCTCGGTTCAGGTACGCAAAGCGATCGCCAATGCATCCGTTAATTTCTGGACACGGGGACAGATGGCAGAAATGGCATTGGATACCTTTATCCAACAGCAACGGATTGCCATTGGTGGCATTGGGGAACTGCGAGGTAATGGTCAGTTTGTCCGCCGAGTAGCGTTAGAGCGTTGCGGTGGTTGGAATGAGCAAACCATCACAGACGACTTGGATTTAACCATTCGCTTGCATCTCAACAAGTGGGATATTCACTTCCTCGACTTCCCTGCGGTAGAAGAAGAGGGCGTGACGACAGCTTTAGCGCTATGGCATCAGCGCAATCGCTGGGGAGAAGGCGGATACCAGCGCTATCTAGACTACTGGCGACTGATTGTCAGTAACCGGATGGGCACACTGAAAACGCTGGATTTGTTCTCATTTATGGTCATCCAGTACCTGTTGCCTGCCGCTGCTCTACCGGACTGTCTAATGGCGATCGCTCGTCACCAATTACCCATCCTTACCCCTCTAACCGGATTCAGCCTTGCTCTGCCCATGATTGGGATGTTTGTTGGGCTTTTGCGCACGAAGCGAAACGAACCCTTAAATGGTTCGACATTGTTGATCACTCTGTTACAGACAATGCGCGGAACCTTTTATATGCTTCATTGGATGCTGGTGATTGCTGGGCTGACAGCGCGTATGTCCGTGCGTCCCAAGCGGCTCAAATGGGTGAAAACCGTGCATCAAGGCACTGATGAAGAAAGCTTTGAATTTGGAGCAAATCGCTAGTTCCTTAGAAGGGGATATCACCGTCGTCATCGTATGGCAGTGCTTCCAGCCTTTTCCGGATCTGGTCATTTTCCAGGGCAGCTAACTCACTAGCTTGCCACTGCTGAGGAGTTGTCGGTTGATACCAACCCAGCTCCTCTTGGTCTTCTTCTAACTCTACTGCCAGCGATTCGTTATCCTCCTCCAGGTTCTCCTCGGATTTCAGAGGCTGAGTGCTTACAGGCGCGTAGTTACCAAAATCATCGTTCAGCTCAACAATTTCTCCCTCAAAAAACTGCTTCAGGTTTTCGAGTACCTTCCCGACTTGCTCGACATCGCTGTCTGCGATCGCTGCTTTTGACGGCATGGGAGGCTCGATTACAGCCATTGTGAAATTACTACTGACACCCTCTAACAGCGCCTGAGATTGCGTTGTCGTGCGTTGGGTTATGGACACATCTGAAGGGCGAAGCACCTCTTTTGACTCCAACACGCCTAACCGCGCTTCTGCCTGTGGGTTATCGCGTTCCGCTCTGCCAAAGCTAGTTGGAGGTGCTGCACTCACTCGATCAGATAGTAGCTGCCTGCCTTGCTCAAGTGGTGGTTCTGGAGTGGGTGGTGATGTTACTGGAGCTTGTGATGTCGGTTTTGTGGACGGACTGGGAGATGCTGGTGCTTTAGAAGCAACGGCTTTGGTAGACTTGGCTGCCGCAACGTGGAAGCTCACCGCTACCTTAGAATGGCAAACCTTCTCAAAAGCGGCTTCAACTTGAGACAATCCATCTCGAACCATTTTGAGCAATGGATCAGAACGCATTCCAATCCGGGCAACAGTACCGTTAAACTCCATTAATTGCCCGTGTTGAATCAGCAACGTTTGAGTAGAGCGCGTCTGAATATGAGCCAACACACTTTGCCAAACTTGCTCAAGATTAGTCTGCTGAGCCTCAACTGCACTTTTGGGTGTCAAATTAGGCTCTGAACTTGCTTGTTGTGTGTCAACCGATACATTAGGCAAACCTACGACTGGAGGAGTAGCCTGATCGGCTGGTTCTTGCTGGAGTTGACTGTCGCGATCGCTAACCCTGTTTTCAGTTGTGTGGCGCTGTGCGTCAGTCGTCGGCTGAGAGGCAGGGGCTGTAGAGTTTGTCTGTTCGCGGCTAACGGCTGCTGCGGGCGGCGTATTTAACGTTTGCTCTGAAGGGTTCGGTGATGGGCGTACCGTGTTGGGCAATTTTCCCGCTTCGCGGCGTTCGGCTTCCCTAGCGGGGCTTGACGAGGGTGCAGCGCTTCGGTGCACGTTATTCTCAACCTTTCCCATCCCCAGTGCCGACGGCAATAAACCCAGAAGCGTCACCTCCAACCACAAACGCGGCTGAGTGCTGTTTTTAATCTGAGCTTCGCTGTTTTTTAGGTGCTGCTGACTTTGCAGAATATCAGAGATATCAACACCTTGGGCAAACTTACACAACTGTTTCCAAGTCGGAGGCGTTACAGCAACTAAATCATCACGATTGGGTGCCGTTTTAGCAATCAGTAAATCCCGGTAGAAACCCGCTAAATTTTGGAGAACGACTAAAGGTTCCCGTCCCCGATCCATCAGGCGGCGGCAACAGTCGAGAACAGCTTCTGAGTTATTGGATGCGATCGCGCCAATCAGCGTCATCAAATCGCGTTCCGGCACTGCCCCCACCAAATCCCAGACTTTCTCGACGGTTACCTGTTCGCCCAACAAGCCCAGTTGATCGAGCAAACTTTCTGCATCCCGGAGTCCGCCCTGAGCGACTTGGGCGACTAACGTCACGGCATCGGATGTAATATCGATGTTTTCT
>DATNPV010000265.1:0-40687 GCA_036703055.1 Waterburya sp.
TCTCTAGGCCAATTAAATGTGGACAAGCTTAGTTTATTGGCTCTGGGAATTCGATGGTGTAGATTCCGGTTGAGCAGATGGCTGACTCGGTTGACTCTTCAGCTTGCGTGCCTCTTGAGCCGATAACCCTTCGCCCTGAGAGCCAAAGTACCAAAGCGTTGCCGCTGCCTCAGCACGAGTCACAGGTTTCTTCGGTTGGAACAGTGTGGTATAACCAAACACCCGCCGAATATTAGATTGCTCGCCATTCTGAAAGTCTGCCAACACAGCCCGTAATGCTTTCGGGTCAACCTTAGCCGCATCTTGAAAGCCCCAAGTTTGCTTCACCGCATCTAGGGAGGCAGTGGGTAAGGCTTGGCGGGTATCCAACGGCACTTTCCATAAAACAAGGGTTTCCCGCGTCAATGGGGCATCTGGACGAAACAGAACTGCTGTACTATCACCACTCAAGGGACTGGGAATCAACCCCGCCTCTGCCAATGCCTGAATACTTGGGAAATCCCGATCCGTTTTGGCAACATCTTGGAAAGCGGGTTGAGACGTATCCGAAGCTAATCGAATTTGCTGCCCCGGACGATTGGCATAAATTGCATTATTCGCGGCAACGAGCCAACGGGCAAACTCACGGCGCGTGATAATTTTATTGGATTCAAATTGAGTGGGGCTAGAGGTTTGTTTAGAGCCAGATTTGTCAACGCTTAAGACGCCTAAAGCTGCCAAATCTCCTATCTGCTGGCGCAATTGTTGTGGCAGTTTATCAAGGTCAGTAAAATCTTGTGATGATGTTGAAGAGTTCTGCGCTGGCGGACTGGCAACCTCTGGTGTTTCTACGGGTGTCGCTGCCTCTTCTTGCGGACTCGATGGTACGGAAGTTGCATTTGCACTATTACGAACGTACTGAATTTCAAATGCTGTAAGGCTTGAGTTCGTTTTCCCCACAGCAGGTGGCGTTGCTGAAGGTGTGGCTTGAGAGTTAGCTGGAGTAGCACTAGCGGGAATAGTCACCGTCACTTGCAAGTCTTTCTGACGGGCGACTAGGACGCCACCTGCGGTGTCAGTTGGCTGTGCGATAATTTGCCATTGGTTGGATTTAAAAGCTCGTTGGTAAAAGCTCTGAATCATATTGATCGGGTCAGAGGATGACCAACGAGTGAGTTGTCCTTGGGCTGTTGGCACAGTGAGTGGCTCGACTTGCTGTAATTGAGCCTCTGGATACAGGGGAATCTCTGTGGGAAAATCTTGAGGTAATTGCACTGAGGTCTTAGCCTGGCGATCGCTCCCCGATGACCCACCAAAAATAGTAGAGTTATTCTTCAACTTAGGGTCTGCTGCTAAGGAGCGCTCCAGTTCTTTGCCCGTTGGAGTGTTGGCACAAGAGGTCAACACACTCAAGAGGCAAAGGGCTAAACCAGCAAGTAGAACGGGGCGTTTATCAGACAGCACGGTCATTCTTTACAAAGCGTCTTACCTCCTACGCTAACGCAAAATTAACAGCCGCTTTTAGCTCACCCATGGTGTTCTCTCTCACGAATCGTTTTATCCTTCATCCCCCCTTAAGTGTGGATGGTAAGGGGCATGAGGCGTGGTATTGTGGCTTGTAGCCAAAACTGGTAAAGACTTTAAAGTGCTGGTGAGGTGAAAATCTCCGCTGTTTTTCGTTTAAACTTCTATGGCTTCAGAGAAAAAAAACTTGGCGGCGCGCCACGAGTCTTCCGGTTTGGTCAATTCGACGACAGAGGATATTAAAGCAGAAGAGTCAGCGGTTGTTAAAGAGTCTCAAGGGAAAACCGACTCTAGCTCGAAACTCTGGCAACAAGTCAGGGAAAATCTGCAAATTCTCGCGATCGCGCTGGCGCTTGCCCTATTAATTCGGGCATTCGTAGCAGAACCCCGCTACATCCCTTCCGATTCAATGCTACCCACATTAGAAGTGGGCGATCGCTTAGTGGTGGAAAAAGTCTCTTACCATTTCCGACCCCCCGCTATTGGGGAAATTGTGGTCTTCGACCCACCCCAACAACTCCAAATTCAAGGTTACGACAAAAACCAAGCCTTCATCAAACGGGTCGTCGGCACACCGGGTCAAATTATTCAAGTACAAAACGGCAAGGTTTACCGAAATAACGTTCCTGTCCAAGAAGACTATATTGCCGAGCCGCCCAATTATCAGACGGAAGCAGTACGGGTGCCGGAAAATTACCTATTTGTCATGGGAGATAACCGCAATAACAGCAACGACTCTCATGTTTGGGGATTTTTGCCGAAGGAAAATGTTATTGGTCATGCCTGTTACCGTTTTTGGCCCTTTAGTCGGATTGGTCGGGTTTAACTGGAGGTTGGAGGTTGGTAGGTTAACAAGTTGAACGTTGGCAGGTTAGCAAGTTGAACGTTTTAACCTTCAACATTCAACCTTCAACTTTCTAAGCTTCAACCTTCAACCTCCCAACCTTAAAATGCTAGAGTTCCCTTCTTTCTCACACGGAGTTGAACGGTGCCTACCAATCTCGACGCCTATTGGATGCCATTTACTGCCAATCGGCAGTTCAAAGCAAACCCGCGCTTACTTGCCGCCGCCAAAGACATGCACTACTTCACGCCTGATGGTCGTCCAATTCTGGATGGCACAGCAGGGTTATGGTGTGTAAATGCCGGTCATTGTCGTCCCAAAATTGTTGAAGCGGTACAAAAACAAGTCGCCCACCTCGATTATGCCCCTCCCTTCCAAATGGGGCATCCGGGTGCGTTTGAACTGGCGGAACGCTTGGTGAACATGATGCCGGGAGGACATTTTGACCATGTGTTTTACGGCAATTCTGGTTCTGAAGCCGTGGAGTCAGCCCTGAAAATTGCGATCGCCTATCATCGAGTACGAGGTGAAGGCACACGTCAGCGCTTGATTGGGCGGGAACGGGGCTATCATGGCGTTGGCTTTGGGGGTATTTCTGTTGGTGGCATTGCACCCAACCGCAAATTCTTCGGAAGCTTGATGCCCGGTGTCGATCATTTGCCTCACACTCATAACCTCGAACATAACGCTTTTACTCGCGGTCAACCGCAGTGGGGGACACATCTAGCGGATGAACTGGAACGAATCGTTACCCTGCATGATGCTTCAACCATTGCGGCGGTGATTGTTGAACCCGTTGCTGGTTCTACCGGAGTGCTGATTCCACCTGTGGGTTATTTAGAAAAGTTACGTGTTATCTGTGACAAGTACGGCATTCTCTTGATTTTCGATGAAGTCATTACCGGCTTTGGACGACTAGGTGCAAGCTTTGCTACAGAATACTTTGGTGTGATGCCAGACATCGTAACGGTAGCCAAAGGGATCACAAATGCTACCGTCCCCATGGGAGCAGTGTTTGTCCGCAAAGGGATTTACGATGCGTTTATGGAAGCATCGGCGGAAAATGCGATCGAACTGTTCCACGGCTATACCTACTCAGGTCATCCTCTCGCTTGTGCCGCGGCGATGGCAACACTGGATGTCTATGAAGAGGAAGGATTGTTCGCCCATGCTCATCATTTGGCAAGTTATTGGGAAGACGCCGTTCATTCCTTGAAAGGGTTGCCTCACGTCATCGATTTGCGAAACTTGGGATTGGTGGCGGCAATTGAGTTGGAATCAATTCCTGGAAAGCCTTCGGCACGGGGAATGGATTGTCTTCAGCGTTGTTTCGATCAAGGGTTACTTATCCGCGTGACAGGGGACATTATCGCGTTGTCTCCGCCTTTGATTATTCAGAAAGAACATATTGATCAAATGTTTGAGATTCTGGCAGGAGTATTGAAAGAGTTACCGTAAGCCAAGTTCTCCCTCACCCTCAACCCCTTCTCCCACTGGGGGGAGAAGGGGGACTGAATAATGGGAGTAAATGCGGCGAAGGAGAGTGGGTAGCAATGGTGTAGCTGTCGCCATAAAGGTTAGGAGAGCTCTAACGGCTGAAACGACCACGCACGAGTAATAAACCTAAGAGCCTTAGATAAAGGATTAAGATTGTTGGACTAACTTCATAACAACTGCAATTAGCTCATCGGGGTCAATTGGTTTTGGTAGGTGCATCTGAAACCCTGCTTCAAGGGCAAGGAGGCGGTCTTCATTTTTAGCGTAGGCAGTTAAGGCTATAGCGGGAATTAGCCCTCCCTGTTCAGGCGGGAGTTTTCTAATTTGGCGAATCAGCGAATAGCCATCCTCTAGGGGCATGGCAATATCACTAATAAGAATATCCGGTATGGATTGTGCGATCGCTTGAATGGCTTCAGCGGCTGATGCAGCGGTTATCACCTCTGTCCCGTACTGTTCGAGAATGATGGCGAGCAATTCGAGGTTGTCGATATTGTCGTCTACTAGGAGTACGCGCAATCCATCGAAAGCTGGAAAGTTATTCACTTGTTTAAGTTTTACTTGTTAGCTGTCTTTATTGCATTTAGTAGGTACGCAAACGCTATCCAAAGAAGTGGTTATTTCCACTCTGCGAAGCCCCCACATAATTTGCATTGCAGCCTCAAAGTTTTCGAGAAATATCTCGTCATCCAGGCAAAGCTCAGACTTTTTCAAATTTTTTAGCTGTCTGTATTTAGCTAGCGCTTTTTGTCTTTGAATTTCTCTATCTATCTCAGGAAATGCATCTCTATCTGATTCAGGATGCCTATTGGAGTAGTTCTTTAGCATGATATAAAAGTCTCCTTGGTGGTAGCACATCATGGAGGAAGTCCTGCTAGGCAGCTAGCGGGCACTAGCTGCCTAGGGGGCACACATTGCTGTATTTAACCTTATAGGACTTACGCAGCAACTTGACCAGTAGTCTAAATGACTAACCTTAAACCTCTACAGGGAGTGTGTTAGCAGCTAATTGGCGTAAGTCCTATTTTTATTAAATCAGCCTTCTCAAATCGCCGTAATACTACTTTGGGCATAGGGTTGAGATCATCAATACTTCTCTATCCAAATTCTTGATTTAGCTAACTTTTTGTGTTGATGCTTAGATTGATCAACAAAGAATTCCGGCTACCAACATAAAGCGGGACACTTGGAATAAGGCAGGCGTCACAATCTAGAACCCTCCAATGCCGAATATCTCCTGACTCGAAAACTCCTGACTCCTGAATTCATTAAGTTTCCGCTGTCTCGGCTTAAACGGTTAGCCCTAGAGCTTATCGCGGGCTGGAGTCAGAACCGAAACCCGGAAAGCCAATGGTTAACAAGCACAAATGTTTCCTCAAAAAATTATAAAAAATTAAAGTTTTGTTGCAAAGCTCATCCTCATCTATCATTAACATAGGGAGGCTTTCCGATGCTCAAACATGACTATGTGGTACAGAGTACATCCAAAGCACATCCAAGAAGTTAACCTGGCTTGGAAGCGTAAGAGTGGTGGACGGGAGCAAGAGGTAGCTGAGAAATTAGGACAGTCTCTGTGCCTTGTTATCAATAATCTCTTCCTCAAAGGCGAACCAGTTAATCGAATAAACTTTCTAGAAATATGCCATTTCTTAGAGCTGAACTGGCAAGAAATTGCTCGATTAGAGGAGACACACAAACAGGATAGCTCTGCTTGTGTGTCTAAAGCAGTAGGCAAGCCAGTAAACGCTGACGATACAATCATTCTCCACAGACCCAGTGGGGGAATTAGTGAAGTAGACGAAGCGATCAATGAACTCGTTAGCACTCTGTGCGAGATGTTGCGTCGTCTTACCCGAAAAGCGGGAGATTTACTAAGAGCCGATCGCACCAGCATTTTTCTACTGGATAATCAAACAAAAGTCCTCGGCACTATTATTGCCGATGATGGTAAGGGTGGTTGTCTATTGATTGACATTCCTGCCAACCGGGGAATTGCTAGTCTAGCGGCTAATACCTTAAAAGTGATTAATGTCCCTTTTGATGTTTATAGCGATCCCCGATCCCAAGAAGCGAAGAAGACAGACCAACGAACGGGATACCGTACTTACAGTATTCTGGCTTGGCCTTTATTAAACAAGCAAAAAGATTTAGTGGCGGTCGTACAATTAATCAACAAGTTAAAGCCGAACTATAACCCGGAGGATGACTTATCTGAAAGAATCGATAGAAATGGCTTCACACACGAGGATGAAGAAAGATTTGCCCAGTTTGCTCCTTCTATCCTGAAAATTCTGGAAAAATGTCAGTCTTGTTATGAATTAGCCCAGAAACTTAGAAAAAAGCCAGAAAGCAGTCAAAAGGATTCTGTGATCCAAAATGCTGCACTGATTGCAGAACTCAAACGCCAGGAGCAACAGCTGCGTAAAAGTCTCAATAAAATTAATATTAGCCAAAAGAAAAATTCTCTAAGCCGAAGTGTGGTTTATTCATCGAAGAGCCGATCTAAGAAAGCATAGGCTTCAGAAATGATAGGCAGTGTTTTGAACTTTTGGTTACCCAAAACCAGATATGGTAATTCTCAATTGAGTGGAGTACAGCTAACTTCAGCCCTGGAGCCCTCTGCCTTAAAACAAAACCCTCAGCCTTGTACCTCATGTAAATACAAACCGCTATATATTCCATTAAAAAAGACACAACGCGGGAGTTTTTTATAAACTTCCCCGCGCCCCTTTTGTTCTTTTCTAATTCCCTTGTCGGCCAACAGGACGTGTCTTTGCAGGATTTTCTAATCAATCAAGCAGTGATGGGGGCCGTATCAAGGGACTGCACCTTAGGGATTTCAAACCGAATCGGATTGGTTGCCCAGCTTTTGAAATCCGGTGCGAGTCGAATTAGCTTTTGTAAAATTTCATCATTGATGCACAATATTAAAGGGAAAGGAAAATGTTTAGGAAACTCATCCCGTACTAAATTTGTCGCAATTAGTACTTGATCAAGCGCAATCACTGACTCCAAACCAAAGACCATCAAAGCCGGTGGTGGCGGAGATTCAACGGCTGTGAGTAGGGTGCTAAAGAGTTTATCAACGGATGGATGTAGTATAAGCTCTTGAATTTGCATAGAGCAAAGTTCTGGCAGTCGCTTCACAACTCGCAGGCGTAAGGATGAGCAGTTGCAGCAAACCAAAATCAGCGAAAACTGACCTTGTGACATTTCGAGCGCTCGTTCTAGCTTTTTTAGCGATCGCTTATTGCTGACAGACAACTCTTCTAAATCTTCATTTCCTATGTTATGATTTTCAGCCATTCTCAAACACCAAATCGTTGCTAAATGGATTTTCTTCGGGGAATTTCTCTGGATTTCCTGAAATCAGGTCGTTGGCTAAGGTGAACTGGTGTAGAACAACACTCGGCTCTGGGCGAATTCCCGACGATTGTAATAAAACTTATAAATTTGACGTGAACTTCTAAAATGAGCCTAGCAGACCAACATAGACTTGGATTGAGCCAAAGGTCAACTGAGGCGGGGTGGGAAAGCCTTGGCGTTGGCACAGCCTTGTGCACTAGCTGATTAGAGCATTGAACGCTCATGCAGAGTACTCCAACCGTCTAACTTTGGGCGCCATCAGGCTTCGAGCCAAACGCTGCGGACAGCGATGAATTTATCACACAAATTTTGACAGATGGCAAATTTTTGTCACCTCCACCCGTCGGGGGATGTAAAAATTAGCAAACTGTCAAGCTACATAAAATTTTGCCTGGCTCATCCACCCAACTTAGTTACGCGCTGACTAACACGAGAAGCGTCTGCTCAAAAAGTAACCGAGATGGCAATCGTCTTTAACCAACGGGCTGAACTGAATCATCCTCAACTCCTAAGTTCATGAATCGGTTCAAATGTGCAGGATTAAGCTACATCTTCGTTTAATTGGCGTCAATGGATATCTTTCCTTTTTAAGGTCATAGGACAAGTTCATTTGCAGGAAAATAGTAAAGTTTATTACCTCAAAAATTTCAATTAACGCTTCAGCTTCATTGACTTTTTATTTATTTGAGATTTGTAAAAACTAATCAGTGTAACTACTCATGAAGTGTGAAGCACTAGAAAAAGTATAAAACTTGAACTATTTTTCCTATTGGGTAACAATTGTTCAGAAATATGAAGTCATCTAATCCAGTAAATCCCTCGAATTAATAAACAGAAATTATGTTACTCTCTAAAGTTTGTAAAAGGACTTTCTTCACATAACCTTCATAATCTTCCCATGAGAACCCTAAACTAAGCTGTTCTTGGACTAGTGTCTCAAGACTCCTGTTAGGGCACTTGTGTTTCATTTCGCCCAATCAAGCGTTCCAAATTGCTCACGGCGCAGTTTTTTGCGATGCTATAGTCTTTGCCCTGCAACCTTTATCTTACGAGCTAAGTCATTCCTGATTAGTCCAAGATGCTGGCGTCAATAGTGTTATATCTAGTTCAGTACCTATGAAACGGTTTCGCAAAAGCTTTTTAGGAGCCTGTGCAGACAGGCTGGTTTCTTTTAGCCGCGCTTATGGGCGTCAGGCTTGGTTGGTTTTTCTATTCATCTTGGGTATAACGATCACAGTATTGAAGCCAACAGCCGCTTTATCTCAGCCTCGATTGAATGATCTTCAAGGACATTGGGCACAACCTTGTGTTGAGCGATTGGCACAGCAACGAATTCTCAATGGTTACCCGGATGGTAGCTTTAAACCGAATGCATCAGTCACTAGGGCAGAGTTTGCCGCCATGCTAGGTGCTGCGTTCCCTGATGTATCGGCGGTACGCACGGGAGGGAAGTTTGCAGATGTTCCCACTAACTACTGGGCAAAAGAATCCATCCGTAAAGCGTATCAAGCAGGATTTCTCGCTGGCTATCCAGGGGGGGTTTTCAAGCCTGATCAAAATATTCCCCGTGTAGAGGCGTTAGTGTCATTAGCGAGTGGATTGAAATATGTCCCTACTCAGTCTTCGCTTGACACATTAAACCAAGTATTTAGCGACGCCAAAGCGATTCCTGAATATTCCCAAGGCGCGATCGCCGCCGCCACAGAAAAACAGATAGTAGTGAATTATCCCAATGTTCGTAGCCTAAATCCTAATCAGCTAGCAAGTCGAGCAGATGTGGCAGCGTTTTTGTGCCAAGCGAGAGGAACGACTGAATTAGTCCCTGCTCAATACATTGCCAAAGTGGGAACTCAACCCACTAATAATGCCAAAACTGAGTTACGGGGGGTGTGGCTGACGAATATTGATAGTGATTTACTGTTTTCTACACAAAAGACTACCAGTGCCTTACAAAGCCTCAAACAACTGAACTTTAATACGGTATATCCTACGGTTTGGAACTGGGGCTACACTCTCCATCCCAGTCAGGTGGCGAAACGGGTTTTCGGACGCGAAGCACGGATATCGACGGAGTTAGAGAAAGATGCATTTGATCCAAACAAGGGATTGCAACAAGGGCGAGATGTCCTGAAAGAAATTGTTGAGGTAGGGCATCAAAATGGCATGAGAGTCATTCCTTGGCTCGAGTTTGGTTTCATGGCTCCTTCTTATTCTGACTTAGCCAAACGTCACCCAGATTGGCTTACCCAAACCAAAGATGGTGTTAAGACTGAGATTCCAAACGGCGTAAAGCCTGAAGATAGAAAGCTGCATGAGATTGTCTGGCTCAATCCCTTCAAGCCAGAAGTGCAGCAGTTTATTCAGGATTTAGTAGTCGAAATTGTGAGCAAGTACAACATTGATGGTATCCAACTCGATGACCACTTTGGCTTGCCCTCTGAGTTTGGTTACGATGATTTCACAGTACAGTTGTACAAACAAGAACACCAAGGCAAAGCGCCTCCCTCTGACCCGAAAAATCCTGAATGGGTGCGCTGGCGGGCGAACAAAATTACGGATTTCATGGGGCAACTATTCCGGGCGGTTAAAGACAAGAAAAAGAACGTTGTTGTCTCCGTTTCTCCTAACCCCCAGCGTTTTTCCTACGAATACATGCTAGCTGACTGGGCAACTTGGGAACGACGTGGCTATGTGGAAGAACTCGTGGTTCAGATTTATCGGGATGACTTTAACGTCTTTGTCTCGGAATTAGAGCAACCCGAAGTTAAAACCGCACGCAGTCATATTCCTGTAGGGATTGGCATTTTAAGTGGGCTAAAAGATAGAGCCATTTCCCTATCACAAATTCAGAAGCAAGTTGAGGCTGTTCGACAGCGAGGATTTGCCGGTGTGTCCTTCTTCTTCTACGAAACGTTGTGGAATATTGGAGCAGAACCGTCAGATCAGCGCCAAACTGCTTTTGCCTCGCTGTTCCCCATGCCTGCCAAAGCACCTGAGATTGTGGAAGATTGACAACTTGGAGAGATGGGGAGGATGAAGGAGGTAAGGGAAAAAACACTTCCCCACCTTCCCCACCCCTTCAATTTCAATTACGCGATCGCCGTTTCAAATTGCTCGAGTTTAGCGGCTTCTACAGCTTTAGGTACACCAAAGACGCGAGGAATCTGCCCCGTTTCTACAAGTACCTTTCTCACTTCCAAGTTGGTGACATCTGCCAGGTTCCTGCCACTCAACAGGGCAATAATCGCAGCAATACCCAATCCTTGACCGACAGCACTATTGAATTCCACAATCCTGCCTGCGGCGGGTGCAAACCCTTTAAACCCTGACGCGGGACTAACAACGGCAAGGTTAGGAACATCCTGAATTTGGGCGTGCCGGATGCCAATGTTAAAGGTTGGCGGCGGGAAACTGACGCTGGTGAATCCTTTTTCAGACGCCTTGATCCCGATGCCGGGAATGCCCCCACGCACATCAAAATGATAAGCGAAGGTACCGAGTGCCTCTTGGGGAGAGACTCCACCCTTGAGCATCATCGCACCTGTTAAGGGTTCAACAACACCCGTTACATTGCCAGCATGTCTGACGTAAAGTTCAGACGCAGGCTTGACAGCGGTAGCCCCAATACTCTTCATCCACTTTTCAATGAAGGCCATTTCCTTGAGCATTTCAGGAGTGGGTTTAGCGCTTCCTCTTGCCAGTGCCTCGGCTTGACTACCCGTAACGGCAAACAGGAGAGCATTCCAAGACAGCCTGCTACCCGGAAGAATGGCAATATTTGCCCGGTCTAAAATTGCACCACTTTCAGCGAGAGATAACTTCTTGCCTCGGAATGAGTGGTAGGCTACAGAAATAGCGGGAGCGCAGATGTCAATATGATCAACGCCGATCCACAAGCTCTTCAGGCGACCATTGCCGTCAACCATGTCTCTTCTCAGTTTTTCGGCTAGATTGGGATCGGAAAAAGCGGCCTGCTGGAGATAAGATTGAGCTTGGGCATCAACTAAGTTGGTGAAGCGTTTGAGATAGGTTAACTCGATTTGCTGGAGACTTCTGACCGTAATTCCCTCCGTTTCAAAAACCAGAGTGACTGGGAGTTCGGATTCCGGTAAGCCAAAGGTTTCAAATCCCTTCAGTTTCGTAACTCCAGCAGCTTGTGCCAATTCGGCGTGTACAGTCGAGTCGATAAATTGCTTGCCCGAATAAGTTTCTCCGTTGGCTATCTGAATGCCAACTATCTTTTGACCGTCTTTAAGAACTGATTTAATTTCAACTTCTCTAATAAGAGCAACGCCAGCCTCTTGCATCATTTTCCTGAGAGTGGCATCCGCTTGGCGGGGGTCAAGAGCAATGTCAATCACGCCAGAGCGCTGCAAGAATTCTTTGTAAATGGCCGCGGGTGCGCCAAAAGTATCTAGGCCGAGCGCGGTTCGCAGGTCTTTGGAAATTTGGCTACGATCTAAATAGGCCAAACCTCCCCTAACGAGATGACCCCCGATGCCCTCTTGTTTACTACCTTTTGACATTAAAAGGATTCGTGGATACTTCGAGGTTCGGCGACGATATTCTCTAGCCGCACAGATCACGGCTAGGACACCCGGAACCTCATCACCAAATCCGATGACATCATAAGAACGTTCATCACCTGGCATTGTTCAAGACCCTCTTGTGCTGGTTATCTCTCCCAGACGCAGCTTTTTCCAAAACTCGGAAAACTGCTGTGTCATATTGGCAAAAAAATACCAAAAACTGCCACAGGAGTCATACCAATGCACAGAATGCTTGATACAAATACTTTTATTTGCTCCCCCTTATATCAATTCGCTCAATGTCTGCTACAAATTACTCCCCCTGCTTCCCCTGCCCTCTATCTGTAGCAAACTTAAAGCGAAATGATATTACTAAGGAGGGTTGGGGGGTCGATGTGTAGCGCATTAAAAGTGAAATGGTATCACTTCATGCCTGTTGATGCTTGGTTGTGATTCCATCAGCGAATCAACATTCTCTTGAGGAGTCGTTAACTGGGAGGAATACTCCGGCGGCTTGGGGAAACATCTCGACTCTGTTTCGGAGCCGAAACCGTGCCAACCTCCAGCTTGATCACTGAACCTGATGCATCTGTGCGATAAATCCAGCGTTTTTCTTGACTCGTCACAGCCACTTGCCAGCCAGGGACTGGTATTTGGGTACAGAACGCTCCAGAGTCAACTAATCCTAGGCAGTTATCTAACCAAGTTTGTGGTCTAGCTTGGGCAATGCGAAGGGCGGATGTAGGCAAACCGGACTGTAGCGATGCCTGTTGCAATACAGAATTACCAATACTACTGGATAAGGTTGTGCTAGTTTCCCGCGAGGAGAACAGGGGTCGGCTTTGCTCTGGTGGTGTTTGACCAATGCAAAAGTACAAAATTCCTGTGAATGCCAATGCCTGGATGATCAGACGCGGCTGAATCACTTTTCTCTCGATTGTTGCTGTGGTAGAACCTCTAGTGTTAATATCTTCCATCGCCGTCCTCGCAAGTGGTGCCTTAGTCTCTTGAGCGTACTAATCCATAAATTACAAGCACCCTAATGCTGAGCAGCTCCGGAAACCCTGAAAACTTCTTCCTGGTTACGAGATGTTGAATGCACTTGCTTTGAAGTTTGCCCGGAGCATATACTCATTGTCTGATTTGAGCAGATGCTTTCCTCGCGTAGCAAGGTTCTCTTGATAAGTACGCTAAAAAAGCTTTGCCGTCGGGGTAGGAAAACTCTACCACGACGTTTCGGTAATCTCACACTCTAAAGAGCGTTTATGCAAGTGCACAATTTTTAAGAGAAGGGAAGACATGGCCCTTTGGGGGTTGGTTCTGCACTCAATCTAGACTTGTGAGAAACTGTGTCAATCCTTCTTTCGGACTACTTTGCCATATTAAGCTAAATTTTAACCCGGAAGCTAGTGAATTGCCATGAGCCTTTGGTAAAGATTCCATGACAATTCCATGAAGGGATTGACTTTTCAGCCCCCAATTCCCAGGCGAACCGCTAAAGCTGGTGTAAAGGGGATCAGCGTTGCCACCATCAAAAACAGCGCTAACAATCCTAGAATGGCTCGTGTGTCATTAGGTTCTGTAATTTCATTGAGGCTGGGACGCTCTAGACCTCGCTGCAAGAAGAGAATCACGATCGCCCAGTACAAAACAATGGGATTGGCTGGATTTACCAAAGCGACAATTCCTAAGAGTACTAATGTGGCAATGGTTGTGCGTCGAGCTGTTTTGCGTCCATATATGGCCTGAACAATGCGACCTCCATCCAACTGTCCTGCGGGCATCAAGTTTAACGCTGTCACCACCAAGCCTAACCATCCAACAATTGTGAGCGGGTGAACATCAACAAGAGTGGTTTGTAAAGCAGACCCCAGAAAAACTCGTGCCAGTGTTCCGACTAAAACCGATCCCTGGAAAAACTGAGTTGGCACTTGAAACGCACTGCCCTGATGGGACAGGAGAAATCCCACGGTGAGGATGAGTAAGGAGACAAGCCCACCAACAGCCGGCCCAGCGAAGGAGATATCAAATAAAGCCGTGCGGTTGGGGACTAAGGATTCAAAGCGAGTAATGGCACCGAAGGAGCCAATTTGCCAACTGGGAATGAAAAACGGCCAGCTCAGTCGCACTTTGTGCTGTATCGCTTGCCACCAATGACCCAATTCATGAGCGGCGAAAACCGTCCAAATTCCTGCCGTGAGAGGAAGGACTTCCCAAAATCGCTCTGGGCTATTGTAAAAATCAAAATTCAGCAGTAACCCAGCCGCTTCTAAACTCGTTGCGATCGCAGCAATCAATAGCACAACGGCAAGGAGTTTTTGGGCGAGTGTGGCGGGTTTAGGGTCATTGTTGCTAGGCAGAACAATGACAACGGGTCTTCCTTCAGGGCTTTCCACTAAAAAGAGGCGGTAGCGAGGCTCCTTATCCCCCGTAGCACTAGCGCCAAATCGCTCTTCTAAACTGGCAGACAACCGAGCATAAACATCCTCTGGATCGGTTCCCCGCATATTACCTTTGAAAATAACTCCTTCCTGATAGGGAATCGTTTCTGTGGCAAAAAAGGTATCGATGCCAAAAATTCCCTGGAGCAGCTTGAGGTCTTCCGCCGGAATGGGTACGACCTCGGTTGTGGGGGGATTGGTACCATTCGTGGATAGGGTTTGATTTTCAGTAGTGGCTGGCTCATTCTGCTTTTCGGGAGCATCCGTCGCTTCGGCTTGCTCACTTAACAGTTTTTTGGCACGTTCTTGCAACAGTGCATCCTGCCCTGCATCGCGTAACTGTTTGCCCAAGTAGATGTACAACCCGGCTGACGCTACTAACAAAAAGAGAATCCCAACGACATTGAGGTAAATGCCTGCGGCAAATAAGCTAAAAAACAATAGCCAGGGAGCTGTCAGGACGACTGACTGCAACCAAGCTAAGATTCCCAATTTGCCGTAAGTCCGAGCACGGTTAAAGCCCCAACCCATGACACCGATTGCCACGAGAATGATTAAAACTGTTGCAGTCGTCTCCGATCCAGTAAACATTTTTGAGTGGTGAGTCGTTTATTAGGGGTGAGTGGAAAAAACATCGAAGAATTCTAGTGTGGCGAGTATTAAATTGAGCGGAGAATGCCTCAAGCATTCACTTTAAATCGTTCTTCCAACTTTGAACGGCGCCCCTGAGATTGCCATGATGTTCGCTCAGGAGGCGATTACCTTCTTCTTGATCCAGCCCTGTCCAATGCATCAAGAGAGCCAATTTCACTTGGCGTCCACTGCGCTCGAGTAAGTAGCCGGCCTCTTCCCGTTTTAGATTAGTGAGGTCTTGGAGAATGCGCAACGCACGGTCATGGAGTTTTTTGTTAGTTACGGCAACATCGACCATACGATTGCCGTAGACTTTGCCCAAGCGAACCATCACACCAGTGGATAAAATATTTAAGGCCATCTTGGTAACAGTACCAGCTTTCAGGCGCGTAGAGCCAGCCAGCACTTCTGGGCCGACCAACAGCCGAATATCTACATCCGCCTCGCTGCTCACCTGATCAACGGGGACACAGGCGATAAAAATAGTCCTGGCTCCTCGTTGTCGTGCCGCTTGTAGGGCTCCGTGAACGAAGGGAGTTGTGCCACCGGCGGTAATGCCCACAACGACATCGAGTTCGGTCACCTGGCGATGGGCGATCGCTTCTGCCCCATCTTCAGCTCGATCTTCCAAGTCCTCGGAACTACGCACCAAGGCTCCAGCCCCCCCGGCGATAATTCCCTGAACGAGATCAGGTGGCGTACAAAATGTGGGAGGACATTCGGCTGCATCCAGTACCCCTAAACGCCCACTCGTTCCTGCTCCCACGTAGAAAAGCCGCCCCCCTTGGCTCAGAGCTTCGGCTGCGTAGTCAATCGCTTGGGCTAGTCGAGTGCGAGCCTGTGCGATCGCACTGAGAGTTTTGGCATCTTCGCGATTAAATAGCTCCACCAACTCTAGGGATGTCATCTGGTCAAGGTTCTGGCTTTCTGGGTTAATCTGCTCAGTCAGCAGATGACCCCGCTCCTCCAAATTCTTCATGGTTCGTACTTGATGTTCTTCCACATTTTAGGAAGGATTAACGGCACAGGATGAAGTATGAAGTTTTGTCCTTCATCCTTGAAACTTCAGGGCTTTGAGCTGTTCAGTCTTCGGGGACTCCGAAAGGTTTATAATAGCCCTTCCAACTGACGCCGAATCCGGTCTAAGTCCTCAGGTTCAGGTTCTTCAGGTTTGTCATCGTCTGGTTGCCAGGTGGTTTGTTCCGCATTTTCTTCCGGCGGAATTTCTAATTTCCCTGCTTCAATCAGTTCCCAGTCATAATCATTTTGATGGCAAAACGCCTCAATCTCATCGACACCAATGGCTTCTACTGTCGCTTCCGGGAAATCCTGCGCTTCCAGCATTAGGGAATAGCGAGTGGCGTCGTCTTCGGATTCAAACATCAGTACCATGTCGCGATCGCCAATTCGTTTGGTGTAAATTCCCTCGTTGTCCGTTCGGGCATTGAATAAGAGAACAAATACTCGCTTGGGTGCAATCATCGGTTGTTGTTTGTTTTCAGGGATACGTATCAAAAAACCGTCTTTACAGTAATTAAAGCAAAGCCCACCCCATTTATGGGTGGGATGTAGCGGAAAGCACTTTTAAGCGCCGTCAGTCTTCTTGGCTTTCCGCTTGAGTGTCCTAACCTAGATTATCTAAGTTCTAACCCCTGACTTCTGACTCCTGACCCCTATCTATTCAGCACAAGTCCGACCATAACGAGCACTAACAGTAACAGCGGGGTTGTCTTGTTGACACAGCCACGCCCACATCTGATCACCTAGACAAAAATGCCACCACTCGCCAGGATGGCGTCGGAACCCCGTTGAGGCCATTACAGCGTGCAACAATTGTCGATGGGCATGATAAGGCTTTTCTGGCTGATTGACATAGTAGTTGGGATGAGAACGAGGTGAGAGTTCGTCAATGGCTGAACCCATGTCAATTGTTTGGCCTGTGGCATCCACCAAGGTAAGGTCGATCGCGGCACCAGTACTGTGAGGCGGCGGCGTCATTGGGTTACGGCTCGGTACAGCCCAAATTTTATAAACATCCTGCCAAATCATGTGACGTTGGTGGTTGGACAGGGTATCTGGGTTTAATTGTTGTGCCTGAACGACCTGAGCAAACGTGTGGTCTACCATAAACTGTTGCACGGCGACAGGTCGATAGGCATCAAAAATCTGGATACGCCACCCTGGATGCTTGCGCTGGAGTTCGGCTTGGGCCGAAATCAAGGCAGCAACGACACTCTCCCGCAGATAATAGGGGGATGTGTTGCCGTAAGGTGCTCCTAATTTTTCGTAAGGATGAGGCGATTCTACAGCAAACAGTTGTAAGGGAATGGGGACGAGCGGCTCTCCACATTCTAGGATAGGTATTTTTTGATAGGGTTTCATTAACTCATTTTTGTAAGAATTCTAGTCAATATTAATATTGAATCACTATTATAAATTGACACCTATTAGACAGTAGTAGAGTGCGTTGTAACGCACCCTACTGGTAGAGGCACTGCCTAAGTTCCGATACGTATTCAACAACCTAAAATTCCTTGCTTAATTAACGAAGCTGACAAGACTGCCGATAGCCCCGTATTTTCAAGACTGACTGACGAGCTGACTTTTGAGCAGATACCACCAATACCCAGCGAAACGCTAAAGAGGAGGTAGCTCTTTCCACAGAGATACATTTTCCTGCCAGTGCGACACCTGTGTTAAGTTTTCTCTTCAAACTTTTTCTAGGTTCACGATAAATACGATAATTCTTTAGCTCAGGACATTCCGAAAGCTTCTTAAAAGTTTCGATTGCAGCAACCAGAAACGCTTCCTTTAGATCTTCACTCATATTCAGTGCATCCCATTAAGTTATACCCTATCCTTTAAGCATCTCGGTTCTTGAGACGAATTTGCATAAAGCAGTGTTGAGGATTAGGGGAAAATGGATGAAACTTTGGTGAAGGAAAGTAAATCGCTAGGAGTCGTGTAGCGGAACGTCCCTTATTCAGCCATTCACAGTTCTTGCCTCCAAAATTCAGACGCTTTAACTCTTGGGAGGTTGAGACGTTTAGCGACTGCCACAATACAACTGATAGGTGCGACGGATGACTACCTGTTCAGTGGAGTCCCCGTAGTAAAGATTAACGCTCCTAAGGTAGCCAATATTTTAGGGTAAATAATAAAGATGTTATGGCAAAAGGCAGAAGGCTCCAGGGCAGACGGCTTTTATGTTTATTACTCCTATGTGGTCGTTTGGGCCGTTAGATCTGTCCTAACCTTTATGGCGATAGCTATATCACTTATCCTCGGAGAAGCTGCTTGACTGTCCCAACAAGTTCTTGAGGATGGAAAGGCTTAGCGATATAGGCATCAGCGCCTTGCTTCATGCCCCAGTAGCGGTCAAACTCTTCTTTTTTCACGGAACACATCACCACAGCCAAGTCCTGAGTTTCGGAATTGGCTTTGAGTTGACGGCAAAGTTCGTAACCATTCATTCGGGGCATGATAATGTCCATAACCACGAGATCAGGTGAAGACGATTGAACTTGCTCTAGGGCTTCAACGCCATCACCCGCAACAATTACATTCAATCCATTCCCTTTGAGAAGTGCTGAGATCATCTCTCTTTGGGAAAGACTATCATCCACTACCAGAACCGTACTCATTAAGAAATCCCGCTAGACACTCCACCCTAGACATCATGGCACGTTTTGATTTGAGGTGGAGAGGAAAGCGGGGCGGGGTTTATGTACTTACCGCTTTCCTGTGGAACTTGCATTGAGTTTTGGCGTCCTGAGCCGGACAACTCGTAAGTGTGAATTACTTAATTGAATTGCTTTATTCAAATGTTAATGAGAAATTTGAGAAAGTGTAACGGATATCTCGTCTGAAGATCGGGGGCAGGGAAAGCAGGAGAAGAATTTTACGGGTGGGTTATTTCTGCCAGCTTGCACTAGTCTTCCAGTCTCCCAGTTGACTTGAAGCGAAGCGACACTAACCTCCTCTAGGACGACCCAAAGTAGTAATATACAGCACGGCCTCATCTGGGGGAATGCCTAAAACCTCATTCACCTGGTCATCAAAAAAGCCACCAATGCCACTGACTCCTATACCTAGGTGAATGGCGGCTAGGTTTATACGTTGCCCCAAATGACCGGCATCCATATGGAGGTAACGGTAAGCGCGATCGCCGTGTTTATCTACGGCTTTCCTCAAGTCCGCCGTATGGAAAATCACAGCGCCTGCGTCTCGACCTAATTCTTGCCCTAAACACAGATAGTGCAACTCCCGCCGGAAGTTTTTAAATCGAATCTGCCGCAACTCTTGAGCCTTGGGCGCATAATAGTAGCACCCTTCTTCTAAGTTCGTCACACCGGACACAGCAACAAAGGTTTCAATTAAACTCAGATCAAAATAATCGGGCGAAGCATCTAACCCTTGGTCAGTGTAGTTTTGAGGTTGGTAAGTAAAATCTAGAACGGCTTTGAGTTCGTCGAGCGTCAGATTAGCACCATTGTAAGCACGGGTGGAGCGCCGTTTGAGGATGGTGTTTTCTAGCCCTTGAAGGCGTAATCCCTTGCTAGTGTCCCCGCTCCAATCGATGGGAGTTGTCACGGTTGAGACTTTGGTACAAAACGGAAAGTTATATTTGTCTACTCGTTGCCCTTGCGCTTCGTACTCCTCACTCTCAACATCCCAATTGCGCATCTGATCGATCTGCGTGACATTATGCAGATAGTGCAACAATTCCCCATCCGGGATTTCTGGATAGTGAACTTGAGTGATAGAAGGCAAGACAGTAGGAGCTGGCGGCATTCTTTGTCGTACATTTAGCTGATCGCCAAGAGGAATAACTGCGATCGCGCCTTCTGCTTCCGAGTCCAAATACAATAGCTCGTTCACCATCTCATCCGAAAAGCCACCAATCAGATGAGGTCGGTAGTCTGTAAAGGCTGAGGCCAGCTCAATATTACCAATCAGATGACCTGTATCCAGAAAAACCCGTCGATAAGCCCGGTCTTCATAACGCCACGCTGAGCGATAAAACACGGCTGTGAGTACAATCGCAATATCCATACTCCCCAACGTGGTATGCCAGAAGCAGGCGTCTTGCAAAACAGACCAAGCTTCACTTTCCCAAAAATGAACCAGAGAGTGACTACGACACTGGTAGTTATAAAGTCCTGTTGGTAAGGCAGGTATACCCCGGCACACTAAATAAAGTTCAGCCGGATACAGTCCACCTGCGGAAGGAGAAGCTCGAAGATACATCGGCTGCCCCATCAGTGTTGGCACTTTGGCTGTTAAGCCATAGCTGTAAAATAATAGCTGTGACAGACGCCATAAGGTTTTATCGGGTTCATCCGGAAATGCTTTAGGGTTTTCTCTGAGGTAAGGCTTAAGGTCAATGTTGGTGCCAACTTTATAGTCTTTATACGGTACCGGCTGCTTATCCCAGTCGAGTCCCTTACTTCTGGCTGCGATTGTCTCTGGATAATATTTAGTGCGCTCGTGGTAGTGCTGAGAAATTGATAAAGGCCGTTCTGACATAGTCGTTTGAATAAGTTTCCGCTTCGCCTTTTATCTTAATTACCAAATCCTGCAACTGGTTACGCTCATCCCAGCAGAAGCATCAAAGACGATATTTTTCTGTAAATGATTAAAGCAATAGCGTCAAGAATAATGAGAGATTAGTTGACAAATTTTTACAAATATTAAGAGATTATTAGAGCAAGTGTGTCTTTTACTACCTTAGCTTACCTTAGAAAAGGAATGAAGCCTGACTAAGTATAAGTACTTATCGCATTCAACAATCAAGCTTTTCTGGGGAGAAAGGCATGTAACTTCTCTCGCTGCTGACCTTACGGTACAGCGAGGGACTTATCACTCCCCCAAACCCCCTATTAGCTAAATCCAAGCCCAGATGAAGAGAATTAGTAGCTCGGAGTTACTTTGGCATTATGCCAACGGGAGACGAGAGTTTTGTGAAATAGATATTAGTGGATCTGACCTGTTTGAAGCCAATTTACCGGGGATCGAGCTAAGGGGCAGCAATTTGCAAGGGGTCTACTTGCCTTACTCCAACCTAAGCCAAGCTGACTTACAGCAAGCCCAACTTCAGGGAGGGCAGTTGAGTGATGCTCAGCTGTACCAGGCCAATCTAGAGAATGCGAATCTTCAGGAGGCGAATCTGTTTAGAGTCGGCCTGCGCCGTGCCAATTTGCGGGGCGCGAATCTCGTAGGTGCTAATCTGCAAGGAGCGGACTTGGGCAATGCTGACCTCAGCTATGCCGATCTGACTCAGGCTGATTTGAGCGGCGCTAACCTAAATCAGGCTAACTTGAGCAAAGCTCAGTTAAGAGGCAGTAACTTATTTCGTAGCCAGAACGCTGACCTCTCTGATGCCTACTTGGACAATTCAACAATTTATCCCGATGGACACCGACCTCTGCAATCGAGTGAGCAATGAAGGGCAACGCCTCTCCCTCATCAGGACTTACGCTTTCATTGGCCCAGTAGCCCCCATGCCCCCCCAACCTTGGGAGGAACAGATATTTAACTTTTCCAGATTTGGGGGGCGAGTGTGTAAGTCCTACTCATGTCCGGTTCTGAAACCAAGCATGG
Source organism: Waterburya sp. (assembly GCA_036703055.1). Taxonomy (GTDB): domain Bacteria; phylum Cyanobacteriota; class Cyanobacteriia; order Cyanobacteriales; family Coleofasciculaceae; genus DATNPV01. Next base: position 21,417 of record DATNPV010000265.1, read on the forward strand.
GAATCACTGCCCATGCTTGGGTTAAAAGATTCATTGATTACTGACGAGGTTGAACAGAATTTTGCTTTCCTGGTCTAGAACAAAGTGTTCTGGGAATCGATCGCACCATGTCAGTCAACCCTGGTGAAGGATTCTCTACACTATAGGCTTCCTGTAACACATCCGACCACAGCTGTTGCTGGGCAAAGTATTGGGCGCGTTTCCTGGCGATGTCCTCGGTTGAGGCATTTTTGGCTTGGAGTTCTTGGTCTAAACGTTGCAGTTGGGTGTTCATGCGATCGCGCTTTTGGGCATCCATAAGGCGGAATGTCTCTGTTTTGATCGGTCGAGCGTTTTCCTGACTACTGGCAAACAGACTCCACTGATAGGTTTGACCCGGTTGTAAGGCTTCTCCGTCGTACAAGATTTTATTCTGTGCCTCTACCTTGTGACGCCACAACACCTGATTGTTGTCAACTGAACGAAGTTCAATGCGAGTGGGTCGAGATGGCCCTACCCAGACAAATAGAGGGCGATCGCTCCAAATTTCTGTACTTGTACCGATGGCTGTGGGCGCGATCGCACAAACCCCGCGCGAACCTCCCTCATTCTTTTTCGGAGGAGGTGGATTATCTTGGAGAGCTTGCAAAATAGGCGTCCAAGGATTGCTGCTGCGCGATGTCCCCCGTCGAGTTGGCAGGGGAACCCTAGGATTCGTCGGTGGCGCGTTATCTTTTGTGGTCGTCTGAGCAATATCTTCAGAAGTGGATGCACCCGTTTGTGCCCTTGTAATTTGATTTGAGCCAATTGGCAAGCTAGACATCGTTGCCGTTACCAGCACGGTTAATAACACCCAGTTGAATTTAGACATGAGATTTCCTTTCCAATCGAGCTAAGAGAACATACGTCCAAAAAGTCGCCGTTGGCATCAATAGGGGCAATAGTATGGCGGCTGTGATATACATCTGTAAGCTAACCAGTCCATAAATCGCTGTGGCACCCCCCAACAATACCCATGTGCCAGATCGTGAAGGTAAAAGCAAAAGCATCTGCTTCCCTTTCGCGTTTTTCCGTTTCCCCTTCTCTTGTGCCAGTAGCAGGGCTGTCCCCTTGCCTAACAAGGCGGCAACCCCAATCAGCCAAAGGTCTGGAACCGGGACAACGACGCGTTGATTGAGGAGATGGTGAATCATGTAGGCGTGAGCTTCACCCCCAGAGAACATCCCTCGAAAATCGGGAGGATTTTCCTGAGATCGCCAGTACCCTACAGCCAGAGGGACTGGAAAGTTATCCTCACCTTCCTTAGAAACACCCGCCTCTCCATAACCCCCTGGAGCAATAATCACTACTGGCTGCTGATGACGGTCTAATTTGAGGGAATCTGCTGAAGTCTCTAACCACTGCCAGGCGGGGAGGCGCTTGTACACTTGTTTTGGAGGAATCGAGAAGTCAATGATGGGGTGCAGCCACATTTGATGGAATTCATAAGACCAGTTAGTCAGAGGCTGTAACCGAGCGCTGGAGGAGAAGAAATTCTTATAGTCTTTGCCAGTGGTCTTGATCACATAGTCTTTTACCTGAGACAGCCAATTCCTAGATGTTTGCAGTTGGGGTTGGGGTGGATTTCCTGGGAGTTGAAAGTTCAGCTGATAAGCCAACGCCAATAAGTAAGAAAAAGGCAAGCGCCGAGGGTCAGGTTCCTGCATCGGCACTAGGGTCATATGTTTTAAATTGTCGCCCAGAACCAGAACATCACCTTGTAAGCTCCAATTGGGCTGAGCCAGCTCAGGCAATACTTCAAACCAGCCTCCAGTATCATTACTAGAAGCGGCAAAAACTAACCAAGTTCCCTGTTGGACAGAGGTGCGGAGAGATTGAGCCAGTTTTGTATCATTTTCCTTTTGCGGGCGATCCAGTAGATAATCAATGCCAATGACTTTAGCTTGAATTGCCGTAGCCTTGTCCACCAGCTGAGCAAGATAGCTGCGATCCATCGGATTGGGGTCAGAAATTTTGGCCTTTTGGATCGAGTCGTCATCAATTTGCACCAGCAGTACGGGAGGGTGTTGGGTTGTTGGCACTTGATGCGTCAGTTGGCGATAGCGTGCCTGAACCAACACCCGTTGCTCTAATAAAGAACTCTGCACAGGAAGTTGCCAGCTGACTAATAAGAGAGCAGCAAGGGCAAAGGCTTCTTGTTTGGTGGGTATCCAGCGCTTGATTTGTTGTCTCCAGCCAAAGGGTTCAAGGCGAAATAAGGGAGCACCTGGATGGCGAAATAGAGACGGAATGAGGTGAGTACTAGGATAGGTGAAGTGTTTCTCTAACTTGAGATACTGGCAAGCTGCCAAGAGTGACTCATGCACATCCTTATATTGAGCTAGGCACTGGAGAAACCGCAGGAGAAACTCTTGGGCAACCCGATTATGAATGGGTTCCCGCATCACCGCCACCTGACTTAACCCCAGGCTAATCAAGGCATTGGCAAGAGTCAGCCCATTGCAGGAGTTAAACAGAGCGAACTGCAATCCTCGTTCCTTGGCGACTATGAGTGCTTGTTCGAGTTCGCTGAGGAAGAAGGAGACACCGGGTGCGATCGCCAATTCACCCCCCAGCAGTACCGCCTCATTACTGTGACCAGCAAATAGTAGGACATCCCAGCCTCGTTCATCGATAATGGCTTCTACGATTTGCACTTTCAGCTCAGCAATATCCTGTCCAGGTTGCCACCCCACAAACTGAATTTCAGCCATGCGGGAGAGCGATCGCAACGCTTCTTTATCCGCCTGAAAATTTAACCCCGTCTCATCGCCCAAAATCACCAAAATTCGATGCCGACGCTGGCGTCTTTTGGGCGGTGCGGTTCCATCCTGAATTTTCGGAGGCGTGCGGACGATGCGAATTCTACCTGTAGCCGCGAATTCAGTACCAATTTCCCACGCTTCCCATGGCAACCGAGCCAAATCTAAGGGGTCACAGGTTAAAAAAACTTCAACAAACGGTACTCCACTCTCCCCATCTCCCTCTCTCCCCCTCTCCCCATACCGGGCGGCTTGGGCAATACAGGAGCGAATCTCAAATAACTCACCCTGACGCAGCCACTGATGAAATTCATAAAGTAACTTAGCTTCTGCCTGTACCAGTTTGGCGTGCCAATCAACAGGGGGTGGAGCAATGGTACCGTTGTCTACCACTCTCCCCCTTAATGCAGTTTTATAAAAACTGAGATAGTCTGTCCTCCACTCTTGGTATAGTGTATCGAGGGTTTCGGGGTAGGGCAGTGTCACGCTAAGTTGTTGTCCTCGTCCCCAGGACAATTTAAACAGACAATATTGTTCAATGCGTTGAACTTCTAGATAGAAAATAGAAGCACTTTGGCTCATATCAATTTGGGTTTTGGAATCTGGGAAGAGTTGATTTTGGACACACCCTTTTAGAGAAATTTGTTGTAGCTTTTAAAAAAATCAGAACTAATCAGTTTAAACTAAATTTTATAGTCTTGTTTTCCTCTGAACACCTTCTTGGTTCAGCCGCAACGCCTCAGCATTTCTATCTGGTGCAGCTTGCGCTTGTGCTGGAAGAGGTGAGAGGTAAGCGGTAAGAGGGGGGATGTCACCCCAAGCAGCAGGGTGGTAGCAGCAATGCTGAGGTATCTAAGACGGGGATGCATTCTTGCGAGTCCTCCAGCAACTGGGCAAGCAGATTGCTCACCTACTTATCTATATGTCTCATCGGTGGGGGACTTATGCAATATTTTGGGAAATTTACCAGTTTTTTGGAACTCCTTGTGTGGCATTCTCCCCCATCCAATTAAAGATTAGGGCGAGGGTATTATTGCTCCCCCAAACCCCCTCATTTAGATAAACGAGGGGTGGGTTTACCAAGGATAACGAGGTTCTAAACTTTATTAAAGAAGCTGTCGAACTCCCTAAAAGAGGCTCTCGACCTCATTAATGAGGCTTTGAACTCCGCCAACGAAGATTTTGATACCATTTTCTCAATCAAGCGATCGCCACGCATCCAACTTGAGAGTATCCCTATTATCCCAGCCTTGCAGGAGTGCCATTAATCGCACCTCTGTCAAAAATTATCCCTATCCGGTTGATTCAAAAAATTGCCAATTGCTTCTTCACAAGCCTGTTCGCCGAAGGTTTGAACAATCTCTACAGCGTCCTGATAACACCTCACCCCTTCTTGATGTAAACCAAGACGATCATAAATTGGTAGTAGATTCTGTAGTAACTTCTTCACCCCAGCTGTCTCATCGTCAAACCGCTCGAAACTAGGCATATAATTAACAGCCTGCAAAATTCCTAACGCCTGTACGTGATACCACAACGCACGAGAGAAATTACCCATCTTGTAGTGAACTGCCCCAATGTAATCAAAGCTTCTCGCTTCAGTATTGGGCGAATGACCCACTTCCCGACGAATGGCCAACGCTCGCTGATAAAATTCTAGTGCCTGCGGCTCTTGGTCAAGCCTGACGTAAGCTGTTGCCATACTTTCCAAAATCTTGGCTTCACCTGTGCCGTTGCTGATTTTTTGGTAAATGGCGAACGCTTGTTCAAAGAATGCCATCGCTTGACGAGGACGATTCATTTGTAAATAAATTTCCCCGATATTGTGCAGAGCAGCACCTTCCCCATCCGGGAAACTTCCTAAATCTTGAAACTTTTCTAGAGCTTGGCGAGAACAGGACAATGCTTGTGCCGACTGTCCTAAACTGTTGTAAACGTCCCCCAAGTGATTGAGGAGAAGGGCGACGCCTGCCTCATTCCCGATGTCTTGGACAATGGCTAAGGCTCGTAAGTAAACCCGCAAGGCCTTGTATTCCTGACCAATCTGGCGATACGCTGCTCCCAGGTAATTGAGAATGACACCAACGCTCACTTGATTCTCCAGAGTTTGGGCGAGGTGCAAGGCTTGCTTTAGGCACTTAATCCCCCATGCATACTCCGAGAGTTGGCAGTGGATTAGCCCAATACGCTTGAGCAGGTTAACTTGGTTGGCTCGATTATTTTTGGCTTGAGCTGTTGCTAAGGCTTTTTGGAACTTCTTTAACTTAACTTGCAACTGAAGCTGACGAGTTCGGCGCTCAGTACTAGGCTGACGAGATAGTTCGGTGAGGAGTCTACGTTCTACTGGTTCCGACGTTCCTAACGTTGCTACGGGAAGCGACTTCGGTATCGCTTCGTTATCGCTATAAGATAATAGTGCTTTCCCATCGCCTTGACCCAGTTGGGTACGATAACAGCAAAATGAGAGGTTGTGGAGCTGTTCTTCCTGTTCATGCAGTCGCCCTGATTGTGACTTGACTTGATGATGAATAGTAGATGGCATGGTTAACGTTCTCCCTCAACCATTAGAGGATAGCTTGCTCACTTGAATATACCTCTGACCTTTGAGGGGGATATGCAGTAGAGCCCTGACAAAAGTCAATTTTCAATAGGTAGTTAGAGTACACATCAGACTTTTGTCTTCCTGTTATGCCAGGTGTTTATCGAGTCTCGGGATGAAAGCTAAAAGGAGGCAAGGTTTGCTCGATGCCTGATGGTAAGCTGACGGTTACCACAAATTTTTCATCCCAAGTCCCGATTACCCGAGTAAACATGTAGGAACCCCGTTGTTGGTGATCCAACGTCCGTTCTACCAAAATACCGGTCTGGTCACTCACTCGTAACTGCAAACCAGAGGGTAGATGAGTGCCAGGGGTAGCCCCCAACACTAGCAATAACGTCCATTCTGGGATCGAGCCAGAGAGCAAAGGCCAAGTGACAGCATACAGCCGTAACGGCATTCCCACCAAACGCAGGTCACGATAAGCTCCTCGCGCTTCCAGGGGAATTTCTACATCGGTTTGGCGCAACTGCGTTACGATGGCTTCAAATTCTTCGGCTGGCGATCGCATCGCGGTAGCGGGAGCTAAGCTAGGCAGTAGCACCCAAGATAAGTTTTGTGCCAACTCATCCAACTCATCCATTAACCAGCGCCCTGCATTCACCGCGGGCTGCGTCAAAAGTTGCAGGGTGTCGGCTAAATGCTTCTTCACAACTGCTAGCGGCTGGGCTTGCTCTGATGACTGTTGCAATTGATATACCCAGTTGAGCAATTCTGGGTGAGTCAAAATTACAGCTCCTTGTTCCCACGTCAAAACTTGCCACAATTCTTGCTCTGGGGACTGTAATTCCGGCAATAGGGCTTCGAGTTGAGAACGCAGGCGTGCGAGTTGCACTGAGCGATTTTGAGAAGGCTCTGGCAATGGAATGGCAGTCGGTTCTAAACAGCGCAAATTCAGCAATAAATCATCTGGATTCCCCTCAAACCAGCTTAAAGGAAGTTGATACGTCCAGTCTTCGTCAGCCATTAAATTAACTCTAGACAGGCGATTTTTCAGATGTTGGTAAGAGAGGAAGCTTTGAACGGTGGCGGTTTCTTGTTCTTCTTGTACGTCTACCAAAACATAGAAATGAGGAACGTATTCAGGCAAATCCACTACGGCTCTTGGTACAGAAATTTCTTCATCCGTGAGGCTACCTTGGGCAATTAAGCAAAGTTTGAACTCACCCACTTGCAAATTGCTCACGGCATTCATCACATTAGCCGTAGCAGGATGCAAAACCGAACATTGTTCCCGATTAATCATCAAGTCAGTCGCTCTTGATTCCAGCCATTCCTCGAACCCGCCCAGTGCTAGAACATTAAGATAAGTCTGCCACTTTCGTTCTTCATGAGGAATTTTAGAACTCAGTTTTACAGCTTGGTTAATAATTGCGGGTGATAAATTAATCGCTTCAGTGGGCAAGACTTCATAATCAAGCCACAGTTCGGCAATACGATTCGGAGAATTAGTCATAATTGGAACTCCTAGTATCAAGGTAGCGGCAAAGCCTCTCGGCGAAGAGACTGGTTGTTGTGGTCTGGTTTTTTGTGCCAGTAGCTGTACTCGCTTCCGTTGCCGCTTCCTGGATTACATTAGTAACTTGCTCATCCAGTGCCTCTTCAATCTGTTGCCGCAGAGCTTGGAGACGTTCTAAATTGGTGTAAGCTTTAGCTTCATAAATTACGCGATCGCGTAATAGCACCAAAAACTGCTGTTGGACATCGGCACGAAAGGATTTCAGTTTAAGTAGGCGGGAGACGTGAAATTGAGCTGGTAAATTCACCTCTTTAGCTATTTCTCCCATCGACCGACCTTGACAGTGAAAAAGCTGCAAGGCGGTTATAAATTTTTGGGCTTTCTGGCGGTCTTTGCTTTGTAGTTTCGTCACTTGCTCCTCGGTTACCTGCGCTAAAGCTTGGTCTAAACAAGCGACGAATTGTTGACGATATGCCTGCAAAAACTCAGTTTGCTCGTCAGTGGTGTTTCGGTCATCAATAAAATCTCGAACTAGAGGACGATCCCCTGAAGCATTAGCCTTCAAAGGTTCATCTATCGATTTTGTGGGCAAAGCGCCACCACGAACATGAATTCGGTACTCTCTGAGGCGAGTAGCTATGGCTTGGAGTTTGGTCATAAAGGTTTCAGGATGAAACCTTTCTGCCGTTTGTGCGGCTAGGTGTTGAGCGATTTGCTGGAGTTGCTCTGTAGTCGGTGGCAGGCACTGTCCTTTAATTCCTGCCTGACGTTGTTGCAAACGTTGCGCTCGATAGACGGCATGGTAACTTTCTAGAAGTCGCTTCGCTTGCTGAATTTCAACAGCACTCAGGTAATGAAATTGGGAAAAAATACGCTGAAGTTGTTTGGGAGTCGTATCATTAAGAATGGCCCAATCACTAATGAGATAAACTCCGTGTTCGAGCAAAAACGTATTCAGTTCTCGATGATGCTTGACCAAACGGGTTGTCCAGGTGGCTAAAGTGCTTTGCTCAGGATCAAAGCTGTGCAAAATTTCCTGGGGCAGAGATTGATAAGCCGTTGAGACTGGAGCTGCTGTGTTTCTAGTGGGTCTACTGTAATCGCCATCTAAGACCAAGCGCAATAAGTCGCCACAAGTGAAGCCATGAACAGCACCAAACTGTGCTTCTAATTGCAACGTCACTCGCTCAATTTGGCTGGAGATAAAGCAGACTAAACAAAGCTTGGCTAATTGCTCCCGACTTGCTTGCTCCCTGTCTCCTGCCTTAGCTATTTTTGTCCCTTTCACCTCCCCCCCTTGTCCAGGGTTTGCATACGTGTATTGTTGAGTAGATTCCTGCATCCAGTGCAGGAGTTGACGCTGAATCAAAGCATCTGGCACTTCGCTTTGGGGCATGTACTCCGGAAAGGATGCTAAGAAAAACGCCTTTGCCGATGCAAGTGGCTCGATTTTGCGTTTTCCTGTGGCATCTATTTTCACTAGTGTCCAGTATCTCGATGCAGCGCTCATAATAGTTTAATCGGGTGACAGCTCCGGATAGTATCACTACTGAACCGTGTATCTTGGCGAGGCAAGGCTCAAATCCTAGCAGATTGCATCAGCAAGGTTTCTCGGCAATGCTCCGTTAGCGTATCGGTTCCGGAGGGTCTAGCGGGAGGCGTTGTTTGTCCTTCGCCAGTGTGATAGCCCTCCATGTTTCCTTCCTCATCAATTGTTTCACCTCCTTTAAACCAGATGGGATGTAAAAGAGCCTGTCACGGCTACTTACATCTGAGGCGGCTGACCTTATGCAGTTTAGGGAGTGACGAGAGTAAACATTAATCAGGACGAGCGATCGCACCACCAACCATTGACCAGTTTTTGTCCACTGGTCACTGCTCACTAGTCACCCATTTAGAATGTGACGAATTTCTTCCAGGGTGACATCCTCCTACAGGAATCATACTAAGTTGCGTTTGCTCGTAGTACTTGGCACAGGTGGGGAAGCTGGAGAGACGGGGAGCGAAGAGTTTTCAGGTAACTGGTGTGCGCCGTTTATGAGCAACTCCTTAATTCCATAAGAATTTAGCGGAGTTACCTTCATTGGTATTGAATCTTTGTTCTTGGTCTAATCTCTTTTGCAATTCTGATAATTGATGACGCAATTTGGATATTTGATTCAAAAGCTCTACTTCTTTGTTAATGGCATTGGTATAAAAATTTTTTGTGTTCCGATGACTGCGAGTGTCGTTTAGAGGTAATACCAATTCTTCTTTAACCTCGTACCTGCCTTGTGAAACACTAGGCCAGTCACTAACTTTCTCAGGGTAGTGAGCTAATTTTATGAAATTTTGGATTTGAGCGAGGGCTTGTTCTTTTTCCAAACACGCCCCCATAAACTCCATTTGTCCATTTGAGTGAGTATAGAAAATGCACCACTGACGAACAGCTTTTATTTCTCTTTCCTGCGAATTCGTTACAGATTTAGGGATAGTTTGAATCTTAAATTCCCAGCAACTCATATTACTCGTGCTGAGGTATTTTGCGGTATCTATTAATCTATCTAAATTTAAATCTTTACTAACACCCAATTCAGCACATCTTGGTTCTTCTTTCAACTGTCGATAAGCCAACCAAAATATTTCATCCCCTCGGTACTCCTTACAGGCAGTAAAAGACCCCCAAAAAGATTCGTATCTAAAGCAGGAGTTCTTGGAAAGCCAGTGCTGCCAGCTACCCGTACCCACATTAATGTAGGTTCCATCAACTCTGTCGTAATAAACAAGCGGGGCTAGATGGCGAACCATAATTCACTCTCCCAAAAATTAAAATATGGATAGGAATCCGGTGAGGTGGTGTGCGACGGAGGGGAATTTCCGAAAGGGTTCTAGCAGATGTTTAAGCTCGATGACCAGAAAGATAGATGACAAGAAAGATAAACAATAGGTTTAGCTTTTTGATAGAGAGTCCTACTGTGATGTCTTTAATAGAGTATCAGACTCTTTAAACAAGATAACTTCTCTATAGACCAGATTGCCAACTGTCACCAGTCAAATAGCTGCATTTGATAAACCTATGCAAGCTCTAATTTTTGCAAACTATAATGTCCCTGTATAAGGATAATCTAATATTTTAAATTGGGAAAATTTTTGCCGCATCTACCAAATTAGGGAAATCCAATATTTACTTTAGAGGGAAACCCGCTCAATCCTTGAATAGTATCTCAATGTCGTTGATGATACGTCGATGCTCTCAACTCAAAGGCTTGTCAGTGTGTACAAAGGTTTTTTGGTTAAAAATTATGATTTATATCGGTATTAATGTTGAGTTGTACGAAGAGTACCTACAATTACAGGCTTGCCGCTAAATTTTGTTTTTGTTCCATACGCTTCTATATCAATTAATGTGCCGTCTTTACGCTGCCCTTTAAAAGTACAGGAGAGGCTCTTGTTCTGTGCTTTAAAGCACTGATTGATATGCGTAGCTACAAATTCTTGATGGCTGGATGCTACAAGTTCAAATATAGATTGGACAGTAATAAATTCAATAAACGTATATCCAAATACAGTAGCAACACCAGGGTTAGTGTACATAAATTTTCCATCACTAAAAATGATGTAAACGCCGAGCCAAGCAAGTTTTTCATCAGCAGCAACAGAAAATCGCTCCTCGGTTTTCTCTAAGTGTTGATCGTCCTGTTGCACAATTGGGTGTAATTCTGGCTGTGAGCATTGGTGTTCTGTATGAAGCAGGGCATTCTCAATAATCAGAGCCATCTGCTGTGCACACAACTCCATCAACTGCGCGGTTTGTAGGCTGAAATGTCTTGGCTGAGCGTGCATTAGAGTGATGACAGCTAGCGAAGTTTTGCTGCGACAAATGGGTATACCCAGTGCAGAGCGAACTTTATAAGGCTCATTGGGTAGCGTTAGCCAGCGTTCATCCTCTAGGGTGTCGGCGATGAGTCCTACTTGACGATGGCGGATAGCCCAGCCTGCAAGACCTTTATCCAGCACCATGCCAATCAGCTTTTGTTTTAAGTCTCGGATAACAGCACCACGAGCGAGAATACTTTCACTTACTCGCTGTTCTCCATCCAGTAAAAACAGGCTACCCTCTTCAGCATCCGTGAGCCGAATTGCAATTTTTAAAATTTGTTGGAGTACGGCTTTGAACATCAGTGTTCCAGTTGCCGTTTTCACTGTTGTAATGGAGGTTAGAAGTAACTCATGAAGAGTGTCGAACGCTGTTTTTGTCGCTTGAAGTTGGGCAACGTGTTGCTTTAGTGCAGCCAACTCCTCAATTAAGTCCTCTTTGGATTTGTCGCTATCACTCACATCTACCTCGATCACTAGAAGACGGCTGAGCTGAACATTTGGGAGGATATCTCTTTTCAACTGTAAGCGCTCTGGCAGATAGCGACAATCAGGATTTAGGGTTAGGGTTCTGATTGCATAGGACTGATATCAATGCGCTAAATGTCTGCGACAAATCACTCCCCCAGCTTCAAGAAGCTTCCTCAGCTCCCTCAGCTCTCCATCTGTAGCTGTCCTTAAATCAAATTGATATGACGCACAGCCTCTAGGTGTAGGGTGTGTAACGGGAGCATAATGCACGCTACCACTATAGATGGTGTAACTGCGTAAGCCCTGTGCTTTTGGAATGCGATCGCCTTTTGGTTCCGGTTCTAGGTAATCGCTCTGAAATAAGGGCGCAAGTATAGTAATAGGAGCGATCGCCTTATCGATTACCTAGAATTGAGAAAAAGCAATGAATCAACCGCGTGAATTTCCTAACTGGGAACAGTTGTATCAGGAAAAGCCAGTAGAGTCTATGCCGTGGTTCAACCCAGATCTCGATCCAGATCTGAACCAAGCGTTAACTCAAATGAACCTCAACAACGGCACTGTCTTAGATCTGGGTACCGGTCCAGGGACGCAAGCAATGGCTTTAACGGAGCGAGGTTTTACAGTCACAGCGACTGATCTTTCTGCCACAGCGATCCAAAAGGCGCAAACGATTGCCCAAGAAAAGGGTTTAGATATTTCTTGGAAACAGGATGATATCCTCAGCAGTACTCTAAACCAAGAATTTGATTTGGTTTTTGATCGCGGCTGTTTTCATGTATTTTCCCCTGAGCGACGACCTGATTACGTTCGTATGGTGCATCATTTAATTACACCAAAAGGGTATCTCTTACTGAAGTGCTTTAGCCACTTAGAACAGCGCGAAGAGGGGCCTTACCGATTTACACCTGAGGACATCACAAACATTTTCAACCCTCAATTTAACGTTCTATCTGTTAAAGAAACGGTATATCACGGTACTTTATCACCCCTGCCACGCGCCTTATTTTGTATTCTGCAAAAAGCTTAAAGCAGAAGTTTTATTACTGGTACGTGATCGTTTCAGCCGTTATAGCTGTCCTAACCTTTATAGCGACAGTTATAGAAGGTAAGGGAAACAACTCCCCAAACAAAGCCCACCCTACAGTTGGCGGGGTGGGTAATTCTTGACTGGTAAGGGATTTTATGCATCCCAATAAAGTTTCAGGAAATGCTGATGAGAACGCTGAGAAACGTCTTTCAGAAGGTTGCTATTGAAGATTATAGAGTTAAACTCTAGCTAACTCCGGTTCAGGACGCTTGCTGTTGCGAATCCCATTAATTGCTTCAGCATAATCTTTTGCCTTGAAGACAGCCGATCCTGCAACGATCGCGTTCGCTCCCGCTTCCAGAACTTGCCAGGTGTTGCTACCTTTGAGTCCACCATCAACTTCAATCCAAGGATTGAGTCCACGCTCATCACACATCTGACGCAGTTTGCGAATTTTGGGGAGTACGCCAGGAATAAAGCTCTGACCGCCAAAGCCTGGATTGACGCTCATAATGAGCACCAAATCACAGATTTCCAATACATATTCGATCAACTCTAAAGGAGTCGAGGGGTTCAGCACTACACCAGCCTGCTTGCCCAATTCTTTAATCTGAGAGAGGGTGCGGTGTAGATGAGGAGACGCATTGTGTTCACAGTGAACCGAAATAATATCGGCTCCTGCCTTAGCGAAGTCCTCCACATACTTCTCTGGTTCCACAATCATCAGGTGGACATCAAGAGGCTTTTTCGTAACCGGGCGAATGGCTTCCACAATCAGAGGGCCAATTGTGATGTTGGGGACAAACCGACCATCCATCACATCCACATGAATCCAATCAGCACCCGCAGCGTCCACAGCGCTAATTTCTTCTCCCAGTCGGCTAAAGTCCGCTGATAGGATAGAAGGGGCAACAACAATGGGTTTGGTGGGATTCGTTTGGGTCATGACTGGCGATACTCTCCTGTGTCCTCGGTTGTATACTATCTTAACAAAATCTTCAGCAATCCCCTAGTATCGAATTTGTTTGGGTTGGAATTATATTTTTTTAACGCTCCAGAGCGCTGAGGGAGACGTTGAGGTTCGCAGACGTTTTTGAAGAATTCCGGTGCAAGTGGGGATGATATAACTCGGTGTTAGGTCTGTGTGGTTGGGGTTAGAGGAAGTCTGCGTGACGCTCTGTCTTACTCAGCGCAAATTATTATTCGACAGGCGGGTCACTACACAAAGCATAGATTTCGTCGAACCCGTTTTAGTCACTACAAAAACTGACCACGATTTAGGAGAAGCATCCTTGGCTCACCAACGGATTATTAAGAGATTGGCATTGATGATTGGGGGTATCGGTGCCTCTTTGCTCATCACCCCAGTACTGGCTTCATCAATCTCTTCGATAGGAGAAGCAGGAATTGACGCCTTCAAACTCCATAGCCCTCCTTATGACTTAATCGGTCGTAAAATTGCCATTGGCCAGGTGGAAATTGGCAGACCTGGCGTCTTCGGTTTAGACAAGGCGGTGGCTTGGAATCCGCCAACCCCTCTGGAACGGGTATTTTATCGGGATGGCCCGGCTAAATCGAATACGAATGTGGATGCCCATGCCTCTATGGTGGCAGGAGTAATGGTGAGTCGGGACAAAGGCTTGCCGGGGGTCGCCCCAGGGGCGAGACTTTATTCCTCAGCCGTTGGTTCACCGACCAAGGGAGGACAACCTGAAGAGTGTCTATCTTCTCAGTATGTGGCCCAGCAGAATGGGGGAGATGTCCGGGCGATTAACTTTAGTTTTGGCGAACCCTTAGAACGCGACCCCAGACCTGATGCGGTTCTGGACGGCAATGCACTTTTAACGCAATGTATTGATTGGTTGTCAAAATCTCGCAATGTCCTGTTTGTGATTGCTGGCAATCAGGGGGATGGTGGGATTCCTATCCCAACGGATAATTACAATGGGGTGAATACGGCCTACACCACTAAGCGGGAGGGAATTTTTACGAAGGTGGACTTTCCCAACTTGAGCGCTGCACCTATGGGAATTGGGAGGCGTTTGATTGAACGTGAGATTAATGCAGGGGCGCGTCGTTCAATTAGTATTGTGGCTCCCGGTAGCAAGATTTCCGCCTACAACCTGGAGGGAAAAAAGATTGAGGTCAGTGGCACAAGTTTTGCAGCACCTCATATCACCGCAACGGTGGCGTTGCTTCAGGAATTTGGCGATCGCCAAATTCGCTCCAAGCTACCCCATTGGAGTCTAGATTCCCGACGTCATGAAGTGATGAAAGCGGTGCTGCTCAACGCTGCTGACAAAATTAAAGATAACGGCGATGGCTTGCACTTGGGCATGAGCCGCACAATTTTAAGCAAAGATAACCGTACCTGGTTAGATTCCGACGCCTACAAAGACCCAAAAATTCCTGTGGACTACCAAATGGGGACAGGCCAACTCAATGCCTTCCGAGCTTACCAGCAATTTAGTTCTGGTAAGTGGGAACCAACGGCTGCGGTCCCGCCCATCGGTTGGGATTATCGCCAAGTAGAGGCATCATCCTTTAAGGATTATGTGTTAGAAAAGCCGTTGAAAGAAAAAAGCTTTGTTTCTCTGACACTGGCTTGGGATCGCTTGATTGAGCTGCAAGATAAGAACAAAAATAATCTCTATGAAGTTGGAGATAGTTTTCGCGATCGCGGTTTGAATAACCTCGCTCTCTACCTGATGCCAGTGGACGAAAACGACATTGGCAAAAGTGTCTGTTCTTCCGTGAGCGAAGTTGATAGTTTACAACACATTTTCTGCTCAGTGCCCGCTTCTGGTCGCTACAAAATCCGCGTTCAGTATCGCAAACAGGTCAATGAGCCGTCTCAACCTTATGCCCTTGCTTGGTGGACAGTATCCACGCGATAAAGGCAAAAGGTAAACGTGGGAATTGCATCGCTTGCATAAGTGGTATTGGCTGTAGAGATATAGGTAGACAGACTAGATATCCTTAATGTGACGACACCCCTTACTGGTTCCTACCTGCCAGCGAGGGTTTTTCTTTTTCTGCAAGAGTGCCTAATTCCTATTCATACCAACTCCATTCCCATAACCGCCTTTCGATTTTGGGATGATTCTCCCCCAGCTTCAAGAAGCTTCCCCCGCTCCCCCAGCTTTCTGAAAAAAGGGGTAGTCAACCAGGATTTGGTATCACATCCTCCTCAAGTTCCTTCATTTCTTCCAGAGATTGCCAACCTGCTTGCCACAGAGAACGGTCTTTGAGCTGTTTAGCATTGAGCCAAAAGCGGACAGAGGGGTCGCAGGAAGCAACCATTTCGGCAAAAACCCACCGACCCTCGTTTTTGCGGTTGACCACTTGAAAGTGTCGCCAACCCCAGGTTTGCTGTTTAGATGTCCATTTAGAACCAACCAGGTAGGGGAATTTTTGCTTGTTCGGCATTCCTGAGTTCAACGCTTAATCTTTATTTACATTTACTAGGATAGTTTTTTTCGCGATAAGAGACGAGCCGCGATCACCCCGCCGATAAAGCCAAATAAATGTCCCTGCCAAGATATTCCTACTTGTGTCGGCAAAACCCCCCAAATCGTCCCTCCGTAAAGAAATCCAACAACGAGCGAGAGCAGAATAGAGGGGAAGTTGCGTTCAAAGTAGCCACGTAGCAAGAGAAAACCAAGATAACCGAAGATCAGTCCACTGGCACCAATGTGAATCGAGTTGGGCGAACCAAACACCCAAGTACCCAAACCACTCACTAGCATGGTGATGGCAGTAACCACAAAAAAGTCGCTGGTTTCTCGCAACATCACAAACCAGCCTAGAACGATGAAAGGGATGCTGTTAGCAATCAGGTGACCCAAACTCCCATGCAGGAAAGGGGCAAAGAAAATACCACGCAAACCAATAAAGTGATGGGGCCAAATCCCGTAGGTGTTGAGTGCCCCTCCCACAACCAAATCTATAATTCCTATAGCCCAGATCTGGCCAATAAATCCGCCTAAAATTTTGCCTTGGGTTTTCAATTCACGGGCGAGTGCTTGTGTTTCCTGACGAGCGAGTGATCTTGTCTCTTCCCTACTCATTGCTCTACCTCTGGAGGGGTGCATTTCCGTATTTTTCCAGAGTAGCAATTTCAAAAAACGAAGAGGGGGAGAAGAGGAGGGGGAGAGGGGGGACTCTTGGGAGGGGGGGAAGGTTTGTTGGACAGTTCCCGGATATGAGTGCAAAAACTCTCCCACTCTCCCACTCCCCCATTCCCTCACTCCTAGTCAAAGATTATCGATGGGTACTGGCTCTATTGCGTCAGCTGGGTTAAAGCCAAATACACGGGAGTAGAAGTAAAACTCTCCATCTAAAGTGCGCTTGATATTCTCGGCACGGCGGAATCCGTGTTGTTCTCCCTCATAAGCCACATACGCCACTGGCAATCCCTTCACCTTTAACGCTTCGACCATCATCTCTGCTTGGTTGGGCGGTACAACCTTGTCTTCTAGTCCTTGGAAGAAAATCACAGGACAAGAAAGTTGGTCGGTAAAATGAATGGGCGATCGCTTCTCATACAAATCTTTACGCTCTGGGTAAGGGCCAATCAACCCGTCAAGGTAACGCGCTTCAAACTTGTGAGTATCTCTTGCCAAAACCTCTAAATCACTTACACCGTAGTAGCTGGCACCCGCTTTAAACACATCTCGGAAGGTGAGCGCGGCTAAAGTGGTGTAGCCTCCAGCACTACCTCCTGCGATCGCCATTCGCTCACCATCTACTAATCCTTGTTCCGCCAGGTATTGGGCGGCATTCGTACAGTCGTCAACATCCACAATGCCCCAATTATGGTTCAATCGTTGACGATACTCCCGCCCGTAACCTGTACTGCCTCCATAATTAACATCGACAAAGGCAAAACCACGACTTGTCCAGTATTGAATTTTTAAGTTAAACGCACTAGAAGTAGAGGCAGTGGGGCCACCATGACTTTTGACGATTAGCGGCGGTTTCTCTCCTGTCGGTGCCGTAAAGTCTTTGTTCTTCGGCGGGTAGAAGAAGGCATGGGCGGTGAGGCCATTTTCGGTGGGAAATGCGATCGCTTGCGGTGTGGAGAGATAGCCCGTATCAATCTCCAACTCACTTGAACGTTTTAATACATTTATCTGCCTATTTGTCAAGTCCATCTGAACAATAGCCGTTGGTTCTGTCGCTGAACCCGCGATGAATACCGCTTGACCATTGGCGGCATGAATTGACGTAATTTCTGTATAAGGCGTCTCAATTCTCTCTAGCTGTTTTGTCTGTGTATCCAGACTTGCCAAGTACCAGATGCCCTCTTGGGTATACGTACAGATAATACGGTTCGCTGACTCAAAGGCATAGGTACGCATCTCAAACACCCACTGAGGAAGCCCAAACTCTGCCTTCATTTCACACAACGGCTCAACACCCGCATCTTCAGTTCCCTCCCTTAGTAAGGGGAGGTTAGGGGGGGTAGAGGGTTGCCAGCGGTAGAGATTCCACCAACCTGTGCGGTCAGAGACAAAGTACAGCACGCCATCAGGTGACCACTCTGGCTGAAAAATGGACTCATCAACTCCACCCGCGATCAAGGTAGCTTCATCCAGAGAACCATCTGCTTTAATCTGAGCAATCCATAATTGAGTACCATCCCAAGGCATATTCGGATGGTTCCAGCTCAGCCACGCTAACTGAGAGCCATCTGGACTGAGGCGTGGGGAGGAATAAAAGTCACTTCCAGACGTTAACACCTGGATGTCCTCACCACTGTTCAATCCGATACTCACCAGGCTGTTGGTGGGTTCATGACCACCACCCGTGTGGTCTTCGCACACACAAATAATGCGCCCTCGTTGCGAGTCAACTATAGCATCGGCATAACGTCGGTCACCTTCCGGCGTCAGGGGTTGGGGTTCAGCACCTGGAGTCTGCTGATACAGGCGCTGGTTCGCAAAGTTGGAAAAATAAATCGTGCCCTCTTTAACAGTAAACGCACCCCCGCCATACTCATGAACGCGAGTCCGTGCATTGAAGGGAGATGGCGTAACATCAGCAATCTTGCCATCGGGTGTCCGCCGCACGATCACATTTCGCCCTGCTTCAGCTGGTCGCCCTTCAGTCCAGTAGACATCTCTGCCATCCACGGCAATCTGTCCTAGCCCAATTGTGCCAGCCACAATCAAGTCAGCCGTTATGGGCGATTTCCAGGAACCATAGGGTGCTGTTTGCACTTGGGTCATGCTTTTCCTCTTTTGATAATTCCACGCTAGAGGCTAATTCTTCATTACATAATTAGCCATTAACTTATCTTCATTTCCACTAGGAATTGAACAGCAAGCTTCAGAAAATAAAGAAATCGGAAAGAAAATATTTGACCGATTTTTTAGTACAAAACATTTAGGAAGTGGCACGAGATTAAAGTTATCGATTGGCTATCAGTTTTGATTAACCCGTGAAGCAATTCTTTATCCGACCGTTAATTATTCCTTCAGTTTCGCTCGAATCATTTCAATTCGTTTGCGGTTCACTCCTAAGTCCGACTCTCCCAAACGAGAAGCCGAACGAACCTGAATTACTTTAGCCTTTGGCTCAATTAAAAATTCCACATCATCCACAAACCCCATCAGCTTACTCTTAAATTCAGCATAGAGATAATTCTCAGTCTCTTCAATAATTTTTGTTCTCTCCATAGTTTGAATCACTGTTTTTAGCTTGGCCATGGCCTCAGTGGGTGTGGAGTTGTAAGTCAAAGGCGCAATGGTATGCTGAGCATCCTGGCTAAAGCTGCTGACACAGTTGGGGCTGCTAGGACAGGGTGCGAGTTGCCCCGATTCTTGGATGCCGATGTAATTAGGTCGTTTTCCGGCAAACATGGTTTCTCCAGAAGTAGTTAATAATACTCCTATCCAACAGGCCACCGCTAAAATGAGGGCCATACTGATTATGAGGACTAATCGGAGAGGCGATTGTTTTTGGATTTCTAGGCTCATCTGTTTGGCAAGTCCTTTTTGTAATCTTTCTTTACAAACTTACCAAATTACCCAGAGGGGGTTAAAGTAACCCTTCGAGTTCAATCTCCTCAAT
>DATNPV010000267.1:0-8444 GCA_036703055.1 Waterburya sp.
TGTGCACCCAAAATCGGTAGGATGATGAAACTGAACTGGCTCGTCGGCGATCGCTTATCGAAACGGTAAAATCAACATATCGATGACACTGAGGGGTTTGGGGTATTCCTCTAAACCAATGTCGATCTTCCGCGTATCGGAACAATAACGATAAGTACCAAACAACTGATCCCAAATCGTTAGCAAGCTGCCAAAATTCGAGTCGGTCTCTTTCACAATCTGAGAGTGATGTACTCGATGATAATTGGGTGTGACAATCAAATGCGTGAGGAAGCGATCGATTTTGGGGGAAATGGCCCAGTTGCTATGTTGAAATACCTCAACAACTACAAACGCCACTTCATAAATAAAGACATGTTCTGGCCTGATGCCAAACAGCCAAATTAAGAACACCAGGGGCACATAAGAGGCCATCACTTCGAGTACATTAAACCGATAAGCGGTTGAAATATTCATGGCAAGCTCTGAATGATGCACACGGTGAAAGCGCCACCCAATCGGCCAAAAGTGCATCATGCAATGCCAGCCATAGCGATAAGAATCAAGGACAAGCAAGGACAGCACTAGCACGACTCCAGGGAAAGGAATGTAGTGCAAGAACCCAGGCCAAATTTTCTGCTGCTGTGGCGATGAAACCCAAGCTGCAAGCCAGATCATGGGAAACTTGGTCACTACCGAATTGAGGATGGCAACGGCAAAGTTTGCCCCCATTCTACTGGTCCAATTCTGTTTGTAAGTGTAAAAGGGATATAAGACTTCTAAGATACCGAAGATTAACAGACTGACCAGAAGTATAGGAAGAGTGCTGTGCATTTTGTCTCCTACAAGGCTCAATTGAAGGATGTTTTAGTGAGAAGTCACCCGTCAGGAGAAAACGGCGTTGAGGAAAACGCCGAAAGAACTGTCTTTAGCTCGATAGTCTAACCTTTATCCCTTGTGAGCTGCCAGGGAGGGGTCAATTTCTTTTGTCCAAGCCTCCAAGCCACCTTGAACTTTGGTGCCAACAACCCCAGCATGGTGTAGCAGAATTAAGGCACGAGCGGAGCGTTTACCAGCGGTACAGTAAGCAATTAGTTTCCGACCTTGAAGCTGGGATTTAATTTCCTTAACGCCTTTGCCTTGCTCCAAATCTTGCAGGGGAAGTGAAACAGCTCCAGGGAGGTGAGACTGCTTGTATTCATTAGCGGTGCGTACATCGACAATCAAGTAGTCTTTTTCTTTGCCGTTCACCAGTTGCTTGAGTTGCTGTACGTTCATGATTGGCTCAGAGGCTTCTTGAATCGCATAGCCAACGACAGGTAAGTCTGAGGCGGCAGCTAGAGGAACTCCCGCTTTCATCAAAGGTCGCAGTAAGTCGGAGTTATAGCGCACGGCTCCCACTGCACCAACGGCGGAGAGAGCGAGGGCGACGCCACAACTGGATAACCAGCGTTGCTGCTGGGATGGCTTTTTCGCCAAGCTGGACTGAAATTCTGGGATGTCTTTGATGTCGTACAGGGGCAGACTGGGGTCGATGTCTTTGTTCCAGGCATGGATGCCACCGGTGATATTGGTGGCATCCATGCCAGCTTGTTGTAAACGGAGGACGGTGTGGGCTGAGCGAATCCCAGCTTTGCACAAGACCAAAACTTGAGGCTCTTGGCCTGCTGGGTTAGCCCTGCGTTTTTCTTGAAGAAGTTTTTGGATTCTCGCCAGTCCTGAGCCTGCTTTAATTTGTGGATAGGGAACAAGGAACCACTCTCCCGGCAGGCGAGCAATGTTTTGTTCGCTTTGGTAACGCACGTCAATCAGCAGGAGGTTGCTGGGGTTTTGCGCCAACAGATGTTGGAGTTGTTTGACGCTCATCTGAGGGACTTGCGTTTGCAACAAGCGATTACCTACGAAGGGGAGTTGGGTGAGTTTGCCGACGGTATTGCCTTGGGGGTTGAGGTTTTTTTGTTTGGCGCGAGCGTCGAGCATAGTGGCTTTTTTCCTTTGTTTCACTCTATCCAGTAAGACTTGTGGCAACGGCTGAGGAATTATTGGGAGAATCAGCGGTCAACAAGTTGAGGTTATCTAGTCGATGAGGCTCTACTGAGGTTATGAGCTTTTCGCTAATTCCTATCCTATGGGTTGGGAAAAGAAAGCGAAATTTTTTAGAACACTCTTATTTGTCGCTTTAAAAACTTCAGCGCTTTTTTAAAGCTTGAATAAAGTCCTAAACCCAAACGAAAAGAGTGTATCCCCAGTCAGCTTTAGCTAATCAAAGGCATGAAGGCACAGACTATTTTTATTACCTTAGATAGATGCGTTCCCCACTTTAGCGCTTATCTACAACAAGGGTAATTTAGAGATAGCCCTCATACTTTGTCATCAGTGAATTTACTGAATTAACGTTGGGGTGGAGCGAGTTGCTGGGAAATTGCCTAACGATTCCAGCGATCACTGAGAATAGCTTTTCATTTCAGGGTTCTCTATCGTGTAAGAACAGAGACACCATTCAGTTTAGGCAAGAAATAAGTAGGCCGATGAAATTAAGCATCACTGCCGGGACTGGGCATAGGGCATGAGGCATAAAGAAGAAATAGTTATCTTTTTTGATGTCTACCTACTTATTTGTGTTCACTTATCGGTTAGATACAGGGGAGCTCGATTGCGGTAATCCACACCTGTATTGATATTGGTATGACCTTTAAAATCTAACTACGGGTGGATTCACGAGAGGCAGATTGCCCCTCTTAGTGAATTGTTAACCTATATTCGTGTTGGAAAAAGAGTATTAAGCCATGGTTAATAAGGTTCAAAAGACTGAAGCCGAATGGAAACAACAGCTCACACCTGAACAGTTCCAAGTTACCAGAAAGAAGGGGACAGAAAGAGCCTTCACCGGCGCTTACTACAACAATAAAGAACAAGGAATCTACAAATGCGCGTGTTGTGGTGCCGAGTTGTTTACTTCAGAGACCAAATATGATTCGGGAACTGGATGGCCCAGTTTCTGGACACCCCTTAACCCAGGGAACATCAAAGAAGAACCGGATAATAGCTTGTTTATGCGGCGGACTGAGGTTCTGTGCAGGGTTTGTGATGCTCATCTGGGTCATGTGTTCAATGACGGTCCTCAGCCGACAGGTCAACGCTACTGTATCAATTCTGTTGCCCTGAAATTTGAGCAGAAGAGCTAACAGAGCAAGTATTGCGTTCCGTCACACCTAGCGACTCATTCATCGCCTGGTATTCGTGAGCGACTGCTCTACCCTTGTCGCAAAAATTGATCTAGCCTAGCTGCCACACTTACAAAGTCATACCGCGATTTTGTAGCTGTGGTGGTATTTTCTTTGGGGGTTTTCCTCGGAAAATAGAGGTAGGAGGAGTGGTTTTCATACTTGTTAATATCTGCCTCTGCATTTGGCGTTTATCTTGGAAGCTTAGCGATGAGGCAATTTTCCAAAAAGAGAGCTTCGTAAACTGTATCACTCTTAGGATGGATAGCCCGAGTAAATCAGTAGTTATACCAATGCCATCTGCTTCAAACAGCACCATCCTAGTGGTAAATCTACGTTCAAGGAAAAAACGAAATGAGTCTATTTGATAAACTCTCTAGTGCTCGTCAACAAAGCCAAACAATCTTAGGGCCAGCCGAAGCCTTTGCAGCAATTGCCTTGATTGCAGTGGCGGCTGATGGTTATGCCGCAGATACTGAAGAGCAAGTGCTGATGACTTCTTTATCTCGAATGCAACTGTTCAGGAGCTATCCCGCAGATGTGATCGAGAAAATGATTGATCGACTCCTCAGTATTCTGCAACGCCAAGGGGTTGAGACTTTATTTAATGCAGCCTTAGCCTCACTCCCCCATGAACTGCAAGAGACAGTTTTTGCTGTAACAACGGATATTGTCCTTGCAGATGGCGAAGTGACGGAAGAAGAAGAAGAATTGTTGCATCAGCTTTATCGTGCTTTGGAGATATCCGAGGAGACTGCCGAAAAAATTATCGATGTGATGTTGATTAAAAACCGAGGGTAGTAGACGTTATCCCCATCTTGGGGCACTCTCTAGTAAGGTCAGAGCAGGTGTTAGGCGAGCACTTTAATCTACGACCTTTTATTACTGTTGCGACTACACTCCCGTTGTACCACCTCATGGCGATAACGAAACATTTGCTCCAGTTGGGTCAGTATTAATCCACCCAACGACGGTTCAATAATCCCTTGAACTGGCAAGACCAAGTCAATTTATTTGTCAGTCCAGTTTTGCTGCCTTCTGGAGCAAATTCATAACAATAAATTGATTTCCCTCAAGAGTGCCTTTGTTTATAGCTTAGAGCGGGTATTAGAGTTCTCGTTTTTTTCAGGTCAAAAACTTGAGTCAGACCCCAACTGGGATAGAGAGTAAATACACTACAAGGCTTCTGTTTCCTCAGCGTTCATTTTGTTGCTCTTGCTGTTCGGGAAGCGCCCCAACCCTAAAAACCTGTTCAGCCGTCAAGGGAATTGATGCACCTTGAGTAACAGTTGAATATTTTTTCCATAACGGTTCCGCTGCTAGATTAGCCCGATTTAGGATTAGCACGTCGGGTAGATAACCTGATTCTTTTTCTAGCGGCTTGACTAGCGCTTGATCGGGTATGAAGTAGGGAAGATTTACTCGGTTAAACTCCACGATTAATTTTGTTGTCAAAAAACCTTTGATCTCCTCATATTCTCCTGTTGGCTGCATTTCAATAATTGTCCAATCATGCAGCTCGTAGCGTCCCGCTTCTGGTTTCCACTCTAGAAAGTCTTCAAAGGTGATTGGTTTTGGTAAGGCTTGAGTCATGGCTTGCTGCTTTCCCAGAATCAATGTTGTTCTGATTTGAGGGTATCGCTGCTGCGATGGCTGCCACAGAGAGAGGGGCGATCACCTGTACGGGTTGCCCTTGTGCGATCGCAAAGGTTTCGATGGCAACACACGATTTCGTTGAACGTCTGCTCTAGTGTGGCTAAGTTAGGCAAACCCATCAGGTGAAGTGCTGTCGCCATATTGTAGGTGAACTTGCCTGGGAAGAGCTGGTCGAGAAACCAAAGCCTTTATTGGGCAAACGATGTCGGAGAGACGAGGACCTCTTCTTCCATTTTGTAAATTTTGATTAATTTAAGCAGAATTTAACAGGATCTAACTGAGGAATTAAGTAAGTGTAAATCACGCGCAAATTTTACGTCACTTCCTAAAAATGTTTAATCGCAAGATATACGACAAAATTCAAATAAATATACCTCTATACTTTCTGCCTACTTTAGTATTTTATCTGCTCCTGGTTTCTAGTCTATTGTTTAGTTGTTCAAGTTCACTTAGTAGAGTTGATCAAGGTCTAAAGGTTGCGGAGGAAAGCAGGAAAACAATGGAAAACACTGTAAAAACATTAGATAAGGGTATTGATACTCTAGGAAAAGAATCTAAAAACTGGCAACAAGTTTTAGAAACAACCAGATCAGAAATAACAAAGGATTTAGAAAATAGCAGAGTAAAGATAACAGAGGATGTAAGGTCTACTATCAGGAACGAACTTACTGACTTAATTAATCATGGAGTAGCAACTACAGGCACAGAGTTTCGCTGCGATGCTGACTTTGTAGGGCAAAGAATGCGTCATGCATTAATTATTCAAAGAAATGAATTGGCAAAGCAGGTTGGAATATCTCTCAGAGAAGCTGAACCTCGTCAACCCAAGGTATGTTTAGTTGAGCCTGAAACTATTGATGTATCTCGAATTCATAATGGATTAAATAAGCTAGAAATATCAGGGTACGATTTTGATATCTTAGATGTTAAAGTTTTGTTAAAAAATGACAATGGGGAGGTAGATGTAAGCAAAAGCTTAGCCAAACTAAGCAGTTACCAGGTGATATTAAATCTAGGAAGTGGTGGAGTACAGCTCTCGCCTAATAGCAGAATGCTTACTGTAACAGCGAACGGTCAGGAGGTTTCAAGCATTCATATTATCCAACAGCCAGTGGTTCCCATGTGGGTACCACCACCATCTAGTGGAAAAGTTCCACAAGATGCTGTTGTGGGAGGACAAGTATCAGGTCAAAACTTGTATGTCTGCCGAGCTGAATATGAAGGAGCTCTTCATCCAGGTAAGTTGTGGAAAGGCAACTGTAACATTGGTTTTGGTGGACAAGAAGTAGTACTCAACAACTACGAAGTGCTGATCCAAGCTTCCAATTCCAGATGGCAATCGCCAGTCAATAGAAGATTACCAAATGGTACCGTTGTTGGCGGACAAGCATCAGGACAAAACTTGTACGTATGCCGAGCTGAATATCAAGGAGACTTCCATCCAGGGAAATTGTGGAGAGGTAATTGTAATATCGGTCTTGGTGGACAAGAGGTGGTGCTTGACGAATACGAAGTTTTAGTACAAGATTAGCACCGCATACTAAAACACTAAAAACACACCATGAGACGAGTCTAATGAAAAATTGGTACTAAGGCTAGAGCTTTAATTTTAGCCTTTGTATTGCCTTTGTATTTTTCAGGCTCTCAACCACCGTGTATATAATTGCGCGAGCGCAGATCTTTTAAACAAGCTCAGTTGCCAGCAGACTTAAGCAAAGGAACGATCGCCTACACTTGTTGCCCCTCTACTATGATAAATTCAAGCACTGCTCACCGTAATCCGTTGCTCAAGGGCAGGTGCGCTCATCGGTTGCCGCCAAGTCAACTGGCAAGCAAATTTCACCGCACAACCACAGGGGTAGAGTTGGTAGAGTACTGCCGATCGCCACTTCTTCCTGCCAGATATCCTAGCTTGGCTGTCCATCGCGCTCGATCGCACGATATGCTCGCAATCCGAATTCAACCCCTTTCACGCGGTTAGTTGAGTGACTCCCATCTGATTAGAACCAAAGTAAAGCTGACTCAATTCTTCTAAAGAAATATCATTACTAGGTTGTGGATTAAGGAAGTAAGGATGGATGGGTAGAAGTTTAGTTGAACGGCGTGTTTCCGGTGAGGACACAATCTGCTCGATCACACTCAGGTAGTTTTTTGCGGTACAGTCCCAGGTGTAGAACTCCATCACCCGTTGCCTCCCAGCTTCGGCAAAATACTCCCATTCCTTTTCATTGCATAATACCCGCTCTAAGCCCTGTGCAATATCCGCCGGGTCTTCTGGGTCAACGAGTACACCATATTCCGTATCTCCCTCTCGCAGACTCTCGGTGGGGCCACCATTTTTCGTTGCCACGACTGGTAACCCTGATGCCGCTGCTTCTAAGGGTGCGAGGCCAAAGGGTTCGTAGAGGGCAGTCAGCGCAAACACTGAGCGGCGTTGACGCATAAATCGATAAGCGGCAGCCAGTGCCTCTTGCCCTCCCTCCGGCAAGCCAAAAGCACTAATCTTGCCCCATAAGTTATTTTCTTTCACCACCTCACGAATAGGGGTTAAGACTTCTTGTTCAACTAGCTCATTGTTCGCCTCCTCGTGCAGTGGATCGTCCAGCCCCGCTGTCAGCAGCACCAAGTTTGCTCGTTCCTGAAGCGTTTGGCTTATAGCAAAAGCTTGCACTAGTCCTAATAAGTTCTTTTTGGGCGCTAATCGGCTGGAAGCCACGATCGCAGGCAAATCTCGACGGGACTCAGCGATGTCTCGTGCCAGTCGCTCCTGAATGAGCTGGTAGGTAGCCTCCTCGTTTTGGTAACGCACGTCAATACCGAAGATAGACAAATCGACTCCCGGTGGAATTACAGCAAAGCGGTTGTCATCATCTACATCCACTGCCTCGCGATAGGCGGGATGAGAGTACTGTTCACAGCGTTCCTGTCGCGTACTGGTGATATTAATAGCTGAGCGATTCATGCTCAGGCGTTCGGCTACGATACGGTATCTGAAATGAAATTGCTCGTCTATTTCTGCCAAATTCTCTGGGGTGACCTCAAGTTTATCCATCTTTTGGCCACCCAGGGAATGAGCGGTAAAGGTGAAGGGTACACCAGTCTTATCCTCAATCAAAACGCCACACAGTCCCCCATCCCCATAGTGGGCTGTCATCGCATCGGGTAAGCCTCCCTGTTCTTGATAAAACTTCAAGATATTGGGCACCCAATCAGTCACTAGATAAGGCCACAGCAACTCTTTGGGTAAAAATTCTTTGGGGCCAGCGGGTAACCGGATGATACGAACGTTGTCCACACCTGGATAAGAATCAAAGGTTTGAGCAAACTCAGGCCAGTCTGGGTCTACAATCTGGCGAGTAAGAATATCTACCTTGTGACCCTTTTGAGCCATAGCTATGGCGACATCCTTAACATAGATGAGCTGACCGCCAAAATCCGGATTCTCCGTTAGGTGACTATTTTCTGGATCGAAGTTGCCCTGAGGGTTGAGAAATCCAATGTGCATCGCCCGATTCCTAATACAGCTTCATTTGCGCTAACGGCTTCTGCCTGAAGACGGCACTAGAACGAGCGAACATCTCCAGA
>DATNPV010000281.1:0-6523 GCA_036703055.1 Waterburya sp.
AATTTCAAATTAGCGCCATCGGTCGCCCAAATATATAGATGGGGTGAGTTAGTTAACCTGATCAAATTTGCGCTTCCTGAAACAGGTTTGCAGGTGCTGCGAAATACCTCTAAAAGAGAGAAAGTCTATATTGAAGATTTCTGAACTAAATTGTTCAATTCAAACGTTTTACTTGGGCAATCTCTCACCACTCGACGAAACAACACTCAACTAACCTTGACGTGAGCGAAGAGACTCCACCGCCTAAACACCATCCTCTTCCCACCCTCAACTCAGAAGTTTTTCCTTTCATCCTCTTCATCTTCCATTTTTTCCCACAGGGGAGATGTCCTAGGGGAGCATCCAGGGTGAAGTTAAGTTCATTAGTATCCAACCAGTCGTCTTTGGCTTTGGCATACCAACCTACAAAACTACCAAAGGCTTTGTAAGTTTCATAACTATACTGTTTTGGTCGATCACTCGGTTGTTCCCAGAACTGACCTGTAGCATTCTGCCAGATGTGATAATGAACACTGAAACCAAAGTGTCCATTGCTGTACTTGACCCAAAGTTGGTCAATAGTACACAAGTCATGACAGGGAAAGTGATTGATGTCTTCGGGTTTGAGCCAGCCTTCCGCTTCTCGACCAAATACTTTAAGCATCAGTGCCATTGTTTCTCGATCTGCCTCTCGCCACTTTCCAGATGCCAGCAGTTTCTGAAGTTTCCGGTAATCTATCCCAACCGCTGAACCCAATTCATCAGGCAGAGAAGGGAGAGATAAGATAGGCGGGGGAATATTGGCTGGCTTTGTCGGTTGTTCCACTCCCAGTAAGGCTAACCACTCCTGCACCGATTGAGGGCGATTCTCTGGTTTTAAATCCATCCCTTGGAGAATAGCTGCATTCACGCGATCGCTAATCTGAGCATTGAGTTGCTTTGGCGGCGTCAACGTCGAACCCACGCTCCTTGATACTGAACTTTCGGGGGCTTTTCCTGTGAGTAGCCTGTACAGGGTAGCTGCCAGAGCATAAATATCTGTACAAGGACTCCATCTCGCTCGATGGTTATATTGTTCAGGTGGCGCATAGGATGGAGTCAGATTTGCCGTATGAGTTAGGGTTAGATCGAGGACAAATTCGCGAGCAATACCAAAATCAATTAAGACCGCTTCAGACTGGTCGGCTCTGACCATAATGTTTTGTGGCTTGACATCCCGATGCAACAATTGATTGCGATGCACAAAGGTTAAAGCATCACCAATTTGTTGGATGTAGTGTAACGCCTCGGACTCTGAAAGAATGGCTCGTTCGGCTAGAGTTTCCCCCTCAATATATTCCATGACGATGCCCCATAGATTACCCTCTTTAATCAGTTCGTAAACTTTAACAATGTGAGGGTGCTGGCATCCCTTCAACCGCAGTGCCTGGTTGACAAAATCTTGCTGCTGTTTATCAAAATCGCGACTGTTTTGCTCTGTTTCCTTGAGAGTTTTGATGACAACCGGATTACCCCTTTTGTTCTTCGCCAGATAGGTAATCCCAAAGCCGCCCTGCCCTATCCTTTTTTCAATGGTGTACTTGCCGCCCTGCAATACCTGCCCCGGAGTCCAAACCATTGCTCATCTATACAATTTGAGACGATTGCCTTAATTTTGGCACAAGAAAATGCCTTCAAGGAAAACGGTATTCAGGATAAAGGGCTTTAATCCATCTGGGTAGCTTAAATCAATCATTGCGCCGTTAACTAAGCCAATAAGTTCGCAACGAACCCTTAAGATGTATGAAGAATCCCTAACGAATTTGCCCTAAACTTTATAGTCCAGGCTAGGAAAGTGAATCTATTATGCTCGATGCTAGTTCAGTTCTAGAAGTATTACGACCGGTGCAAGACCCCGAACTGCGGAAGAGTTTGGTGGACTTGAATATGATTCGGAATGTCAATATTGATAACGGCAAGGTCACCTTTACCTTAGTATTGACAACCCCTGCTTGCCCGTTGCGGGAATTTATTGTTGAGGATTGCCAAAAAGCGGTAAAGCAGCTACCCGGTGTGGAAGAGGTTGTGGTTGATGTTACGGCTGAGACACCGCAGCAGAAATCCATACCCGATCGCACTGGCATTGACGGCGTGAAAAATATTTTGGCAATTTCCAGTGGTAAGGGTGGCGTTGGTAAGAGTACTGTAGCGGTAAATGTGGCAGTTGCCCTAGCGCAGGCCGGTGCTAAAGTCGGGCTACTGGATGCTGATATTTATGGCCCGAATGCGCCAGCCATGCTGGGATTGAAAGACGCGAAGGTGATGGTGCAGCAAGGTGCCAAAGGCGAGATATTGGAACCGGCTTTTAACCACGGCGTCAAATTGGTTTCGATGGGCTTTTTAATTGACCCAGACCAGCCCGTCATTTGGCGAGGGCCGATGTTGAATGGTATAATCCGCCAGTTTCTTTACCAAGTCAATTGGGGTGAATTGGATTATCTAATTGTGGATATGCCGCCGGGAACGGGGGATGCCCAACTAACGATCGCGCAGGCCGTGCCAATGGCAGGGGCAGTGATTGTGACAACTCCACAATCGGTGGCACTGTTAGACTCGCGCCGTGGGTTGAAGATGTTCCAGCAAATGGGAGTATCGGTGCTGGGAATTGTGGAAAACATGAGTTACTTTATCCCGCCTGATCTACCGGATAGACATTATGACTTGTTTGGTTCAGGTGGCGGCGAGAAAACCGCCAAGGAGTTAAATGTGCCTTTGTTGGGTTGTATTCCCCTGGAAATTTCCTTAAGAGAAGGAGGTGATGCAGGAGTGCCAGTGGTTGTTGCCGAACCGGAGTCAGCCTCGGCTAAAGCCTTGTGTGCGATCGCCTCTCAGATTGCGGCTAAAGTCTCAGTCGCTGCCTTAAGCAGCCATTAGCGATTAGGTGTTTGTCTCTCCCCATCTCGATCTTTGCCAAACTTCCTGAAATACAGGCAAGAGCAAAGCTAATTGCTAACAAGAAGAATCTTCACAGCTTGGTATGTTGCAACGGACACTATTTGGTACGCGCTGGCTACACTGGAAGTCTTTCCTGGCTCCCTGGCAGGAATTAGACTGGCCGCTATTACTATTGAGCATTGCTATCACCGGCCTTGGCGGGATGATGATTCGCAGTGTCGAATTGAACAATGGGCAGACAGACTGGTGGTGGCACTGGATTATGGGCGCGATCGGAGTCACTTTAGTGCTACTCATCGCACGCTGGCGCTACGAAATCCTGATTCAATGGCATTGGGTGGTTTATGGAATTACGATTGTCGGTCTAATTGCCGTGATGCTGGTTGGTAGTAGCGCCAACGGGGCGCAACGCTGGATCAGCATCGCTGGGTTCCAGCTTCAACCCTCTGAATTTGCCAAAATTGGATTGATTGTCAGTCTAGCAGCCATTCTCCACTCAGAACCCGCCTCAACCCTAACAGCTGTTTTGAGAGCGTTAGGCGTGGCAGCAGTTCCCTGGCTGTTTGTGTTTTTAGAGCCAAACCTGGGAACCTCGCTTGTGTTTGGTTCCATCACGATGGGTATGCTCTATTGGGGCAATGCCAATCCAGGCTGGCTCATCTTGATGCTCTCCCCTGTGATTTCAGCAATTATCTTCAACGCCTACTTACCTGCCTGGTTTTTATGGGTAGGTGCCATGGTCTATATTGGCTGGCGCAGCTTCTCTTGGCCTATATTAGGAGCTTTGGGAGCCTTAGCCGTGAATGCCATTTCCGGCGGTTTAGGACACTTGTTGTGGGGGCTGCTGAAGGATTATCAAAAAGACCGATTGATTCTCTTTTTAGACCCTGATAAAGACCCTTTAGGAGGAGGATACCACCTGATCCAATCTCGAATTGCGATCGGGGCAGGTGAACTTTGGGGACGAGGACTGCATCAGGGCACCCAAACCCAACTTCGCTTTATCCCAGAACAGCATACAGACTTCATCTTCTCTGCGATCGGGGAAGAACTCGGCTTTGTCGGTTGCCTGTGTGTTCTACTAGGTTTCTGGTTCCTGTGCTTACGTTTGGTCATTATTGCCCAGAATGCGAAGGATAACTTTGGTTCCCTGATAGCCATCGGTGTCCTATCCATGATTGTGTTTCAAACCGTTGTTAATATCGGAATGAATATTGGTTTAGCACCAATTACAGGAATTCCCCTTCCCTTGCTCAGTTATGGGCGATCGGCCTTACTGGCGAATTTTTTGGGGATTGGACTAGCCGAGTCGGTGGCTAATCATCGACCGCGATTGAAGTTTTAGGCATGAGTCATTAGGGATGTGTTGATCGACCATAACTCTTATCAATGACTTGTGACTAGCCACCAATAGTAAGCTATGAAATACCAACTCAGGGAATAGAGGCTTATGATTCTTCCAGGTTCAATTGTGCGCGTAACCAATCCTAATGATATTTACTACCGCTATGAGGGACTAGTTCAACGGGTTAGCGATGGCAAAGCAGGAGTACTCTTTGAAGGCGGCAACTGGGACAAATTAGTAACGTTCCAACTTTCTGAACTAGAAGCGATCGATCCAACAGCGGGAAAAAAAGGTAAATAGTCAAAAATGTATGAAGGATGAAGTATAAAGTATGAAGTATGAAAAAAGGGTTAATGGCCTTTAACTAGGCTTAAAACGCTGAAGTTTTGACCAATAACTCTTTTCATCTTTCATTTTTCCTCCTTCATCCTTTACACTTCCTATGCGTCTTCCCTTACCCCAGTTTGCGGCTGGCGATCGCCCAGAGCATCACATTGCGGAGGTGATCGAGACAGCAACAACGGAATTTCTAGCTCAGTGTTTGGAGCCAGAGGATTTAAGCTTTCCTGTCATGCCTCCCTTCGGCAGTTGGGTAAGGTCTGTGGATGAAGAGTCAGGCAATCAAGTCCTTGCTGTGGTTTATCATGCCACGACAAGCCCAATCGATTCTGTCCACCGTGCCACAGCGTTGGGGCTGTCATTGGCAGAATTGCGGGAACAGCAACCTCAAATTTTTGCCATGCTCAAAACAGAGTTTCGCGCGGCAATTGTGGGATTTGTACCGCCCAGCGAAGGGGGAAATGGTTCCAGGTATTCGGGTGCAGCGGTTTATCAGTATCTTCCCCCCCGTCCGCCGCAAATTCATCAAGCCGTGTATCAGTGCCAACCCGAAGAAATTATTCATTTCAGTGAGCAGTTGGATTTCTTACGTACCCTGTTGGAAGTCAAGGGAGCACCGATAGAAGCCCTGATCGCAGCGTCAATTCGAGAGGTTTATCGATTACGTAAGGCAGATCGGGAGTGGTTAGTGAAAGCTGGACGAACGCTGAATATTTTACTGAAGGATGATTATGACCGCTTGCGCTACATTTTGAGTCAACTGCACTGGTAAACGATTTCACATCTAACGCAGTTGTGGAGACTGGTTATAGAGCATGGAGCATCTTCATATCTGCGCCGCATCAGTGCCGATGGTCTAGCCATTGGTGAAGTAACCACCCCACTAGTCAAACAGCTTACTTGCTCAGTTGTCATCCTCGGTGAGCCTAATGGAACGCTGACGAATGTTTTGGCAACTAACCGTCTATCCTCACCTTCTTTGTTAAAGTAACGCGCATCAAACATTGCACATTCCATAACCTAGATACAATGAAGCTTGATTACCACATGAGCAGTAAATAATCAAGATTCAAACTCATCCAGAGAAAGGTCAGGCAAGTCTGGAGGAACGACCACACAGTCAAGCGCTACTTTGTGACTCTCCCGTTGACTATCGATATCAACCGCGATCGCTTCAAATCGAATTTCTACACTGCCAAATGGAACTGTTAACTGAGTCAGCGCCTCTTGCTCTCCTGAGCGATCGGGAATCAGATCCATAAGCCAACGAGGTCCATCTAGAAGATAACGGCTTTGCCGATCTTGCACCCATAGCTTGACACATAGACGAGCGGGATGAGGCGGTAATTTAACACGAACTGTCACTGGTTCTCCAGCCGCTAGCTCATTGGTGGGTATCGACAGTTCGGGAGCCGGAACTGGCGGTTCTGCCCGTCGGGGCAAGACTATTTCTCGTTGACGTGGTGG
Organism: Waterburya sp.; assembly: GCA_036703055.1. Lineage (GTDB taxonomy): Bacteria > Cyanobacteriota > Cyanobacteriia > Cyanobacteriales > Coleofasciculaceae > DATNPV01. The sequence continues at coordinate 6,065 of DATNPV010000281.1, forward strand.
TTGGGGCTGTGGTTGGGGCTGTGGTTGCGTTTGAGGGCTAGGCGTCACGACGGCAGAAACCTGTTTCCCAACCTCAGGCTGAACCCTAGGCTCTTCTAGTACTGGGGGCAGCATCTCCTCGTCGTCGTCTACGACAAATTCTTGAGCTGACCAGTCTATAGGGGCAACATCCACATCGGCAAAGTCTACTAGGGAGGATTGCTGCTCGGGTACTTCTGCCCCCCCGAACATATTCTCTAGGGTGGGAGGTGATTGTAGCGGGTCAGGTTCTGCGATCGCGCCACCCAACGCTCCGCTCTCTTCTCCCCACAGGGTTTCATCAAAATCTGTGAGCAATGTATTAGAAGTTAGCGGTTGTGTCACTTCTTCAACATCAAAAACTGCTCGCTCAGGCTCGGACAGCGGTACGATTTCCTCATCCTTGGCTGAGTTAAAAGCAGGAGATAACTCCGGCTGGAG
>DATNPV010000023.1:0-13796 GCA_036703055.1 Waterburya sp.
TTTTTTGGGCGGTTGGTGGTTGCCATTCGTCCCAGCGCTGCTAGGGTTAGTGGGCTCGGCTGTTGTTATTACTAGCTATCTGGCTCTGATTCAGGAGGAATTAAAGCGTTCTAAGGAATTTTTGCAGACTGTCATCAACACCATCCCCGATCCAGTTTTTGTTAAAGATAAAGAGCATCGCTGGATTATTTTGAATCAGGCGTTTTGCCAATTTATTGGTTATCCGCTTCAGACGTTGAAGGAAAAGTCAGATTATGATATTTTTTCTCGGCCTGAAGCTGATGCTTTCTGGACGCACGATGAACTGGTTTTTCAAACGGGTCAATCCCAAGAAGATGAAGAGGCATTTACTGATGCTTTTGGGACAACTCATCTAATTGCGACTAAAAGGTCTCTGCACAAAGATGCGGCTGGCAACCTATTCTTAGTCGGGATTATTCGAGATATCACAGAACGTAAACGAGCCGAAGAAGAACTTAGACAAACAGCGGCAGAGTTAACTCGTTCTAATCAAGAACTCAAATTATCAGAGGATCGACTGCGTTATCTGGCGTATCACGATCCCTTGACGGGTCTGGCTAATCGTAAACAGTTCCATGAACGGCTGAGTCAGTCTTTAGATTGGGCGCAAAACAATAACCAAATGTTTGCTTTGATGTTTTTGGATTTAGATGGCTTTAAACAGGTGAATGATACCTTAGGCCATGATGTTGGTGATCAACTGCTGAAAGTTGTTGCTCAACGCCTCACTGACAATTTACGTAGCAGTGATATTGTCTCGCGGTTGGGGGGTGATGAATTTACAGTTATTCTCTCTGATATTCCACAAGTGGACTACGCAGCAAGAGTTGGGGAAAAGATATTAGAAAGTTTGTCTCAAGTTTTTACCTTAGACGAGCATGAGGTCTTTGTCACAGCTAGTATTGGAATTAGTATTTATCCTTGGGATGGTGAAGCTGAAGAGGCTTTGATTAAAAATGCTGATGTCGCTATGTATCGTGCTAAACAATTAGGTCGCAATCAATTTCAATTTGCTCATTCTTTATAGTCCTTTCTGTTAAATTGATTTTAACGAACCACAGAGGCTCAGAGAACTCTGAGATGGAGAAGACGTTTTGATAGTCTAGATGAAGACTTAGGAACGGGCGGATGAGCCAATATAGCCAGAATGTATCGTCATCAATAGTTAGTAGCGTCACGATGGCTGACATCTACGATAGTATTACTCAAAGTGGGGTCAATCAATTTGTTGGGCGCGGACAGGAACTCGCAGCGCTGCACCAACTGTTGCAGGAACATGACCAAGTTGCGATCGCAGGCATAGCTGGTGCCGGGAAAACTCAATTAGCTATTCAATATGCCAAGGCTTACTTAAATTATTACCCAGGCGGCATTTGCTGGTTATTGGCTCGTTCGGATTTAGGATTACAGATTGTGGAATTTGCGCTATCGCATTTTTCCAATTTTACTATTCCCCCTAGACTGACTCCTACCACACAAGTCATTTATTGCTGGCAGCACTGGATACCTTTTGAAGGTGAGGTTCTGGTCATCATTGATGATGTCACTGACTATTTACAAATACAGCCTTACCTACCATCTCCTTCCTCTAGGTTTAAGGTACTCCTAACCACAAGAGTGCAACTGGAACCACTAGTGCAGATGCTATCTTTAGATGTTCTCACGCCACCTGCCGCCTTGGATTTATTGACATCGCGCATTGGGAAGTACCGGGTGAAAGATACAAGAGGCAAGCCTTTTGGAACTGGCTCCAAAGGGAAACAGGGAAAGCCTAAGAGAACGGCTTCACCTCCTCTCATTAAGGTAGGGCAAGGGGGAGTAGCCCAACAACTTTGTGAATGGCTGGGCTATTTGCCGTTAGGGGTAGAGTTAGTAGGGCGCTATCTGGAGCAAGAGCGAAATTTACCGTTAGAGAGAATGCAAGTGCGCTTGCAGAAACAGTTGCTGACTCACTGGGGTAAACCAGAGGGTAATGCCCCTGAGAATTTGATGCTTCAGCCGCGTCTAGCCACCGCTTTTGAGTTGAGTTGGAATCGTTTGGATGAGCAAGCTCAACAATTAGGCTGTCTGCTGAGTGTGTTTGCTTTAGCACCCATTCCTTGGGCACAGGTGGAAAGTGTATTTGGGCAGCTTTACTTACCGGGCGCTTTACTCGGCAAATTGCTGAATGTCTTGCCAGCAGATGCCGATGCTGACATTGAAATGCTCATCAAAGCCTTGCTAAACCCCTTAAAAGACGCTAGAGAGCAATTAGTGCAGTTGTATCTGTTGCAGCATACAAAAGAGGGAACTTACCAACTGCATCCACTCATTTGGGATTTGTGGCGAGAGAAACTGGCAGGATTAGAGCAATTCTTTACCCTAAAGCAAGCTTTTTGTCAAGTTATGGTAGCAGTGGCAAAGCAAATCCCTGCCTCCCCTAGCCGCAATTTGATTGAGGAAGTCACTCCTGCCATACCCCATGTCGTAGAAGCGGTTACAGCATTGAGAGAGTTTATCAGCGATGAAGATTTAATCGCGTCCTTGGAAGGCTTAGGGGGGTTCTACCAAAGTCAAGGATTTTATGACCTAGCTGTGCCTTGGCGTGAGCAATGCCTCTGGCTGACTCAAGCCTGTTTGGGTGCAGACCATCCCGATGTTGCCGCTAAGCTACATAATCTGGCAGGGATTTACTATGCTCAGGAACGCTATACAGAAGCAGAAGCTTTGTCGGTACAAGCGTTGAAGATTTGTGAGCAGCAGCTAGGGTTAGAGCATCCACTCACACTGGCGACCCGTAAAAACCTTGATGCTCTCTACATAGCTCTGCAAAAAGAGTAAGGTGTGGTATGGATGGCGGAAAATACAGGTGCGATCGCATTAATAACTCATCTGAGAGGTCAACGCCTGTTTCAGATTTTGCATCCGCATCTTAAACATGGCCTCCAAAGCCCAGCGAACCACGGTTCCATCCAGTAACGGGTTCAGTTCAAACTTGACCACGTCAACAATGCGGGTTGATTCAGCAGTAATCGCCATGAACCGATGGGTGTGCTCCCAGAAATGAAAAGGGCCACTTACTTGCTCGTCTACAAAACAGACTGGCGGGTCCCACTGGGTAATTTTTACTCGCCAGTCTACTCCTACACCCAACAGTTCAAACCGTAGTGTCAAGTGCGTACCTGGACCACAAACAAGGTTAGGTTCCTTAAGCCGGACAGAAGGGAAAGGTGGGGCAATGCGTTCTAGGAGCTGTGCATTTTCGTGAGCTTCCCAGACGGCTGCCACCGGAAGAGGGACGGTTTCAGCTACCTCAAATCGTTCCAAAACTTCTGTTTCCCACAAACATTTTTACGTCTATTAGTAAATGTACTGCAATTACACCCCAATTTCACACGTAGGTTAGAGGTTGAAGGTTGGAGGTTGAAGGTTGGAGGTTGGAAGGTTGAAGGTTGGAAGGTTGAACCCTTTCAACTTGCTCTCCTTGTAACCCATTCCCCATTAGTTTTAGCCCGATGCGCTTGGCTCTGACCAAGTTGGTCTAAAATTCGCATGATTGTCTCCAAGGATATCCTTAAATTATGTCGAATCAATCTCCTATCCCAGTCGTTGTCAATGGAGCCTGTGGCAAAATGGGTCGCGAGGTCATTAAGGCGGTGGCTAGTGCGCCGGATATGACCTTGGTTGGTGCTGTCGATCATAATCCGCAATACCTCGGTCAAGATATTGGCGAAATTGCAGGATGCGAACCCTTGGAAATTCCGGTTTTGAATGACCTGCAATCGAATTTGGTACTGGCTACCCAGGAACAAGTCCAGGGCGTGATGGTCGATTTTACGCACCCTGATGGTGTATATGATAATGTCCGTTCTGCGATCGCCTACGGAGTGCGCCCTGTCGTTGGCACCACCGGCATGACTCCGGAACAAATTAAAGACCTCGCCGACTTTGCAGAAAAAGCTAGTACGGGATGCTTAATTATTCCCAATTTTTCTATTGGGATGGTGTTACTCCAGCAAGCGGCTATTCAAGCGTCCCAATACTTCGACCACGTCGAAATCATTGAACTACACCACAATCAAAAAGCCGATGCTCCAAGTGGGACGGCGATTCAAACGGCTCAGCTATTAGCTGAACTGGGAAAAACTTACAATCGGGCGGTTGTGGAAGAGACCGAAAAATTAGCTGGTGCTAGAGGCAGTTTAGCCGAAGAAGGGATTCGGATTCATAGTGTCCGCCTACCCGGTTTAATTGCACACCAAGAAGTTATCTTTGGTGCTTCCGGTCAAATCTACACCTTGCGTCACGATACCACAGACCGCTCATGCTACATGCCAGGAGTGCTTCTCTCCATTCGTAAAGTTACTCAACTTAAATCTCTCGTCTACGGATTAGAAAAAATCCTCTAAACGCTAACTATGCTAATTCCCATCACCCGCCAGAAGTTTGAACAAATTGTTCCTATCCTTGCTACGGGACCCCAATATGCCTATTTCTGGGGCAAGTTTCCAGATTTTTTAAAGCGACTCCTGATTTCTGTGATTGCTATTGTCGGCGCTTTACTTATAACTTCTTTTTTTGGAGAAGGGTTTGATGGTTTGCGCTTGTTACTCAGCATCATTGCTGGGCTTTACTGGCTTTGGGGTCCGGTGTACTGGGCAACACTACGGAATATGGAGATGCGTCGCTACCCCTACAGTGGCTTCTGGCGTGGTGAAGTGGTGGATGTATATGTCACAGAGGAGTTAATTGGGAAAGAGGAAACGGTCAATAATCGGGGCGAGTTAGTCATCGTTGAAAATCGGGAACGTCGCCTGAATGTGGAAGTTGAGGATGAAACCGCGTTCGGAACTAGGCTACAAGTCCCCCTGCGTCGCATCCACAAAGGAATTGCTCGCGGGCAAGAAGCGGAAATGTTGGTCTTGTCCTATCAACCTGATCTGAGAAACATTGTTAAGACTAGTGATATCTACATTCCCAGCTTGAATCGTTTTGTGAGCGATTATCCTTACCTACAACGAGACGTTTTTGCTCAGGTGAGCCAATCGTTGAGCCAAACGGAAGAGGATGACTATCCACCATCCCGTGTCAAGCCCAAGCGTCGCAAACGTTAAAAGTATGGTGTAGTGATAAGCTGATGTGCATTTATAGCAAAAGGCAGAAGGCTTTTATGTTTATTACTAGTACGTGGTCGTAAGAGCCGTTAAATCTGTCCTAGCCTTTATGGCAACAGCTATAAATTGCATATCTTCTTCCCCAGCTTCCAAGAGCTTCTCACTCTACAACTTGAATGCCGATTAGCTTACTAGAATGGAGGCTGCTCAATTGGTAGGTAAATTAAAAATTCTGTACCCTGACCTGGTGCAGAAATACACTGCAATTGACCCCCGTGTTTTTCTACTACAATCTGATAGCTAATAGACATCCCTAAACCAGTACCCTGGCCGACTGGTTTAGTGGTAAAAAATGGATCGAATAATCTACGCTTTACTGTCTCTGGCATCCCTGGCCCATTATCAACAATCCGAATCAATACTTGATTAAAACTAGAAACTTCAGTATGAATCCAGATTGTTGGTGCTTGTTCATTGTTCATTGTTGATTGTTCATGGCTATAGCGTAGCGGTAGCGAGTCTTTGAGCGTCTGAACCATGAGCCATGAACTATGAATCTCTTCTAGTGCATCAATTGCATTACTCAGGATATTCATAAATACCTGATTGAGTTGCCCCGCGTAACACTGTACTTTCGGTAGGTTGCCGTACTCTTTTATGATCTGGATGACAGGATGATTCGGTTTAGCTTTCAGTCGATGAGTGAGAATCAGCAGAGTACTATCAAGACCTTCATGAATATCCATCTGTTTCATCTCTGCTTGCTCAGCCCGTGAGAAGTTCCGCAGCGATAGAACGATTTGGTGGATGCGCTCAGCTCCCATTCTCATCGAGGACAGAAGTTTGGGCAAATCTTCCTTAATGAAATCCAAGTCAATGGCTTCCGTTTCGGCCTGAATTTCTGGTACAGGATGACTGTCGTGTTCTTGATACAGTTGAATTAGATGGAGTAAGTCTTCGGTATATTGATCGACATGAGTGAGATTGCCATGAATAAAGTTAAGAGGATTGTTAATTTCATGAGCAACACCGGCAACCAACTGTCCTAGAGAAGACATTTTTTCAGTCTGAATCAGTTGAGACTGAGTTTGTTGAAGTTTGTGCAAGGCAGCTTCCAGCTGAGTTGCTTTAGTTTGAGCCGTAGTAGCCGCCATGCAACTTTGTTCGTAGAGCTGGGCTTGATTAATACCGATAGCTAGTTGGTTGGCAACGGCTTGTAAAAGTTCCAACTCATCATCCGTCCAAGCTTGTGCTGAGTCCAAGCGACCACAGGTTAGTGCCCCCAGTGTTCCCGATTGGGTATGAATTGGCAGGGATAACACAGCCGCCGTGCCAAAAGACCCTAGTGTCTGCCCTAGGGCACAATTACACTCGGTAGCGTTATCGACTTGAAATACTTCTTGATTGACAAGCTTACAGCTAAACGGGCGCCAAGATTCCAAGGGATATAAGCCCAAAAAGCTTGGTATACCCGGATTTTTGACCTCTTTAACAACATCCCAACCCCAAGGAGTACCATCGGGGTGATACCAAGCAAACAGACAGGCATCAATTTCGAGTTGGTTGTAGATTTCTTGGACGGCTGTTTCCAAGATAGTATCCAAGTCGAGGGAGTTGCGGATTTGGCTGGCGAGGCAGTTGAGTAGTGATTCCCGACGCGCTACTTCTCGAAATCTCGCTTCTGAATATCGCAGCGCAAGTTCTGCTTGAATTCTTTCACTGAGGTCAACAAATAAACCCATACTGCCATTGACAGCGCCAGTCCCATCAAATAGCGGTGCACTCCAGAGGCTGACATCAATTAATGAACCGTCTTTCCTCTGTCTGCGTATTTCCAACCCAGTCTGTTCCTTGCCTTGTAACTCATCCTGAAGTTGGGTACAGAACTCCTCGTAGAAGTCTTCTGGAATGATGGGGAGAGGGCGACCCAAAACCTCTAATTCACTCCAGCCAAAAAGCCGTTTTGCTGCTGGGTTCCACATAGTTACATTTCCATCACCATTGATGGTAACAATTGCTAGGGGTGACGCTTGAATCAACGTTTGCAGAGTTTGGTTGGTGGTTCGCAATGCCTCTTGAGCCAAGGTGCGCTCTTCAATCTCACTCTGCAATTGTCTGTTAGCGGAGCTTAACGAGGTGATCACTTGCCTCAGCAGTGTGGTACGCTCCTCAACTCTGTTTTCTAACTCTTCGTTTGCTTTCTTCAGCGCTGCCTCTGCAATCTTGCGCTCGGTGATGTCGATCATCACGCCTTCCAGATAGCCCTCTTTAGCATATAACTTGCCCGAGTAGGAAACCCAAAATATGGAGCCATCTTTTCGACGAACTTGGGTTTCAAAATTTTCTACAAATCCTTTTTGCAAGAGTTGCTGTTTCAACGCTTCTCGGTCAGATTTATGGACATACAAATCAACGGATCTTACGCCTTCATAGGAATCAAAACCAAACATTTCTAATATGGCTGTATTCGCATCAAGAACCGCGCCGTCTGTCATTCTATTGCGAAATATCCCCACTAATGAATTGTGGAAAAGAGCTCTGTATTTTTGTTCGCTTTGCTGAATAGCTTTCTCTACAATCTTGCGCTCAGTAATATCTTCGTAAGTGCCTAATATGCCCACTACTTGACCTTCTGTATCATGCAGGGGAATCTTATTGGTGTCCAGCCAAGCTTGCTTGCCGTCAGCCTGGAGTTGAGGTTCAATGATGTGATATTCGGGCGTATCTGTTTCCATTACACGAGCATCGCACTCACGAAAAAAGTCTGATTCCTCCTTTTTCCAAGCCAAATCATAGTCCGTTTTGCCCACAATTTTCTCTGGAGTGTTCACGCCAGCCACCATGGCAAAGTTGCGATTACAGCCTAAGTAGACTGAATTTCTGTCCTTCCAGAAGATGAACTGAGGAATATTGTCTAAAACTAACTGAAGAAACTCCTCTTTTTCGCGAAGGGCTTTTTCTACTTGCTTGCGTTCGGTAATGTCGCGCACAACAAAACAGAAAACTTCTTTCCCGCCATAAGAGATAAGATCAACACTCACTTCAACATCAACGGAAAAACCGTCTTTCCGCCGATGTTGCGAGTGGCTAAGAAAGTACTGTTTTTCTGCCAAGATACCTTGAATATTACAATTACAGGCAGTCGTTTGACAGTCGCGTGGGATGATATCGTAAATAGTCAGTTGTAGAATTTCCTCTTTAGTAAGTCCTAGCAAATTGCAATAGGCAATATTGGCTTCCAAAATCCGATAGGTTTGAACATCAACTAAAAAAATCCCATCGGCTGTTTGCTCAACTACCGCTCGATAGCGTTCTTCACTCTCACGGAGCGCTGCTTCTTGTCGCTTACGCTCGGTGATATCTCGAAAACTACAAACTCTGCCCACAAGAGTTTCACCGATTCGCTGCGGTAGCGAATAACGCTCGAAGATTCTCCCATCTTTTAGCTCGAAGGTGCCGTAGCCTTCTGCATCGGGTTGAGATAACAAGTCTTGTGCTTGACAAAGAAAGGCGTTAGGGTTTTTGAGCTGCTCCAACATCAACGGCAGCACAAGGTTGAGATCTCGTGAGGCGATGACGGTTTCAGAGATGCCCCACATGTGGACAAACTTTTGATTAAAAGCTGCTATGGTTCTGGCATTTTGGCTGACGATGATGCCATCGGTAGTCGCTTCGAGCGTCCCACGCAGCAGGGAGAGCGATTCCTCTAGTTCCTCATCAACTTGTTTGTGTTGGGCAATCTCCCTTTGAAATTGCTCGAAAGTATTTTTCAAATAAGCTGTGCGCTTGTGTACTCGATCGCAGGCGCTTTGATAAATTGCACCGCTTATATTAGGAGAAACTGTAGCGCTCAATTGCTCCTCTTTTTCTCCTAGCCTCCATACAGGAAGTTGACTATCACTAATATCAGGCCGTTCTTCAACTTTGAAAACCAGTTCCTCATTGGGCTGACACAGTGTTGACTGGACTACTTGTAGTTCGTCTAGGGCTGTACGAATTTCACCGCAGATTTCCTCCAGCCAGTTTTGGGGCGATAAAGGCACGGAATTCAGGTTCTGGTGTAGCGCAGCCAAGCAATTGTGCTTAGTTGGGACTGGGTGGGCAAATTCATCTACTTGCAAGACGGCCTCCTTACGATTTAATTGGACTGCCAGAATGGCTACTTCTCAGGGGGGTGTTCGTTGTTATAGTTTGTTCTCAGGGAATGTGGGATGATTTTTTTAAAGAGCAATAAAAGTTAATAAAAAAAATTATGGGATTTCTAATTATTCGATTCTTCCGACAGTTAAGAACATCTATAAGTAGATAGATTAACTGTAAACCAGGATTTTTCCTACGTATAGCCTCAGCTTTGTAAGAAAAATTTTTACGAGCTTTTTCAAGCGATTATAGTTAAATCTTTAATATTCCTCTCTACCCAAAGAAAGGTTTTATAGCTGTCGTCATAAAGGTTAGGACTTTCTTTAACGGCTGAAACAACCACATATTAGTAATAAGCTTTCTACCCTTTGCCCTCTGCCTTCTGCCTTCTGCTATATTCGATTATTTATTCTAATTTTTTGAATCTTTATTAATAATGGAAATAAGGGTTTCTGCCACTGTGAAATGTCAAAAACCCCCCTGAGACAGATTTTTGCAAGCAAGGCATCGGATATTTATTGCCTACTCTTTTCTTAGGTAAAATTACCAACACCTAAGTTTTCAAGAGATGCCAGTGGTATCCTGCCCATAGGCTTGCCAAGCTAAATCCACCAGTCCATTTACGATCGCGGCAGCTACCACAGCACTCCCCTTACGCCCCTCAATCCGAATGTGAGGAATTAAAGAGTCTTTTAAGCGAGCTTTGGCAACATCTACGTCCACAAATCCTGACGGTGTCCCAATCACCAAAGCGGGTTTAATTTCCTCCACCTCAATTAATTCAATCAGCGCCGTCAATGCTGTCTGAGACTGACCTACTACAAAAATTCCTTCGGGATAGCGTCTAGCTAGGGTCTGAATTCCCCAAGCCGCCTGCGTCTTCTCCTTTTGAGGACGCGTCAGTGCCTCCATACTGCAATACACCGGATTGGCAAAGGTATTTTGAATGTGAGGGGCAATACCTACTTGCACCATCGGTACATCAACCACTATCGTGGTACGAGCCGCCAAAGCAGCGGCTCCAGCCTGTAGAGCTCGTTCAGAGAATTGAATTAGAGACAGATATTCAAAGTCAGCGGTTGCATAGATAACTCGACGTACAATCTCGTATTCTGCCGCTGTAAAGATATGCTCGCCAACTTCGCGATCAATAATTGCCAGACTTTGGGCATCTGTTGTATGCCATTCCATCATGTCTCTCAAGCCCAATGTGATTTGTTGATGTTAAGTCCTGATAACTTAGTGCTAACTAGCCAGTGTGATTCTGGAGCGCTTGATGAAACTCTCAAAAACTAGCTCTCTACTTTTAGGAGAGGATGAGATGTTTTCACTGTACTACAGGACACAGCCACAGCAAATCACCTGAGCAATTTTCTATTGTCTTTGTCTGATAGTGAGGACAAGAGCTTCTTGCTGCTCAAGTTTAGTGTAGGCAAGAGGCTCCTACCTCACCCTCACCCATTGACTGACTGTTTAAGTCTCGGAAGCCGAGGATTGACCAATGATGGGCGATAGGTAAGCCACGAGGAAACCCAGGACAAAGCCAATCACATTACGGAATAGGGGCAACCATTCAGAGGTTCGCGAAACAACCGGTCCGATGCCGAAGGCGATAAAGAGGATACCCCACAGAGGAGAGAAAATTAAAGCCCATTGCCAAGCAAAAATTTGTCCCTGTTTGCGGGGGATAGCGGCAAATCCACAGATAAATCCACCCAAGACTGAAGTAACTAGCGTCAGAATCCACTGTTCTCGTGGAAGACCGGGCACAACTTGACAACCCCCCTGACGTAGGCAGCTCTTAATAGTGTCTAACGAGTCAACGATCGCTTGGTTTTCGCCATGCTCGCGGATATAGTAGAGGTTGCCAAAGCGGGTCTGTAACTCAACCCAGAAGGTACGAGGCAGGAATGGGTAAAGGTCATCGCCAACATTGAATCCTAGCAGATTACCGCCTCGTGAGTCAGCAATCAGTAAAACACTTTTATCGTTGAGTCCCCAATAATCTTTAACCGCTCGACCTGGTGTACGGTCGTATTGCGTCAAAACTCGGAGCTTCCAGCCCGTTTCAGTCTCAAAGTTTTCTATATCTTTGACGAGTGCCTCTTCCTGAAGTGCGGGAAGGAAGTTTGCCAAATCAATGATGGGCGTTTGAGTGTTGGGTAACAATTCGGGATTGTCGAAAGCCTGAGCCACTGGCGCGATTGCCCAAACCGAAACGGCAAGGCAAAAAGCGGCTAGAGATACCAGAAGTCGTTTTGGAAAAAAGTGCTGCATTGTGGATTATATCAAACTAAAAAAGCGTGGACACCAAAGAGGGCTTTAAACGAAGGATTAGGTTTAACTCACAATTTCTTTACACTTGTTTACTTTAATCTAATAGTATGGGCGATCGCAAAGCCTTGACGGTGTGAGTTAAGTCTTATTACTGATATATCAGCTGGCCTGAATCAGCGAACTTCAGGTACACAAACTCTAATGCCCCCAGCTCGGTTGGGCTGAGGGCAAGGGACTTAATTCGGTCAGTAGGGGCTGCTTAGCGCCACCAGTCTCAGAATTCTGAGAATGTTACCCAAGCGGGCTTAACATTTTCTTACTTTTAGCAGCAAGACCAACCCAAATCCGGCTTTACTCCGGTGACTCCAAATCATCGTATTCACCGGGTCCATAGGAAGCTTCATAAGTGGTTACGTCTTTGTCTGGGTAGGCAGCATTTCGCTCTCGATAGGGATGAGCGGCTGATGACTCCGATGACATGGGGGTTGTAGCTTCATGCTCTCGCAGCTCTAGCGCCGCTCGTTGCGAAGGGGGAAGACGATCAATCCCTCTACGTCCCGATTCAGGGCGTCTCAACGTTTTCCAGGCTGCTTTGACTCCTGCAACAACGCCACGGGTATTGACTTGCACCTTTTGTGCCTGGGTTTTCACACTGCTGACACTTTGATCCACATTCTTAGCTACTTGACCAGCGCTTTTTACACCCTCACTAACATCATTGGTCAAGTCACTGATTTCCAAACCTGTTAGGCGAATAGCTTCTAGGGTTGGCGGTAACTCCCGCCGCAGAGTATCCGCTAATTTTTCCACACTGCGAGCTGCTCGCCCTAACTCCTGCAAAGCAGGGAGCGCCGCTACCAAGACGGCAGTTAAGCTAACAGCTACTAATAGAAGAGACAATCCTAACCAAAATATAGGGTCAATCACCGACGGTTGCCTACAGTTAATGGTCTGAAACCGACGGGCGTGGCTCAGGCGCAACGTCAGCTTTAGTCTGTTTCAGTTCTAGCGTCTCTCGTTGAGACGCTTCAATACCTGCTGTGATCGCTTCTCGCAGACGCGCTAATGTACCATCCCAGTTACGCATGGCAGATTCTGAAAGGCGATCGGCTTGTAGTTGCACGCTGGTCGATAGATCTTCTGCTAACTCAGGCAATGCATCAGCGGATTTCTTCAACAACTGTCGCGTATCCCGTCCTGTGCGAGGCGCTATGAGTAAACCTGTTAGCGTTCCAATCGCGCTGCCTATCAGCAAGCCACTAATAAATGCTCCAGCACTTCTCTTTGACATTTTTTAGTTTCTCTCCCTACACCAATTTTATGCAGATTTGCTCTGGGAAATCGCTACGTGATACCTGAGTCGTCTGCTAGGCTTGCGCTTGTTGTCGATTATTATCTCCTAAGCTAGCGCGCATAAAACATTGCACATTCCCTAACTTAGAATAGAGCTGTCCAACCCTCTCCCGTCCCCCCGTCACCTAAAAGTAGGCAACGAGAGAAGCCTGAGAGCTTAATCTCACCCTTACCCTCTAGAGCGTTGTTGACGCCGTAACCGTCTTGAGTGCGATCGCGACTTCACGGCTGCAACTCGGTTCCGTTGGCGAAGCTGAGTTGAGGAGCGTCTCACTAGCGGTAAAAGGCTTTGTACCAAACTTAAGAGCGCCACAACTTGCTGAACTCTTTGCAGCTGCATCTCCAGTTGCTGACAACTGACTCTCAATCCCTTGACACCCACCTGCCCTTGAGCAATCGCCTGGGGCGCACCGTGTAACACGTTATAGGTATCCCGTTCAGCATTAGCTACAGCATCTGCGGCAATCGATAAGGCTCGGCGCACATTCCAGAGTTGCCAAGTCACATAGAAGCACAGCAGCGAGATTAGCACATTGAGAGCAACAACAACCGTTAGCATCTTTCAGGCTTTTGGCAATTAACTTTTGCTCAGGCACTTGAATTAGTGACAAAACGATTATAGACTGCCTTACCTTTACTGGTTGGAATGTAGAATACTCTGCTAAAAATAGGTCATGAACTCAGCCTAATACTTAGCTGACTAGTAGAGTTCATGGTTAACCAAGTCCCGGATCTAAAAATGCCAGGAGGCGGATTTGAACCGCCGACACGAGGATTTTCAGTCCTCTGCTCTACCAACTGAGCTATCCCGGCTTTTTTGACTTTCTGCGCTTAACGTTCAGCGCTTATCTAAAGTAGCAAACTTAACAAGTCTTGGCAAGCATCTTGCTACTCGGTTTAGTATCTTTTGAG
>DATNPV010000311.1:0-25290 GCA_036703055.1 Waterburya sp.
GATGGAATGCCCCGCCCCTGATCGCTTACTTTGAAGAGTACCTGTTTTGAGTTGGCAGGCAGGGGCACGGGGCTACAGAACAACGTAGAGCTAAATCGGCTCTCACTCAAGAGTTCTTCGGCTTCTTGAAGTTCGGCAATAATTTCAACAGTTGTCTGAGGAGGCGAAAATTTTATCGCGTTACTAATCAGATTAGTGAAGACCTGAATAATGCGGTCGCGGTCAACTTGTATTTGAGCGTCTATCGGAGCAAGAACGAGGGTAACGCTTGCCTTCTCTGCCATTGTTTGCATATCCTCGACAGTCTGCACCATTAATTCATGGGTGTCACAGACTTCTTTTTCCATTTGGATTTTGCCTGACTCAATGCGCTCAATATCCAGGATGTCATTAATCAACCGAGTCAGACGATCTGTATTCCCTGCTGCAATTTCCAGCATCCGTTGTGCCTTTTGCGGTTGGGTGGTTAACAGCCCTCCTGCAATCAAACCCAGCGATCCCCGAATTGCCGTCAGAGGTGTTCGCAATTCGTGACTCACCACCGAGATGAATTCATCTTTCATGCGTTCAATAGCAAGGCGCTCACTGATATCCCTAAACGTGATCACCGCACCCACAATAGGAGACAAGGGAGCAGTGGTTACAGGCATCATCGCGTTATTCGGCGCACCCACTTCACTCACGCTAGAAATTCCCCCTTGTCCTCCTTTTCCCCCTTGTCTCCCTTCTCCTCTCCCCATCTCTCCCTCTCCTCGTTCAGTCATGGGAGTGGCAATGCACTCAACAGGGAAACTAGAGCTGTCTTTGCGCCAAAATACCTGCTCTTTGGAGTGTAAAACTTTCCCCGTTTTGAGTACGGCATAAAGGAATGTATCCTCCAAAGTACAGGGGGTGTCGTCTTCTCTATGGCATAGTCGAGCAGAGATAGGCTGGTGCATGAGTTCCTCTACCTTATAGCCCAACAGTTTTGCCGCAGTGGGATTGACAAAGGTGATAGTGCCTTGCGCGTCCACCCCACAGATGCCTTCTCCCGCTGAATTTAAAATTAACTCGTTTTGATGACGCAGCTGTTCTAGTGCCTCAACCGCTGAGTAACGCTCTATCTCATTACCAATCCACTGTGCCATCAGCTTCAACAATTCTTTGTCCACAGCGTAGAACTGCTTTTGGGAAGGAACGTGGCTGCAAAAGCAGAGTATGCCGTAGATGCTATTGTTTACCATCACTCGCATACCAACGTAGGTTTCCATCCGGAACCCGGCATAACCTGGATGGTGACACCAGGGGGAAGTACTCGCTTGCTGAATACAAAGCGGTTCCGACATTTGCAAGGCTTCTAGGCAGTACGTCTGCCTGACATCAAAGACATCACCGACAGCAACAGAATGATCTGGCGTTTGGGCAGCAATAATCTCATACTGCTCGCTCTCCACACGGGCTAAAAAGCCACAATCCAAACCAAAGTGCTGGCAACCCATTGCCAGCATTTGTTGAAAGCGTTGGTTCAAGTTAAGTTGCTGTGCCGCTGTGACTTCGCAAAATGATCGCAGCATTGTTTCACTCTGTTGCAGCTCTTGCTCTGCTTCCTTGCGTTCGGTGATGTCATTATTAATTTCTAAAATCTTGACTGGGATACCGTACTTGTCTCGCTGTAATGCCCAACGACTGGCTACCATCAGGCGAGAACCATCCGCCCTCGTATGCAGGAGTTCCCCTTCCCAATGCCCAGAACGTAAAAGTTCGGCTTCGATATCCTCGATTGGCTGCGGGAATTGAGTTTGGAGCAAGGATCGGACATTTTGACCGAGGGCTTGCGATCGCGTGTAGCCATACATTTTCACCGCGCCTTGGTTCCAAAAGATGATGCGATCGCTCAAATCGCGCACTGTAATTGTGTCGTGAGCCAAATCGAGCAGTTGAGCTTGGGCTTGCAACTCAACTTCAGCTTGTTTGCGATCGGTAATATCCCGAATTAAGACTTGTACAGCGGGTTTATCCTGGTAGGCAATTCGGACTCCGGTTAACTCTACATCAATGACTTGCCCATCGATCCGTACCATCCCAATTTCTGCTAGGGGTGTCTGCTGCCCTGTCTGTTGCACTTGCTGAATTTGCTGTTGCACAAATTCTCGGTAATCTGGATGAATTTTATCTAATAAGGGTGTGCCGATGAGTTCTTCACTCGCTCTTGCCCCTAACAGTTTGATGCCTGCTGGATTAATGTAAGCAATATTTCCTTGGCTTTGGACAAGGATAGTTTCAGGAGAAAGTTCGACTAACAGGCGATAGCGTTCTTCACTATCTCGCAGTGCAGCTTCTACCTTAGTTCGCTCTTGTTGCGCTTGAGCCTCTTTAAGCGTAACCGATAAGTAGTCAGCAACTTCTATCAAAGTAGCAACCTCATAAGGACTCCATTGACGAGGTTCTGGTGAATGAAAGCACAGCGAGCCAACTAGTCCGTCTGTATCGTTACACAGAGGTGCATCAAGCAAGGCTTTGATGCCACTGGCAAGCAGGGTATTTGCAAGGGGAGCCAGCTTGATATCGGCTAAAATATCGGCAACGATTTGCGGCTGGTTTTGACGCAAGGCATTCACATAGTCTGGTGCAGCGTTTAAATCAGCGACTAACCCCTGCAAAGGTGGCATGTCGGCTGGCTCAATCGCCTGAATTACCTTCAAGACGCCTCGTTTGTCAATTGTGGAATAGGCGACTCGCAGATGTTTAAAATGTTGGCTCACCTGTGTCAGTATTCGTTCAATGACTTGCAAAGGCTGCATTCCGGTGGTGATTCCGGTTGATATGATGTTGATTAGCTTTAGAGAGACTTGGCTTTCGTACAACCCCTTCTCTGCTGCTCGGCGCACGGCAATCTCCTGCTGCAATTGCTCGTTAGTCTGAATTAATTCAGCAGTACGCTCCTGCACTCTTACTTCTAATTCATCCTTGAGTTGGCGGAGTTCCCGTTCTGCCTGCTTCAGTTCAGTGATATCTTGGGTTGCAGTCATACCACCAACGGTTTCTCCTTGTTCATTTTTGACTGGAACCGTGTGTACAAGGTAAACGTACTCACCATAAGGAATTTCACAGGTAGTTGCTTTTCCAGTCAGCGCTTTTCGATAAATAGGTTCCAGGATTGCACTGATTTTGGGGGGGAATGACTCCCAAATTGTCTTTTCTTCCAATAACTCTTTAGAAAGACCAACGGCTGCTAATCCAGTGCCCTCTGCTAATGTATAACGAAGGTTGCGGTCAAATAAAAGTACAGCACCGTTGGGAAAGTTTTGAGCTAGAGTGCGGTATTGCTCTTCACTGGACGATACAGTAGTTTCAGCCGTTTTGGGTAAAGCGAAGCTATCAGTATGAGGTGAATCAGTATTATCTTTCATGAATTAATTCGGTGTAATTGAGCGCAGCAACGTTGATGCAATAACGGGTGAAAAGAGAGGAAAACCGAAGAGTTATTACTTTCGATTTTTCTTTTTTTATTTGCACTACTGCATTGTCTTACTGCTACAGGGAATCTGAATCCAAAACTCAGTTCCGCGCCCTAACTCTGAGTTACACTTCAATATTCCTTTATGTTTTTCAACGATAATTTGATAGCAGATTGCTAAACCCAAACCTGTTCCCTTCCCCACTGGTTTAGTTGTAAAAAATGGATTGAATATTTGTTGGACGTCGGTTTCTGCCATGCCACAACCGTTGTCAGCAATCCGGATTACAACCTCCCCTGATTCTAAACTTTCAGTGCGAACACGAATCTGCGGCGAGAAGGAAGGATTGTCTGCCAAACGCTTTTCTATTACCTCATCTATCGCTTCAATACCATTGTTCAGAATATTCAGAAATACTTGATTGAGCTGCCGTGCATGACACTCTAATAAAGGAAGATTGTCATATTCTTTGATAACTTGAATATTGGGCATACCCCGCCTGTATTCTAGTTTATTTTTCAAAATCAAAAGAGTGCTATCAATTCCCTCGTGAACATTAACTGCCTTCTTGTCAGCTTCATCATGACGGGAAAAATTGCGAAGTGATAGGACAATACTCCGGATGCGTTCCGACCCACCTTTCATCGATGACAATATTTTAGGTAGGTCGTCAACGATAAATTCTAAATCATTTTTTTCAATCTCAGCCTGTATTTCAGGTGTAGGAGTGGGATAATTTTTAGCATAAAGATTTAGTATATTTAACATGTCTTGAGTATATTGCTCAGCATAGTTTATATTGGCATAAATAAAATTGATGGGGTTGTTAATTTCATGGGCAACACCAGCAACCATTTGTCCAAGCGCTGACATCTTTTCACTTTGCACGAGTTGAGCTTGGGTACGTTTCAATTCTTGAAAGGCGTTTTGGAGTTGAATGGTTTGTTTTCTCAACTGAGCTTCTGACCGTTCTAAGGCTTCTTGTGCCCGTTTGCGTTCGATAAACTGACCGATATGGCTACCGATAGCGGTCATCATCTTGAGTAAATCTTTATCTCGAGGCTGGGTTTCTTGACTGAAGAAGGTAATGACGCCAAGGATTTCCCGATCGCTCGTCACAGGGAAACCGAAAGCCGTTCGCAAGCCTTCTTTTTGAGCGATCGCCGCTGGGAGAAACTGGTCATCTTGAACAATATTAGGAATCCACTGAGGTGTACCACTAGCCCAGATGCGACCGGGTAAACCAATTCCTGGTGCCAGGGTAATCTGTTTAGTCGCAGCCAGAAACTTGGGAATTGAGATAGATTCGACTTGCCAGGTTTCCAGGCAGCGTAATACAGCCGTACCTCCCTCTACCTGCTCTATGCTCCAAAATTCACCAAGTTGCCACCCTAAGTTGTCACAGAGGGCTTGTAAGGTTTTGGAGATAGCGTCTTGAGTGGTGGTTACTTCTGCCAAGACACGGGTAGTAGCCTCTAGTGCGTTGGTAAAACGCACCAAGCGGTCTGTGTTATTGATGGCTATTTCCAGCAGGCGCTGACCTTGGTCAGATTTGAGGTCTAGGATGCCACTGTGCAAAAGTCCCAAAGCACCTCGAATGGAGGTCAAAGGCGTGCGGAGTTCGTGACTGACATCGGAGATAAATGGATTAACTTGAGCAGGTGATAGGTCGCCAGGATAAGATGTTTGTCCTGTCCCGGTTTTGTGATTGATGTTGTTATCGGTCATGTGCGGCGAGTTGATGTAAGCTTCAATTAATCATAAATTTAAAGTTTTAAAGTGTTACGAAATCAACTTTTACAAGCGTTTGATGATCATCTGATTAATTGTAAAGCTCAGATAAACTGTATTACGATATGTCTGACAATTTTCCTTAATTTTATGATTTAAAGGTAAGCCAGTTTCTGTAGATTGATGATTTAAAACTAACTCGCTGGAGACAAAATATATCTTTATTAATGTCAGCATTAAGCCAAAGTTCCCCTGCAAGCAGGAGAACTTTGGAACTAAGTAGAGTTGTCACGTCTTGGATGAACTAACTTCACCCATCATTCTGATTTAACTACCAGAACAGATTGATAGGATTCTCCAGAGACAGAGTGTTGTGCGGGTGTTAGTTTCGCGGATTGAGAGATAGTCTCGAATGCCGCCTCCAAGGGAGACGCGATCGCTTTTGCTCTCAACTCTCTGCCCGAACGCAATTCCTGTTCTACTTGAAACACATGAGCGTAGAGATTGGCGATAATCTGCCGACCAGAATGTGTCACCTCTAAGTAATGCAAGGCGGGCTGAATGTAGGGCAACACAACGCTCCAGTAAAAGCTTGGGTAACTCTTGCGTAAATCATTGGGATGATGGTAACCCAAGGTCTTGTTCATGCCGGTCTCTTCAAATTCGTAGAATAGGGCAGGAATTTTTTGTAAGTAGCGTGGGTCACTTAATTGACCAATTAAATCCGCAGCTCTCGTTAAACCGGGATAGTTGATGGTGTCGGTATGCTCTTCATCAGCAGGTACCGGAAAACGAGTGAGTTCAATATTGCGCTTAATGAGTTCGGCATCAATCAGGTTGCTAGAGCCAAAGCGCTCTTCGACAAAGAGTTTGCCCCGGTCTACATGAAAGGACGTCAAGCTAGCATCGGTTGCACCAAAAGGCAGCGAGACCATCAGGTCATCTATCCCTGTCGCAAACCAGTTATCGTCTGTGCGATCGCGGCGACAAACTCCCTTGATGTAGCCAATGTCATGACATAACCAAGAGATGATTAGGTGCAACCAATCTTTACAGGAGACACCTCCCTCACGGATATGCTTGCCGCGTAGAACTTCCTGTCCAGCTAAGGCCACTAGGACTGTATGTTCAACGTTGTGATAGGGAGCATCGCTGTTGGCAATGATTTCCAATGTCATGTTCCCCACCCAACCCAAAATCTCTGCATACTCAGGTTTGAGACTGCCGTAGGTTTGGCGGTAGCCAGCTTGTAAGCGTTCAACACAGTTATGTATCAGCACCTCTGTAGGATTAAACATCTTGCTATCCTCTCTTAAAAATCCGCGCTAACTAAGTGAATCAGGTCAGGTGGGACAGACGCTTAGAGTATCTGTTAATTGACTACGGTTAGTTTCTGGCTCACATTGTTCGCTTCCACTAAAGGTAACTTGGATCATTGTCTTCCTTCATCAGTTTGGCCTAAGTGTCGGAAATTAGGAACCCGAAAAACTCATAAATTCGCTCCAGATTGCTGAGAAAAAATTTATAACGCGACTGCAATGGATGAAAACAAGCTCAGGAATACTCATAAAACCTCATGAAATCTTTAATATTTGATTGATTTATATCAAAATAGGGTAAGATTACCTACATTAATCTCACCCTTAAGGAGTATAATTCCCGGTTAAGATAAGTGTGATCTAAGTCAATAACTTAAGCGATCCAGATCGCAAGAACCTTCCAACCAAAACCATAGCCTGTAAAAACATATTGTATGGGTAATATTTCATCTAAATAAATAGTTGCTCTTGATAAAACAGGCTCCTTGAATGAACAGCGATGAAAGCTGAATACGCATTGGAATTTGTCGATAAATTAGTTTATAACGAAACGGGAAAGCACCTCAATGATTTAGAGAGGAAAGTTTTTATTGGGTCTTTCCAAGGGAAGACGTATGAGGAAATCTACCCCCTCAATCCTCAGTATGTTGAAAAATACGTTGGCTATAAGTTATGGCAGAAGCTTTCAACGGTGTTGGGGGAAAAAGTGACCAAAAAACAGTTTCGGGGAGCGCTAGAGCGATCGCTAAAGCGGCAGCTCTCACAATCTGGAGAAGTGATTAACAACCAGAGGATGGCGTTTGGGGGCACAAAAATTGGGACAATCCAGAAAGTTTTTATTTCCCATTGGGCACAAGAACCCGACTTGTCACTCGCTTTGCAGTTGTGTGAAGCCTTAACCGCATCCGGGCATCAAACCTTTAGGGCAACGGTAGGGTCAACACTTGGAGACTGCCCACATTTGGCAGAAGATTGGATTGCTCAAATTGATACAGAATTAAAACAATGTGATTACTTTTTGCTGCTGTTATCGTCTCAAGCCGCTGTGAGTGAAATGGCGATCGAGAAGTTGCGGCGCGCTAAGGAGTTGCACGATTCTCGCCAAAGCGACAAGCCCATTGTGCTAGCTATCCGCGTCAATTGTGACCTCAATGTACCACTCAACCACGACCTCCGCAGCTACCTTCAAGGAATTGGGCAGCGTGAATGGAAATCGTCTGCGGATACCCCAAGCTTGATTCAAGCAATCCTAAACTTGATTCGGGGAAATGGGCAATGGGATGTAGGGGTGATGTCACCCAGCCTACCTTGGAGCGGGGAAGAAATTGTTCCAACTGCCACAAATCCTGATAGACCAGGGAACAGCGAACCCTCTACTTCCTATTCTGGGGCAACCCTGGAGGAATTGCCCCTCCCTATACCTGTGGCAGAACCCGAATTACCCAGTGGTCAAGTACGCCTAGCCTCTGCATTTTATGTAGAGCGAGTCCCTTATGAAGCACTCTGCTACAAAGAAATTTTGCAGCCAGGAGCTTTAATTCGGATTAAAGCTCCCAGACAAATGGGCAAAACCTCATTAATGGCAAGAATTTTATATCACGCTAAAGAGCATGGATACCGCACAGTACCACTCTCGTTTCAACACGCTGATGCAGATGTTTTTGCCAGTTTAAATCAACTTTTACAGTGGTTTTGTGCCAGAATAACTCGCAAGCTACGTCTGCCCTATCAAGTTGATGATTTTTGGACGGATACTTATGGCAGCAAAGATAACTGTACGGATTACTTTCAAGATTGTTTGTTACCCGAAACGGATACTCCGCTGGTATTAGGATTAGATGAAGTTGATCGCGTTTTTCAGTATCCCAATATTGCCGATGATTTTTTTGGCTTGCTGCGAGCGTGGTATGAAGAAGCGGGGTATGGTGACAGTGAGTTGTGGGAAAAACTGCGATTAGTTGTGGTTCACTCCACAGAAGTTTATGTTCCCCTCAATATTAATCAGTCACCCTTTAATGTCGGGTTACCGATTGAGCTGCCAGAATTTACCCCCCAGCAGGTACAGGATTTGACCCATCGGCATCGTCTCAATTGGAATGCAACTCAGGTTGAGCAATTGATGTCTATCGTAGGTGGGCATCCCTATTTAGTACGAGTGGCACTGTATCACATCGCAACCAGGCAACTCACGCTCAATCAATTGTTGCAAACGGCGGCTACAGAAGCAGGACTGTATGGTGATCATTTGCGTAGACACTTGTGGCATCTTCAGCAGCACCCAGAGTTAGGGGCAGCGTTGACAAAAGTAGTCACAACCCATGAACCCGTGGAATTAGACTCGGTGCTGGCTTTTAAGTTGCACAGTTTGGGGTTAGTGCAGTTGCAGGGCAATTATGTTACACCCCGATTTGATTTGTATCGTCAGTATTTTCGAGAGCGCTTTTCCGGACGTGCACAATAAAGAAAAGGGATGCATTCATGATTGGGGATACTGTATTTTGTACGCAGAGGCGCAGCATGAGTAAAACGCTGCATCCAAGTTATCACTACAAAGTGGGTGGGCATTTACCATTGGATGCTCCTACCTATGTTGTGCGGCAGGCTGATTTTGCATTGTATGAAGGGTTAAGAGCTGGGGAGTTTTGTTACGTCCTCAATTCCCGGCAGATGGGGAAGACAAGCTTGCGGGTGCGAACCATGCACAAACTACAAGCGGATGGAATTGCCTGTACAGCGATTGATCTAACGAAGATTGGTAGTCAGGATATTACTCCCGATCAATGGTATGCCGGGATTATTAGAAATCTCGTTAGGGGGTTCAAGCTTTCTGAGCAATTGGAGCTACGAGCTTGGTTGCACGATCGCGAATATCTGCCTCCCGTACAGCGATTGAGTGAGTTTATTGAGCAGGTATTGCTATCAGCAATTAGCCAACATATTGTTATTTTTATCGATGAAATTGATAGTGCGCTCAGCTTGAATTTTAAAGCGGATGATTTTTTTGCTTTTATCCGTTCCTGCCATGACTATGAGCGTATAACGTTTGCTCTGTTGGGAGTTGCCACCCCTTACGATTTAATCCAAGACAAAAGTCGCACCCCATTTAATTTAGGCCGAGCGATTGAATTGCACGGATTTACGCTAGAGGAAGCCCAGCCTTTAGTCGAAGGATTAGCGCTCAAGGTGAGTAATCCCCAAGCTGTTATAAAAGCCGTTTTAGATTGGACGGGAGGACAGCCCTTTCTTACCCAAAAGTTGTGCAATATTATTTTCCATGCTGAGGCCTGTTTACTCCCAGCTCAAGAGGCACAGTGGGTCGAAAATTTGGTACAAGAGCGAATTATTGACAATTGGGAAACCCAAGATGAACCAGCCCATCTGAAAACAATCCGCGATCGCTTGCTCCGAAGCGGTAAACGCACGGGTTTACTGTTAAAACTTTATCAGCAAGTCTTGCAACAAGAAACTGTCATTGCCAATGACAGTCCGGAAAACATGGAGCTACGGCTATCAGGTTTAGTCGTTAATCGTGCTGGGAAATTAAGCGTTTATAATCGACTGTATGGCTCTGTATTTAACTGGGCTTGGCTGAACAAAGTTTTAGCTGATTTGCAGCCTGATTTTCTGCAAATTATTGCAAATCAAGAGCAAAAACTTTTGTCCATGCTGAATGTCATGGATGGCAAAAATTTTGATGATATTCTTTATGAAGTGTTAGGTTCGGTCACCATTAAACTAACGGAATTACTCAGTGTTGACCGCACTACAATTTTTTTGATTGATGAATATAAAAATGAAATTTGGTCAATTATTGCTCGAAATCAAACTGGTAGCAATCGAGAAGTTGAAATTTTAGCAAACCGGGAAATTGTTGGCCTAGTTGCCACTCTGAAGGAGATGGTTAATATTCCCTTTTATTACTCCAGTAATTCCCATTCTCCCAGAGCAAGTAAAATCAAAACCCATGGATATCCTACCTACACTCTCCTAGCTCTACCTTTATTAAATGAAAATGGAAATTTAGTGGCTGTCGTTCAGCTACTCAATAAATTAAAGCAACCCAATAATCCTACTGCTCCCCTTCTAGAACGAATTGATAAAGAGGGATTCACCGAAGCCGACCAAAAACAGTTTGCCGAGTATGCGCCTGCGCTGCAAGGAATTCTAGAACGCTGTCAATCGTGCTATCGATTAACTCAAAGACTCATCGCCTCTGAAGCGCTAAGAGAAGCAACTAATTCCCTGCATGAAATCGCTCTGGATTCTGAAGAATTCCTAGAACGAGTGATGGAAGCCGCCAAAAAATTGATGAACGCCGACCGCAGTACGCTGTGGTTGCTAGACTCGGATAGCAATGAGCTATGGACCAAAATTCCGATTAAGAATGGCAAAGAAGTTTCTGAGCAAGAACTGCGAATAAAAGTAGGACAAGGTTACGCTGGTAAAGTTGCAGCAACTGGTGAACCTCTCAATATTCCATTTGATTTGTATCAACAGCCCGGTTCTGAAACATCCAAGCAGATGGATCGGGTAACAGGATATCGCACTTGTAGTTTACTTTGTATGCCTGTTAGGAGTCCTGATGGAGAATTACTCGGTGTTACTCAATTAGTCAATAAGCGCAAACCTGGGGAATTTCCCGAATACAACCCTACGGATTGGCCGGCAGCACCAGAATGCTTTCAGGCTAGCTTTGATGCTAACAGCCAAAAATATATGGAGATATTTAACTCTCAAGTGGGTGTGGCGTTGCAAAATGCCAAGAAGTTTGAATTAGTTCAAAAAGAAGCTGACATTCAGCAACATAATGTAGTAAGTCAAACTTTGTCCATGCTCCATAAAGTTATGGAGAATGATGGGTTTGATGATATTTTGGATGCCACGCTGCGATCGATAACCATCAAAATGGGAAAATCGCTGAATGCTGACCGGACAACGATTTTCTTATTAGATGAAGAAAAGAATGAATTCTGGTCAATTGTGGCTGAAGAAGAAGAAGAAGGAGAACGTTCACTAGAGATTCGCGTTCCGGCAGATAAAGGAATTGTAGGTGAGGTAGCTACTCGCAAGCAACTGATTAATATTCCCTACGATTTTTATGACGATCCACGCTCAGTAACCGCCAAGGAACAAGACCAAAAAAACGACTACCGTACCTACACAATGCTGGCGTTACCCATGTTTAATGAACAAGGGGGGTTAGTGGCAGTCGTCCAATTATTGAATAAGCTAAAGCGAGGATATAAGCGAACGGCGGCTTTGGAAGAAAAAATTGATAAACAGGGCTTTACTAAGGCCGATGAAGAACGGTTTTCGGAAAATGCCCCTTTGATTCAAATGATTTTGGAAAGCTTCCGTTCTTATCATAAAACAGCTCGAGGACAACGAGTTGCAGCGGCACTGATGGCAGCAACCCGTTCAGTGACGCAGAGTAGTTTGGAACTCGAGGAAATCCTCAGGCGAGTCATGGAAGCGGCGAAAAAATTGATGAATGCTGACCGCAGTACGTTATGGCTTTTAGATCAACAGGCTGGACAGTTGTGGACGAGAATTCCCTTTGATAACGGTGAAGAACGGGAAGTGAGAGTGAAGATTGGAGAAGGCTATGCTGGCAAAGTCGCAGAATCTGGCAAGCCTCTAAATATTCCTTTTGATTTGTACGGTCATCCCGATTCAGAGACGGCTAAAAAGACTGACAAAAAAAGTGGATATCGTACTTATAGCTTGTTGTGTATGCCGGTTTTTAGCCCCGATGGCGAGTTACTGGGTGTAACCCAATTAGTGAATAAGAAAAAACCGGGTGATTTTCCTGATTACGACCCAGCTGATGGGATGGAAGCGCCCGAATATTTCCAAGTCAGTTTTGATGAAAGCGACCAAAAATATATGCAAATTTTTAACAACCAAGCAGGTGTTATTCTTCAGAATGCCTCGCTGCTTGAAGCCGTCAGGCGACAGGAGCAAACGTTGAGAGATAATCTCAGTTTTGCATGAGTCTAAGATGGGTTTGAGTGGTTAAACCGTACAGCAATGGTGAGAAAAACGATTTGAACCGAGCGTACAAAGAGATGTGTTTGATTCACACCAAAACTGGTGATAGCGGTTCTCAAGTGGATGAGGTACAAAGTCGTGGGATGAGAGGGAACGATTTGGTAAGCTGTTGTGCATTTAATTTGCATATTGTTTAGTTAGGGAACGAACCGTCAATCCCTCTGGGTGTCTCCCCTCCCCGCGTTAGGAGCGTCCGTCTCAACGAGCAATTTAAAAGCGTGACAGCTTATTACTTCTCGATCGCCATATTGGGGAGCCGACTCCACTCATTCCACGACCCATCGTAGCTCCGAACGTTGGGATAACCCAGTAAATACTTCAAAACAAACCAAATATGACCCGATCGCGCCCCAACGGCACAGTAAGTAATTACTTCTTTGTCAGGGGTGATGCCTTTGCCACTATAGAGAGACTGCAATACGTCAACTGATTTGAAGGTTCCATCAGCGTTATGAGCCAGTTCACAATCTACATGCACCGCACCAGGGATGTGCCCAGTGCGCTCTGTCCCTTTAGGGGGTTGCATCATGAACCATTCGCCGCTGTACTCTTGAGGTGTGCGGACATCCACTAACACGCGATCAGCCCGACTAATGGACTCCTGAATATACCCGTGCAGCGCTCGCAAGCTAGG
This sequence comes from Waterburya sp., assembly GCA_036703055.1. Taxonomy (GTDB): domain Bacteria; phylum Cyanobacteriota; class Cyanobacteriia; order Cyanobacteriales; family Coleofasciculaceae; genus DATNPV01. The sequence continues at coordinate 13,173 of DATNPV010000311.1, forward strand.
ATTGAGAGCCTGGGCGTGGTAATGAGTCGGCGTGACAAGCGTTGGTTCAGTCGTTAGGGGGCGACCTTCTGCCATCCATTTCTGGCGTCCTCCATTGAGGATACGCACATCAGGATGACCGAACGCTTTCAAGAGCCAGAAGAGCAAGCCTCCGGCAGCAGGATGACTGCTATATGCGATCGTGGTGGTATGGTTAGCAATACCGGAACGTGCCAGCAATTTTTCCAGAGCAGTCGGATCGAAATTGATGCGTTGATCAGGCAGTAGCAGGTCAGCTCCACCCCAGAAGACGGCACCGGGAATGTGTCCAGCATTGTACGCCTGGGGACTCATGTCTACTTCAACCAAGCGAATGTTGGGGTCGTTGAGATGGTCAACAACCCATTGAGTCTCGACGAGTACTTCAGAATAGGCGTACTGAGATAATGACATGGAGCGTTACTCCTTGTTTTGCAACGGTGCTAAAGCTAGAGTAAAGCTGACTCTTAACTGCGCCTAGACCTCGATCGAGTACTCTTTGCCGCAACGATGATGGCGAATTCTTTGCAGTCTTTATTTCAAGCGATCGCACAATCTCGGGATGAGCAAGCACTACGACAGCATGTCATGGTGAAAGTGCGCGAATATTTTGCTGCTCAACGTTGCAGCCTTTTCTTCTTCGAGCAGCTTCTCTCGGCGGAAAAAAAGCTGTCAGATATTGCTCAAAGAGCTTTATCGTTAGACCACAATCCGCTCTTGCGCTACGTGGTTGAACGTCATGCTGCTGTTCACGATGAGTTAGTATTTCCCCCTGGAGTGTGGAAGACAATTTGCCCGCGTTCCGACCACGCGCATGTCATGGCTGGACCCATTGTGACGAATGGTTGTTTAGTTGGTGGACTTGGCTTTACTCGTGATCGTGAAGCTCCTGCCTTTAATGCTCAAGATCTAGCTGATCTGAGTGCCCTTTGCCTGCATATATCAACAAGGCTTGCAACACTACAGTCGCGATCGAGCGGATTCAATCCTTTAATTTCTAACTGTTTGACGCCCCGTGAAATGCAAATTGCCTCTCTCGTGGCACAGGGGCTAACGAATGCACAAATCGGTGCAACTCTTTGGATTACAGAAAACTCTGTTAAGCAAGCTTTAAAACGCATGTTTCGCAAGCTTGCGGTTTCCTCTCGTGCCCAGATGGTCGCTCAGCTTTCCTCAAACAAACTTTTCTCTCCAAAGGATAAAGCAGTCTAACCAACTTCTTGTACTTCCTTGAGTTGTTTAATCAATCGTCTTCCCCACGGTTTGAGTACTGAGATGGCAATAATGGCTAATAGGCAAGCGGTTTGGATTGAACCACCGACAATTACGCCTTGTCGATCCAATACGTAAAAAGGATTGCGTAGAGCTTGCAGCCGTTCTGCTTCAGAAATGGCAGTCATCGCATTTAGCCAGGGACCTAGCCAGATTGTTCCTGTTGTGATCAGGGTAACAGTTGCCACCCATTTCACGATGACCCAATAGTGTTTTGTAAATCCCCAGATGGTAAGCCAACAGAGCAATCCGCCTGTAACGAGTGACAGCATAGCCGTCGGAATAATCACCCAATCATCCATGAATTTCAGAACTGCGTTTATGGCATAAAGTTCGTCTCCATTGGGTGTATCTCGCTTAATGATGGCGATCGCCACAATACACAATGCCGTACCCAGCCAGATTCCGCCAGAGGCAACATGGACAGACAATAGCCAGTTCTTTGGCTTGACACTGAGCTTCTTCATCCGGCTCTCCTTAAATTCCAATCAAGTACTGACTCAGCAGGAATCTACCCTACAAATTAGCTACCTAATAATTAGCTTCCTAATTAATTTAGCATAATGGTTTGATCTGTAAATACTTTGATTGGCAGCTAGGGCTGAAGCATGGCTGGTGTGCCTGCTTGCAATTTTTGTAGAAGCTCTATCAGCGTTTTCTTCTCGTCGGCAGTGAGATGCGCCATCAACCCAGTTGTGCGGCAAAAATGATCGGGAAGCATCTGAGCCATCAGGCTGCGTCCTTTTTCTGTCAGGTGAACGCTCAACATCCGACGATCATCACGGCTGGGCTGCCGCTCTACCAATCCGTCCCGCTCTAGCCCATCCAATAGTCCTGTGATGGTGGCGCGAGTTACGCCCGATCGCTCTGCACATTCAGAGGGAGTTAATCCTTGCTCCTTTGCCTGTGACAATTGCATCAATAGAGTAAATTTGCCCATTGACAGACCATAGCGAGCAAAATGGGTGTCTAGCGCCGCTTGCACATCTGCGGTTGCTCGCAAAAATGCTAAACACGCTTCAACCGATGCAATATCTAGCTCAGGGTAGCGCTGGGCAAGAGTTTGTAAGGCAGGACGATCAACAACGCGATCAACGAAAGGACGCAGGATAGCCACAGTCTCAACCGTCTCATTAGGTCACTGATTATACGCTAGCTTATTATGACCTAATTGAACGTACGGTTAGGGCATTAATGCCCCGCACGAGTAAAGCCAATACGATCGCAAAGTCAAACTGATATCCAAAACCCCTAGCGATGCAATTTCCCGGCACATCAGCTTAACCACTCCCCAATAGTGAAAACGCCTGCTGGATATTTTGACGCACGGATTCGGCTGACGTATGGAGAGACTCACGTTCTGCATCGGTAAGGTTGATTTCCAACACCTTTTCGACGCCGCGACACCCTAACAAGATGGGCACCCCGATGAAAATATCATTCAAACCATATTCGCCTTGCAGATAGGCTGAGGCGGGTAACTGCCGTGATTGGTTGTTTAAAATCGCTTCTACCATTAGACAAGCAGAAGAAGCTGGGGCATAATAAGCACCACCGGTCTTCATCAGACCCACAATCTCTCCCCCACCGTTGCGAGTGCGTTCCACTAACCGCTCAATAGTTGCCGCATCCATGAGTTCGGTAATGGGAATGCCGCCAACCGTAGAGTAACGGGGCAACGGTACCATTAAATCACCGTGACCTCCTAGCACCAAGGCACTGACCTCCTTGGACGAAACGCCGAGTTCCATGGCAATAAAGGCTTGGAATCGGGAGGAATCGAGAACACCTGCCATGCCCATCACCCGGTAGGGCGGGAGTTGGGTCGTTTTCCAGGCCAGATAAGTCATGACATCTAGCGGGTTAGAGACGACGATAAATATGGCATTAGGAGACTGCGCGATCGCTTTTTGGGAGGCGTCTACGACAATCTTGGCATTGGTCTTGAGCAAATCCTCCCGTGTCATGCCCGGTTTGCGGGGAATTCCGGCAGTAATCACCACAATATCGGAATTGGCAGTATCCGCGTAGTCGTTAGTACCCATAATCTGGCGACTATGACGTTCCAAGGGCTGTGCCTCCTGCAAATCCAAGGCAATCCCTTGGGGCATCCCCTCGACAATATCGAGTAACACCACGTCTGCTAGATTTTTCTCCGCAATCCGTTGAGCCAGAGTACTACCTACTTTCCCGCCGCCGATCACAGTAACGCGACGGTCTTGACATAAAATTGAGGAACTAGATGTAGATGTCATAACTTGAACACAAAGGGTTACAAATCAATCCAATCTAACTGGAATCTCACTGAATCAAGCACGAGTCAGCGTTTGGACTCGCTGTAAATGAGTAGTCCAACTAGCGAAATTTTTTCTTCAGTTCAGTGCCATTGCATCTAACTTTAAGTTCAATCTAGCATCTAGTCCCATTCTCAACAGGCTTTCTTAATGAAAGGTTGAGCCGTATCCACCAACGCTACGCCTAGCGTGTTGAACACGGCCTATTTTTGGCTGTTTTATGGGTAGGGTCGTCGTTGATTAAATAGGAATTCAATCAATTGCCTCTAATTGATCGACCCGCAACCAAATATTTGGGGTGGGCACCTGACCAAACTTCACCCAAGCATAGTCACCTTTCATATCTACAACTTCCCCCTTTGTCTCAAAAAGATAAGGAGGGAAGCGTATATCGCTGGCTTGAGCTTCCACACTTCCTTCTAGTTTGTCGCGGATAGCGCGAACCAAAGACCCTTTTTTGACTGTATTTGCCATAATTCCTGCCTTCTAAATCCTTTCCTCTAGCATTTTAAGACCCTTGAGTACCCTACCCTTCGCAATTTTTAACGTTTAGCGGCGGGTAAGCCCTGACATTTGGGGCAAAAGTGAGAGGAACGCCCCGCTAACTTGAGGCGGATAATGGCGGTGTCACAGACCCGGCAAGGTTCGTCCGTGCGACCGTACACCCAAGCGACGCCACCGTAGTTGCCATTAACGCCCTGCACATTGAGAAAGTTACTAAAGGTAGTACCACCCGCCTCAATGCTCGCTTGCAACACTTGGATTAAACTGGTGCGAATACGCTCAATCTGCTCTTCCTGCAACGCGGCACAGAGGGTGTCGGGTCGGATACCGCTTAAGAATAGTGCTTCATCCGCATAGATATTACCTACACCAGCCACAATCGTCTGATCCAGTAGGGCCGTTTTAATCGAGCGCTGACGATTGTGGAGCTTGCCCAGGAGGTACTCCAGCGAGAATTCAGCCGAAAACGGTTCTGGCCCTAGTTGCTTTAAACCCGTGATGATGGTTTCTGGAGCAACGGAGGGCGGAACCCACCACATCTGACCGAATGTTCGCTGGTCAACAAAGCGCAATTCACGGTTGTTTGGGAAAAACAATCGCACTCGCGTATGCTTTTGCAACGAGTCGTCTTGAGCAAGCCAAAGCAGTTGACCTGTCATGCGCAGGTGAACGCCTAACCAACCCCCATCATACAATTTTGGAGTTTGGAGTTTGGAGTTTGGATTATTTTCCCCCCTAACGCCTGACTCCTGGCTCCTGACTTCTAACGCCTGACTTCCGACTCCTTCTAGGCTACTAACGCCTGCTTGAGACAGTTGAGCCAGCAAATATTTACCACGTCGGTGCCAGCGAGTAATAGTGGTGGACTTCAGCCCCGCTAAAAACTCACCTACAGAAAAAGGGTAGGCGATGGTGCGAGCTAGCAACACATCCCCCCCCCGAATTTCTTGATTCAGGGTCACTTGATTGAGACCCTGACACACTGTTTCAACTTCAGGCAGTTCAGGCACAACTTAACGAGGTTCTGTTCCCTGGTTAGGAGCGCCTTCTACTATACCTGTCCCCTCTGGGGTATCGGGCTTAGCAGAAGCCTTGGCAGCGCCTTTTGCCACCTCACCCGTCCTGCGTTTGGTCTCATCCACAGGCGTTTGCTTGGTGCCACCAGGAGTTCTCTTGGCTTTTGGTGCTTCTACCTCTAGAAGTTCACCTTCGGCAAAGTTATTGGTGTTGATGCCTGAGTAATTGACTTTATCAAAGCGGACAATGAAGGGGTAAAGGATGCCGCTGGTATCGACAGAGGCAACGGTACCCACATCCTGAAACCAGTAAGATTCTTTTCTTAGAATTCGGACTTTAGAACCACGTTGAGGCATATAGTATTATTCCTTGCGTTCTAGTTTTACAGCGTACTACTCGATCAGAGCTGTCTGGTAATTCTGGTTTTTAAGTTTTGTTACTGCTTATCCATTGCCTGTGCCATTAAACCTTTCTTAACCTGCCTCGAAGCGCCTGCGGATGGCCTTTCGCGGCGACAAGGCTACCGCTGACGAATCCGGCGAAACGCATTCAGTTTGAGGGGAAAGGAGGTCAATCTCTCCAGCGAAGTTGAACGAAATGCGCCGGACGCCCCCAGATATCAGACGTCGCCGTAATATCTTCAATCGCTAGGTTAAAAGGAACTGACGTTGTGAGATACCGTTGAGCAAGGATACCCAAATCTGGAGTCAGCTGCGTTGCTGTTGCCGCCGCTAAGCCCAAACCGAGAAGTTGTTCAATTGGCCCTCGTGGCAGAAGCAGATGCGCTCCTAATGCCAGTCCAGCGGTTAAAAGCATCCCCACGGAGAGATTTGTGCCACAACGGGGATGCACAGCCAAATCCCATTCTCCACTCGTGAGGCGCTGCAAAGCGAGAGGAACAGCCCTTCTTAAGTCAGCGAGATTGAGCTGACCGTACAGATAAAATCCTTGGTCAGTGGATAAACCTCCTAATGCGCCATTATCCATCTGAGAGGCCGTTATCGAATATCTTGTGTTATCGCCACCCCGTTGCTCACCCAGAACCCAAACTGTAGCATGTTCTAGAGCATGAACCTGACGTAGCATGAGCAGTTCTTTTAATCCTGGAATAAAATCCAGTTGCCTGAGTAAGTCAGTATCCTGTCTGGGGTACGGTGCGGTAAAGTCAACCTCCCAGAAGTTGCCGGATTGGGCAGAGGCGGTACTAGTCATGGCAACACTACTCCAAAAGCAGATTGATTAACAGGAAGTATTTTCAACTGTAGCGCTCCTACGAGGATTGCGTTGTAAAACTTGGTGAACGCAGTTCGAGAAAACACTTTTTGCTGTTATTCCAGTTGGCCAAACCCGCTTGGATTTGGGAAAGCAGAATTTTTAGACGAGGACACCCTACTGTAGTGTTACCTTACTCCTGAATTTCTCACCCTCTCATTAATAAAACAACGCTTAAGATAGAAAAAGAGATCCTAAATTCAATGAAAAAGTAAGAACACCTTAACGATTGAAAATGCTACCATATCAAAGCTGAGCTGACCTACTTTAATTGACGCTCAGCAAAATAGCGTAGAGAATTTGAGACAAATTACTGATGTAAGAGTTTCTGATTACAGGAGAAAATTGTTGGTTAACTATGAAAGCCTTAGATTTAGAAGCACTCCTAAAATCCGAAACCTTAGCTATTCCAGGACTGAAATACATTCCTGGCTACATCGATGAGCATGAGCAAAATCGATTGCTTCGTGCCCTAGACCAACAAGCGTGGTCACTAGAGTCTGTCGAATCCAAACGCAGAATTCAACAGCATGGATATAGATATGAATACAACAACGGTATCCTAGTTGCCTGTAACTATTTGGGGTCTTTGCCTGATTGGGCATTGTACCTTGCTAATCAGCTCTATTCCGATGGATTTACCACAAGACCCATCGATCAAGTTACTGTCAATGAATACGAACCAGGGCAAGGGTTGACGAGCCATGTTGACTGTGTAACCTGCTTTGGTAACACGATTATTACTCTCAGTTTGGGCAGTTCCTATGTAATGGAATTAACCCATTGTCAAACCACGCAAAAAAGAGAAATTCTCTTGTTGCCTGGTAGTCTATTGGTTTTGCGAGGAGAGGCTAGATATGCTTGGGAACACAGCGTTGCTCCTCGTTATAAAGACACGTACAAGGGCTGGGAATTTGTGAGAAAAAGAAGAGTTTCTATAACATTTAGAGAGGCTCTATTCCCGCACAAGTAACCAAAGAAATTGGGTTTTGGAGGAATAAAATAGAGGGAGAAGTAGGTAGGAATGAATACCGATAACTAACTGTTGTTTGTCCATGCCCCATGCCCAAATACAAGCCGTGATGTTTAATTTCACCAACCTACTTACCTAGCTTTGTAAGCATTAATCCAGCATTGAATGACTTGCATTACTTTCCGAAATAAAGCTTACCGAGCCACAAAATGCTATTGGACAGGTACACATCGAATGGCTTCTCTGCAAGAAACCTGGGAACGGATTCAACCTTATTTTAAATCCATTGGACTAACCCGCATTGCCAATATTACAGGTTTAGATAAGATTGGAATTCCGGTGACCATTTCGATCCGCCCTAATAGCAATAGTGTTGCTACATCCTCCGGCAAAGGGACGGTTTTGGAAGCGGCGATGGTTTCTGCCGCAATGGAGTCAATTGAACTTTACTGTGCTGAAATAATTGAGTTGCCTGAACTTACCCTTTCCTATGCTCAATTGGCAGAGAATTATTCGGTTATTCCCTTAGAGCATTTATCGCTACGGGAAGATTCGCTTTTTAGTGTGAATCGAGCAGAACAGTGGTGTTTTGGATGGGATATCCTGAATCAACATGAGGTGGCAGTTCCAGTTCAAGTTGTTTCGATGAATTACCATAGATTTTGGCATACAGATGTTACAAATCTAAGTTCCTTCGAGATGGGTTCCAATGGATTAGCGTCTGGAAACCATTTTTTAGAAGCGGTTAGTTCTGCTCTGTTTGAATTGATTGAACGAGATGCCATTTCTTGCCATCTCGAAGCGTTTAGGAAAGGATACGGGATACCTGGATGCCAGATGCCAAGAGTGCGTCTAGAAACGATTGAGTATCCTATAGTAAAAGAGTTGTTGGCGAAATTTGAAGCAGCACAGGCCATTCCAATTTTGTTTGACTGTACGGTAGATACGGAAATATCAGTGTATCGCGCCCAAATTTATGACTCTAGTGGGCATATACCGAGTAGTCACGGTTATGGTGCTCATCTTGACCCGGAAGTGGCGATGGTACGAGCCTTAACTGAGGCCGCCCAAACCCGTGCTATTCTGATTTCTGGCGCAAGAGATGACATCTTTCATCAATACTACACTACTCTAAGATTGCAGAGAAATCGTGATGTTGATGTCGATATTCTTGAGGCCAATCCTGCGACTATTGATGCTAAAGATAGAAAATCCCAAGCAACTTCTACCTTTGAAGAAGATATTGAAGTTATCTTAGGAAAACTGAAGCGGGTTGGGTTGAATCAGGTCATTGTTTTCGATTTAACTCCGCCAGGTTGGGAGATTTCTGTCGTTAGGGTAATTGTGCCGGGGTTAGAGGCATCCTTTCATACAACCTACAATCCAAAGAAGCGTGCGATCGCATTTGCAGAGCGTCAGCTTTCCCGTGTAATTAAACCAAAGGTTGAGAGTAAGCGCGTCGTCGAAACTCATCGACCAGCCGGAGGAACGAGTTAATTTTTAACTATGAAAAAAATAGTCATATTTTTAGGGTCATCACTTCCTGTAGCAGAGGCTAGAGGGATTCTCGATACTATCTATCTTCCTCCGGCAAAACAATCAGACTTACTCAGTGCTGTCACCACTTACAAACCCGATATTATTGGTTTAATTGATGGCGTTTTTCTTACTTTGCCCTCGATCTGGCACAAGGAGATTTTGTATGCCCTTGAACAGGGAGTGGCGGTGTACGGAGCAAGCAGTATGGGGGCTTTACGTGCGGCTGAAACTGAGCCGTTTGGGATGGTGGGAGTTGGTGAAATTTACCGAATGTATGCCAATGGTGAACTAATTGATGATGATGAAGTTGTCATGGTTCATGGTTCAGAAGACACGGGATATCGCCGTCTTTCGGAGCCGATGGTAAATGTCCGCGCCACCTTTCATCAGGCAAAGAATGAGGGAGTGATTGATAGTGAAGTGCATGAGCAACTAACCGCGATCGCAAAATCGCTCTACTTCCCAGAACGAACATTTCCCGCCATCTTTCGCAAAGCAGCAACGGCAGGTATATCATCAACTCTCCTAGAGGAGATGGCAACTTTTGTCAAGGAAAAGTATGTAGACCTTAAGCGTCAAGATGCGATTTTACTCCTAGAAACGCTGCGAGATTTACCTGAACCCTTGCCTCGATCGCAGCCCAATTTTTCTCTGAAACGGAACCAGTTTTTTTCCAACCTCTATCACCGCGATCGCACGGTGTTACGGAACGATACAACTGTTCCTTTAGGAGATATTGCAGGATATGCAGCGTTGAATCTTCCTGACTTTGATGAAGTCAACTTACAGGCTGCAAATCGAGCCTTGGTGCAGATTTTAGCTGAACTTCTGGGTGTTGAAGTGTCTCAGGAAGCGGTGGAAAAAGAAAGCCGACGGTTTCAAAGTCAGCATGATCTGACTGAAGAGACAGCATTTACCGACTGGCTGACAGAAAACGACATAACACTAGGAGAATTTACTCAGTTGATGGTTGAGATGGCTCGTTGTCGCCGCTTACAAAATTGGCTACTAACGAGGAAAGCGAATGAGAGGAATACCAAGATTTTACTGGATGAATTGCGATTGCAGAATCGTTATAAGGAATGTGCAGATGCAGTCGCTGAGCGAGAACGAATTGTTCGAGAATACTATCCCCATTTGATTGAAGAGCATGTTGATGATGTGCCGATATCGCAGTTGATGATAGAGCATCAACGCGCTACGGGATGTCAGGTAAGGCTTCGCGATGAGTGGATAAAGGAAGCGGGGTTTTTGGATTTTGAATTGCTGAAGTTGGAACTTTTGCGATCGCACTTGGCACGGAAGGCGATGCAGAATAGGGAATCGTGAATTTCGGAGGGGTTAGGGAGTAGGAGAAAAGGCGATCACATCATCTGCACTCATTTTGGACAAGCAGCCTGCATCGATTAAACTCTGCACAGAGCATGATGCGGAGGGCTCTTGGGGGGAGTAAATCTAGTTCCCCCCAGAGTTGGGGGCGTCGGGGGGCGATTGCGTAAGTCCTATCAAAGTCTGCTTGCATACCGCCTGCCGAATAAGTGACGCTTGCTCCAAGCTAACCGTGCATACCCCGCAGTGCCAAAGAGTGCGATCGCGAAGCGCTACTGCAAAGCGCAGATCACACCTTGGAGTGTAGTTAGCTGTTGTACTCTTCATCCTGACAAAAACTGGATCGGTTTTCCCGCCCTCACCCAGATGGCTATTCAACAAATTAATTAGTCAACATGGGAATAGAGTTACCTAGGTAGAGGTAGATTATGTTTCCTTTCTGGAACTGGGATTGGAATAGCAGCTGCTGCGGTGGAGAACCCATCTCTCGGAGAACTAGCCTACAGCGTAAGCTCAAGTTTCTTAAGGCAATACGGGATGACTTAGAAATTAGGTTAGCTGGACTCAATGCTGCAATTGGCACTGTTGAGCAGCAATTAAACGCTGAAGATACAACCCAAGTTTAATAAGACGATACGGCGTGCATCTTGCCCGCTTGATATAGCGGTTCTCACTGACGTGCGGTACGCATAGACCTAACCCCCTAACCCCCTTCCCGCGTCAGGAAGGGGGAACCGGAGTTCTGCTCCCCTCTGGGTGTCGCGGAGGGGTCAATCTGTAACTCACTCGGATGAGAATCGCTATAACTTCATCCTTCCAGGACTTACGCAATACCCATTGATTAGCCCCCTTAACCCCCCAAATTTGGGGGGAACAAGCTCTTACTCCCCCCAGAGTTGGGGGGCAGGGGGGGCAAATGCGTAAGTCCTACCTTCAGATAGCGGGTGTCGTCACTCCCAAAGGTCCACGAGTCACGCCAAGCTGATTTTGTAGCTTCAAGTCCCGCCAGAGTTGGGAACCTGTAATTTCTCCTTGCAGGAGTTGGCGGTAGCGGTGAATCGTCCGACTAACTTGGTTAGGTGTCTCATTGACAAATTCAATGCGGAAGTACCGCACGCCTCGTTCTACTAAACGTTGCACGTATTCTGCCCCAGTTTGGGCAGTGCCGTTAAATACAGTGTTTCGACAGCCCGCATCCGCTTGTAGGATGTGTTCAGTGCCAACTCGATCTCGTAACTTAACTTCATGCTTTTCGCAGGGACGCCCACAGTTGGTATAGTCTGTTCCTGCCGAGAGAAAGGCGCAGAATACACAATGCTCCATATGAAACATGGGCATGTGTTGATGAATGGTCACCTCAAACCAGTGGGCAGGACAACTGTTAAGCAAATCTTCTAATTGGTTGATGTTCAGGTCGTAAGATGCCGTCAGCCGTTCTAGTCCAAACTGATGTTGGAAGTAGTCCGCCGTTAAGGGATTAGCAACGTTAAGGGAGAAATCACCGACGCAGCGTTCTGCGGCAAAAAACTGGAGATGGTCATAGTTCCGTACTAAATAACCATCCGCTTCACAAGAACGAACTTGCTGCAAAATGTAATTTTCCCCTGGTTTTGTAATTCGAGGTGGTGCAACCCAGATGGTTGGGACGGATGAATTTTCTTGTGCGTCCCTACTCCCCTGTCTGTGTTGGCGCACGATCTGCACAGCTTCCCGATAAGCACGAGGGTCTTCAAATTCACAGTAAAGGGTTTCGATTCCCGCTTGGAGTGCTGCTTGCAGTTGCTTCAGGTTTCGTACCAGCACAATTAGCGTGGGGGAGGGGAGGAGTGGGGGAGTGGGGGAGGGGAGTAAGTCTGGAAGGGAAGCCTTGGAGTTCAGCTGCCAGCGCTTGGGTTGCGAT
>DATNPV010000312.1:0-19346 GCA_036703055.1 Waterburya sp.
TAGCTTACTAAATGACACCTGATGTTCAATTTCTACTCGACTTGAGACTAACACGTTCAGGCTCAACTAGTTAGTTTTTTTTGAGATTCGGTATGTCAAACCTAATACCGCTACATATAGCGTACCTGCGTAAGTCCTGAAGAGTGGAATAGTCGAGGCAGGGGCAAGCCGGATGAAGTGGCGTACTTGTTGCAGGGGTCAAGATTGAGGGAAGCACAGGAGTATCTGGAGAAGTATCTCCATCTTGGTCATTTGCATCAGCTTGCCCAGGACTTTATTCAGGAGAGTCAAGCTGCTCAAGTGCGGTTAGACAAGGAAAAAGATGAGCAGATTAGAGCATTAAATCAAGCACTGACTGAATCTAAGCTGCGAGAGCAAGCTGCCAGGGTGTTGAATTTACTGCCTTTTCAACCATTAGATGCATTGGTGCTGGCAATTCAAACAATGGGGTTGAATTTAGAGCAGTTGAGTGAAGAGAAGATTCTCACTCCCGTTCAGGACAGTCTCAATGAAGCGATGAAAACAAGCGGAGCCACAAAGGCATTTCAGGGGCATGAGAATTCTGTCTATGCAGTAGCCTTTAGCCCAGATGGACAGAAAATTGTCAGTGGTAGTCAGGACAAGACCGTGCGCTTGTGGGACATAACAGGCAACCCCATCGGTCAACCCTTCCAGGGGCATGAGAATTCTGTCTATGCAGTAGCCTTTAGCCCAGATGGGCAGACAATTGTCAGTGGTAGTGATGACAAGACACTACGGTTGTGGGACACCAGAGGTAAATCCATCAGTGAACCGTTCCAAGGACATGAGAGTCAAATTCGTTCAGTAGCCTTTAGCCCAAATGGGCAGATGATTGTCAGTGGAAGTCGTGACACCACACTGCGATTATGGAATATCACAGGAAAGCCCATTGGTAAACCGTTCCGGGGATATGGGTATTGTTTCAATTCAGTAGCCTTTAGCCCAGATGGGCAATGGATTGTCAGTGGCGGTCGGCACAAGACAAAAAAGACAGTATGGTTATGGAACACAAGTGGCAAGATCATGGGCAAACTGTCCCGGAAACGTAAGGACGGTGTCAATTCAGTAGCCTTTAGTCCAGATGGACACTGGATTGTCAGTGGCGGTGATGATGGGACACTACAGTTGTGGGACACCAAAGGCAATCCCATCGGTCAACCGTTCCGGCGGCATACAGATTGTGTTAATTCAATAGCCTTTAGTCCAGATGGGCACTGGATTATCAGTGCCAGTAATGACGGGACACTACAATTGTGGAACACCAAAGGCAATCCCATCGGTCAACCGTTTCAGGGGCATAAGGGTCAAGTCCGTTCCGTAGCCTTTAGCCCAGATGGGCAGTGGATTGTCAGTGGTGGTAATGACAAAACAGTTCAGTTGTGGGGAGTGGGTTGGAAGTCGTGCCTCCCAGTTTGCTGTAACCGATTACGTTACCATCCCGTGTTTAAAAATCCTCAGACTGACGTGGAGAAGCAAGCCTGCGAAACTTGTAAAAAGTATGTCTGGAGTCGAGAAGAGAATAAAGAGTAGGGGTTAGGGGAGAGGTGCGATAACCCCAGCTTCAGCATTCCTAACGACAGCTTGAGCTGTGGTGACAACGGGTGAAGCGAGACTAACAAAACCTGCTTTTCAAAAACGCGATCACTCAATAGTTGTGCAGATTGTAGGAACTGCGATCGCAATTGGCAACAGTTAGATGAGTTGCGATTCTATTGTGATGAGGTGAAGATGCGATCGCGGTTGGGATGGATGAGGTGCGATCGCACAAACATTCATGTTCCCTACCAAATAGTGCTATATCTGACAGTCCGCTCTCAATCAACAATCACCCTGTTCCAACCCTCAACAGATCCGTAGGGGCATGACAGTCCCAAAGGCAATCGCCTCCAAATGGTTCCACGAGCACAGAGAGTTCACCGCTGAAACAATTGTAGATATCGTCAAAGCCCTTCAGGGAATCAATTCAACTGCTGCAAAGAAATTTATCAGGCTTTATCTAGGTGAATTCCTAGAAGACCCAGATTAACTTTAGATTGGATATGACTGACAGCTTCCACCCAGCATCATCTCCTTTAGACAAATTCGCTACAAATTTCTCCAACATTTTCCGGATAGTGACCACTTCACCAGTAATAAAGGAATGGTAGATGCACCCTGTATTGCCCCCTCCGAAAGGTTTCCATTCGGGGGGTTTTTCTTTGCTCGATCGCTGACACCTCTTACACCAATTGCCAAATTGCATATAACGTATCAACCCCGGTAGGAGCGCACGCCTGTGCGCCCTGATGTCGTATTCTCCAAGAGAATTGGTAATAGTGAAATCTCTGTTGAAGGTCGGGAATGGGGAATCGGGGAATTAGCCTTTCATTAAATGCTCCTGTGCGTAGCTCATGGGGAGTTTTGCACCAGTCTCAAATGAGCCTTTCATGGGGTAGGCATCGGAACCTACCCCACAAGAAAATTCTTGATTGTGGGATGGGCGTCCCGCCCGTCCTAGAGACGATGCAACATTGGAGTATAAACAAAAAAAAGGCAGGCGTCTCGCCTGCCCTACATTTCACATTTGAACCTAATATTGGATTGACTAGCTGGCCTGAGCTTGGAGCGACCGTTCGAGTTGGCTCTGGCTCAATTTAGCCAGTAGATTGCTCCAATGGACGCCTTCTAAGTTCGGTAGAACAACGTGAGCCATACCAACCCGCTCGACGGGGCCGAGACCAACTGCCCACATATCGGCTGCCAAAGCGGCCTCTACACCGGAAGCAGCATCTTCCACCACCACACAATGCTCTGGCGCAAGACCTAGCTGAGCTGCCGCGTGTAGGAACAAATCCGGTGCTGGCTTAGACCGCCCTACACTGTAGCCGTCTGAAATCGCATCGACGCGATCGGCAATACCTAAGCGTTGAATGACTTCCCTGGCATTTTTGCTCGCTGAACCAATGCCCACTTTGATCCCATTCGCTCGGAGTTCATCCAGCAATTCAATAGCTCCGGGCAGTAGGTCAGCAGGACTGATATCTTTAACAGATTCCAGATAGTAGCGGTTCTTGCGCTCCATCATCTCCTGGATTTGTTCTTCCGTCCGCGGATGACTATCCAGCAAGCGTAGCAACGAATCCCGACGGGACAGACCCCGCATGGCCTCATTCGCCTGCCGATCAAAGGGAATGCCTTCTTCATCCGCTAGCCGCTGCCAACCCCGATAGTGGTATTCAGCCGTCTCAGTCAGTACGCCATCTAGGTCAAAAATCACACCTTGGATGTCAGGGACGTGAATCGAAGATTTTTCTCCTTTCCCATTCTCACTCTCTGTCATTGTTTTTAACGACTCTCCTACTTCCTGTGGACGCAAATCAAACTCATACCACTCACCTCGCCACTGGAGCTTAAACTTCAGACGTGTCCAACCAGAGGGCAAGTGTGGGTTAGCGTGAGGATAGTTGTCGTTGATGCGGACGCCAGCGAAACCGAAGACAAGGGCTTGCCATACTCCACCGGCTGAAGCCGCATGAACTCCCTCTTTCGCGTTGCGCCGCGTGTCTTCTAGATCCACCAACGCGGCCTGCATAAAACGCTCGTAAGCTTCTGCGGGTTGATTGAGGTACGAAGCCAAAGCGGCATGGATGGCTGGGCCAAGGGATGAACCATAGGTGATGTCCGTGCGGGGCGCATAGTAATCCCAGTTCTGTTGCAGCGTTTTTAGATCGGAGTAGATTCCTGCTTCCTCCCGCATGAGGTAGAGGAGCATCAACACATCCGGCTGCTTGAGAACCTGTCGCTTGCTGGCTCCTTCAATGCCCAAGATGGCCTGCATGGAGCGTGTTCTCGGCTCGTAATCAGCTAAGTCGATGTCTTCGAGGTGGAAAAATCCCTCGCACTGCTCAATTATGCCTGTTTCCGGGTTGTAGGGAATCCAGATATTGCTGATGATGTCACGCCAACGGGCTTGTCGCTCCAAACTTACTTGGAGTTTCTCCTCCAGTTGGGTGGCTCGGTCGGCATGATGGTTACGCAGCCACTCCAATACAGTGAGTGCCTTTTCCAGATGCCATTGCACCATCCGGTTGGTGAAGGCATTATTGCTCACATGTTCATGATACTCATCAGTGCCAATCACCTCGCGGATTTCATAATATTCCTGCTTGGGATTCCACTCAACCCGGCTGCCCCAGTAGACGGCAGTATCTAGGATGAGCTCGGCTCCGAAGTCGCGTACCCAGTCATCATCGCCAGTAACCTGCCAGTATTGCCAGACGGCGTAGGCCACATCAGTATTAATATGGAGTTCGCGATCGCCGCACCAAATCCGTACCAGTTCGCCATCCCCATCGGCTGGGGGAACCCAACGGGGAGTAACTTCATCCCCCGTACCCGCACTTTCCCAAGCAAACATCGCCCCTTTGTAGCCAGACCCTCTCGCCTTGCGCCGCGCCCCGTTTAGGGTATGGTAGCGGTAGGTCAACAAATTGCGAGCCAGATCGGGTTGGGTGAAGATGAGGAAGGGAAGAATGAAGATTTCAGTATCCCAAAAGACGTGACCGCGATAAGCAAAACCTGAGAGGGTTTTAGCCGGAATGCTGACGGTATTGTCGTGACGGGGTGCGCTGATGAGTACCTGGAATAGGTTGTAGCGAATCGCTAATTGAGCTTTGATGTCGCCTTCAATTACAACATCGCAGGAACTCCAGGCCTCCTGCCAAGCGGCTTCCTGAGCGGATAGCAGGGTGGCGTAGTTCGGTTGTTGCCGGAGCTTGTCTTGGGCGGCTTGAGCTGGAAGTTTCTCCTCCCGTGAGGTAAAGACGGTGACGACTTTCTCCAACGTTACCGTGTGTCCCGACTGAACCGTGAAGGTTGTGGCTAAACTGGGGAAGCCTTGGCATCCGGTGACTCGTACAGACGCCTTGGTATCGGATACCGTCATGCGAGCTGCCATACCTAGTTCGATGCCAGAGTTGCGAGTACGCAGGTGTAACCAGTTGGCGTGAGTACCTTCATCTGTGGTGATATCACCTTGGTTGAGCCATTCCCAGTGCATTACACCTTGGTTGTCTGGGTAGCCGTTGATGCTAGACTGAACCTCGATTGTGCCCTCAAAATCTAAGGGTGTCACCTGACAGCGTAGTGCTAACACATGCTGATCGGCTAAGCTCGCAAAGCGCTCGAAGTGGAGATCAACGGTGTGCCCCGAACCACTCCGCCAGCGCACATCCCGTGAGAGCAGACCCCGGCGCAGGTCAAGTTGACGCCGATAACTTAAAATTTCACCGTGGTCGAGGCGGAAGCGATCGCCATTGATGACGACGACTAGCGGCAGCCAGTCAGGGCAGTTGGCTAATTCGGTGTGGACGACGGGAACATCGTCGTAGACGCCATGAATCAAGGTGGCACTCATGGCGCCCTGATAACCTTCCTCAAGGCTGCCTCTTGTACCCAGATAACCGTTACCAACTGTAAAAACGGTTTCTTTGTGGTGCAACTGGGTTGGGTCAAACTGGGTCTCAATAACAGACCAATCTGTGTAAGTATAATGGCAATTTTGTTCTCTGTTCTTGATCATCTATCCTCTATCCTGTGTCAATTGGTGTTGGCTAATAGCTGTCCTTGTTCATGGCTTGACCTCTGACCGCCCGATGGTAAATTTCAGATTGTCTATAAATCGATCAGGGTGTTCTTGACATTTGATTGTTGGCTAGCACTAACGCACTACGGTAAAAGAGTGGGAGCAAATAGTTGAGCTTGCTAGTCAGCAAATTTTGCCTCAAGTTTCCTGATCCATCTATAGAACTATCCCTCCAAAGTCCGAAATTTTTGCATCCAAAATCCTTACCTCCATTACACATCTACCTTTGTAGGTGTTGCTGTAATAATTGTTCCGCTCTGGGTTTGTAGCCTAAATAAAATAAAGCCTCTAGATAACGCAACAAGGCTTCTCGCTTGTCCACAGCCACATAGTTCCAGAAGCCGTAGATTTTCGCCAAGCCGAGTAACTGTTTGGTGTGGTTTTTCCAGTTGTACTTATCGCGGATGCGCTTGATGGCTCGCTCCGATATTTCTTGCCAGTAAGTAGGCTCTTGGTCACATTTAGTAATAAATTGCAGAATTTTTTCCGATGTTCCCTCCAAATCAGTCGGATTAATGTGAAATCCATTTACTCCCTCTTGGATGATTTCTAAAGGACCACCAAATTGAGTCGCAAAGGTCGGTAATCCCGAAATCATGGCTTCCAAAATCGTGAGTCCAAACTCTTCAAAGCGAGCTGGGTAGACCAAAATTCCTCCAAAATCCGCAATGACTCGATAGACTTCAGCGGTATCAGACGCGCTGAGGCGTAGACCCAAGCAGCGAATATGCCCTTGGAGATTGTATTGGCCGATCAACTGGTGTAGCCGTTCAATCTCTCCTTTTTCCTCTGGATCTTGAGCCTCTTCAGGATGAACTTTGCCTATCACTAAAATCAGGTTGCAACGTTCCTGTAACTCCTGATTTTTACCAAAAAGCTCCACTAAACCAGTGAGATTCTTGCTGGGATAAAGAGGGGCAAGGGCTAATATTGGTCGCTTACTTTGGTCGTCAAGGTGACCTAAAATCTGAGAGTCTTCTTGGGTAAAGAGCAGCTCTTTGATTCGACCGCATTCGCTCACAATTCGAGTTGAAACTTGGGTGTAAGGGAAGAAAATACTTTCATTGACCCCAGGCGGAACTACATTAAATTTGGGGCTGAACAACTCAATTCCATCGACTACATGATACAGATGAGGCATCGTGAAGTGCTTGTAAGACTCATACTGTCCCAACTGTTCGGGAGTACCCACAATTTCTTGATAGGTGCTAGTGATGATGAAATCCGCTGAGTTCATAGCGATTAAATCAGCTGTGAATTGCAACGAAAAATGGTATTGCTCCTCTAAATCTTTCCAGTAGAGGTTACTGAATAAATATCTAGGCTTTTCCAGAACATGGGCAATATGGCATTGAGTGACTTTGAATCGTTTGGCTAGCAAAAAGGCTACTAAACCCCCATCGGAATAGTTGCCAATAATTAAGTTAGGGCGTCCCTGGAATTCTGCCAATAGTTCTTGTTCGGCCTTTTGGGCAAATGCTTCTAGATAAGGCCAAACTTCAAAGCGTGAAATCCAGTTTTGGGTGACGTTGGGATTGTATTCAGGGAAAGGAACGCGCAAAATCCAGGCATTTTCTGTGCCATTGATTTTTTCCAAGCGTTGGTTGAAGTTAGTTCCCTGACTATTCGGAATTAAGCGTGTCAAGACAATCACTTTGGGCTGAACTCCCAGCACATCAAGCCCAGCCAACTTAATATCTTCTTGTAGCTGCTTCTCTAAACTCCGAGCTTGATTGAGAACGTAGACCACCTGACCGGGGATCTGAGGACGTCCCACAACATCTTCTTGACCCACCCAATTGTGAACGGAAACCAAAACAATCCGAAAGACTAAGGAAATATGGGAAATGAAGGTTTCCAATACAGCATGATCCGGCGAGTCAATTAGGCGATCAAGTAGTTCTATCGTTTCCCGCACCCGACCTGCTGTGTTACCCCATCCGGGTTCAAAGCCTAACGCTTGGAGTTTGGAGCGAAACTGTTCATAAGGCTCATCAGCTGGGCGCTCACCTACGAAGGATAAAGCTAGCTTGATTTGGTGAGAAAATTGCTGGGTTGAGTGAATCTGAGCATTAATCAGCAGTGGCTGGTCTTTGTAATTAGAGGCGTGCAGGATTTTCAGAAACGCGTCCAACCAGGATTGAGGCTCATGGCTTCCATTGTCCCGTTTGCTATCGTTAAACAGTTGACTCGATAGGTAACGGTGGAGAAACTCTATTCCTTTACCAATATTTCTGGGGTCACGAATGGTAGGGAGAGAGTTGTAAAAGGGATGAAAATCAATTTCTAGCACACCTCCTATTGGGGCAGTACCTCCTTGCTCATTCGCCAAGTCAGTTAGCCCAACGGTGCCACCACTAACCAAGCGATTGTGTAAGTTGAGCAGCGCCTGCACCGGTACCGACTCAACATGAGATAGATCTGCCGCTAACCGACAGATTTCTTGAGAGGCAATCTTAGGCCGAACAATAAACCAGATGTTTTCCTCTTCCAGAATCATTTCATGGCTATAGCGAATCAGTTCGCCTAGAGCGGAAGAGTGATAAAAATAGGCTGGCTTTTGGTAGTTGTTGCAGTAGTCCTCAAAAGCTTGTAAGATCTGATTTCTCAGGAAGTACTGCTCTTGCTTGGCGCGTAACTGCTCCAAAAACTGGCGCAAATCGTTTTTTTCGTCACCATCAAGAACGGTTCGTAACAGTTCACACATGGTTCCTCCCTGTTGCCTTGGCGTACGTAATAGATGAGAGCGGCTTTCAACCTAGTATTGGCCCATTTGTTGTTGCTCAGATAATAGATTCTCCAATCAAGTTTCGACACCTTCCGGGAGTAGAGGACGAAGGATTGTTTAGTATAATTACCTAGTAACTCGGATAACGGTATGGTGCTTCTTTCCAATGGATGAATCCAGAGGATTTAGGACGACTCAACCGTTAGGACTCGCTCTTTTGCCACATTATCCACCGACTACGCAAGCGATAATGCGCATGAAGTAATTGGGCAGGAGATAACGGTAGCGAGGCTAAGGTTACGCCAGGTTAAACAGCCTGAGTATCCATGGTGCTTTACCGTTAATCCGGTCTGGGTTTGATTCGGGGTAATCAACCTGACATGATATAATCAGCATCCGACTTCGCTGGGTCTAAGCTACTAGGGGCGGAAATACACAGGCTTGAGCAGGGTAGCTCTCACGCCTAGGATTGTAGGTGTTTAATTGAATTGCTTCTAGATTAGGAATAAAAAGATACAAACAACGGACTAGACAATTCAGTTTTACGAGCTGAACGGGTTGATCGCCCCTTTACCTGAGATGTTTTGTCGAGCTAAGCCCGTTTTATATCTAGGGGTACAGGCGCAATTTTCACCTAGCGTGCTATTTCATTTACTCCTCAACCCATTCTAGGCTGTCGCACTTGTCCTGATGTGATTCTTAGCAGAGTCTTTAAAATTACTCCTACCAGATGATCCGGATAGGGCTGACAGCTATAGGAATAGAGAAATGGTAGATGCACCCTGTAATTCACCCTCCAGCCCTCCAGGTTGGAGGTTTTTTTTGTAATGTTTTCAAGCTTCGCAAGTTTTACGAGTCAACACCCAAGGTAGGGCTGATACCAAATCCGTTTTAATAACCTCCTTATTTCTCAAGAAGGGGGAGGGGGAGAGCTAAGCGACCAAGCCGAAAAAGGGGTATACGAGGCGGATTTGGTATGACACCGTAACTTGACTTAAGAAGGCAAAAGGAATATTGCTTGTACAGTAAGCTTTTTAACCTTTTTCAACTAGATACTTATTTTCGCCACGCTGCACTGAATGTCTAGACTTTAGTGCGGTCAGTTAAGATTTCGTAGCCATCCTCGGTCACTAACACCGTATGCTCAAACTGAGCTGATAGGGAATTGTCGAGGGTCACGGCTGTCCACCGATCCGATAGGACGCGGGTGAACTTAGAGCCAGCATTTAAAATTGGCTCAATGGCTAACGTCATCCCCGCCTTAAGCTTAACATTCGGTAACTCACGGGTGCGGTAGTTGAAGACGTGGGGTTCTTCGTGTAAGTTCCGTCCGACACCGTGCCCGGTGAAGACTTCCACTACACTAAATTTATTCGCTTTCGCATGATCTTCTATAGCACCCGCAATGTCGAGCAAATAGGCTCCTGCCTTAACTTGTTCAATTCCTTTATAGAGGGTTTCTTCGGCCACACGAATTAATTGAGCGGCTTCCGACGTTACTTCACCGATCGCTAGGGTAATACAGGAGTCACCATGGAACCCCTCATAGTAAGCTCCCGTGTCTACTTTCAGAACATCGCCAGTGCGAATCACCTTCTTGCGGCTGGGAATTCCATGAACCACTTCGTTGTTAATAGAGGAACAAATCGAAGCTGGAAAGCCGTGGTATCCTTTGAAACTCGGTTTCGCCCCCATTTCACGGATGCGTTTTTCCGCGTAGGCGTCCAAGTCAGCCGTCGTCATCCCTGGCTCAACCATCTGAGAAATTTCTTTGAGTACTGTTGCGACAATCTTTGCCGCCTGTCGCATGATTTCAATTTCACGTTCTGACTTGATTTCAACGCCCCGATGTTTTTTCTTAGGGCGAGGGGGGTCAGCAGATTTGAACAGCAGATTGCTAAAAATATTCATGCGAATTGACAGATGGCTGAGATTTTACAGTTAAACGAGTCCAGTCTGAACCAGCCTGACTCTATTGAGGGGTGTCACAACAGTATAGAGAGATAAGAGCCGTCTATTGCGTCCAAGTTTCTGGCGCATCGGTGAAGTGCTTCTATTATTTAACTTAGCTTAACATTGCCCTCATATGGATATATCCAATGGGCAATTTTGGGCTTGTGTTCGAGGCGCGACCGCTTACTGAGCAGAAATGGTAATGACTCCCGTCATCCCAGCTTCTGTATGCCCTGGAATGGGGCAACGCAAGGAATATTTACCAGGCTTCATCGGCACAAAAACCCACTCGGCTTCTCCATCGGGTTTCAGTTCCAGTTCGTGAATCATTCCTTTGATTTCCGCTTTGCCTGCTTCGACTTTTTGCGTCCAACTAGCATCGGCAAAATCTTTAGCGGTGAAGTAGTGTTTCTGAGGACTGGGATTATCCAGTAGGAGTTTGTAGCGCTGACCTGCAACAAACTGTAAGTTATTCGGGAAAAACTTTAACTCGTTGGCGCTGTTGCCCAAACTCACTTTGACCACAGTAACCTCCGGTGCAGCCAAGGCAGCTGGTGTTGAGAGCAATCCTAAGCCGAAAATTAGTCCGATAACGAGCCAGAGACACTGGCGGCGCAAGTAGATACCCATCGAACCCACAAATTGCATCATGGCTAAAATCCCATTTTTCTCAAACTGGTCAGGGGTGGATTGCAGGAAATGATTCGGTGTCCGATTGCACGACCTAATCCACTCCAATGCGCCCTTAATTAATAATGATGTCTGATTGATTACACTCAATACGAAAAGAACCCCTCCCCCAGCCCCTCCCCGCAGCAGGGAGGGGAGCCAAAGACGCCGACTAGGGCGGGGTGAGGTTCTCTTATTATGGGTAATTTGCCGGATATGATACCACTCAGGAACTACTGAGTTGAGGCTGACACAGGAGGACCGGCGGTGACAACCACTAGATTTTCTGGATGAAGTAACTCCTTCGCCGCCTGATTGACTTGGTCGATCTTAACTGCCTCGATTTTACTGACGAAGTTCCGCAGTTCTGAAGGGCCTAAGCCATACACTTCATTATTCAAAATCGTCTGCGCTAAACTGCTGGGGTCGGCAAGGCCAACGGGGTACTCGCTGGTAATGGAACGTTTGGCAGCGGCAACTTCACTACTTGTCACACCCTGTTGTTGGATTTCCTTGAGTAGGGAGATGGTTCCTGCGATCGCGTTTTGAGCATCTTCGGGTGCGGTCTGCATTTGAATCAAAAATGGCCCAGCCTGTAAGCCAGCTTGGAAGTAGCTGTAGATGCCGTAGGTCAAACCGAGGCGATCGCGAATTTCGGTTCCCAGTCGGCTAGATAAGGTGTCACCCCCGACAATCTGATTCAAAACCAGCGCGGCATAGTAACGGGGGTCTTTTCGGTCAATCCCCCGATAACCCAGCAATGTAATGGACTGCGCTTTGCCAGGAAGCACAGGATTCAGTTCTACCCTTGCCTTGGGCAGTGCCACCTGTGGGTAGTTAGGAAGGGATGGATTACCACTGTCTTTCCAACCCGCCAGTTGAGTTTCCAGCAGCGAGCGCACAGTAGTTGGCTCAAAATTACCTACCAAGCTCAAAACCGTTGTATCGGGACGGTAATGCTTTTGATAAAAGTCCACCACATCCTCACGGTTAATCCCCTTCAAGCTCTCCTCGGTGGGAAAGGCGTGGAAGGGATGATTCTGGGGATAAACCGTCTGTTGGAATGTACGAATTGCCACCTGCGATGGCGTATCTAACTTGACTTTTAAAGCTGTCAACTCTTGTTGGCGGGTTAATTCCAGCTTATCTGAAGGAAAATTCGCATTTTGCACCACATCAGCAAACGTCTGTAGCAAGATGGGTAAATCTGCCGCTAAACTATCTCCCTGGATATTGACACCTTCTCGGTTCGCGCTAAAGCCCAAGCTCGCCCCTCGCTCCTCCAACACTTTGGCGATCTGTAACGCATTACGAGTTTTCGTGCCATTCATTACATTGTCAGCCGTTAAAGTAGCTAAACCGGCTTTGGCTTGGGAGTCAAACTCCGTTCCCGCACGCATATAGCCACTCAGCGTCACGGTTGGCGTACTAGTGTCGCGTAACAGCAGCACTTGCATCCCATTCGCTAAACGAATCTGCTGGGGTAACGCCTGAGCGGTCGGTGTCGTTGACGAATCTATGGGCGGCAGATACTTCGCCACCTCGGCTGGGTCTACTGGAGAGCCTGCATTGAAGCTTTCACTCGTTTTTGTCGCACCCGCCGATCCTGCGCCGCTTTTCCCATCTACGGTAGTCGGCTCAAAAAAGCCCACTGTGCGATTGGTCGACGTGAGATAAGTTTGCGCCACACGCTGCACATCCGCAACACTAACGTTCTGAACGGCTGCGAGGTAGCGGTCTGTATAGCGATAATCACCAGCCGTTAATTCATCGTATCCCAGTCGGTTGGCTTGGTCGGCGATATCTCGGTTGTCCAAAATCACATTAGCGGTCAGTTGGGTTTTGGCTCGATGCAATTCTTCTTCAGTAACGCCCTTATCCCTTAACTGGGAAATTTCGGAGGCAAGAACCTGATCAATTTTTTCCAGCTTTTGACCCGGTGCCGCCGTCGCTGACAACTCATACCAGCCTGCTTCTTGCAAGTTAGCCGCCCCCCCTGAGAAACTGCTGGCGATGCCAGATTCCACCAAAGCTTGGTAGAGTCGAGAATTTCGCCCACCCGTCAAGACATAATCCATCACATCCAAGGCAGGTACATCGGGATGATTGACGGCGGGTAACGGATAAACCTCCTGCAAGAAACTCGCACTCCCCTCTTGTCGCAGGACAATAGGATTTTTGTCCGTTACCTTCTGATTCGCGACTCCTGACTCCTGTGTGCTGACTCCTGACTCCTGGCTCCTGACTCCTGACTCCTGCCGTGGCACCTTACCAAATATCTCTTTTACCGCTGCCAGCGTGGGTTCAGTTTGGAAATCGCCCACAATAATTAACACGGCATTGTTGGGACTGTAGTACTTGCGGTAGTAATCTCGTACTTGCTCAACCGTAAACTTCTGCACATCGGCCTTAGTTCCACCCACGGGTAAACCATAAGGTATGTTGGGGAACGCCGCACGCATCACGACACGGCTGAGGCGGTAGCTAGGGCTGTTTTCGTACCCCTGTAACTCAGAAATAACGACGCGCTTTTCCTTGTCCAGTTGCTGTGCGTCGATAATTGAGTTTTGCATCCGGTCAGCTTCCAGAGTTAATAAGGCTTTCAGTTTTTCACGCTGGACTGTGCCGAAGTAAGCTGTCTGGTCATAACTGGTGAAAGCATTAGAGGCACTCCCCAACGCACTGAACAAACGCCCAAATTGAATGGGTCGGTCTTTAGTACCCTTGAACATCATGTGTTCTAGCTGATGGGCAATGCCATTTACCCCTGGTGCTTCGTTCCGCGACCCGATTTTGTACCATACTTGGACAGTCACTACAGGTGCTGTGTGGACTTCCTTGCTCAGAACAGTCAGACCATTGTCCAGGACTGTCTTACGTACATCTTTGGTCAACTCTAATGATGTGGCTTTGGTGTTGAGCTCCGACGACGAAGTAGCTGGACGTTGTGCTAGGGAAGCATCTGCTGGAGTTGAAGTGGCTGTTTTAGTAAAGACTACACCACTCAGGCAGAGACTGAACAGCAAAATTAAAAGACTGCGACGACGCAATGTAGACCAGAAGTACATAGGTTTTGTTCAACGCAACCGTAAAGAGAAGGGGAGAGGGATACTAAGTATACTCATGAGCTACCAGAAGCCACACATCGGTTAAGAGAAGCCTTAGAGGAATTTTGTGTGTCTTGTCTCAATGAAAACAGTATTATCGCCCTTTGAGGGCCAAGTTTTCCCCTGAACTGATGAGTAATGAAGTGTTAAGTGTATGAGCTATTTTAGTTGAAAATTCCGGCTTCCCCATGAAGAAGCTATGACGTTAGTGTGTAGAACTCTACAGCAGGGAATAGGGCATGGGGTATAAACTGCTATGCTCGCTTGCTGCCTTAGTAGAAATGCTTATTTAAAAATTATTGAGGGCTGAGTCGTCGTAAGAATTCTAGGGGTAGACCATCACTGTCGGCAATGAAAGCTACTTCATACACGCGTGAACCAATCATTTGTTGAGTGGGTTCCAACAGAATTTTCACAGGTTGGAAGGCTTTAGGATTGCTACGTGATGCCTCGGCAAAGCGTTCTTGCAGGTTGGTTAGCCAAGTCGGGAGGTCAGTTGTCGCTTCGGTGAGATCGAAGGATAAATGATAATAGCCGACATAGTGTTCATCCCCAAAGGCATCCGGTGCAGGACGAGGTTCGGGAATCTGAATCAGTTCGATCCGCCCACCTAACCCCTCCATCCAGCAAGCGAGGGTAATACCCGCCGTGAAGCGTTCACAGACGGTAAATCCTAGCTGTTCATAAAACGCGATCGCGCGATGAATGTCCGCTGTACGAATCGAAGCGTGATGCATGGGGATGGGGAGAAGAGTTAAATGTTGGTAAGTTGTTCGGCGTAGCCGTTCCCGTTTGCGGAGCATGAGCCTAGCGCGTAGGGTAGGTTAGCAGGTTACCCCAATAAGCCAGTGAACGACTTAGAAGGTTACAGGTTGTGATACTTAACCTTCAACCTTGAACCTTACAACCTTCAACCTTCAACCCCGCCTCTGTGTTTGTCATGCCTACTCAAATATTCGGAAGTAGGGGTAACGCACAGGAATTCCTGGTTCTTTTTCCAGATCAAAGTTAATGACTTCCCAGCAAGGTTCCTCGTCAGGATCGGGGCTAAATTCTACAGGCAAACCATAAAGCCTGGGTCGAGCCGGTTCCGAGGGCGATCGCCAAGGGGTGCTTCGCTCCAAGTAAGCACTAACCAATTCTTTATATCGACTGGCTATAATCACCCGTGTCGCTCGGTAGCCTTGTGTGTACAGTTTGTCAAGAGCTTCGTGTATTTCAAAGCGAATCCCGTCTGGATGAGTGTGCTGCCGATACCACTCATCTTTCCATTGACGCCAGTGACGCCCGGATTGTAAATGAATCAGTTCCCCAGTTTTTGGGTCTGCCTCAAAGGCACCATGACGTGGACAGAGATAGGTATCGGTCAGGGTCAATGCCGGTATCATTTGACGGCAATGAGGACACTGTATCTCTGAACCAAATATGGGGTACTGCAAGCTTGAATTGATCATTACATACTTATCGCCGTCGTTACCCATGTGTGCTAGTCCGTGGCTTTATTATATCTATGGATCTGTTTCCTTCAGAAGATGTTTTCGAGCAAACATAAATCGAATTAACTCTTAATGGTGGATGAACTTAATCAGGAATTCTCATTAACCCCATCTTACTGGCTTCCTCCTGACTTCTCTCAAGCGGCCTTTATTGCCCCCAATGCGGTGGTTATCGGTCAAATTACCATCGCGGCTGGAGCGAGCATTTGGTACGGTGCCGTTGTGCGGGGAGATGTTGAGCGTATTGAAATTGGTGAGCGAACCAATATTCAGGATGGTGCAATTTTACACGGTGACCCCGGCAAGCCAACGGTTCTTGAAGATCATGTCACGGTTGGGCATCGTGCTGTTGTTCATTCAGCTTATGTTGAACGGGGTAGTTTAATTGGCATTGGTGCTGTAATCCTCGATGGCGTCCGTGTAGGGACAGGCAGTATTGTGGGGGCTGGCGCTGTAGTGAGTAAAGATGTTCCTCCCTTCTCACTGGTGGTGGGAGTTCCGGCTAAGCGCTTACGTGATGTCTCTGAAGCGGAGGCAGCTGAACTGATTGAACATGCTCGGCGCTATGAAAAGCTTGCTCTAGTCCATGCAGGTAAAGGAACCGATTTGGGGTTCACAAAGCCCAATTAAATAGAGGGCTTTAATTAATCATCAGGTGGGCAATGCAGAGGATAACCCCTCCAACCCTGATAACAATTCATTTCTAGGCAATGCCCACCCTACAACTAGGTTGGGTTTATTTAAGCGCACCTACTTAGTTGTGTAGCCAACTGCACTAATTTGCCTAAAAATGGAAAAATGAGAATAATTCAAAAAACTTCAAGCGTTAAGGGAAGGAACTAAAGACATGGAATTTGATTGGCGTGTAGTAGTAGTCTTGTTACCAGTCATCCTCGCAGCCAGCTGGGCACTTTTCAATATCGGTGCAGCGGCATTAAGACAAGTCCAAGCCTTTCTCAATCGGTAAGCTATTCCCCATTGAATTGGCCTGTTGAAGCTGGGCATAGGACATAGGGCATGGGGCATGGGGCATGGAGTACTGTTCTCTTTCCCCTGCCCCTTCCCCCTCTCCTCTTTTTAGTGACGGGTGAACAGAATGACTCAAGAGCGCTTTACAGCCTTCGTCGTAACGAAAACTGACGATCACCAATTCACAACAAGCTTGGTGGAACAGATTTTAGACGATCTACCCAAAGGGGATGTCCTAATTCGGGTTCATTATTCATCCTTAAATTACAAAGATGCCCTTTCCGCAACAGGTCACCCCGGAGTCACCCAAAAATTTCCGCACGTACCGGGCATTGATGCTGCCGGGACGGTCGTTAGTAGTACTGTACCCCAGTGGCAAAAGGATGAACCTGTCATTGTCACAGGATTTGATTTGGGCATGAACACTTGGGGTGGCTTGGCGAACTACATTCGAGTTCCTGCGGATTGGGTGGTTCCGCTGCCTGTGGGACTGAGCCTTAAAGAAAGCATGATTTTGGGCACCGCAGGCTTGACGGCGGCTCTTTGTGTCCAAGCTTTGGAGCAAAATGGTATCACCCCTTTGTCTGGGGACGTTTTAGTCACGGGGGCGACCGGTGGAGTTGGCAGTATTGCCGTCTCGATCCTCTCAAAATTAGGGTATTCAGTTGTTGCCGCGACAGGGAAATCGTCTCATCACGATTTTCTCAAGTCACTGGGAGCAAGATTAATTGTTAATCGGGAAGAGGTGACCGACGAGGCTGGTAAAGTTCTGTTAAAAGAACGCTGGGCAGGAGCCGTGGATACTGTGGGTGGGAATACCTTGGCGACGATACTCAAAGCCACGAAATATGACGGCTGTGTGACGGCGTGTGGTTTGGTGGGAGGGGCTCAGTTGCCGACTACCGTTTATCCGTTCATCCTCCGGGGGGTTCGTCTTATTGGCATTGACTCGGTGCAATGTCCCATGCAGAGGCGCTTGAGTATCTGGAACAAGTTAGCCTCTGACTGGAAACCTCCGCCGTTGGATGAGTTGGCTTCAACCATCACTTTGTTTCAACTACCAGAACAGATTGATAGGATTCTCCAGGGACGGAGTATTGGGCGAGCGTTAGTTTCGCTGCTGGAAGCGTAATTTACAGATTAAAGGCTCCAGCCCAACGCTTTGGCTACTTGAGTTGCCAAGGTCAAAGGATCGAAGGGCTTGCTGAGCACGGCTTTCACCCCTAACTCGGCAAACCTGCGCTGTTCGGCTGCTTGTACCTTAGCGGTTAAAAAAACTACAGGGATATTCTGAGTTGCACTATTCCCCTGTAGCTTGTGAAACGTCGTGGGGCCATCCATCTCTGGCATCATTACGTCTAGGAGAATGGCATCAGGTTGCTCAGTCTCAGCTTTCACCAAACCTTCACTGCCACAAGCCGCCGTCATTACCTCCCATCCTCCTACAGTCTCCAAGCAAAGTTGGGCGACTTCCCGGATATCATCTTCATCATCGATGACTAGAATTCGCTTTGTTGTCATTATTACTTTTGTTGTCACGTAGCTATGAGCTGTCAGCAATTAGGTAGAATCATGTTTTTAGGGTTTTTCAATGATTACCATAGTTTTTGTCTATGGTTAGAGGGTTGGACTGCCGCAGCTCTACTACCTAATCGCTCTCAGGTTTGGTCACGATTCGGTTGAGCAGGGCAATCACGCGCTGCTCAAAGTGTTCTGGGGTAATTCGGCCTTTGGTGAAAAACTCCGTTGGCCCTAACGCCAATCGATCGCGATCTGCCTTTGTCAGTTCCTCTGCCGAATATACCACCAGTGGTACCTCGTGTAGACAGTTATGCAGTCGTAACCATTCCACTACGGCATAGCCATCGACCTCTGGTAGCACCAAATCCAATAATAATAAATCGGGACGCACATGCTGACTCATTTGAATCGCCTCTCGCCCCGTCTTGGCATGATAAGCTTCAATCCCATGATGCTCAAACATGGTCGTCAGTACCCGCCCTAAATCTAGGTCATCTTCCACCACCAAAACGCGAGCCACCTGAGCCTGCTGCTTTAACGACTGCTTAATGGTTTCAAATAGGGTTTCCATCGTCGGGGGTTTGGATAGCCAGTTAGCGACTTCTGGATGACATGATTTATCTTCATCCGACGCCCAAGCACTGAAAATGATAATGGGAATATTTTTAGTATCGGGCTGTTCCTTGAGTCGTGCCATTGTCTCCCAGCCATTCATCCGGGGCATGAGTAAATCCAGCAAAATCACTGACGGTTGCAATAAAGCCGCCTGCGCGATCGCGTCCTCACCTGAAGTGACAGTTACAACTCGGTAGCCCCGGCTTTCCAACACTAGCCTAATTACCCCATGGATTGAGGTATCGTCATCGCACAGCAAGACTAGAGCCGGTAGTAGCGATGGCGGATCTATCTTCTCCTCAACTTCCCTGATTTGGGTCACGACTGGCAGAGTGAAACACAAGGTGCTGCCCTCACCCAATCGGCTCTCGACCCAGATGTAACCATTATGCTGCTGCACGATGCTGCGGCAAATTGCCAGACCCAAACCTGTACCGCCTTTATCACGAGAATCAGACGCATTCACTTGTTGAAATCGCCCAAAGATGCTTTCGAGCTTATCAGATGGAATGCCCCGCCCCTGATCGCTTACTTTGAAGAGTACCTGTTTTGAGTTGGCAGGCAGGGGCACGGGGCTACAGAACAACGTAGAGCTAAATCGGCTCTCACTCAAGAGTTCTTCGGCTTCTTGAAGTTCGGCAATA
>DATNPV010000313.1:0-6400 GCA_036703055.1 Waterburya sp.
ACAGAATTAATAAGGTCAAAGTAGCCTTTCCAAGGAATGTAGTTTGATTGAACACAGGCTACTTTTTTGCTCATATTGCTATTCTCAAACTGCATTAGATTTTATAGAGCGACCCCTGATGCAGTAGTTGTTTACACCAGAGTCTTCTCACTCGCAATCATTATTTCTGGTAATGTCTCATTAATCAATCCCCAATTTTCATCATTAAACAGAATTGGCTTGCCTGCCTGCTGCATTAGCTGAGCTAACGCATTAAACTGTTCATTCGTCATTTGAGGAATACCAAGTGTCGCCAAACGCCTATTTAAACTTTGGTCTCGTTCTACATCTGGCGACCAACCCGAAGCATGTTCAATGTGGTAAAACCGCATCGGAGTTTCGAGAATTTTCTCCTGTACACCAGCCTGATAAGCTGTATGCAAAAGCACAGAATCTAAATGAAAAGAAAAAATTTCCAGTTCTGGATATCCCTTTACAGCAAACCAATCGTCTTTAGTCATTAAGGTAAAGTCACCACAGGCGTTAGTGTGAAGACGCGGGTAGCCGACGAGAGTCAACCAATCTTCATCAGATAGGATTGGGGGTGCTGGAGGCTCGCTCTCAGATATTACTGTTAACGGTTCAGGGGTTATCGGCTTAACATTTAGTAGCCCCCGACTGATGAACCAGTCTCTCAACCCTAGCGGCAGTTGTCGCAAAATCGCATCCCTAACCGCAATCGGTAGCAGCTGTCTGTAAGCCTCTTTTAACTGTAAAAGCAGCTGCGGAGAATTCGGAACTTGATCGAGTTCTTCAAGGCTTTCAGTCACCAAGGGTTCAGATGGCTCGCTCTCTTCTTCCTTCGGTGCTTCAGCCTCCTGTTTAGACTTAAGTTCTTCAATCCCATCTCGGTGATTAATGCGGAGTATATTTTGTTCGCAATACACCAGTTGCTCCTCGAAGGGAGCTTCTAGCGGAACATCGGACGAAACATCATAGCGATCCAGCCGATACAGCTTTCCTGTCCGCAGCTGACGCGACGCCAAAAACTGGATTAACTCATCTGAAAACAGCAAGTCAATATTGGTCGCCAAGACGAACTGACCTCTGGCACGGCGAATTCCCACATTCTTGGCAATCATTTGAAATAGAGGCAAAGAGTTGGAGTACTTGAGTTGCTGATGAACGTCTGGCGGCACTTCAATAATCCGCACCGTGCAAGGGCTATTCTCTACTGGCCAAGATAGAGCTTGGGCTAATCGCGGTTTGTCAACTGGCGGATTCCACTCCACGATAATGAGTTCTGCTGGCAGTTGATGCCGTCGGCATTGCTCGATTACTCCATTAATAAAAATCTGCATCCGGCGGAGCATATTGCCACCGTGATTATCATTTCGAGCGGTAGCCACAATTGATAGGTAGGGTGTCTCAGTCATTAATCTTTAATCTGTTCTGTTTCTAGAGTGGAAATCTTACTAGTCTCAGCCTTTGAAACTCTGCTTTCTCTCACTGGAACGAGATGTGATTGCTGTGGTAGCCTTGAGTTTCTTGCACTGGGCTGGCAGATGATTCAGTACAGTAGATTGCAAGAATAATTCGCTCAGCAGATAGTTCCTGACAGAGCTTTCTATTCTTCCGTGCCAATCCAAATTAATCGTTTTGGGCGAAACCATGTCGATATCAGTCTGCAAAGCTTACTACTCTCAATGACTGCAACAATGCTCGCAACGGCTCCAACTGCTCTGAGTTTTTGCACTTGGGGTTACGATGGCTCTAATTCTACCGGAGTGTGTTGCTGTTGAGAGTGCGATCGCTCTAATTAGTCTTGCGCGTCTCCGAGTGGAGCTGACAAGCAATCTAGTTCTGCGCCAGTATCTTGTCGCCCAAACTAAATCACTCCTGTTGTTTCCGCCAATAAAAGTCCTAGCCTTCAATACAGGAGAGATCGTAGCCCAACTGCTGGTAAATTTCTTTCGCTTTTGGATTCAGTAATACTCTAAACGCTTCCCGCTGCCACTCAGGCCACTTTTCAAAGAGAGTCTCTGGACTACTGTTTGCCAACTTACTGTGTTGATTTATCGATTTTTGCGAGGAAGATGTATACAAATTTGAGTTTAAATCAAGTTCATCTGCCGATAAATACTGCATCAGTTTTTGAGCTGTGTGAAAATCACGAGTAACATTTTCCATTAGGAAAATCGGTCCAACGTTAACTTCTTTTTCTACGACATTGATGAGATTCATGATGTGAACGAAAAACAACTGTTCTTCAGTTTGTAATAAATTTTTCAGAGAAGTATCCAGTGTATCTTTCAAAATTTGATAATCTAAGCCATAATACTCCAAACCAACATTTTTTGCATGTTTTAAACTTGACTCTATCCGTGTAATTGGATGACGCACTAGAACACACGCTCGAAAACGCTCTCCAAACTTCTCAAGTAGCTGTGGGACACTTTCTCGGTTAATGCCGTGGCAGTCACCGACTAATCGATAGTGAAAGCCTAGCCGAGCCAATGTTTCCATAATGCTCAGATCGTTATTTGGATCGTGATTGCCCGCCTTCAACGAGACAGCGAAATTTAAATGGTGCGTGCAGAAACACTCAGGGTGAGCATTCAGTAGCTTGGCTAACCAAGCCGTAGCTGTGGCTCCCCAACTGATTAAGGCAAATAGGCGCGGCGGCTGCTCTCCGGCTGATTGCAGCAAGTTTTCCAATCTTTCCAAGTCAATCTTTGTCGTCATTTTCTATTACTTGCGGGTTGTCCAAAAAGGTTGGTAAGAAGCACCCCGTGTAAATAGAAATATTCAAGCTAAGTCTTCATAGATGATCGGTTTGAGTAATAGTGGTTACCTCGCCCCTTTACTCATCTTTGGTTAATCCAGTTAACCGCTTCAGGCGCAACCATTGTGCCCTCAGTTTCCAAAACTTAGTGTTTTCCATGGCGGCAATGGTAGATTGAGATCGCACCCATTCTGCCTGTACCTGTTCCAACTGGGCTTTAGTATGCGCCAACTGAGTTTGAGATTGTGCCAGTTGGGACTGAGTTTGCTCTAATTGAGCCTGAGATTGCCCTAGTTGGGCTTGAGTTTGCTCTAATTGAGCCTGAGATTGCCCCAGTTGGGCTTGAGATTGCCCCAGTTGGGCTTGAGTTTGCTCTAATTGAACCTGAGATTGCCCCAGTTGGGCTTGAGTTTGCTGGAGTTGAGTTTTCGTTTTTTCCAGCGTTGTAGGTTCACAAGAATAATTGGGAAAATATGTAGGTTTTGCATCATCTATTTCATTCAAAGAAAACCAAAACCAATGACCATTTTTCGAGAAAAACTCTTGGCCTAAGGTTAGTTGTAATTCACCGATCTGATCATCGGTAAGCTCCATGTGAAAACTATGATCAGCAGAATGGAGTACTAACTTATTCCTGGAAGCAAAGTCTACAAGAGAAACGAGCTGCCCAGCAGCAGAATTCAAGTGTCCTAAAATTAGCCTCTCATTCCCATTGCTATTGCACTCCCATAAACGCTGCCCTTGGTAGTCCCCTTGATCACCACAGTATCGCATATCACTGATGCTGTGTACGATCGCTAAGTGCTGACGTTCTCTCAACAAAGGCATTACAACACCTAACACCCACTCAGCAACCTTGTAGCCAGATGCATTCCAGAGGAGCAGAATCCGTTGGCTATCTCCAATCAGTTCTTCAATATCCGTTGTGATGATGTCCGTGATTCTGGCATCCAGATGTTGAAACCACTGGTGTGAAATAACTTCAGCTACACGGGGTTTAATAACCTCTTCCCACTCCGTTGTGGGGCAAAGACTCACGACACGGCAATTCTCTAACTGATTGGCCGCTTCTGTGAAGACACAGGTAGAATTCCCCCAACTCCGCCCTAGTTCAATAATTAAGTCAGGTTTAAACTCTAGAGCGACAGCGAACCATTGTACCCACTGATATAAAGCTAAGTTATTAGGATGAGCAACGGCTTCAAATAAGGCACGAAGACGCTCCTGCGAATCTAGAATTTTTTGCTGATGGTTCCAGACAGCCCCTGCTGGTGTTATCCCTTCTACTACAGTACGATTCATGTTGTAACTATTGCTACGATAAAGTCTTTTAAGCCGCTCTGAATCCGGATCGAGGGCAGCAGCTTTCTCGCAATACTCATTAAATCTATTTGACTGGCCTTCCAGCGCATAGATCGATTCAGCCGCCCAAAGATAAATGCCCGCAGATGACTGTTCGTAAATTCTTTGGAGCAGAATATTTTGCCCATATCGAGTCAGATAGCGCTCTAAAGCTCGAAGTTTTTCCTCACAAAAGTGCGCATACATTTCAGGATTACACGTCTTACTCTTTTCGCTAATACGTACTTTACTCAAAACATAGGGAATTTTGAGGATTGGAAGATGGCTCAACCTTAGCCATAAATCAAAGTCTTGGCAAGATTTTAACAATTCATCGAAGCAAAGCTCAGTTTCGCAACCTTCAACTGAGAAAAATGCAGAGGAAAAAGGAGGTACTAACTCACCTTGAATTAAGCGAAAAATGTTAAATGTACTAGGCTCAAACTTACTAAGTATCTGACCTTGTTGACTAATTAATTGTGAACACCCATAAGCCGCTGCACAATTTGGATGATTCTGAAAAAAGCTAGCGACTAAGTCTAAGGCTTCTCTTTCTAGCAAATTATCAGCATCGACAGTGCCGATGATTTCACCATTGCATCTTTGAATCGCTCGATTATAGGCTTGACCCTGCCCAACGTCGGGTTCTGATTCTAACTTGATGTCCAGAGCTTCACTAATTTCTTTGAAAAACTCCAGACTCCCATCAGTCGAGCCACCATCTTGAACAATGACCTCAAATTTCTTATAAGATTGAGCCCTAATAGAATTCATAGCCTGCGGCAAGTAGGGCATTCCGTTCTTAACACAGATTATTAAAGAAATAAGAGGGTTAGAATACATTTTATTATTGGTAGATTTTCCTCAGGCTTGTGTTTGTTACTGTCCATAGTAGAGGAACTGAGTTCCTAAACCAAATTCATGACCTGGAATTGTCAAAATTACTTGGCGTGATTGAATATCCATAAGTTCAACCTCATTTCTATCCATGACAGCAACAGCGAAGAGATCGCCTTCAATCTGTTGAGCATCATGCAACCAAGTAGAACCTGTAGCAATGCGTCGTTCTATATTCAGGTTGTTATCAAGGAAAATAACTGTACCCAAGCAGGTATCACAAAAATACAACTGCTCTGTTCGAGTATCAGCACGGACGCCATGACATCCCACAAACCCTCTCAGCAGCTCCTTGTATTCTCCTTGTGGATTAAACCATCCAAGCGCTCCTTGAATGAACGTTGAAACAACGATGCCGTTACGCCAAGGTGATGCCGCGTTTATGTGAGTTAGTTGTAAGTCATTGGTAATATAATGATCTACAACCGAATCTGTCCTAGATAAGTCAAAGTTGCGACCATAAATCAATTCGGGTAAACGAAGTACTGATGCAACAGCAAATGACTGTTCATCAATCAATAGAACACTATCACTCGCAGAACAGGTTACTAAAAGATTCCCTCGCCCATCAGGAAGGATCGTATGCGCTCCTGACAACCAAGTATCCTCAATGAGAGCCAATCTTGAAAGACTAGAATCGTAGACTTCTAATCGGTCCACTCCCAAAATCCATAACTTCTCTTGATACCAGATAGCGTGCTGGGGTTTATAATCAGGACGCAAGAATGAAAGTAAGCGTGGTTTGGAATAGTCTCCTTCATGGAAGTACCAAATAGTTACACTTCCATGATAAGTTTGATGCTTTGATATAGGAGTAAGTGTATGAAAGTCACATTTTGGTGGAAGCCGATTTGGCTTCTGGAAACGTGTTTCTAAAAAATTTAAATTCGCTCGTCCATCCTCAGTCGGACGATCAGAGTGTGTGATGCAAAGCAGCTTCTGACGCCAGTCGATATCAGGGTCGAGAAACTTAATAAATTTTTCCTGCGATTGGTAGGAGAAGTTGGATATTATTTTCTGTTGAAACCCAGTTTGTAAAAGTAACTGATCGGCAGAAATATCTCCAGTATTAGGGAATAGGGTGGACATTAATCAAGGTGAATGTTTGTACTTACTATGACTTATGGACTAAGAGGATAACCGAGGAATTCCAGGTAATCTCCTATCTGGTTATTAACGACTGCCAGGTCTTCACTATCAAAAACTTGACGCCACTTTTCCAGAGAATCAATCCAGTAAGAAAGACTTGAGTTTTCAGGACTATGATAATAACAAGAACTCAGCATATCAAAACGGTTACGATTGATTGCCGCTTCTACAGTTTCAGGTGAGTGCTGTACGCCTAAATAATCCATGACCAGCCTTAAAATCGTCACCTGTTTTTGCGGATTTGCTACC
>DATNPV010000314.1:0-24434 GCA_036703055.1 Waterburya sp.
AATTGCATCTTCGCTTTTCTCTGGCTAGTGACATTTAGCCCTCTAAAAGTGAACTGGCATAAACCTGGCACACATTCCTAGTGTACCTATGCCAAGATGGTCAAATAAACTCTCCAAGCGTGTCATCCCATGTTAGGCAAGCTACTTGACAGGCGTTACGAAGTGACCCAAGTCCTGGGTGCTGGTGGATTTGGTAGAACCTACCTAGCACGGGATACCAGGCGTCCTGGTCACCCAACTTGTGTCGTCAAGCAACTCAAGCCTCTTAGTAACGAGCCAAGCTTTTTGGAAACGGCGCGGCGCTTGTTTAACAGCGAAGCCGAAACCCTCGAACAGCTGGGAAACCACGACCAAATTCCTCGTCTTCTGGCCTACTTTGAGGAAGACCAAGAGTTCTATTTAGTCCAAGAATTTATTGAAGGGCATACCCTTACCCAAGAGTTGCAACCCGGTCAACGGTGGGACGAAAGCCGGGTCATTACAATGCTTGAAGAAGTCTTGAGTATTTTAGACTTTGTCCACAGTCACGGTGTCATTCACCGCGATATCAAACCCGACAATCTGATCCGACGCAACTCCGACAACAAACTAGTCTTAGTCGATTTTGGTGCCGTCAAACAAATTCGCACTCAGTTTGCGGCAACTCAAGGACGAGCCAGCAACACGGTTGCTGTGGGCACTCCTGGCTACATGGCAAGCGAACAGGCACTCGGTCAGCCACGCCCTAGCAGTGATATCTATGCACTGGGTATTATTGGCATCCAGGCTCTTACTGGTTTAATGCCGGTTAACTTCCAAGAAGACCTCAGCACGGGTGAAATCCTTTGGCAGCACCTAGTGCCAGTAAGCCGAGGGTTTGCCACTATCTTAACGAAGATGGTACGCTACCACTTCAAAGACCGTTACCAGTCAGCTTCTGAGGCACTTCAGGCGTTGCGGCAGTTGAATAGTCTCTATTCATCCCCGCCTTACCCACCTGTCCCAAAAACTCCATCCGCTAATGATGCTCTAGGTTTAGGACAGAGGATGCCGCCACAGCCCTATCCCACACCCGCATCAGAACACCAAACCCTAGCCGCTAGTCCGGCGAATCCTCCAAGACAACCGGTCGCTACCCCAGTGAGTCGTCCTTCTGGTGGCTCCTCTGATAAGTCGCCTCTGCTGGTTGGCGTCGGTGTAGCCGTTGCAGTTGGAGCGATTGGTCTAGCTTTGGGACTGGGTTCGCGATCGCTCGGACCGATCTTTAGTGGCGGGCTCAACGGTGTTCAGGTGGTCGATAAGTCGCACGGCACTTGCACCGTACTCATTGATAAGTTGAACGTTCGCTCTGAACCGAACGGGTCAGTCGTTGATACGGTACAACAAGGTACTAATCTTGCTCTCACTGGCAAACAGCAAAGTGGCTGGGTAGAGATTAGCTCACCAAGCAGGGGGTGGGTTGCGAAGAGTTCTAAAAAGGGTGATTTAATACGGTGTACTTCAAGGAATCAGTTGTCGGTTGAGACAGCTAAAGCCAATCCAAAGCCAGTTGAGGCGCAAGACACTCCGAAGCCGATTGAAACGACAGCTAGTCAAAAACCCGTTGAACCTCCCAAGCCGAAACCCTCAACCCCTAGCCCAAAACCCGCTGATAACGGTTCTGACAAGTTGGCAAAAGCAGCAGATAAGTATGACAAGGGAGACTTGAACGGTGCGATCGCAGATGCTAGAAGTGTCCTCCCAGGTAGTGCCGCTTACGACGAAGCGCAGGCAAAAATTAAGAAATGGCAGCAGGATTGGTCAGAAGCGACAGCCAAGTACGATAGACTGCAAAAAGCCCTGGATGAAGGCCGTTGGGATGAGGTAATTAAGGAAACGGTCGATCCAAAGTTCCTACAGCAAAGTTATTGGCGAGACAAGCTGAAGCAATTAGCTGAAGAAGCCAAGAAACAAGCCGAAGCTGAAGCTCAAAAACAAAACACTACTCCGCCACCTGAAGAGCCTGCGCCGCCAAAATCGCCCCCTGATGTTACCTCATCAGACAAGCACTCACCCCACTCAAAAGGGGACTCTCAGGAGAGTCCTCCGCAGCAATGATAGAGCCCTGTTAAGTCTCGCAGTTAATCATCAGCGTTCTTTTGGCACTGGAGTGGCCATGCCGAAACCTGCGCCAGCATTTATCCTAACCTAGGGCGATTTCTTGCTATGCGTTGCTCTATGCAGCTCGGCAATACCCTATAGATACTGTGTCCACAATTCATACTCATTAGCCGTTGATGACACAGGATGCAAGTTTTTGGCGGCATTTGCTTGCCAAAGCATACTCGTTATGAGTACAGTATCTATATGAACTCATAACGAATACGAATTGATCACCAAGGAGTAAAGTAGATGCTGAAGAATCGGGAAGGGGAAAGAGTTCCTAATGTCACCTTCAGAACCCGTGATGACAGTCAATGGGCAGATATCACAACCGATGAACTGTTTGCGGGTAAAACAGTTATCGTCTTTTCTCTACCTGGAGCCTTTACACCCACTTGTTCATCCACCCATGTACCGGGTTACAACGAGTTGGCTGGTGTATTCAAACAAAATGGTGTGGATAACATTATCTGCATGTCCGTCAACGATGCTTTTGTAATGAATGAGTGGAAGAAAACTCAAAAGGCAGAAAACATCACGTTTATTCCCGATGGGAACGGTGAATTTACCGAGAAGATGGGAATGCTCGTTGATAAGGAAAACTTGGGTTTTGGTAAGCGGTCGTGGCGCTATTCTATGTTAGTGACCGACGGTGTGATCAAAAAGATGTTTATTGAGCCAGAAGTTGAGGGCGACCCCTTTGAGGTATCTGATGCTGATACAATGCTCAAGTACATCAACCCGGAAGCAGCTAAGCCTACACTAATTTCACTGTTTACTAAACCTGGTTGTCCGTTTTGTGCCCGTGCCAAGGCAGACCTCAAGGCAAACGGCTTGGATTATGAAGAAATCGTTTTGGGTGAAAATATCACTACTCGCTCTTTGCGTGCTGTGACCGGTGCAACAACGGTGCCTCAAGTATTTGTTGATGGAAAACACATTGGTGGTTCTGAAGCTCTTAGTGACTATTTAAAAAGCGCAGTAGCTAGCTAAAGAGAATTTTAGATTCTTCAGCAGGGTTCATAGTTCAGGGCAGTTTTCAATGAACCATGAACTATGAACCATCGTCGCCTAAAAGTGTGATTATTCACCCAACGCTTTAAGGCTATGTCTAAGCTTTTAAAAGGCCAGCATCTGCTTCTGGAAAGGTAAAATCTAATTTTTATTGTTCAGTAATACTGCAAAAATCTGCCTGATAAGTTTTGGGCATAATCCAAGTTTCAAAAGACACCACAGCGATTTTACCGCTGTGGTGCCTTGTCAGTCTGAAAAGCGCATTGTCAAGGACTTCTTTTTCGGCGGTTCTCAAGGTACGATTGGCTGTGACGCTCGTACTTCCTCCGCGTCGCTCATTTACTCATTGAACTGGGTGGTTGGAGATAGCGGGATACATTTACGTTGGGGATGAGGAGTCTTTTCTTTCCCGCAGAGTAAGCGAGGCGTTGTTAGGATTGGGAAGCGAGCCGTTACCAGGGAAAAACAAAATGAAGCAATTGCTCCTTAGGCGATGCGCTTCTCCAAAGGAGTAGCTTCGCTTCAGGCTCGATTGCATACTAGAGCTATTCAGAGTGAAAACCGTCAACCCGATGGAATCTCAGCACCAGCGGCTTCAAGCATCCGAATTGTCAGATCAGTTTCAAAGGCAACTGCCTCATCTGAGTGATGAGCAGCTCAAACAACAGTATTTGAATGACCTCAAATGGACAGAGCCTCTGACTTTGGCTTTACAGCAGGTAGAGGACAAGTCTCAATCACTACGAGTCATCAAGCTCGCTCTAGAGGTAGATTGGTATCTCGGCGCAAGACTGGCAGGGACTGTAAAACCGGAGTTTCACAACGCCGCAGTAGGCTGGCTTGTGGAGTTAGACATTCCTTTGCTGCTTAAAACGCGGCTGTTGGGCATTACAGGCTCAGATAGCGCAATTCCACCGCTGTTGGACGCGTTGCAGGATGAAGACTCTGAGGTGCGTTATAGTGCGACGGAGGCGTTAGGTCATATCGGCTCTGAGGCCGCCGTAGTCGCACTTTCGACCGCTTTAAACCATAAAGATTCTGATGTTCGTTCTCAAGCGGCCTACGAATTAGGACAGATTGGCAGTGAGTCAGGAGTGACGGCACTTAAGCCAGCGTTGAACGACTCAGACTATGTGGTTCGAGACTGTGCCGCCTTGGCGCTGGGTGCAATTGGTTCTGAGGCGGCTGTCGCCGCACTTTCCACAGCCTTGAGGTATGAAAGCTCTGAGTTGCGGGAAAGAGCGGTCTGTGCGCTAGGTCAAATCCGCACAGACTCCGCTGTGGCGGTGTTGGAACTAGCTCTCAATGATAAAGTCTCTCAGGTTCGCGAGATGGCAGCACAAGTATTAGGGAGAATCGGTACAGACATGGCTGTAGCGGTGTTGCGGCACTCGGTGAACAATGAAAACTTTGATTTTCGGGGCATAGCGACCTCAGCCTTAGGATCACTTGGCACTGAGGCCGCAGTGGTAGCATTGCAGCAAGCTTTAGACCATAAAGACTATCGGGTACGGGGCAGAGCGGCTCAAGCCTTAGGCACGATTGGTACACAGACAGCTGTAGCGGCACTGCAACAAGCATTAAATGATAAAAACCATCGAGTTCGTGAAAAAGCAGCTCTAGCTTTAGGGTTAACGGGTTCTGAGGCAGCCCTCGTAGCCTTGCAGCAAGCCTTGAATGATGAAGATTCCTATGTTCGCAGAACCGCTGCCGAGGCGTTAGGTTATATTGGCTCTGAGGCAGCCCTCGTAGCCTTGCAGCAACCCTTAAGTGATGAGGACTCCTATGTGCGGAGGACAGCGGCTTGGGCGTTAGGGAGAATTGGAAAGCTCCTCAGTTCCTCAGACAGAGAAAATGATACAGGAGTTATGTTTAACTCAGCTGCCGTGGAAGGCTTGCGCCGTGCTTTGAACGACCAAGATGCATGGGTACGTTTAAGCGCAGCTTATGGATTAGGGAAAATTGGCTCTGAGCTAGGTGTCGCTGCGCTGCAACAAGCCTTGAGTGATGAAAACTTTGAAGTTCGGGAAAAAGCTGCCGAGGCGTTAGGAAAAATCGGCTCTCAGGCAGGGGTGATTGCCCTGCGACAATCGTTGTACGATGAGGACTTTGGAGTGCGCCGCAGAGCTGCCGAAGCTCTAGGGAAAATTGGCACCGAAGCCGCGGTGACGGGGTTAAGACAAGCCCTGAAAGACCATGACACAGAGGTGCGTTGTCGGGTTGCTTCTGGGTTGGGGAAAATTGGCACCGAGGCCGC
Source organism: Waterburya sp. (assembly GCA_036703055.1). Lineage (GTDB taxonomy): Bacteria > Cyanobacteriota > Cyanobacteriia > Cyanobacteriales > Coleofasciculaceae > DATNPV01. Next base: position 5,393 of record DATNPV010000314.1, read on the forward strand.
CATTGCTGCACTGCGCATCGCCTTAAGAGATGAAAACTCGGATGTACGGTTGGCGGCGGTTAAGAGTTTAGGAGAGTGCCGCTCTGAGGCAGCCGTAGCCGCACTACGCACGGCGTTGAACGATGAAGACCCTGAACTACGGGGAAGAGCGGCCTATGCATTAGGAGCGATTCATCAAGAGGCGGCGGTAGAGGTGCTAGCGCAAGCTTTGCAGGATGAAGATGCCTGGGTGCGTTGGATGGTTACCTCCGCGTTAGGGGCGATTGGCTCTAACGCCGCCGTAGGGGTGCTAGAGCAAGCACTGCGGGATGAAGAAGACGTTCGGGTGCGTTACAGTGCTGCCGAAGCGTTAGGGAAGATAGGTCATCCAGAGTTATTGCCTAAGTTATCCAGTATGCTCCTCACAACGAGAAACAGTTATGAACTGAGAACGTTACTCGATGCGATCGCGTTAATTCAACAGCGTTTTGGCTACTACAACTATCGCTTAGCTGCCTCGTAGAGATCAACCCAAACGTCAAACTCATCAATCACTTGAAAGTTTCCTGACTAGCGTCAATAATCGCTGTCAAAAGGAAAGGAGAGTGTGATGGAGTCACTCAATGAGCGATCCTTATTTACTGGCGGCAGGTTTATTGAGCGTGGGGCCAATTTCAGCCCCACCTCCTTCAGCGCTACCTCCTATTCCACTGGATGACCTGCCTAAATTGTTAGCGTCAACCGCTATTAGGACATTAAACGCTGTTGTCGCCCCTCAGATTGTCCCCTTTGTAGAAATCATCTCAGCCGAATTCAGTCCACCGCAGTTCAGCCCAGCCCAATGGGGTACACGCCCCCTTGCAGGGCTGTTGAGTTCTATCTCTACACCCTCTACACCTAATGCAGCTCAAACGGCGACCCAAAAGGCGACGAATCTAGAAACGTTACCCAAACCCCAGTCAACAACTCTGTTACCCACCTCTGGAAGCCAACTTTATCTGCAACGATTAGCAGCCTTGAAAGCAGGTAAACTTTATACCCGCTTGCCTGCTGATAGTTTTCAGGAATTGTGGGCTAAAGGAGGCAACAGCAAGGCACTGGTACTACAACAACCCACTCACGAGCAGTGGATACGCCTTTTACAACAGGAAGCGAAAGCCGTTGCTAAAGGACAGGGTTCTAATCCTCTGACGATTTTATTAGGGGATTCACTGAGTATGTGGTTTCCCTCACAACGACTGCCTGGTTCTCAGCTTTGGCTGAATCAAGGAATTTCCGGTGAGAACTCAGGTCAAATTTTACGACGCCTATCCGCTTTCTCCCAAACCCGGCCCAATACTATTTATGTTTTGGCTGGCATTAATGATTTACGTCAGGGAGCATCTGATGGAGTCATTCTGATGAACCTACGCCAGATTGTGCAGCGATTGCGCCGAAATCACCCCCAATCTCAAGTCGTGTTACAGTCCATTCTGCCCACACGCTTAAGTGCGATTTCCAATGAGCGTATTCGGAACCTCAATCGACAAATCGCCCTCATTGCTCAGCAAGAAGGAGCGGGGTATCTTAATCTACACAGCTTGTTTACTGATGAGCAAGGTCAGATGCAGCAAGACCTGACAACGGATGGTATTCATTTGTCGCGCCAGGGTTATGAGGTTTGGCAAGAAGCCTTACAACATGCGGAATCTGTACTGGCAACAAAGCGAGTCGAGTGGGCAACTCACTTAGGCAGTCGCTCCTAACAGCGAGATTCTAGCGAATACCAATTCTCTATGACGTTGCACTTGATGAACCCCCATCTGTCGCCGTCCCCCTTATTAAAGGGACTACAGGGGGTAATAAATTAAGTGCTTTGTGGAGAAAGAAATGGTATAAACTCAATCCTTAAGGATGCGATCGCATCCTTGTATCCATACTCAACCGTAGTTGCTCGGATCTGCCATCCAGTTGTAGGAGCCAATAATTCAGTAAATTTACCGTTCCTAGGGCTGCTTCTTGAACGCTACCGTTTAGCCAATATTACTAACGTTCGCTCTAACCGATTCAGATGGCTATTAAAACACCCTTAGTCACGAACCAGCCGGAAATTGGCAACCTTATCCGAGAACTCCGTCTAGAAACTGGGTTGACACAAGAAAAGTTTGGGGCGGAGTTGGGTGTTACTTACCCAACCGTTAGCCGTTGGGAAAATGGACTGGCAACACCTTCACCTCTGGCGATTCAAAAAATAGAGAAGCAGTTGCGGCAGATTGGTAAGCGCCGGAAAGATTTGCTGGAGCTGTATTTACGGGAGAAGTCGTAGAGGTTAGCTCGTGGGTAAGGGGGAAAAAACTAAAGTCCCACGCGCCCGAAATCGAGGCCATAGCATCGCGCGTGGGACTGTCCCCTAAATAGCTTGTCGCGAAACAAGCTTTTCAATTGTTGCTTGGGTTTGCTGCAATAGCTGCTCTCGGCTATCCCTTGCCTTCGTAAGGGTAGGCACTAAGTTACGGGCTTGCAACGCCATGTGAAGCTGAAGTTCAGCTACGTACTCACTGATATCTTCATGAAAAAGATCGTTAGCGGCTTGAGCAGAACGCAAATCCAAGGTGTCCTCCTTTCTTGTTACTGCGTTGTGTATCAACATCAATAGAAGTTATCACGCCATTATTAAGGTCTTGTTGACTTTGCAATGAAGTTTAAATATTTTTGGAAGACTTCATTGAGAAATGTAAAGTTTTGCAACTATCTTTAAACTTATTAACAGTGTGATGGTTTGTATGGTAGTGAAAATTGATGCTTAATACCTATCCTAGGGATGATGTTAACATCTCTGACATTTTAATCTACTCAGCCGCTCGATAAACCCGAAGGCTATCCTCGGCTGTTGCCGTCCCTCTTATTAAGGGGCAGCACAGGGGGTAATGAATTAAGTGCATTGTGGAGAGAGAAATGGTATGAGAAACAAACCTTGTGTTCCTCCTAGCGAGAGACAGCCTCTAAAACACGTTGGTATTTCTCTCCCAAGGCGCTAGTGCATCAGGAGAGCTGTAGCTAATTTGGGGAGAAAAGATACCTAAGCGTGATAATAAAAGAGAATAACTATGCCGATTACATCAGAGCGCCAATCAACCTCTCCCAAGAAAAAAGAAATTACCGATGTTCTTCGGATAACCGGTAGAATTAGCTTCTGGATACAGTTGGGGTTTGCTGCCATTTGTGCCCTAGCGCTGCTATTTGCGATTACGGGGCGTAATTTTAGTAAAGAAACCAATCCAGCCATAGGAATTGGTATCTTTTGGGCTGTATGCAGTATTTTAGTCGTAGGATTCAATATCTATTTAGCATTTCGCTGCACTCGCATTGCGAAAGGTTTACTAACCCTTAGTCCCGAACTGCGTCCCAAGAAATCGGATACACTTCGACTTTTGCGACTCGGAGTAATTATGAGTTTGGTTGGGATTTTGTTAAATTTATTGGGTGGTGGAGCAACATTAGGAGTGTTAGTAGCGAAAGCTGTATCCCAGCCACCAGGAGTTGCCATTACTGACCCGAATAGGATTATTCGCGGGCTTGATGTTTTTGTGATGGTGGCGAATATTAATGGCATTGCAGCACACTTTGTGGGTAATGTCGCTTCACTATGGCTAATCGATCAGGTGCATCGTCATTAGTCGGATGAAAGGATAAGTTGGCGAGCGCGGGGAAAGTGTTAAGCACTTAAGAGAGCTAGTTTAGGCTGGCGGGGAGATAGGGGGACGAGAGGACGGGGAGATCAGGACTAACCAATTTGGATGCGTCTTAGCTTAATTTCAGATTAGACGCCATGCGAGTAGAGCGCACAACTCGCAGAATGAAAATTATTATCCCTTCTGCCCTGTGCCTTCTGCCTTATTTTTGGATAAGCTGGTCAGCAAAAAATTGGGGTCATTTTTCAAAGACTGGACGTGCAAGATAAAGTGGAAGGAAAAGGTATCGGCCTCTCTAGTCGTACACCGATAGTGGAGAGCCGAGGTGGGCGCGTGTGGGTTGAATCCCAGATATGGGTTGGAGTGACCTGCTATTGAGATCGCCCAAATATTTCCAAAGGCGTTTCAAGTCATGATTCTGTTTGGTGGAGACCCACACGGGGATTTCAACCCAATTATCAGGGCAGTGGAGACTTTTACTCCACAAGCGGTGATTTTGCTCGGTGATTGCGACTTGGATCGGTCGCTGGAGCAAGCACTTTCTGCCATCATTAACAAAACTGAAGTTTGGTTCATCCCTGGCAATCATGACGCCAACCAAGATCATTGGTACGACCATCTGTTCAGTTCCAAACTGCGCGATCGCAATTTACATGGTCGCGTCGTTGAGATTGATGGCAAGCGAGTTGCAGGCTTAGGCGGCGTATTCCGTGAAAAAATATGGATGCCACCGTCTCCACCGAAATTCCGCACCCACACAGAGTTGTTATCAGCCTGTGCTAAAAAAGACCGTTGGCGCGATGGTATCCCCCGCAAACATCATGTGAGCATTTTTTGGCAAACCTATGAAGCCCTTTGGGGCGAACAGGCAGATATTTTAGTCACCCATGAAGCGCCTTCCTGCCATCGCTATGGATTTAAAGAAATTGATGATTTAGCTCAGGCACTTGGAGCCAACACAATTATGCATGGTCATCATCATGAGCAGTATAGTCGCATGATCGGCGGCAACAAGATTCGGGTTCATGGAGTCGGTAAAGCTGGAGTCACTGATGAGCATGGCAATGTCCTCATTACCGGCAAGCAAGACGACCAACGCCGAAAGCGATGGTATAGATAGTCATGGGTTATGAACAAGCACATCAATCACAGGGGAGACGATTTATTGGTCACAATCTCGATAGATTTATCGAGAGTTAAACTAGATTTGCAAATAATTGGAATAATTTGAACCCTTGTTTTACTGACTGAGTCTAAATTCATTAAAGTCTCTTCTACTAAGTCCTCCTGGACACCGGGTATACCCTTAATTTTTGTATCTGCCTTCAGGGTCATTCTTCTGTAGTAACAGCCTAAGAATTCAGCCGAGGTAATAGCCCTGGATTTTATCGAGTAACCCCCCCCTTATACCATTTTGGATTCAAGGATTTGGCAAGTCCTATCAATAGGTAATTTCAGACTTCAAAGGTGCCACGTTGAACCCCAAATGGTATCAGACCAGTGCCTGCTGTTGTAGATAGAAGTAACTAACAAAAAAGTTTACCTAGTTTGGCATTAATAATACAGCAATACTACAATAGTATTTAGGTAGTAGCAAAAAGTAGCACAAAAACGTTGTGAAACAACGAAAAGACCAGCAAGTAGCATTAAACGAAATGACTGACTGGTTATCTCATCCTCATGAATTTGGTGAGAAGCCAGTCAAACAGCACATTATTTATGAGAGAGATGTTAGTTGGCCTTGTGAAGGATATCCGATAAGAATTTACCTGATTAAGTACAGGATGAAGAATGGGTTTGAAGGCATTGGTTTTACTGGCCCGATTACCTGGAGTTTTACGGGATTGAATGATTGGCAGGCTTTAACACCAGACGATTTAGTTTATTGCTATACAGGCTGGTATATACAGTTTTTTTTTATGAGTTACCAAGGAGCGTCTAAAATTGATAATAATAAGCAGGCCGAACAGGTTGTATTTGATTTAATGGAAAAAGGAATTATTTCTTCTAGCCATTATAAGACTTGTGATGTATTTCCCCTCGGAGACGACTTAACTTATTATGTTATAGAAGTGATTAAAAACGGAGTTCCTGTTTATTTGGTGGGAACTAAAGATAATTACATTTTTTATAGTAAAATTTTTCCACCGATGAGACTTCCACCTTTATTTTATTTTCTGGGGAAGACTTTTAATCCCTTCAGAGAAGGATGATGAAGTTGGGCTAGTTATGCCCTGCTCAGTCGGACTGATTAAACATCACTGTCAAAATAGGGCATGAGGCACGAGAAATGGAAAAGAAATAGTTATGGATATTGATTAATGTATACTACTTATCTTGGAATTTCTCTTCTAGTGTTTTCGAGCATTTTAAAGCGTAGGATTTCTCGATTATAGCTGTCCACAAGGGGTTCTATTTCCCCTAATAATCCTGTTGCGGGAGCAAGAGACGATTTCAAGAAAAAGCTGTTATTGGCTGCTCTTGCGCCGTTTCGGTAACAATTTCATTGTTTTAAAATACTTGTAAATCATCACTAAGAAGTCTTAATTTAAATCCATCAAGCCATATTTGAATTGACCCTTGTTCCGGCAATCCTAGACGCCGTTCATACAACTGCTGTATCCAAGCTCCATGCTCTAGCAGCGCACCCCATAATTCAAAATATCTTGCTCGATGTTTCAATTGTTCATGGGTGCAGTAACCCCAAATCCTCACCCAACTTTCATCTGGCTCAACTTGCACCCCTAGGAAATAATCCCCTGCCCAACTGGGTAGATTAACCCATTCTTGCGAAACTTGTAATTCACTGGTATCTATGGTGTCAGTGGGAACCAAGATAAATCAAGTTGTACCGGATGCGATCGCCGTTCCATTCACGAGTTCCCAAAAGCTAGATAACACTGCATGATTAGGCTAAAATTTTGCCTGTGGCGCATAATCCTCCCATAGCCAAGGCAAGACAGCACTCAGGCAAAGTTGATTCAGATAGGCTTGATAGCGAGAAGCAGGGGTAGAAAACGATTGGCTGTTTCGCCAAGCTTGATTGTGAGCCGTTGGTGATGTGTTCAAAATCATCTCTGGCGCTTGGGTAAAGATCCAGGCGGCGTCAAAGGTGTGTCTACCAAGAATGATGCATACTTGGAACGGCATTTTTGCCAGTGGTTACACAACGTGGAACGGTATTCCTTTTGGGCTACAGTGCCGGAAATGGTAGCCCTGAAACGAGAATATCCAGCACGTTTTGGGCCAGGGAAGCGGAGTCAGCCGTAATGATTGGTATTCTGACTTACAGGCTAACTTAACTTTAAACCAATCCCTAGATAGAAGAAAGTTGGTTCCTTAGATAGAAGCTGAGAGCCAGAGAAATGGTTATTCTCCTTAATAGTGAGCGCCATTGAGGAGCATAAGCAATCGTTTAGGGTGCAACGCTTTTAATTTAAATGAAATTAAACAGCGGTTTCCTGAGCTTGCTACTTCGTGTTTATGAAGTAGGTCTTCTCAATTCAGCCACGACTTAAGGTATCAATACCGCTTCTCACTGTCAAAAATCCTTCGGAATTTGAAGATAAGAAGAATTTTAACGATGAAACCTTCTAACGCATCCAAAATTGCTTGGGTCGGTGTTCTATCTCTAGGGTTAGCCACTCTGCCTTTAACTGTGCCTAGCTCTGCTCAGACTGGTACGGGTTCGAGTGGTACAACGTCCGGCACAGGAACTGGAACGGGTGGCACAACCTCAGGCACAGGAACCAGTGGCACTACTTCCGGTACGGGCACAGGAACTGGTGTCGGTACTACAAATTATGGCACGGGCACAGGTGCTGGTGCTGGAGTGAGTACTACAACGTCCGGTACAGGGACTAGAACGGGTGGCACTACGTCCGGTACAGGCACGAGTACTGGCGCAGGTGGCGGCAGCTTAGGCACAGGAACTGGAACGGGTGGCACAACTTCCGGCACGGGCAGTACTGGTGTAGGCGGCACCACCTCAGGGACAACTACAGCGCCAGGTGGTACAACTTCAGGTTCAACCACAGGGCCAAATGGTTCACCATCCGGTACAGTCACAGCTCCTGGCGATTCACTCTCAGGAACAACTACAGCGCCGGGTGGCACAACTTCAGATACGACCACAACAACGACTACAACGACTACAACACCGAGTAGTCCAACTACGGGCACTGCTACTTACCAAGGAACTCAAGCTACCACAACAGAACGTGACCATTCCTCCTATTGGGGATTGCTCGGCTTGTTCGGTTTAATTGGTTTAGCTAATTTGTTCCGCAAGCCTGAAGAACCAGTGCGTTACGTCGATCCCGATCCCAATGAAGCCAGTCGCCCTGGTTCTGAACGATACTAAACTGAGCTGATGTGCAGTGAAATTGTATGGCTAGGGATTGAAAGTCAGGAGCCGGAAGTCAGAATACAGAAGGCTTCTGACTAGCTTAATGTTCATATCTGTCTTGAAAGTCGGGCATGGGGCATAGGGAAGAGACTTTCATCCTTTGCCGTGCGCGTCAGCTCAGGGGGAGTCTTGCACTATTGTGATTAAGCCTAAGGTGGGCAGTTCCTCGCAACGCTATTACTACCTTTTCAGCGTGTCCGAGGCGCTGCCCATCCTACATGAACTCCCCTGTCTCCCCATCCCCCCGTCCCCTTCCATTTCATCGCCCCCAACTGGTTGTGACACAGTTTTTAGGTGTAGGGGGTTAAAGTGTCAGTGTAAGGATAAGCCATCCAAACTGTTGTTTTGGGTCAACAGCAAAAGCCCGCTCTAAAGAAATAACCGAATTGAGCCAGGTTCTTACAGGAGCTGGTGTGTGTTAACCCTGCAAGTTCTCCAAGGCCAAATTTGAACGCAATGGCGAAACAAAGCAAACGCTCCCCCAAGCATCAGGTACACCGAGTTGCACGGGAAAGATTGGGTTATGAATCCCTCCGAGAAGGACAGGAAGCTGCGATAAAAGTCTTGCTTGATGGTCACGACACTTTAGCCGTGATGCCTACGGGTTCCGGGAAATCAGCCATTTACCAGATTGCAGCTGTGTTAATTCCTGGCTCGACGTTAGTCATCTCACCCCTGCTTGCCCTGCAACGCGACCAAGTTGAGTCAATCGCCCAGCAGGATGTGGGTGAGGCAGCGGTGGTCAATTCTACCGTACCGATGGCTAAACGAGAGGAAGCCTTTGAAGCACTGGAACAAGACGAACTTGACTTTTTGTTCCTTGCCCCCGAACAGTTCAACAACTCAGAAACGCTTGAGCGCCTACAAAAGGCTAAACCCTCGCTATTTGTTGTTGATGAAGCTCACTGCATCAGCGAGTGGGGTCACGATTTCCGGCCGGATTACCTCAGACTGGGTACTGTCATTGAAGCATTAGGTCATCCCAGAGTATTGGCTCTGACGGCTACGGCTGCACCGACTGTACGGGATGAAATCATTGAACGATTAGGAATGCGTGACCCCCAAGTTATCGTGCAGGGATTTGACCGCCCGAATATTTGGCTGGGTGTTAAGCGCTTTGAGGATGAAGCGGAAAAGCAACAAACACTCGTCAAATGGGCTGTTCGCGCGAGGAAACCCGGTATTGTCTACGTGGCTACTCGTAAGAAATCAGAGGAGGTCGCTGAGGCACTAGCTGACAAGGGCGTTAAAGCTATCTTCTACCATGCTGGGATGAAAGCGAAGGAACGGGAGGACGCTCAAACTGCATTCATGAACGATGAGGTAGAGGTGATTGTTGCAACGACAGCATTCGGCATGGGTGTGGATAAGCCAAACGTGCGCTTTGTCTTTCACTACGACATCAGCGATTCCGTCGATTCTTACTACCAGGAGATTGGACGAGCAGGGCGAGATGGAGAAAAAGCCGTAGCGCTGTTATTCTACTGCCCCGATGACCTTAATCTTCGTCGCTTCTTAGCGAGTAGTGGTCAAATCGATGTTGAACTTTTAGAACAGGTGGCAACGGTTGTCCAAGAACAGGACGAACCAATGACGCTGCGGGACTTGCAAGAACAGACTAACTTCTCCCAATCAAAATTGACAAAAGCTCTCACTCGTTTAGAAGAAGCGGGTGCGGTTGAAACATTACCAACGGGTGAAGTTGTCCCTAGTGAGCAACCACCTGAATTGAGTGAAGCGGCTGAAGAAGCGGCTCGCGCACAAGAACGATATCAGCATTATGTGCGATCGCGCCTGGAAATGATGCGAGGCTATGCTGAAGTACGCGACTGCCGCCGTAAGTACCTACTCAACTACTTTGGTGAAACGATTGAAGAACCCTGCGGCTTCTGTGATAACTGTAAAGCTGGTATCGTTGTCGAGGGCGATGCTGACTCTCAGCCTTTCCCCCTTAATAGCCGTGTCGTTCACTCGGCGTGGGGTGAAGGGTTGGTGATGCGTTACGAGGGCGATAAAATCGTCATCCTGTTCGATGAAGTTGGGTATAAGACTCTTGGGATTAACCTTGTCAAGCGGCGAGGTCTACTGGACCAGGTAGACTAGGACACCCAAGCGATCGCATCAAGAAGAGAAATTCTGTTTCTCCGAACATTGCTAAGCAGAGCAAACTGTATAATATAACACATTTTTTTTTGGATTTTGTATCTAAAAATACAGATTTATTCGTGATATATCTTTCTCCCTGAGGCTGAAGCTATCGCCAAGCGAAAGCAGTTATTCTGACTTGTGCCAGATAGTTGAACAATGTCTGAGAGGGCTAAGATGATTCAGCCTACCCGGTACTCCCTAGACGTTATCCGAGCACGAGTCCATTACCTTGTGCGGGAGAGCGTTATCAGTTACCAACAACCCATCTATACTCTTTGCCAATACATTCCAATTAGCGAATGGGTTGACGTTGAGCGTGAGTTGGAAGAACATAACTTCCTACTCAAAGATCGCATTGCTGATCTAATCAACTATGAAGAATGGGAAAACGAATAAAAGTTCAATGAAAGGAGAGTGCGTACTGATTAAAATCTGACTGCATTTACCTCAATTTATGAAATTAATCTGTATAAAGCTTTTAAGCATTGTGTAAACCTTTAAAACCAGGCTCAGAACTAGCGAAGCGAATAGTGATGAATGTATCCCTGCAAACCAAAGAATTTAACAGAAGTACTTCCTATAGATACATACCTTCAAGCTTCGGTAGCCGTTAAAGTTTGGATGATGCCTAATTGCGACCTCAAGCCAAGCGTTGCTTAAGCGAGTAGCATTAAGCAACGCTTACCTTTGTAAGGGAAAAACCTCGGACTTTTAAGTAAAAACTCTATGGTAATGGAGTGTTATATTTCGATATAGGTCTTACACATTTAATGTAAAACTTAAGCCAAATTAATTGGAATCTAAAGATACTTTGAAGAGAGTGTGATCGGATAAACCAAACCAAAAGACTTCCTTCCCCGCTCTCTCAACTAATAACCCAAGTGAGAGAGCAAGTACTGAGGCTGACTACCTGATCATTGCGCGATCGCAAAGTGCTGCCGCCCTGCGGTGGATCGCGCAACCACGAATTAACTGCTAGCACATGTTTTCTCGCCTTCCCCGGCAGATTCACATCCCCCCATGCCTCCCTAAAAAAGGAAAAAAGGGGGGAGAATTCAGTCAAAGTCCCCTATTTTTTAGGGGGATGCGAGGGGGAGCTACGGGGAGAGAAAACGCACCCTAGCCCTTCATTGGCAGTAGGCTAAATTGCTTGTTGTTTCTGTCCGCAAACTATGGGAGACCCATCCCTTCGCAGGCGCGGAAATTTCCACCCAATCCCGCTCATCCGCTGTTTTAGTCGTGGGCGGATTAGTAGTCAAGGTGACCCGTCCTTGATAAGCCACCCGACCAACCAGAGGAGCTTGAATACTGGGTTCTCGGCGAATCACCAGACCTTGCGTCGGTTTAACCACTCGACGACAAAGGTTTTGATTGGTAGTGGCGGCAGGGTTGCTCGTTGGACTGGGAGTCGGTGTAGGGGTAGGGCTGTTCGTCGGAGTGGGAGCCGCTGCGGGTCTTCTCATTGGAGTTGGAGTCGCTGCGGGTCTTCTCGTTGGGCTTGGAGAAGTTGTAGGGCTGCTCATTGGACTTGGAGATGGAGAGGCTTGTGCCAATCTCCAACTCCCTGGAGAGCTTGTGCTATCAGTAGTTGCGATCGCAGGAGTCATCATACCCACAGAGGCGATGGTCATCACAGCCAAAAGATGAACACGCTTACCCAATCGATTGATTTTTTCCATTAACATTATTTTCCCTTAAATTTAACGGCTCACTCATCAATGCAGAGTTTTTGAGCGAATGGGTAAATCCTACAACTGGATGACTCAACTCAAACAGCAAATACCCGCCATCCCCTACTCCAACTCTCAAAATGGGGAGATGGAGTGACGGGGTGACGAGATGAAGGAGCGATTCAATCGAGTTAGTCCTTTTTTTGCTCCAAGTCCCCCAGTCCCCCAGTCAGCCTCAATTCATGACTTATGACCACACACGTCCCCCATTAATACCTCCAATGGAGGAGTGTGGATTGAGCTGGACTACCTTATCATCCTGTAATTGTGCAACACCCAACTAACCGCTAGCAGTTTACTCACAGTAAGCTAAATTGCTCTTTGGCTCCGAATTTAAACCATTAGACACCCAACCTCGGACAGGAGCAGAAATTTCCACCCAGTCACGATTATCAGCCTGCTTAACCGTTGCAGGAATAGTTGTAATCGTCACCCGTGCTAGATAAGCAAGTGAACCCACTTGAGCCGATGCAGTTGTCGCTTCTCGGCGAATTACCAAACCTTGTGGGGGTCGAACCACTCGACGGCAAAGGTCTTTACTAGAAGCTGAAGGGGTTCCGCCACTGGTGCTACCGCCGGTGCTACCACTGGTGCTGCCACTGCTACTACCCGTGTCGCTACAAGACGTAAGGTTGACCGCTTGCACATATCCTTCTGCAGGAGAACTAACGCGAATGAAGCCATTGGCATTCACCCTATCGTCTGCCAGTGTGACTTGCTCATTAGCCGATAAAAGCCTTACCGCCTCACTAGTAGTGTCAGCAGCCCGATAAATAGGCATTGACAGCTTGGCAGCACGGCACTGTCCTGCAAGCGATCGTTGTGCCAATTTCACACCCCCTTGAGAGGGTATACTGCCACTCCCCGCAAGAGCAGAAGTACTCATTCCAGTGGTTGCGATCGCCATCGCCGCCAGAACATGAACAGACTTACCCAATCGATTCATTGTTGCCATAAAGTTAAACTCCTCACTCACTGATTCAGATGTAAGCGATAGGGTAAATCCTACAATCTTCATGGTTCAACTTCCGCAAAGATACCCAAACTCCCCAATCCTTCTCCTACGAGGAGGGGGGAGCAAAACCGAGATTCTGCCGTTACCCCTTGCCTTCTAAGAGAGGGGGCAAGGGGCGTGAGGTTTATTGGGGAATGAATTACGCCACCAATTCTGAAGGTTGCGGCTTCGTAGCCATAGATGCCACATCGGCAGGAATCCTGGGAGGTTGAAGATTTGGGGCTTTTTCTAAAACTGTAACCTCAATATTGACAGCCACTAAATAAGAACCCGTCTCCTCTCCAACCGCTTCAGCAATCAAGCTGGCAAAATCGGGTCGCCCTGCTGTCAGGGGGTCACGCAAAACAAACCGATCCCAGTCGTACTGTGCATTGGGATTGATGCTGAGGATATAGTGCTTCGTCATAGAGGAAAAGCCTTGTAGTTTCAGGGGTTTCAGACGTTAATCGACGGTTAAATCCCACCCCTCCATTATAGTACATTTGTACTGTCATTGAGGAAAGACGCCTTGACCCTCCCCCTTCGATTTCACAGGTAGAGAGTTGTTGAACCATACTTCCTGCGGCGGCATCGGAATGGAAATCCCAGCTTTGTCTAAAGCCACCTTCAACCGACGGCGGAACTCGCGGGCAACATCCCATTGCTTCAACGGCTGGGTCTTAATCCATACTCGAAGAATCACGCCCCGAATGCCAAAGTCATCAACTCCCAGAACTTGGGGTTTCTCCACGATTTGCTCCCGCCATAGTTCATCTTGGCTCATTTCCTGGGCTATTTCACCAATGATCTCTAGCGCTTTATCTACATCTGTGTAGTACGCAATAGGAATACTTAAATCTGCCCGTGACCAATTACTGGACAGATTGGCAACTACCTTAATTTCACTATTGGGAATCGTAATCAATCGTCCCTCAGCATCGCGCAACTGAGTAATCCGCAGATTCATATTTTCCACCAGACCCCCCACTTCTGCCACGTTAATCACGTCACCAACCGCGTACTGGTCTTCCAAGATAATAAAAAAGCCGTTGAGGGCATCTTTAATCAAGCTTTGAGACGCCAACGACAAACCCACACCAATAATGCCCGCACCTGCAAGCACAGGGCCAATATTCACACCCATGCTGGAGAGGGCGACCAAGATGGCTACACTACAAACGGTGAGGGTGAGAATTCCCTTGCTGACACTAGAAATCGTGGAAAGCCGTAATTGCAGACGTCGATTGGCTTCTGGGGTAAGCAAGTAATTACTAGCAACAGCAGAGGCAAATTTATCAATCAACGCATAGCTCAGCCGAATGATGACATAAGTACCGACGGTAATCAGTCCGAGTTGCAACGGAATTCTGAGACTGCTAATCATCCATACTTGGAGCATTCGGGTATGAGGAAACAGCCCCAAGATAAAGACAGTTCCTCCTACCCAAATTCCCGCTTTAATGAGTTGGAATAGTCGATGTTCAACTTCTTTGACATTCCACTGTTGCTTTTGAGTTAGCTGAGTGGATATCGGCTGCGTGGGCAATGCAGCAGAAGGCGCTAACTCCTCTTTTGACCGCTTTAAGCGGCGTTCCCCATAGTGGAGGCTGATGCTAGCAACTAGCATAACCACACCAGTACCAGCCGCAATTCCCCCTCTACGGGCGAGAAACTCAACTTGTCGTTCCTGCTTCGCTTGTTCCAAAGATTGTTGCAATTGTGCAACTAACTCATCCGCTCTAGTCTCGATACTAGCCCCTGTCAACTTGGCATCTTGGTCAGTAACACTCATCAAGCGGACTTGGCGATCGCCTACTGAAATATAGATATTCGGGAGATTTCCTTCTTGTTTTTTGACAACCCTTAATTGAGCCTTGTCGTTTCTGAGGTAAAGCTCACTGATATTGTTCAATCGCTGCTCAACATCCTTAATTCGTTCCTCTAATTCAGCTTTCGGAGCAGCAATCTTAAACACACAGCGACCATCGAGTCGAATGCAACCAGAAGTTACCTGCTGATTTGAGTTCTGATTAAATAGGTCAGGAGTCGGTAGATTGAAGTTTTGTAATAGGGAAAACTGAGCTTGGACAGGCGATACAAATCCGCTGGTTAGGACAATAGTTCCAGCACTCAGAACAGCAATCATTCCCCAACGAATCACCCAATATTTTGATTGTAGTTTCCACATTTTCGATACAGTCCCAATTTGTTGAACATAAGTCAGTCGATGAAGATTGAAGTCGATTTACATGCTTAACGTATCTTTATAAATTTTGATATGCCTATGTCTAGAGAGAGAATTAAAGGGTTCAGGTATAGCTCGCCTATAAACTGACATCTGTTGAGAAAATAGCAGGGAAAGTTCCCGCAAGCTTCTTGAGGCAGAAGGCAGAGGGCAGACGGCAGGGGGTAGAAGGGATAAGAATTTTTATCCTTTGTTGTGAGCAATCGCTCGTGGGCGGCTCTTGCACCATTCTTAATAACCGTAGGCGGGCAAGGCTTACTCATGATTGAACAGTGATGAAAACTGTTGATGAGCAGTGCCCACCTTACAGCCAAACAGCTTGTTGACTGACTCCAGCAAAGCTTTGAATTCAGCCAAAAGTAAGGGCAATGACGTTGTACCAGTTGGCAAATTGTCCTCAAAAAAACACTGACACCTTCAAAAATCCGGTTAAGAACGCAAAAAAACTGAGAGTCAATTGAAAGAGTTGCATAGGAGAACCTCTAAACTCACTCAAAATTTTCTACTGTAGAAGTATCAAGAGTTGGAGTTAAACAAATGCCAGTCATTCTAGGTTCTATTCTTTTAGGCGCTTTCGCTGTAACCGCTGCCATTGTTGAAGGAGATTTGCCACCTGAGACGAAGAGGCTATCGGACAAAAAACGACAACGTCGTACCCACAAATAATTAGTAATTAGGACTGAAAAAATGTTTGAGTTTGAGTTCCAAAATACAAATGAGGGAAACGAGCAAGCCTTACCTATTGCCGACTCAACAGCCCTTACTCAAGAGGAAGTTGCCGCCCTTATACGGCTAGCTGAATCTTACAGTGTTTCGGGTAGAGATCTGATTAAACTCTTAGTACGGGCTAGAAACCTGAAAAAACGAAATTACGCTAAACGGAAAGCAGGAGTCGGGAGTTAGGAGTTAGGAGTCACAAGTCAAGGGAAAGTAAGCCCAGACTAAAAACGGACAGAAATGCAACGATAAAGGCGTTCCGCGTTTGGGTGAGAGAGCAACGTTAGACGAGGCGAGCTCCTAATCACAGATCTGAGCGTGTCAAGGGAGCAGGTAGTATAGCGGTTTGCATTTGGAAGAGATACAGGGCTGATGGTTTTAAGGCAGAGGGCTTCAGGGCAGAAATTAGCTGTACTCCATTCAATCGAGAATCGCTATATAATCAGCCAAGTTGCAAACGCATTCAATCCTCATCTTAAAGATGGCTCGCTTAAAAATTCTTAACAATTTTGATAGTAGTTTTGTTCTTGCTCCAGAAGCTAGAGAAAATTTATTTAGTTTACTGACGAGTCCGGCGTTCGTGAGTCAAGTTGCCGAACAATTGCCATGTCAAATGGTTGAATTTACCGAATTACTGTTTCAGCCAGTTCCGTACTCCGCTACCACTCCCAAAGGAATGCCAGCGGAGTTTGAGCCGTATCATGAATCGGATGATTACGTAATTATTAACGTGCCTCCTAACTTCATGTTCAAAGCCAAAATTTTTAAGCCCAGTCGTCTTTGCGCTATTTATCGCAAAATAGCCTGAAATTTTCGCTGGCAACTGATAAATGTGGTTGCGCTCTTTTCAAAATTCAACTTTGGAATTTTGAACTCTAGATTTTGCATAGTTATGACTTCTGAAACTCAAATTTCTGCTCTGGCTGACTTGGAGTACATTCCTTACCTTGATGAGGCTGGTAATTTACCAGAAGCCTTGCAAGGGGAAATAGGCGTATATGCCATTTTTGACCAAGATAAGACGCTGCAATTTGTCAACTATTCTCGTGACATTTATTCAAGTCTCAAGCAACACTTAGTACGCCAACCGAAATCCTGTTATTGGTTGAAAATCCAAACGATTGACCGCCCCAATCGCACTCAATTAGAAAACATCAGAAAGGCTTGGATTGAGGAAAATGGTGCTATACCCACTGGCAATAGTTCAGAGGAGGCAGCTTGGACTCAGCCGATTGATGCTAAACTCACAATGACCGATGAAGAGAAAGCTAGTTATGAAAGAAGCGACGAATTGATGCAAATGAAGTTATTAAAGCAAGTAGCACGTCGAGTTGAAGCGCAAATTTTAGAAGGACTTAAATCGCGCGGTGTGCAAATAGAAATTCGCTTTAATCCCAAGCTAAAAGAAAATGGTCTACTTGACCTGAAATAAAAGCATATCCCCTTTGGAAGATTCCAAAGATTGAGAAATGAGTACAATTCAGGAAACAGTTGGGTGTTGAGTGACATCCATATAAATGTAATAGATGTAATAACAACGCTTCTCTGAACTGCTCATGACGCCAACCCTGCTTAATAATCGCTATCGCATACTTCAGACGCTGGGTGCTGGGGGATTCGGTAACACGTTTCTTGCTGAAGATACTCATATGCCTTCAGGACGGCGCTGCGTGATTAAGCAGCTTAAGCCGTTGACTCACGAGCCTCAGACTTACGAGATAGTGAAAGAGCGGTTTAAGAGAGAAGGGGCGGTTTTAGAGGAGTTGGGGGATGGAAACAATCAAATTCCCCGATTATTTGCCTACTTTTCGGAAGCGGGACAATTTTACCTTGTACAAGAATACATTGAAGGTGACACCCTGACTAAAAAAGTAGAGCAGGGAGGGCCGTTAAGTGAGAGCGAGGTGAAAAAAATCCTCATGAGTTTATTGTCGGTGCTGGATTATGTTCACAGCCGCCGCATGATTCACCGAGACATTAAACCGGATAACATTATTATCCGACAACGGGATGGATTACCCGTACTGATCGATTTTGGTGCGGTCAAAGAAGCAATGAATACGCAGGTAGCTACACCGGGTGCTCCAGCGCAATCCATGGTGATTGGAACGCCTGGGTTCATGCCTGCGGAGCAAGCAGGCGGACGCCCGACTTATGCCAGCGATTTGTACGGTTTAGGGCTGACAGCGGTTTTTTTGCTCACAGGCAAAACGCCTCAAGATTTGCGGACAGATGACCGCACGGGTGAGTTTTTATGGCGGCAGTATGCGCCGAATATCAATCCTAACTTGGCAATGGTAATTGATCGAGCTATTCGCTTCAATGCACGCGATCGCTTTGCCACAGCCAAGGATATGCTCAACGCCTTACAATCGGGTGATGCCGTTTCCGAGATGGCGACGGTGGCTGTTGCCCCAGGGAAGTTACCACATACCCCCAACCCCCAAACTGCGCCCATCAACTACCCTTCACCTCAGCAACCTGTGCCTGTCGGCAATAGTCCCGTCATTCAAGGGAATAGACGCAACCCACTGATGATCGGCGCGTTGGTAGCAGGGGGATTGATTGTTGGTGGTATGGCGTTGGCTGTAGGGTTGTCGCGATCGCCCGAACGTTCCAGTCCAGTGGCATCTAACTCTCAGCCTGCTAAAGACTCTTCCACGTCCCAACCCCCACCCGCACCTCTACCGCCTTCACGTTCGCAGTCCACCGATTCTGAGCCTACCTCAGAACAACCCACGACCGAGCAACCCTCATCCCCTGCAAGATCGCGATCGCAGCAAGACAAGAGCGTGCCCTCGCCAGTTCTTCCCGACTCACCTTCACGGCGTTCCCCTGAAGGGCGCGATTCGCAGAAGCCATCCTCTCAAACCTCCCCATCGGAACCATCGCAATTTCCTTCATCCGTACCAGAAAATAACTCGCAACCATCTAATCTCACTAAGCGTATTCCCAGCTTTGCGCCAGGAACTCAGCAAAGTTATATCAAACAGGAGTTAGGCGAACCGACGAAGAAATCCAAGGGTATGTGGAATACCCGTGCCCTACTTTATGAGGACTATATACCGGGTCAGGTCAGCTTGGGATATCTATATGACCCTAGTTCCGGACGCCTTCGCGAAACAGAGGCATCGTTTGCTGACTCGGTTG
>DATNPV010000003.1:0-4307 GCA_036703055.1 Waterburya sp.
AACCTACTCTAAGCTGAGAGTGTTAGGTA
The DNA here is from genome assembly GCA_036703055.1 of Waterburya sp. Classification (GTDB taxonomy): domain Bacteria; phylum Cyanobacteriota; class Cyanobacteriia; order Cyanobacteriales; family Coleofasciculaceae; genus DATNPV01. Next base: position 30 of record DATNPV010000003.1, read on the forward strand.
AACCAGGGTCTGGTAAAACTACTTTTTTGCAACATCTCGCCATTGAGTGCAACCAAGGCAAATTTGCGGCAAACCGGGTTCCCATTTTTATTACCTTAAGAGATTTTGCGGATGAGTCTAAAGAGGCAGGTCATACTGGCGACCGAAACCAGGAACGATGTCGATCGCGCCAAGATATTCGAGGCAGATTCCAACGATTGGAGCCAAGATAATTAAAACGCTGATGTTTGCTCTATTATTAAAGCGCTGTCCGACAAGTCTAGGCATTTCTTTTCCTTTTTATTGTTATTTTTTATCGTTAACTCTTCTGGAACATCCAGGTTGGTTAAGCTAATTGGTTAACGCAGTGTATAGCTGGGTTTATATAACCTTTACTTTTTTATTAAATAAACACCTTCAGAAAATAATGACTGCAAAAGTAATTTTGCTGCAATTAACCTCATGTCTTTGTATCTATTCTTGAAAATTAATTATTGTTTTTTTTTCGGTAATATTACTATTTTAATCTCTGAATTCTACAGGTTTATTACTCCAAAGCTTATGTTTCCAGTCAATGCAATTTCAGTTTTTAATAGTTTAAATATTCATTGTGCAACCTATAAAATTTATACAATTTATACGTCGATCAAACGCTAGCATAAACATGATTTATAATAGCAGTATGTTATATTAAATGCTGTTAAAAAATTGCACAAAACTAGGTGAAACAAATGGCTGATATTGTTGATACTGCCGTTAAAGCGGGTTCCTTCAGCACACTGGTTGCGGCAATCAAGGCTGCAAAATTAGTAGATACTCTCAAAGGCGCTGGTCCATTCACCGTTTTTGCTCCTACTGATGAGGCGTTTGCTAAGCTTCCAGATGGCACTGTAGACGCCTTGCTGAAGGATATTCCAAAGCTCAAGAAAATCCTGACGTATCATGTCGTCTCAGGCAAGGTAATGGCAGCTGATGTGGTCAAGCTAAAGTCAGCCAAAACCATTGAAGGTTCAGATGTGAAAATTGATTCCTCATCGGGCGTTAAGGTGAATGATGCTACCGTTTCAACACCGGATGTTGGTGCTGATAACGGTGTCATCCACATCATTGACACCGTGTTGATTCCTGCCTAAGGAAACGCATAGATAGTATTCGCTATCTATGGGGGTAGTAACGTCCTATAGTTACTGCCCCACGTTGCAAGAACTTAGCTCTGATACTTTCCTGACTTTTCCTGTCATAGTTAACCACATAACCCCAGAAATGAAGCAGAACACTGTCATTCTGTAGGGGAAGCAAGAAGAAATTCGATACCTTCTGGTTAACGCATCTATAGGGTTAGCGTTTTTTAGCAGTAGTTACAGGTTAAATCCGACTGGAGCTGCTATGTATTTAAATATTTGAAACACTACCAACAAATCCATGTAATTTCGTTCTGGAGATTTTGTTCATGTCTTTTACTATCGATTCAGTTCGATCAATTTTCCCTGATACTCAAGTTGCTAATGCTGTTCCAGCTACAGTTGAATCATTCAATCAACTCAGTGCTGAGGATCAGTTGGCTTTACTGTGGTTTGCCTACACCGAGATGGGAGTTACAATTACTCCCATCTCGGTGTAGGCAGCCAACATGATTTTCGCAGAAAATACCCTGAATCAAATTAAGCAGATGCCTGCTTTGGAGCAAGCACAAGTCATGTGCGATTTGGTTAACCAGACTGATACTCCCATCTGCCGTACCTATTCGTCTTTTGGCATGAATGTCAAGTTGGGCTTCTGGTATCAGTTAAGCGAGTGGATGAAACTCTTAATCGTTGCTCCGATTCCAGAAGGCTATAAACTGTCTGCGAAAGCATCCGATGTACTTGAAGCCATCCGTCAGCTTGAAGGAGGACAGCAACTGAGCGTGTTACGCGATATTGTTGTCAACATGGGGTATGTCCCAAGTGGCGGTACTCAAAAAGTTAAAGAACCTGTAGTTCCACCTCAAGATTTTGCATCCCTAACTAAGGCCAAAATTGAGGGCATCGACAACTTGACTGTGTTGAGCTACATGGAGAATATGAACGCCTTTGACTTTCCGGTGGCTGTAGCTTTGTTTGCTGAAGATGGTGCCCTGCAACCCCCTTTTGAAAAGCCAATTGTAGGTCATGAGAACATCCTCCTGTATGTGCGTGAAGAATGCTACGGACTCAAGCTAATGCCAGAGCGGGGGATATCTGAGTCAGCAGAAGGAGAGTTTACTCAGATTAAAGTGACGGGTAAAGTACATACTCCCTGGTTTGGTGAGAGTGTTGGCATCAACTTAGCATGGCGGTTCTTGCTCAATCCTCAAGGCAAGATTTTCTTGGTGGCAATTGATGTGCTGGCATTTCCCAAGGAACTGATGAACTTGGGCTTGGTTAAATAGAACGCTAAGGGATGACGAAGCCGCCCGTTCATTGTGGAACTCTTTGCCTCCACTGGTGCGAAAAGCCCCGTCCTTTTCCAAGTCATTGGAAAATCATATTCGGGCTATTTGGGATTCTATACATTGAAGTTGGTGCTTACTTCGACTACCTGATTGGTGCCATGCAGTAGAACCATAATCTTTCCTGATAGGTTGAGAATTTCTACGGTGTGTGACATACGTCTAGTTGAAATTTCACCTCATTGGCGGGTGAAGAAGGTGAATGACACTACAGTCTCAACACGCGATGTTGATACTGATAACAGTGTCATCCACTTCATTCGACACCGTATTAATTTCTGCCTAAGTCAATACATAGCTAGCGAATACTATTGGAGAATCGTGATGTCAAAAGAGAAAAAAGGCAATAAAGAATCCAAAAAGCCCAAAAAGGAATCTGATGGAACTAAGAAGCAAAAGAAAGACCCCAAGAAATATGACGGGCTGTAACAGATCTATTCTGCATCACTTGAACGCAACTCGGTATTAGAATACAAGTCCCTAAGTAAGCACGATCGCTCCGCTCCCAGTTGTGCGATCGCCCTCCCTGATTTCGGTAGGATGAACATAGGTTTACCCCAACTGTGGCTGTTAAGGTTAAAACACCCCTTGCCCTCCTTTGATTTCGATAGGATGAACATAGATTTACCTCAACGGCGACTGTTAGGGTTAAAGCACCCAAGCCGATTCGTTAATAAAGCTTGATGAGTTATGTATTTCACCGAATTTTGGTCATTTGTTTTAACAAGTATTAGTATGACATCCTGTTGCTAGAAATCCTGTTTAACCCAGCGTTTGATTAGCGTATATTTTGTATGATTTGCACTAAAAAATAAAACTATTTACAACAAGCAAAAATATCAGATGCTTGAAAGTATTTGCAAAGCCTTTTTGGTGTAACGATTTAAATGTTTTCAGTACAACCTATATAACCTATACATCAATCAAATACTTGTTAAACCAGGATTTCTAGCAGCAGAATGTCATACTAAAGGTCGTTAACAATCTCAAGGGGAAATGCTATGTCTCTAGATAATGGATTTCCTACTAATCTTCCATCCCTCCAAGGGCTGCGAATGCTCGTTGTAGATAACAATATCGATTCCTGCGATTTGATGACGTTGCTGCTGCAATCCTATGGTGTAGAGGTGCAAACGGCATTTTCAGTCCAGCAAGCGCTGGAGGTATTTGTGCAATGGCAACCGGATATCCTCGTGAGTGAGGTTGCCTTACCAGAGGAGGATGGCTTTGCTCTGATTCGCCAAGTGAGAACACTCACGGCAGCGCGAGGAAAAGAGGTGCTAGCCCTTGCGGTGACAGGCTATGTAACGGAAGATACACAAAAACGTGCTCTCTCGGCTGGGTTTGACTTGTGGTTTACCAAACCCCTGAATTTTGATGAGTTCCTTGCTGTGCTTAGCTGTTTAGTAATTTGTCAACAATCTTCCTACGCTATTGCTCAACGGATTTTGGGTAATGACCTTAGACATGACGCTCTAAATCTCGAAAAGCAGTTAGAGCTGACACTTTCAAGTTAGCATCACCATTTTTGAAATACTGCAAACAAATCCATCTAATTGGTGCCATGAAGTAGAACCATAACCTTTCCCAATTGGTTAAGGATTTCAACAGTGTGTGACATACGTCGCTGAACATTCCCCATCCTACTGATCTCTATCCGTGTAAGTTGAGTACTTTGATGCACCAAGAAATACACGAATTAATTCCGTTGAACCAGTCTGAGCAGCTAGCCCCGGAACAATGGGTTAAGCTGTACGGTGTTGTCCATGGTCAATGCGATTATATAGTGACTTGTCAGCTATGGCAGTTAATGGAGATATTGGGCAGCA
>DATNPV010000007.1:0-62729 GCA_036703055.1 Waterburya sp.
CACTCGTGGTCAACGCTTAATGGGTCGCCAAGCCGCCGGTGAGGGATTCCTCAAAGCGTTAGCTAATTACGGAACCGCAGAATCTTTATATTGTTACACCAAAGAGAAGCAAGGATTTGAAGAATTTGAACAGCGAGTTCATCCTTGGCTATCGAACCAGCGGCAAACCCAATGGATTCCAACTGGCAACCTTCCAGCCTTAGCACAAGCAGGTACACTTTATAGACCAGACCCGTTTATTGGGGAACTCGCTTGGCAACGGCGCTACACCAACCAGCAAGCCTACAGCCTCTGTGGCGTCACTCACACCTTGGTGAGTAAAAATGTAATGGAGGGTATTGGCAACTTGGTAATTGCCCCCATCCAGCCTTGGGATGCGCTCATCTGCACCTCTGAGGCGGTCAAAAGTATGGTGGAACGATTACTGGGAAGTTGGGCCGATTATTTGGCACAGCGTCTTGCGGCTAAACCTGCGATCGGGATTAGGCTACCAGTCATTCCCCTAGGGGTCGATTGTGGGGCTTTTCCCCAAGGTCAAGTCGCCCAAGACACCCGCACTCAGTTGCGGCAACAATTAGGTATTGGCCCGAATGACCTGGTAGTCTTGTTTGTGGGTCGGCTGATTTTCCATGCCAAGGCTCATCCTGTACCGATGTATCTGGCTATGGAACGGGCAGCCCAGGCAACCAATGCTAAGGTGCATCTGATCCAAGCGGGATGGTTTGAAGACGAGCAACAGGAACTCGCCTTCAAAGAAACGGCTTCTTTGTTCAGCCCCAGCGTTAAGCATATTTTTGTGGATGGTCGCAAACCAGAGATTCGTCAAGGCATTTGGTCTGCCGCAGATGTTTTTATGTCCTTGGCGGATAATATTCAGGAAACCTTCGGATTAACCCCAATTGAAGCGATGGCGGCTGGTCTTCCCGTCATAGTAGCTGATTGGGATGGGTATAAGGAAACCGTGCGTCACGAATTAGACGGCTTTCGGATTCCCACCCTAATGCCGCCTCCCGGAAGCGGGTTAGATTTCGCAGCGGGTTACTACGATGACAGTCTGAACTACAGTACTTATATTGGTCAAGTTAGCTTGATGACGGCGGTTGATGTGGATGCTTGTACCCAAGCGTTAACTACCTTATTAACTCAGCCAGAACTTCGTCAGCGCTTGGGGGAAAATGGTCGCAGCAGAGCGCGTGAAATTTATGATTGGTCGGTTGTAATTTCCGCCTACGAAAATCTTTGGCAAGAATTAGCCGAAGTGCGGGCTAAAGCAAAACCAACCGTTCCTTTAACTCAGGGAAGAGCGCCTAATCCTTTGTGTGATGACCCGTTCCGACTATTGGCTCATTATCCCACTCAAAGTTTGAGCCAGGATATGGTTCTAGGGTTGGGTGCTTTGGGAACTCCAGAGAAGTTACAGGTACTTCGCAGTACATGGATGACGAACTTTGGGGCAGACAAGCGATCGCCAACTCCGATGATTGATGCCGTAGTAGATGCGATCGCACAAGAAGGCTCTTTGAATGTGGGAGAAATTCTACGTCGCTTTGCGGGTTCAGAGCTTGCACCGATGGTTTATCTGTCTCGAACGTTGGTGTATTTGCTGAAGTTTGATGTGTTGCGGCGGGTGTCTTGAATGGGACTTACGCTTTCATTGGCTGATTAGCCCCCCTTACCCCCCAATCTTGGGGGGAACAAGACTTAACTCTCCCCAGATTTGGGGAGCTGGGGGGGCGAGTGCGTAAGTCCTAAACTTCATCCTGTACCAAAGGTATCCGAGTAAATAACATTTCTTTCACAGTCGGCTCTAGGCGAAACGTAAGGCTACCAATATTGCCTTTGGTATCAGTTAAGAAAGATACAAATTCCGGTTCTTCACCCAACTTAAATTCAACAAAAATATCATAGTGGTAGTGCTCTAATTCATAATTTATTGAATTATGAGTTGCTGTTAAATGATTATCCTTAATTTTAATGGATAAGATTCCATAGGCTGGATGCTCAAAATCACCTGTGTAATCTTCTAGAGGATGAGAAGGCTGGGTTCCCGTTTTACGGGCTGAGGCTATTTGCTCTCTAGCTTTTGCAGTAGCTTCTTTGGCTTGAGCATATTTTTCCTTCATCCGTTCATTCCAAGGAGCTTCGTCTAGACCGAGCAAGCGATCGCATACATAATAAGTCACAGTATGTATTACTGGGTTTTTATCCATATTAGTCAGAATGACTATACCAATATTGTCTTGAGGCAGCAACGTTGTTCGCGCCGAAAATCCATCAATATTACCGCCATGCTGAATTAAATTATGACCTCGGTAAGAGGTAATCGCCCATCCCAAACCATAAAAATAATAAAAAAGTTCATTATATTCCAGGTCTTGAGTCATCACAATTTGCGGAGAGTGCATCTCTTGCAGATTACTGGATGAGATAATTTGTTTCTCGCCATACTTTCCCTGATTAAGATGGAGTAAAAGCCACCTAGCCATATCAACAGCATTAGAATTTATCGAACCTGCTGGCCCAGGAACGTCAATATTAGTAAAGGGTAATCTCTCAACGTTGTCGTTTTTTTCTCGATAAGGAAGTGCAAAATCATCAGCGTTTTGTGATGTCTCTACAGATAAATTACTATCTCTCATTTCTAAAGGAGTAAAAATTTCCTGCTGCACAAATTCTTCCCAGCTACTCTGTGCAATTTCACCCACCAAGTAGCCAGCAGTCATGTACATCAAATTTTGATACTGAAAAACAGTACGCAATTCGTGAGTGGGTTCGAGATATTGTAAGCGCTCGAATATTTCTTGACGGGTGAAGGGGCTTTTATACCACACAGCATCGTGACGGGGTAAGCCAGAGCGATGAGTCACGAGGTCACGGGGGGTGATATGTTCAGTTGCATAGGAGTCATAAAGTTTAAAAGTAGGTATATAATTTCTGACAGGCTTATCCCAGTCTAAGAGGCCACGTTCTACCAGCATACTCATCGCCATTGTAGTAAAGGCTTTCGTACAAGAACCAATTGCAAACAGAGTTTGTGGTGTCACACTTAAATTTTGTTCTATATCTCGCTTTCCAAAGCCTTCACAAAAAATTATTTGGTTATCTTTAATGATTGCGATCGCAAGCCCAGGTATTTTCCACTCTTGCATCGCTTCGTTGATAAATTCACGCAGACCTTGCACGACCTTTACCTTTACTATCTTTGGCGGCAATTGGATATTAATGCTCTAAAGCAGTGAGCGATCGCTCTAAAATGGCAACGACAGCACGTTCTTCTTCTCGTAAACTGTGCGGTGAATCCTCTAACGTTGACTCACTAATTTGTTGCTCAATTGCCTCTAGTGTCCCTTCTAGATAAGCGTCAATCACAGCCGGATGCACGTAGTATTTGCGGCAAGTAGCAGGACGGTTCCCCAACTCCTTGGCTACAGATTTTATGACCTGTGTAACGTTTTTCTTCGCTTGAGTCTGTGACTCAAAGGCTCCCATTTGTCTTAGCTCCCGCGCGGCTAGTACAGTACCAGCCCAAGTCCGAAAATCCTTTGCTGTGAAGTCTTCGCCAGTAATTTCTCGCAGGTAATTGTTGACATCTTCAGAGTTAATAGTTTGACGTTGACCTTCCTGGTCAATGTATTGAAATAGTTCATATCCGGGGATGTCCTGACAGCGCTTGACTATTTTGGCTAGGCGTCGATCGTGAACTTCAATATCGTGCTTAACGCCACTCTTGCCAATGAAATGAAATCGCACAGTTGAACCAGAAACATCCACATGGCGATTGCGTAGCGTGGTTAAGCCGTAGGATTTGTTTTCTTGAGCATACTCAACATTACCAATCCGCATAAAGGTTGTTTCCAAAAGGCGGACAACTGTAGCGAGTACCTTTTCTCGCGGTAACCCTTTTAAGGCTAAATCACGTTCGGTGCGATCGCGAATTAAGGGCAACGCCTTACTGAAGTGCAGTAGACGGGTAAACTTAGTCTGAGAGCGTGCATCCCGCCAGTCAGGATGATAGCGGTACTGCTTGCGTCCTTTGGCGTCGCGCCCAGTCGCTTGCAGATGTCCGTTGGCAATGGGACAAATCCAAACCCTCTCCCAAGCTGGAGGAATGATCAGGGCTTCGATGCGTTTGAGTTCTGATCGGTCGCTAATCCGTTTACCATCAATGCCGATGTAACAAAAACCTTGACCTCGACGCTGGCGTTGAATGCCAGGACTATTATCCGTCACGTAGCGCAGTCCCGCAGCCTTTGCCGATTGGACTGGGTCGGTAATGAGGGTGAGTTGAGGTTGTTTAGTAGGGATTAACGTTGTCACAACGCATACTGGGCATAGATAAGTAAAAAAGTTCTTGATGCCTACCTCTTAATTGAAATTTAACGAATGGCATCGAGAAAGAAATCTCCACAAAAGCATAGGTAGCAAGGAAGAGAGCCTATTTATCAGGGATGCGGGTTCACGCAGGTATGGGGCTACTCCTAGTAACAAAACTGACATCCTGCTTCCACTAGCCCTCTACTTTTCCTGTATCTTATCTGTGAGAGCATGACAAAATACGCACAGGAGCTTTTTTCAAGTTAGGAAAAGTGTGAGGAGATCGAGTGCATGACCGCCTTAGCGTTTACTCAGCAGAGTACTTTAGTCGCAAAGCTATCCGTAGGAATCGCCTGTTTCGTCGTGGCGTTTGTCTTAGCCAGTCTTGTGGAATACTGGCTGCATCGCTTGATGCATGTTAACGCTCGGATTGGTGAACGGCATCGCGACCATCACCGCCGCAATGAAGGACAAGGAGTGCTGTGGGAGTTCCGGGACTATGTCAGAGGCAGCTTCGTGGTAATGTGCTTATTGTTTTTCCACTCTTGGGAGGCTGGCATTGGTTGGTTCTTGGGGGGATTGGGCTATGCGGCGTTTTCTGCCTACGCCCATCAGCTACAGCATGAAAATCCAACCAAGTGTTTTTGGATGAAAATGCCCGTTCACTACGTCCATCACAAATACGGCATGTGGCATCATAATTTTGGTCTAGCGGTTGATTGGTGGGATCGGGTTTTTGGCACTTATAAGCCAGTGGAATGGCTTACCCAAGAAGAATTGAGCCAACCGGAGCGGAACTATTTACAACTACGGTGGTGGTAACTAGGTCGTTGAGATTAAACATCTTGGTGAAGGCTGGGCATGGGGCATAGACAAGAAGAAGTGACGTTTATTGATGTCTATCTCCTTAAAACCTTTTCAGTGTCAAGCCGATAAGTCTCTAAATCTCTATCAACGTAGACTTGAGTTTTTGTCAGTTTTCCATTACAAAGAACCTCTGAAAATGTATTAAGACAAAACAGTAAGCAAGTTGAAACTGTATCAGCTTGTTAGGAGCAATCTTGCCTATACCGAGTCAAGTAACCTAAAAATTTTCCGATTTTTCTTGCATTTGATGATTCTTAGTAATATTGTTCCTAGAACGCTTTAAGTTTTTCCCGTTGGCTGTCATTAGTAGGAGAATGGTTGTGAGCTACTTTCAAGAAGCCAAAGCCCACTTTGTAGCAAGTCATCAGCATCCGATCAACCAGGTTCTGCATCACATTACTAACGTACTTGCGCTCGCTGCTTTAGTTTTGCTGTTTTACGACTGGCGGTGGACACTATTGTGTCTAGTACTAACCCAAGTTTTTGCATTGGGCGGTCATGCCTTCTTCGAGAAAAACGAACCAGCGTTTAGAAAATACCCCGGCATCGTCATCCTCGCCTCGATGTCGTGGTCATTTGAAAACTGGTTTGGTTTCCGCCAGCTTTGGACTTATATTAATCGCAAGCAGGAAGCTTAGTAATTAGTCCCAGTAACAGTTGACTAGTTGAAAGTGAGCTAGTTGAACGTTAGCCAATTAGCAGGTTGAAAGTTCAAACCTTCTAACCTTCAACCGTCCAAGATTCAACCTTTTCATGAGGAGTATTGATGTATCAAGGTTTATTAGTGATCGATGCCGATGCCCATAAGATAGAAAATCCCTTGGTAATGCGGGATTATCTGGAACCGGAGTATCGCGATCGCATCGGTTTAGTGATTGATAGTCTCGGCGATCAACGAGCGCGACTAGTAGACTTTAATCCAGCAACGGGCAAAAACGACTTGGTGCGGATGTTCCCTCAACCTCAGGGATTGGGTAAAGGTGGGTTTCGCACCTTGCATCCAGAAACAACCTTGGGCGCAACGTTCAATCGCGTGCGGATTGAACATATGGAGCAAGAGGGCATTGACGTGCAGGTGATTTATGGCACGCTCAATCTAATCTTCTCCAGCATTCTGGATAAGGACATGGCGATCGCACTTTGCCGTGCCTACAACAACTACATCGCCGATGATTGCCGGGGATACGATAACCGCCTCAAACCCATTGGTGTGTTACCCCTACAGGACGTAGACGCCGCTGTTGCAGAAATGCACCGTTGTGTCAATGAATTGGGCATGATTGGCGTCGCAGTTGCCCCCAACTTACCCATCCCTCACCCCAAAGCACCGGAGGCGTTCCCAGAGATTCGCACCTGTAAGGCGATTAGCCATCCTGACTTCCGTCCCATCCTCCAAGCCGCGGTAGATTTAGACATTGCCCTCGGCATTCACGGGGGCCCAGGTTCTAACATGGTGGGTGGCATCTCCGACCACATGGAAACCTTTGTCCTGACGCACATCTTCGTACAGCGGAACCAGCAACAATTAGCCTTGGCTCGGATGGTGTTTGATGGGGCGTTGGAGCAATTTCCCACACTTAGAGTTGGTTTCCTAGAAGGTGGTTGTGGTTGGTTACCCGATCTGGCTCACGCCTTCCATGAACATTGGGAAAAGCGTATCCGCGACTTTGACCCCAAAAACCCCTATCGTCCCTCTTTGATGGAGTTCACCAAACTGATGATTCAGGAGAGGGGTGGCAAAGACAATATCAACATCATCAGCAAGGCGAAAAACCTCTTCGATCTGTTGTGGAACGTACAACACGACCCAACTCAGATCGACGATGCTAGCCTGTACGAACACTACGACCTCCGCCACCGCGACCCATTAGACTACTTTGAACGGGGACAAATCTTCACCTCGTTTGAATCCGATGACCCTGGCCCCTCTTATCTGCATATTGCAATGGGTGAAGTCGGTAAGCGGGTGACTTGCTTCTCTGGCGACTATGGGCACTGGGATGGTGTACTGCGTGGCTGTGTTCAGGATGCCGCAACCGTTGCCGATTATGATCGGGAGCATTTAGGGTTACTGTTAGGGGGTAATGCACTGGCGCTGTATGGCGATCGCTTACGTCAATCCCTACCCGAAAACTGCATTCCAGCGTTGAAGGTTTAGTTGAAAATTAAAGGTTGAACGTTGGAAAGTTGAAAGTTAGCAGGTTGAAACGTTCAAAGTACAGAGCTGGAACGTTCTAACTTTGAACTAGTAAGCCTGCAACTTACAACTTTCTAACCTTCAACTTGTTGTAGCGTGAGGCTTGAAGTTGCATGCGAGTTTTACTCCTCTATCCCCTGTTTCCCAAATCGTTTTGGTCGTTTGACAAAGCTATAGAACTCATCGGACGGAAGGCTTCGTTTCCTCCTTTGGGAATGATTACAGTCGCGGCTATCTTGCCCCAAACTTGGGAGTTTCGCTTGGTAGACCGCAATGTTCGCTGCGAGACGGAAGACGACTGGGATTGGGCCGATCTGGTCATTGTATCGGGGATGATTGTCCAAAAACCCGATTTGCTGCACCTCATTCATGAAGCGAAGCGGCGCGGTAAGTTGGTGGCAGTCGGTGGACCCTATGTTACCTCGGTTCCTGAGGCCGCGCAGGCAGCTGGGGTAGATTTTCTGATTTTGGATGAGGGAGAGATTACCCTGCCGCTGTTTGTCGAGGCAATAGAACGGGGAGAAACCTCTGGCATATTCCGTTCTAATGGTGAAAAGCCCGATGTTACAACCACACCGATTCCTCGCTATGACCTGCTGGACTTAAACGCTTACAGCGATATGTCGGTGCAGTTTTCACGCGGTTGTCCATTCCAGTGCGAATTCTGCGACATTATTGTCCTGTATGGTCGCAAACCCCGCACGAAAACACCAACGCAACTGCTGGCTGAGTTGCAAACCCTCTATGATTTGGGCTGGCGGCGATCGGTTTTTTTGGTAGATGACAATTTTATTGGCAACAAGCGCAATGTCAAGCTTTTGCTGCGGGAGCTCGGCCCCTGGATGGCAGAACGCGGTTACCCCTTCCGCCTCTCGACTGAAGCCTCAGTGGACTTGGCACAGGACAAGGAACTCCTGGATTTGATGATTGCTGCCAACTTTAACGCCGTCTTTGTGGGAATTGAAACACCCGATACCGACAGCTTGGCTCTAACTCAGAAATTCCAAAATACTCGGAACTCGCTGATGGAAGCCGTCCAAACGATCAATCAGGTTGGTTTGCGGGTAATGGCAGGTTTCATCATTGGCTTCGACGGGGAGAAACCAGGCGCAGGGCGTCGCATCATTGACTTTGTGGAAGCAACTGCGATTCCTCAAGCACTCTTCAGTATGCTTCAGGCGTTACCCAATACCGCCCTGTGGCATCGGCTCAAGCAGGAGGGGCGTTTGCTGGAGGGGAGAGAAGAGGCAAATATTCTTCAGTCAACGCTGATCAATTTTGTGCCTACTCGTCCTGTGGAAGAGCTCGCCCGCGAGTATATCAGTTGCTTTTGGGAATTGTATGATCCAGAGCGCTATTTAGGGCGAGTCTATCGGCATTTCTGCAACATGAAACCCGCGCCTCACAAGACAAAGTTTAAAATGCCGGGATTAGCAGACCTCCGGGCACTCATAATTATTTGTTGGCGACAGGGAGTGAAGCGCAAAACACGCTGGCAGTTCTGGCGTCAGCTGTTCTCAATTCTTCGGCACAATCCGGGTGTGTTTGAACACTATTTCATTAACTGTGCCCACATTGAACACTTCCTTGAGTACCGCCAAATTGTGCGCGACCAAATTGAGGCGCAACTGGCTCAATATTTGGCCAATCAAGCTGACACCCAGCCTTTACCTCCTCAGGAACAGCTGGCAACTGCTAGTTCTAATATCAATAGATAAAGGGGAAAATTCTTTTCGTCTGTTGTTGATAAGTTTTGTAGTCCTCACCAAACTCTTGAACCAACAGTTCTTCTTCAATCATTATTCGGTTTCCAAACCAAATAATACAGACAATCGCCAGCAGAACGAAGCTAATAGAGCTTTGCAGTAGGGTACAAAATCCCACGAACAGTAAAATATAGCTGAGATAAATTGGATGTTGTACCCAACTGTAAATGCCTGTTGTAATCAGCTGATGTTCAGGCTTAATCGTTAAGCGGTCAAAAAATTTTCCCAGGGTGCGAACAGCAATTTGATTGATAATGATAGATAAGACAATTAAAAAAATGGCAACCGTCGTTAAGGCTGCTTCAATGGCATAACTCTCGTGTTTGTGAGCGTGAGAGAAGTCATATATAGCTAACCAATGTACGCCCAACAGACCAGTAATCTGGATGATCGAGGCTAAACGACCGGAGGTTCTCTTAACTTGCTCGTCTTCTCGGTAGGGAGTAAGTTCGCCATACTTGAGAGTTCGCCAAATTGTGCCAAGGAAGAAACAGAAATAACCCAGTCCTAAAACAAAAATTTGCCACTGCCCGAAGGCTCCAAATAAAAAGGCTGGGAGAACAATCAAGATGGAAATAAAGACAACTAATGCCAAAAGCAAACCGATTGCTTTCAGAAAACTGTTCATGAATAAAACTTTGAATTTTGAATTTAAATCACGCCTTGAATACAATCGCTGGATCGAGGCGGGTAACTTTTTGAATAGCAAATATAGCTGAACCCACACACATAGTTATGGTTAGGGCAAAAATTACGCTGGAAGATACGGGCGTAATTAAAATCAGGATGCCTTGAGTGGCATAAGTCCAAGTCGCTACGCCATAGCACAGAGCCATGCTAGGAATATATCCCATCACAGCCATCCAAACGGCCTGTTCAATAATCACACTATAAACTGTCCAATCTGACGCTCCCATCGCCTTGAGCGTACCGAACTCCTTAAGATGGTCAGTTACAGAGGAGTAAAGAATTTGACCCACAATAATCACACCCACAATGATGCCCACAACGGCACCAAGACCAAGAATAAAACCAACTCCCGTTCGCTTCTGCCAATAGGCTTGATTCTTCCGAATAAACTCGTCGCGAGTGTAAGCGTGGGTGTTGGTCAAAGCGGCTTCTAGTTTTTTCTTGAGTGCCTGTAGATCTTCACCTGGCTTGGCTTTAATCAAGATGTAGTTAACCAAGTCGGATGCTACTAACTTGTCGGGTACAGGAGGAGGCTGAATTGGAGTCCCCGTCTGAGTTTGAGGGGTACGGATGGACGTGTTAGTACAAACTAATTCCTGAGAATCAGAGGGTAATGTGCAAGACATATTAGAGGTCTGAGCAGATGTTAGATACACATTGGCACTCTTTAAGGAGGTAAACAAGAAAGGATTGGACACGATGGAGCGATTGCCCCGTGTTAAACCAACGATGCGTGTGGGGATGGAGTTCACGTTAGCCACATCACCAACCCCTTTAACATCCAGCGAGGCGAGCGTTGTCTTATCGATGATTGCCGTGTAAGGCTGGGTGAGTGCACTCACACTTCCCTGCTTAAGGTTGATGGGTGTAAACAATTGTCCATTAGGGTCAAATCCGACGACTCTGACTAGCCCAAGTTCGTTACTGGAGTGACGCCACATTGCGCCACTGAAAATTAGTGCTTCAGCTCGCTCTACGCCTGCCACCTTTCGAGCATCAAGCACCTTGGATATGGGTATAGGCAGGGTTAATTCAATTTGTACCTGGCTATCGGAAGCCACCCAAATATCAGCGCTTGAATTATAGATTAATTGACTGGTAGAGCGAGTAAATCCATTAAAAATGCCGGTTTGCAGAGTAACCAGGCTCACGGCGAACATAATGCCTGCCTGAGCGACGAGGAAGCGAGGAATATCTTCGAGTAGGTTCTTACGGGCCAGAGATACCATAGAAACAACTTTTATGAAATTAACTTCTAGAGTAAACCCTGGCAGGTGAAAGCCGCCCACAAGCGAGGGTGTGAGAAGGGGTATCGAATTTTTCCGCAAGATGAAGATAACTGACTTTTCACTTTATTTCAGACTCGCCTCTATGGTAAAGAGCCAATCTCATCTAACTTGGCACGCACCGCCTGAATATCTTGCCACATCAACCATTTAGGGCCACCCTTCTCCCGTGAAGGATTGCGTAACAAGTAAGCGGGGTGGAGAATTGGCATACACAAACGCCCTTGCCACTCAATCCAAGTGCCGCGAATTTTAGTAATGCCGCGTTTGTCACCCGTTAATCCTTTTACGGCTGTCGCACCCGTCAAGAGAATAATTTTGGGATCTACCAGGCGAATTTGTTCCAACAAATAAGGCTTGCAAGCGGCTATTTCTTCCGGCGTAGGCACCCTATTACCAGGTGGACGGCATTTATTCATGTTACTGATATACACATCCTTCTCACTGTCGAGTTTGACAGAGGCCAGGATTTTCTCTAACAATTGTCCTGCCTTTCCTACAAACGGCTGGCCTGTCTCATCTTCAGTTTGACCCGGTGCTTCTCCGATAATCATGATGGGAGCTTTAGGATTGCCTCGTCCAACAACCGCGTGAGTTCGGTTGGCTCCTAAATCACATCGCTGACAAACATTACAGTGTTCTGTAATCGGCTCTATTGAGTCGTAAGTGCCGGGGGGAATGGGAATTTTGGCACTGGTGGGAATTAGCTCAAATTGAGAGTCAGCCGATGGTGAGGACGTTAAGGCTGACTCGTCAAACAGACTCAATTGTTCTTCCGTAGACATGAATTGATCAGTGTTGTATCAGGGCAGAATGCACAAACTGTTAGAGGAGCAGGCAACCTTCTAAATTTTAAATGGGATTCACACTGAGCGAGAAAAATCAGGAAGAGGCGATATTTTCTGTAAAGAATCATTCCAATAGTGCAAGGCAGCTTGGGAAAAATCAGTCATGATGAGGGCACGCAAGCTGTTAACTGCTGGAGGGAACCATGACATCTGCCCCGCTATTTCGCGATCGCGCCGATGCCGGGGAGCAGCTAGCTCAATCGCTTCTTACACAAATAAACCAGCTCAAAGAGACTGGCATCTGTCTTTCACCGATTGTCTATGCACTCCCTCGCGGCGGCATTCCTGTAGCGGTTCCCGTAGCACGTCAATTGGATTGTCCTGTGCATATTGTGGTGGCAAAAAAAATTACAACACCCCAAAATCCAGAATTAGCCATTGGTGCCGTTACCTCAGAAGGACAGGTGCTTTGGTTACGACAAAAGCGCTTGACAAAAAAAAATGAGCGCTTGTTGCAAATAGCTCGGCATCAAGCGCAGGAAAAAGCCCAATCTCAGCTCCAGCAATTTTCTATCAGTTGTCCTCCGGTGAATCCCCAAGGTGCTTTGGCGCTGATTATTGATGATGGAATTGCCACCGGAATGACAATGGCAGCGGCAACCCAAGCTTTAAGAGCAAAAACTCCAGCCCAAATTTGGATTTGTGCCCCAGTAGCGCCAGAGGGACTGATGAATTGGTTGTCTCAATGGTGCGATCGCGTGGTTGTCTTAGATGCACCTGAGCAATTCTTGAGTGTTAGTCGCTTCTACGAAGAATTTCCTCAAGTTGAGACACAAGAAGCCTTAGCCTGTTTACATACACATAATCAACGATTCATGACAGAGCATCAAACTTCTCTACCGCCAAAGGGTAGCCAAAGTGGCGATACTGAATTATCCTAACGAGTAACCGGAACCTTGCTAATGGGTAAGGCATAGTTGGTTATTGGTTGTGGGTTATTCCCAAATGACCTAAACGGCAAGGGGGAAGGGAGCTTCTGAGCAGGGAGAGCAAGCCCTTCCAAGAAAGCGTGAAGCGCAGCGAAGGGTACCAAGCCCCGTCGTTCCGAGACGTCTAGACTGGGGCAGAGTACAAGCTCTGTCCCAGTCTCCCCCCTGCACCCAGCGCCCATGCCCCTCTGCCTCCGGCGGTGACCCTAACAACTAACTACTAATCACGAACAGCTAATAATAACTGAGTCATTAACAATGAGAGCTGGACGATCTTGGTGGCGTAATTTAGTGTTTTTAATTGATCATAATCCACCTGCATTTGTCGAGTATTTGATGATGTCATTTGCCGTAGCTTTCGGCATGAGGTGGTTCTTTAGCCGCGACGAATGGCCTTACCTAGTAATTAGTTCAAGTTTTATTATTGGCTCGGCAATATCCATGTGGGTGCGTGAGATGCTCCTGCCTTCGCCTCGCAAGCCTGAAGTGGTAGTGTCGGTTATTCTCTTGCTAGCTTATAGCCTATATAGCTTTGTTTTCCTCGCCAAAACTTACGTCTTTTATAGATAGACCTTAACCTGTATAGGAGAAGAAAGCAGCTATTCCAACACTTAGCGCTGAGGGCTTGGTGTTGCGGCACTTTCTAACGAGACTGATGCAGAATTAAGCGATTACCCATAGGGTCATAGGCGTAAATTTCTTGACCATGAGAGGCTAGAGTAATGCTTCCGGACGGTGGATATCCCATCTGTGTCAAATGAGCGATCGCACCTTCCAAATCATTAACCTCTAAACACAAGCTCATGCCACTTGAAGTACAGTTTTCAAACTCTTGCAGGTGACTCAGTTTCGGTTTGAAGATGCCCAGACGCAAGCCACCCAACTGAAACTCAGCATAACCATTAGGAATATAGGGTTTAGGTTCTTGATTGAGTAACTGACTATAAAACTGAACCAGAATCTCAGTCTCAGCAGTCGCAAGGGTAACAAAAGCGTCTGTATACGCAAAAACCATAGGAGTCAGGAGAGGAAAATTTATCTCCTTATTTTCGGCGGTTAGTGCAAGTTGGCACAAAGACGGAAATAAGTGACTCACTTAAAATTCTCCCTTGTCTCTTAGAGAAGGTCACAGGGGCAAAGGGACAAGAAAATCGCTTTGGTCCCCGCAATTCCTTAAAATGAGGGCAGAGACCTAGTAGAGAGCGAAAAGCCTGGGTATGGCCAAAACCGTTGCCGATGTCATGAGCCGTGAACCCATCACGGTGAAACCGCAAACACCGATCAAGGAGGCAATTAAGATTCTTACAGAACAACGCATCAGCGGTTTGCCAGTGGTGGATGATGACGGCAAATTGGTGGGCGTAATTTCAGAAACAGATTTGTTGTGGCAAGAGACGGGTGTAGAGCCTCCCCTCTACATTATGTTTCTGGACAGTGTAATTTTTTTAGAAAATCCGGCTCGCCATGAGCATGAACTGCACAAGGCTTTGGGGCAAACGGTTGGAGAAGTGATGAGCAGCGATCCCGTTACCGTAAAACCCGCTCAGCCGTTGAGAAAAGCAGCCAAACTGATGCAGGAAAAATCAATCCGACGGTTGGCCGTCACAGATGATCAGGAACATGTAATTGGTATCCTGACACCTGGGGATATTGTGCGAGCCATGGCGGCTGAGTTCAACGATTAATGATGTTGATTCTCAGTGTGCCTCCTGAGCGAAGGATATTTGGACACGGGGAGTGCAGCCAACCTCTTTGCGTCTTTCCGTCATCGTGTCCTTGCATCCGAGGAAGCGTTGCCGTATCTCCCCATCTCTACCCTCGCATTTGGGTAGGAATTCCTGGTTTAATGCATTGGAGAAGGTTAGTGAGAGACTTGAACTTCACTCAAGCCCTCTCTGCTGCCGTGAGCCATAACAAATCATCCATAAGAAACAATTAACAATGAGCGTTACTCGTGAATCTGTCCAACAGCTACTAACTTCCGAGGACTTTGGTCAACGGATAAGTGGAGTTAACCAACTCCGTCAGCTAGAACCTGCGGTTGCCTTTGAGTTAATCCAGCCGGTGGTGATGGATAAAAATACTCGTGTCCGCTATGCCGCCGTGAGCCAACTGGATACGCTGGGACAACAAGATTTACAAGCGTCGTTGACTCTATTGCGCGATCGCTTGCTTAATGATGAAGAACCGGATGTTCAAGCCGCCGCTGCTGATGCTTTGGGTGCACTGAAACTCACAGAAGCCTTTGAAGACATGCAACAGCTTTATCATCAGACTCCTGAGTGGCTTGTTCAATTTAGTATTATTGCTACATTAGGGGAACTGGGCGATCCGCGAGCGTTTGAGCTGTTGCAGGAAGCGCTCAACTCAGATATTGGCCTAGTCCAAACGGCGGCAATTAGCTCCTTTGGGGAGTTAGGCGATCCCCGTGCAGTTCCACTGTTAATTCCCTATGCGACGAATGCAGATTGGCAAATTCGCTATCGGGTTGTGCAGGCACTTGCCAAGCTGGGAGGTACAGAGGCTCGTTCAACCCTAGAAGCGTTAGCCAAAGATGAGAAAGAGGAAGTCGCGCGGGAAGCTCAAGGGGGATTGCAGTCGGTTTGAACTCACCAAGAGTGCAAGTCGCCCTAAACAGACAAAGCTTGTCGGCGTGGGTTCACAATCCTGATAACGGTTCTTAGTCATGTACACCACAGACTAAGGGGACGTCGTATCATAACCGGTGCAAAACTGGCAGAACTTACGCATTTTCCGTCAATTAGCCCCCCTATCTCCCCAACTTTGGGGGGAACAAGATCTAACTCCCCCTAGACTTAGGGGGCATGAGGGGCTAATTCGTGAGTCCTGACTGGGAATGATGGGTAGAAAAAAAAGCCTTTCCCTAAAGAAAGGCTTCAATATAGGGATTTAAGCAGAACAACCTTAACCTTTAGGCACGACTGCTATGTATCCACCAATGGCGGAGAAAATAGCAGAAACCGCTGCCGTTCCAAACAACCACCAAGCCGCTGTTGCTGCTGCTTTACGCGTTTCTTCCGCTCGTTTTTGGGCTTGATGCTTGACCTGTTCGATCCGGCGCTGAGCTTCCGCTTGCAGGCGTTCTGCCCGGTGCAACACACTGTTGCGGGTACGCTCGATCTGGTCAATCAAGCGGTTAGCATCAGCCTCAGAAATATCTTCACGAGAACTCAAAAGAGCGACTAGAGTATCCCGGTCAAACTGACTCAAGCGATCGCGCAGCGCCTCAAATCCAGTACCAGGGTCATCAAATAACTTGCGGAGGTCTGCCTTGATGCCATCGTAATTGAGTTCGGGTCGGTCGAGGCTGTTGAGGTAGTTGCGGATTTTTGCAAATACTCGGTCAATTGCCGCCTGAATACTCAGTTGCAGATCGCGAATTTGGGCCATCACCTGGTCGCGAACGCCCAGAATTTGATCGACAATGCGATTCACGTCTTCTGCCGAGATATCCTCGCGTTGAGACAGCAGCGTCACTAGCGTATCCCGGTCAAAATGACTCAAGCGATCACTCAGACTGGACATGCCAGCACGGGGGTCATGCAACAGCAGTTGCACATCGCGCTTAATCCCTTCTGGATTGAGTTCATCCTTACCCGTGTTACGCAGGTAATCTGCGATCGCGCCTTGGAAATCTTGCACCGTGGACTGAGTTCGATGTGCAAGGCGTCGAGGCGCTTTAACAATGCTGCGAATTGTCGATTGCACTTGGTCAATGATCTGATTGACCTGATCCTCACTCAAGTCTTGCCGTTGAGCCAGCAACTTCACTAAGGTATCCCGATCCATCCGGGACAACCGTGCTCTGAGGGCATAAGCGCCAGCTTTTGGATTTTGCAGCAGAGTGGTTAAGTCGCGCTGGATGCCTTCGGGATTGAGTTCTGCCTTACCTGTGTTTCGTAGGTAATCCGCGATGGATGACATCGCTTGGTCGTACTGGTCTTTCGCTTTTCCAGCCAGAGCTTGGGAGGTGTGGCTGACGCGACTCCACACGCTTTCTACCCGATCGAGAACCTGATTAATTTGCTCCTCACTCAGGTCTTGACGCTGGCTTAGTAACTGTACTAAGGTATCGCGGTCAAAGTGAGAGGCTCGCGCCCGGACGGCGGCGAGTCCTGCTTGTGGATCGTCCAACAGCATTCTTAGGTCGTTGGCAATGCCGTCGGGGTCGAGTTCAGCTTTGCCCGTATCGCGCAGATAGGACTTGACTTTGAGCCACTGCGCTTCGACTCTTGCCTTGGCAGCCTCTTGCAATTCTTGAGATTCTCTCAGAGCGCGATCGCGAGCATTGCCCAGATCATTGATCATCAACTCCGCTTCGGCTGGCGTGATATCTGAGCGCTGGCTGAGGATACGCGCCAAGGTTTCGTGGTCAAATTGAGAGAGGCGATTGCTCAGTTGCCCGTAATCGGCATCCGAGTCTTCCAGAATGGGTTTGAAGTTGAGCTGAATTTTCTCCGGCGTCAGGTCTTCTCTGGGAGTGGTGAGCAGATATTGTTCTACCTCGTGATGCAGTGCTAGTGCTCGCCCTCGCTCCTCAGCTGCTCTGGCTTGAGTCAAAACTTCCAAGCGAATTGCTTCTAGCCAGTTGGAAATTTTTCTAATTTCCTGTTGCGTAAATAGACCTTTGTGTTGCAGCAGGTCCGCAAAATCTGACCGATTCAACTGCTCCAATTCGGGAACAACGACTCCTGGGTCAGCTTCCACATCATAAAGCACATCTCGGAAGTCCCGCTCAATCAGTTCCCGATTCTTCATCTTCCAGGCAGGAGTATTGACCAGGTAGTTTTCCACATCTGCCCGTACTGTGCTGTAGGGCACCGGCTCACCTTTCACCTGAGCTGTAATTTTAGTGGTCTGCTCACCGACTTGGTCTCTAACTGTTTTTAGTTGACCAACAACTTTTTCTACATCCAGGTCAGAAAGGTCGGTTCGTCCCATCACTAGACCAATTAAGCCGTTCATAGCCATGGTCGCTGTTTGGGCGACGGGGCCAGGAGCCTTTTGGGCTTGGTCTTTAGATTCGCGGCGTTGACGCAGTTCTCCAACTAGATCATCCAGCCTCCGAGTAAAATCTTTGCCCAGCAGTTGATCGGCTGTAGCTGATTTGAGATAGTCCACCAGTTCGCCCATCCCATCTCTGGCTGGTGGCAACTGATTCACCGTTTTATTCCAAGCCGCTTCCAACTGGTCTGCAATCCGATTAACATCCCGTTTGGATAAATCCGTACGACTACTGACTAAATCCACTAATGTCTGTCGGTCAACATTGCCGAGGTTCCCACTCCTAGCAATTTCCTTAAAGTTCGGGTCGTTCAGTAAGTTTTCAAACTCCTGCCGAATGGCTTGCAGATTTAATTCAGGAGGTCGCAGCGCTTGAATGTAATCCTCAACGTTTTCCCTAATAGTGACTGGGTCAATTGCAGCGGTTAACTCCCGTCGCACAGCAGAGGCTGCGGCTTCAGCGGTAGCGACCACTTGCCTACTCGCAACACCCCCTCCAATCGCTGCTGCTGCTGTTCCCACAATGGCTTGAAAACCGGAAGTTGCTGTATTAACAACTGAACCGATGAGAGAACCTACTGTTGTGGAACTGACCCAAACTAGCAGCGAGAAGTAGGTTGCCCAGATCACAAGGCCAACAATTGCCCCCAGTAATTTATCCCACTGCAACAAGCTCAGTTTTACCGCTAAGAAGCAAGCGACGAATAAAGCAATGGTGACAGTCACCAAAGTCCAAATTCCCAGACCCGTACTAATTTTGCGAATTGTGCCACCGACGCTATCACCGTCATCGTCATCATGATCTGAATCCGATGAACGCCCTAAGTAAGAAATACCTGCGGCGACGGATAAATTGGTTAACAATAGTTGGAAACCAAACGCCAACAACACCCCAGAAATTAAGGCCGTAAAAAACTTAGGCCCACTAAAGACCAAAGCGGCTCCCTCCGGCGTATTGACGGTGTGATCGACTGGCACTTGAGCTAGCGAAAACAGCCAACTACTGACACCTAGTGCCATTCCCCCACTCTGAAACATCTTTTCGTCCTCGTCGATTTTCGTTTTTATATGCTGCGTAAGTCTAAGGATTCTTGAAACAAGAGTCCCTGATCTCGACAAAATTACTCATAACGTCCAGAATCGTTGGCAATGAGGGTCTAGGTCATCTCCCCAGAGTGTGAAACAGCGTAGCCTCATCCCTGGGTTAGATCTACCTCGCTCCAGACCTGACCCCCTAAATCAGTGAGGGATGCACTAGAAGTAAGCATGAATTCACGCAAGACAAGCAGAAAGAGGGAGACGCCCAGACATCTCACATGGGGAATGAATAGTTTAGACGGTGCCTAACTTGGGTAATTATGTAACCAAATGTAAATAAGTTATACACAAGTCGAACATAAGTTAAACACCATCCTAAGCAAGAGGCGTTTAAGCTGGAATACGGCTTTTTAAAAATTACTTAGGTAACAAGCTGTGTTTGATACCAATCTCCAAGTAATGTTATTCGGTCGCTCTAAGCAGCAGAAAAAATGTTACCCCTATAAAACCTATAAAAAGGGTGAACATTGCCCACCCTTTTTGTAGTTCATCTAACTATTTTTTGTTTGTAGCAGAATTACAAAATAGCCCTCTCAAAACCGTTTAACGGGCAGGGCAAGAGCTTCCGGCGGAATTCGTAGTAAATCCTCTCAACAGGAGAGACGTCGCACGATTAAATAGGCGAGAGAATTGACCGGAAAAAGAAGAATTAGCCGATTCTTTGTTTTCTCCAAACGAGCTAGTATTCGTTGTGTTAGGACTTAAAGATACGTTGAGACTGGGAATAATATTGAAATCAAGATAATCACTATCATCTCGAGAACTTAATCGTCCGTCAACTATGAAAGAGTCTAAGAGAGTCAAGGGCTGCCCCGAGTCGTTGGTTTCGTATAATTGAAAAACTACAGTTCCAGCAGAATTAGCGGTTTCAGATGTAGAGTCAATTGAGTTTGTTAGGTTTAAAAGCCCATTAAAATTAAACGAAAAGGTTTGGCCTGCTCCAACATTGAAGCTGTAAGCTTGTGCCCTTGCAGAACTTTCTACACTATTGCTATAGCCGTTTCCATTTCCCTCGACTCTACTGTAAGAATTAGCAAAGGCGCTTGTTTCCGAAGGATTAGAGTTGTTGAGGCTAAAATTAGCATCAGCCCTTGCTTCTGTCGTTACTTGACCATCATTAGTAAGTACTGGAGTATTAGGGTTTTTAAAGGTTTCAATATTGTTAGCCGAAAGAGGGTTGAGGTTAAAATTGCTAAAATTGATTGAGGCTTCTGAACTTGACAACGTAGCAGCCAAGCTGGGTAAAGCAAAGAATAAAGAGCCACTAACTAAAGGTGTTACACACAGGAATAAACGTTGAGCCAGTTTCAGGTTGAGTTTCATGGATGCCTCTTTTTACTTCACTAGATTTAAGCAGACAGCAACCCTTTAGTCAGCCTAAGTTTACCGACTAATTTTTTGGTTAAACCTACCCGTATTTCCCAATGAGTTTTATGGGTTAATCTGAACATAAGTTGATAAATTTATTTGGATATTTTGGGTGAAAGCATCGATATCCATATTAAATTTTCAGTATTAAACTTCAAACAATTAAAATTGGGAAATTCAACTCGTTCAAGTCTGCCGTTAACTCTCTACATTATTATCCTAATGCGAGACGGCTTACTTAGCTGTAAAGTTGCTGTGAGTATAGGCAAATAGTATTTAAAGATCTTGTGAGGTCAGTTTTTTGGGAGAATTAGCAATCTAGTGAAAATGGAGTGATCACAACACTAGCTCTTTTCATTGGTTGTTTAGTCAGTTTTCATTCACCACTGACGTTTATTATCCTCACAGACCATTTGTGATCAAGATCATTGCAAGGAAGGAAACGAGGGTTAGGAGATAATAATTTTTATCCTTTGATGAGAGCGTTTTCCACCTCTAGGCGTGCCCCCTTCTGGAATGTTAAAGGAAGTAGCACCTTATCTCCCTAGAAAGAGAGTCTTGTTTCTAATCTTGTGCTCGGTGAGCCACGCAATCAATGGTATTTTGCCAAAATACATGATTAAGGTTTTAGCCACTCTAACTATGCCTGCTTGCGCCCCTGAAATTCTTGCCCTCGATTTTGATGGAGTCGTCTGTGACGGACTACTAGAGTATTTTCAAACGGCATGGCACACTTACTGTCAAATCTGGAAACCCGACAGCCAGATGCCACCGGATGGCTTAGCGCCCCACTTCTACCGTTTGCGACCGGTCGTTGAAGTTGGCTGGGAAATGCCTGTTTTACTCCGAGCCCTGGTGCTGGGTATTTCCTCAGACAAGATTATGCAAGATTGGCCAAAGGTTGCCCAGTCAATCGTTGAAACCGACAAGTTGGAGGCGGTGAACATTGGCAAGACGCTAGATGCTGTTCGAGATAAGTGGATAGCTACCGATTTGGATGGCTGGCTGAGGCTGCATCGCTTTTATCCAGGTGTTATTGAGCAGATGCAGAAAATCCTGTCCGCCACCCAAGCATTACAGTCAGAGACTTTAACACAGCTATTCATTGTTACAACCAAAGAAGGGCGCTTTGTTAAGCAGCTCTTGCAGCAACAAGGTCTTCATCTATCCCAAGAGAGAATTATCGGGAAAGAATGCCAACGTCCTAAACACCAAACACTGCGACAATTATTAAAGGAGTGTCCCCGTGAAACCGCGACACTGTGGTTCGTAGAAGACCGTCTGAAAACCTTACAATCAGTTCAACAGCAGACTGACCTCCAGGAGGTGAAACTCTACCTAGCAGATTGGGGTTACAACACTCCTGCTCAACGAGAATCTGCTCGTCATAGCTCAAGAATTAAACTGTTGTCGTTGGCCGAGTTTGTTCAGGATTTTTCCGCTTGGGGGAATTAGTCATGAGACTTCTGGCAAAAATCCTGTAAAGGCGAAGTATGGGCGAAGAAGAACTCAGCCATCACTGACAGGACTTACGCAAATTTACTTTTTTACCACTACCAATAGTATTAAAGATAGGCATTGCCGCCCTGCATTTAAAGCATCTGCGTAAGTCCTAACTGATAAATCTCAGTACAAATGCTTCGCCCCTACAAATGGCGGTTCAACAGGAAATTTGCGTAAGTCCTGAGCTGATGAGGCACAGGTAAAGGCGATCGCACTACCGTATCAATGAATAGCCAGCCGGACAGGTTGGATTTGGCATTTCGTGAGCAGGCAACGATACTTTGGCAGGAATTGCGGTAGTTGGTTGCTCACTTTCACAGATTACACCAGATGTCATAGATTCATTGGTAACTGACGTTTTGCTGAGCGTCGTTATACCGATGTAGCTTTTCAGTCCTGGCACTTTAGCAATTGCCATGTTTTGAACCATACGTTTCTCATCAGAAACGATAATCGAGTACCTGTAATTTTTAGTCTCTGTTTGGATTCCCAGTCCGAGGTCATGCAAGTTAGAGGTAAAACGCTCTTTTTCTAGATAAAATGCCTGCTGCGCTCGGTTCATGGCACTAACATTGGTCTTACCTTCTGATTGTCTATCATACCTCTGACCATCGGGGGTAATCGTACACACAGATGCAGAGCTTCTAAACAGTGCAGAAAGTGCTGCTTTTTTGTCGTTACTCAGAAGTTTTGAATCATCCAATATCTGTTGACGTTCCACTGGGCAGAAAATGCCGATGGCTTTGCCAACGATCAATTCACGGGGGACAAATCCCCAATAATGACTGTCATAAGAGTTATTTCGGTTATCTCCTAACACAAAATACTGATTTGCAGGCACAACAACAGGCCCAAACTCATACTGGGGACGCTCCTCAATATAGTTTTCCTGCAAGGGTTTGCCGTTGATATAAACAAGACCATTCTTGACGGATAGTTTTTCTCCAGGTAAACCAATAATTCGCTTTAAGAAAACTTCCTTGAAATTTTGTTGCCTCAACACTTCCGTAGGCTGAAAAAGAACTAGATCACCACGCCGAGGGAGCTGAGAACGATACACCGTTTTGTCAATTAGGAGGCGATCGTTAATTTGTAACGTCGGCAGCATAGAGCGGGATGGTATATAGCGTGTCTCAATAATTTCAGGACATCTTGTCAACGATCTTCCTTGTTCTGCTGAAATATTTTCAAGCTTGCCCACGTTATTTTGATGTAATGCTTCAAGAGTCAGTTGCATGACGTTAATGCATTCAGTAGCAGTCGGCAATGGAGCATTCGGATCGCGCAAAGTTCGCACTAATTCTCTACACCGTTGCATCAATGCGCGATCTGGCTCTAACTGTGCAGCATCCGAAGGCGTTCCTCCAGCCAGTTTAATCACCAACTCTAAGCACTGAGATTGAGATGGTTTGGGTTCATCCAGGGTGGGATCGGCAAGCGCTCTTGGTGTGCATTCAAACAGCAAGCTAAGACCAAGAACAAGAGCGGCTGCGTTATTTTTGAACTGTAACATATACTGACTTAATTAAAAGTAAAATATCGTAAATAAAAGTTTTTTGATACAGATTATAGCCATCGCCAAAGCCATTGGATTAAAAACTTTACAAAACTAAATCTTAGACTGCTCTATTCTTAAACTCTCACCCCTGCTACTCCAGAGAGCGTTGCGTACTCGGCGGTATTCAAAACAGACAAAGATCTATCGAGAGAAAGACCAATTCCAGCCGATTATTCTGAGAAAATTAACAAGACTTAACATTTTGGTCTACCCCTATAAAAACCTTACCTATAAATAACCCCATGAACTCCACACGGCTACTATTGTTAATTCGTTTTTTGCAGAATGAGCTGGCGATTCCACCTGCTTCAATTGACCTGGCAGTGCGCCATCATCCCGATACCCCAAATTTATTGCCGATGATTCTTTGGCAATACGGATTAGTTACGTTGGAACAGTTAGACCGAATTTTTGATTGGTTGGAAACGGTGTAAGCCGCCAGCCGCCAAAACCATAGCACAAGTGGCACTCGCCAAGGATTTGTATAAAGAAGCTAAGCTGGTGTTTGAGGCGATCGCCCGAAGATGCCTCTTGCAAATGTGGCTCTTTAAAATACGAAGAAAACGTCCCCCTTACGCCTCCGTATCTAGATTTTCCGTTTTGAAATGGGAAAATTTTTAATTTTCAATTGGAGCTAAGCGATTTGACTTATGTTGGATTTAACGAAACTGGCGGGACAAATTCCTGGTATTAGTCAACATTTGAGATTAGAGGCGGCAGCAAGTCGCCAACGCTTAGAACTCGCCCAGAAACTTTTGTTGCAGACTCAGGGACAACAA
The DNA here is from genome assembly GCA_036703055.1 of Waterburya sp. Lineage (GTDB taxonomy): Bacteria > Cyanobacteriota > Cyanobacteriia > Cyanobacteriales > Coleofasciculaceae > DATNPV01. The sequence continues at coordinate 24,229 of DATNPV010000007.1, forward strand.
GAGGAATTAGTGAAGCGTCAACAGCAATGGCGCGATCGCATGACGTTCACTGCTGCAACACCTGTTGAACCCCTCGATACTCGCATTGAGCTAAATCCTCCCCCCGAAAGTCACACCGTCTTCGCTACCGATGGGTCTCAAATTGCCCCATCTCACCACGAAATCGCCTACTGCTATCTCATTAATGTGGGTCGGGTGATGTTGCACTATGGGCAGAGCTTGTATCCGTTATTAGATAGTGTGCCGGAAGTGTTTTACCGACCGGAAGATTTGTATGTTTCCCGGCAGTGGGGCATTCGTACCGAAGAATGGATGGGGCATCGCCGCACTGTGTCAGAAGCGACCATGTTGGCAGAAATGGCTTGCCGTTGGGTCAATCCACCGGGCCCGCATTTTGATATACCCAATGTAGCGATGGTGGATGGTTCCCTAATCTACTGGTTCTTGGAAGGAATGCCAGGGGAAGCACGCGATCACATTTTGCCCTCAATTTTAGACGCTTGGAATCAGCTGCGCTCAGTAAACGTACCTTTCCTCGGTTACCTTAGCGCCTCTCGTAGCCTGGAAGCACTCAACTTCCTGCGACTGCAAGCTTGCCCTCATGAAACCCCCGACTGCCTCACCCACTGCGCCAACCTGATTGATAAGCTACCTTGCCAGGTTATTGACCCCTTGCGCGATGCGGCATTTTGGGCAACCTTGTTACAACCAGGGCAGCGTAGTCCCCTATTTCGCAGCTCCGCCCGAATTTTGGATTTGTACGGCGAACACCGCATTTACTTCTGCTACGTCCATGTTGGGACCGAAGTCGCCCGGATCGAAGTTCCCCAATGGATTGCCGAGAGTTCCGATTTACTCAATCAAGCCCTCAGCTTAACCTTGGCGCAAGTTCACAAAGGATTTGGCTATCCGGTAGCGTTGGCGGAAGCTCACAATCAAGCCGTAGTGCGAGGAGGCGATCGCGTTCGTTTCTTTGCCCTGTTGGAACAACAAATGATTCGTGCCGGCTTAAGAAATGTAGGGACTTCCTATAAAGAAGCTCGCAAGCGTGGCAGTATCAGTTAAGCCAAAGTTCGTATCGGTGAGTCCCTTCTGTCCAACTGCTCCATTTTTCAGGGTAATCCTTCATTATGCCGAACATAATTGGAATTCTCTTTAAACAAGACACATTTATCAAGCAATCGACCGATGACTCTAGCGAGCTTCCTAGTGAGCAAAAGCAAAAGGTTCCCGCAGGTACTCTCCTAATTCTTCAGTCCTATGGCGACCCTTCTGTCAACAACAATCACTACAAAATCAGTCTAAAAAGCCTTCAAATTAAAGGCTCCAGTATGAACTGGTATGTCTTTGCCCCCCATGCCAAGATTGTGCAGCAGCCCCTCAAAGCTGTACAAACGGTTGCTGATGTTGTTGCCAAACAAACGGAAAAAAATGTTGCCAAGATTGTTGTAGACCGGACAAGTGTCCCTGCTCAGGGAAGTTTCCTCAAGCTTGTGTTTAACGTCGATACAGTAATTAAGCGCAGACCCGTTGATGCTCAATTTCTTGATGAAAAGTTCAAGCAGTCAATTCCAGCAGGTACAGAACTGGTTTTAGCCACCAGCAAACCGGATGCCAATAACGTGGTAAAGTTCCCTATTGAGGACAGTCATGTGAAAGTTTCATTCCAATCTCTTGAATTGAAGGGATTTAGTCAGGATTGGTACGTCTTCATGGGACATGTAGGAATTCAACGACTGGGCTAAATCTACGGGGTGCGTCGGAACGCACCCTACGACTAAAAATCTGACTCGTCTTCTAAGGTTTCTACCAACAAATCCATCTGTTGCTGTCGCTCTTGGAGAAAAGCTTCGCACTGACGCAGATACTTCATAGCGGCAGCGAATTGTTCAAACACGTCTGCCAGTTCCAATTTACCCGCTTCTATCTGTTCAATAATTGTTTCGATTTGAGTAACCGTCGCTTCATAGTTCCAGGCTTTCGGTAGAGAACTGTTAGATTGAGAAGTACCAGAGACATTAATAGGGTCAATCATAAGAACGGTTAGCGCAGGTTGGAATGAACCTCCTGCCATTGTCTTGGACGATAGGTTTGACGCTCTCACTGTGACAAAAAATTCATCTCCTGGCAAGGTCTACCGCACCTTTTCACAATAGCAATCAGCCTCCCCTGACCCCTAACTTTTATTTTCAGATTCAAGTAGGCTGATGAAGATATCAATCTTCGTCTCTGTCGAATTTGAAACCTTCTCTAATATCCGCAGGCTCAGTGAGTGTTTGAGGAACTACGGCTGGATTACTGAGTAGTTCATCGGGATTTGAGACGGTGCGATTTGTGTACGCTAAATCCTGTGGATCGACGGTATCTTTGAGATTAGATGTTTGCTCAGTCCGCTCCTTTTCTGGATTGATAGACTGGCTTTTTTCATCAGAACTTTGATGACTCATAGAATTTTGCCTCAAAACAGCTAACTCACAGGTTTCAGCTTAAACTCGCTGTCGATAAGGCACACACTATCAAAGGGCAGAAATCACATTTAAAATCTGGCAAGCCAATCCCTAATCCAGAATATCTGTAACCTTAACCTTAACTTCACCCTCACCGAACTGAACTTGTAGTTCCTGTCCACGAACTAATTGAGCAGTCGATCGCGCAATCGTCCCGTTTTCCATTCGCACCACCGCGTAACCTCGCTTCAAAACATTCTCAGGATCGAGGGTTGCTAGCTTTTGCCGCAGAAATTCACAGTGCTGAATACCTTGATTTAGACGCCGTGATGTGCATTGAATTAATTGCTGACGCTTTTGTGCGATCGCTTTTTGTTCATCCCGTAGTTGTCGCTCCAGGGGAAGGCGCTGCAACCGCTCTTTAAAACGTTGTAACTGATTGTGGGAACTTTCCAAAACTTGATTAACAGCATTATAGAGGTCGCGTTGCCGCTGTTGATGTTCGGCATAAAGACTCGCCAGTTCTGGAACCGCTAATTCTGCTGCTGCGGTGGGAGTGTGAGCATAAGCATCTGCCACCAAGTCAGCCAAGGATTCATCGCGTTGATGACCAATCCCAGTGAGTACGGGAATCGAACACTGTGCGATCGCTCTTACTACCCGTTCATCATTAAAGCAAGCCAAATCCTCCGAGGCTCCACCCCCTCGCGATAAAATTAGCAGTTGCGCTCTGCCATCGTGTTCAACCCGGTTAACGGCATCAACAATCGATGCAGGAGCCAGTTCGCCCTGCACTTGAGCCGGCGACAACAAAACGCGCAAACCAGGATACCGACGGCGAAGTGTACGCTGAATATCTCCCCATGCAGCCGCTTGGGGTGAGGTAACAACGGCAATAATTTGCGGATGAGCGGGAAGTAGGCGCTTGCGTTCTGAATCAAATAGCCCTTCTGCCTCCAGTCGGTTCCGTAACTGGCGATAGCGCAACGCCTGCAACCCTTCACCTGCGGGCAAGGCTTGCCAAACACTGAGCTGATACTGTCCTCGCTGCGGATAAACCCGGATACTACCCAAAACAATTAGCTGCTCCCCAGACATCGGTAGCTGTACCAGCTTACCTAGCTGAGACGTCCATACCACACACTGAATCGATGCCTTAGAATCAGGGTCTTGGAGTGTAAAGAATACCCCACTCCGATGCTGAGACGCGCTAGAGACTTCACCTATCACCCAAACCTGTCGCAATTGGTCATCCTGTTCCAACAATTCCTGAATATAGTCCGTTAATCCAGTAACCGATAAAGCAGCCTCTGGAACTAACGAATTAGGATGATAGAAACTCATCTTCTTTACTAGCAAATCGTAGAAAGAACGATATAACCACCTCTGCAACCCTCTGCGTTAAAAAAAAGCCCAATAGAAAGCTTATTGACAATGCTGCAAGATTTTCAATGCGTCTGAACCAGGCTACCACCATCAATCTTCAAGTTGGACGCCTCCTTGCCGCAAGATTTCCCAGCTTCCCTTTGTCCATTTAGCAACAGTGGAAGGAATACCTGTCGTTGCTGGTGTCAAGGCTTCTAGCTCAGAGGATTCCAGAGTCAGCACCTCAGGGAAGTGTGCTTCAATTGCTGCCATCGTTTGCAAGGGTGGCTCACCGGAACGATTAGCGCTGGTCGTGGCTAAAGACCCAGTTTGAGACAAAATAGCGATCGCCACCTTAGAATTGGGTACTCGTATCCCAATTGTTGTCGGGTCAGTAGGATTCATGGCTGCCGGGACTTGCTCGGAAGCGGGTAATACTAATGTTAAGGCTCCTGGCCAATGTTTTTCAGCCACTTGCTGCCAAATCTCCAGTTCAGCCGCCGTCCCTTTCACAAAAGGCCAAAGCGATTCAGGAAATGCCCCCATTAAAATTAACGGCTTCTCTTGACTCCGCTGTTTTGCCGCAAATATCAACGCTGAACAGTCAGGTCGCACGGCTAGTGCTGGTACTGTATCGGTGGGAAAGCTCACAAGCTGACCAGCCCGTGCAGCAGCCACTAAGGCAGACATTGTAACTTGGGTCATCCGAATTTTAGATTTTGGATTTTGGATTTTGGATTGTCCCTAGGGTGAAACCTATCAACTGGAAACCCAATTAATCTATAATCTCACTTCGGTAGGCCAGCGCGAAGCGCTCAATTCCTGCCAAATCTGAAAAAATCTGAATGTTCTGATAACTGCCTTGATGATGTAGCAATTGGACAACTGCATTAGCTTGTCCTGCCATCATTTCAATTAGCCAAACGCCACCAGGACGCAGGTAGTCGGCAGAGGTGGCGACGAGATGCCGGATGCAGTCTAGACCATCAGCACCACCGTCAAGAGCTAGATGGGGTTCATGCTCCCGAACCTCAGGCTGCAATCGTTGCAACAAATTAGTTGGTATATAAGGAGGGTTGGATACCATACCACTCACCTGACCTTTGAGAGCGTCGAGTGGCTCCCACCAAAATCCTTGGTAAAAGTGAATTTGTTGGGCAAAATCGAGCTGTTGTGCATTCTGCTGGGCAATGGCGAGGGCAGCGGCGCTGTAGTCTACAGCGTGTATTGTGGCAGATGGAAAAACTTCTGCCAGTCCTAGCGCGATCGCGCCACTGCCGGTTCCTAAATCTGCCCAGTGTCCTGACGATAAGTTAGGTGTTGGGCTGTTCTTCACCGCTTCCACAGCCCAATCAATCAGGTACTCTGTTTCTGGGCGGGGAATGAGAACGGCTGGGGAAACGTTGAGGGAAAAACGACGCCAGGGGGTTACTCCAGCTAGATACTGTACTGGCAATCGTTCCTGAAGACGACGCTGCCACAGTTGGGAAAGCACTGGCAGAGGGTATCGCAATGCAATTTGCGATCGCTCCTTGAAGGACTCTAATCGCAGCGTCAGGGAGTCAAGTTCAGCCACTTCGACGAGTAGCCAGTCTACTTCAGTCGTTGGCACATCTGCCTCCCGAGCAGCCTTACGAGCCTCCTGACGCCACTGCCAGAGTGCTTGTCCTGAAACTATTGACAACGTATTGTCAGCCTCATCTTTTCCCAAGCCTCGCCTCCTTGCCGCAAAGCTTGTTATCTATCGGCGTTGTTGACCTTGGGGTGCATTTTGCCCAGAGGCCGGTTGTAGACTCCGTAAAAAGGTGATGGATTCCTGGGAGGGCACAAGCATAACGTTATTGAGTTGCTCATTGTTGCTATTCTGTAACGTCTGAATTACCCCCTCAAGCGGAACTGCCTCGACCCGAACGGTTGAAGCCATGTCAGGCTTTTGCTGCTTAAAGCGGTCTACCATCCCCTGCAATTGCTCTTTGTCAAAGAAGAAAGGAATAACCTGCTTACCATTTTCTTGAACGGTTAAGTATCCGTTCCCCCCTCTCGCCACAAATAAGGGGGTTCCTTGAAATTGCTGCCCTTGTTGACCTCCTTGACCCATTAGTGCCTGTGCGGCATCTACCTGTTGCTTGGTTGGGATGAAGGCGAAATTCAAAGCATCAGCTTTGTTTTGATTGTCCCGTTTCAGCTTGTAGATTTGCGCTAAAGAAACAGGGACGACTTGTACATTTTTGGCTACATCAGGCTTGTCTTTCCTCAATCGGTCAACAAAAGCCTGAGCATCTCGTTGGCTAATAAAAACTCCTGCAACGGATTGTGATTTATTGTTCTCACCGGGAACAGTGGCAACCAATGGAGCACCTTGTGGGTCAGTAACAGTAAACACAGGTACGGTTTGTAACTTTTCCACCACCTGTGCTTCTGGCAAGGCTAGTGCCTTAGGATTTCCTGCACACAAAGAACCGAGTACGGTAGTTCCCACTAAACCTAGAGTTGCGCTCCAGCGAACTAATGATTTCATAGCAATTCCCTCAGATTTTTACCTCAGCGATTTGGGTCACAACTAGAATACCTCTCTTGCTTTTGGATGGCTTAATTTAGTGTTTAGAGGAGCAAGAGGTTTTCATTTCACAGCTTTTTTGACTTTATTGATTTTGCGATTTAACTTCCACCATTAGCGATTAATTGCCCATTAACTCGCACCCTTCTCTTATACCATTTCACTTCTTCTGTGATACATCTTAGAAGTGTACAACCAAGGTATTGACTAATCCCATTTGTACCAAAGTCAAAGTGAATTGGTATTATACATTGCTGCGTTTCCCTGACTCGCCTCGATCTCAAATAGTTCCACGCCTCACTCGTTAGCCTGATTAAGTATAAGTACGTTAAGACCCAACCAATCTTAGCAGCTCTGCGCTCAATGCCAGTCGGCTTGATGTGTTCAAATTCATTGTCAAAAAATAGTCAAATTCTTACAGAACAAATCGTTTCAGCCTGCCTATAACTCCCAAGAAACCGTAGAACTATTGAATAGTTCTACGGTTTTGTTTGCCATTATACTAATCGGGATGACAGGATTTGAACCTGCGACATCCTGCTCCCAAAGCAGGCGCGCTACCAAGCTGCGCTACATCCCGGTTACTTACCTAGGTAGTATAACTTACTTTTGACTGATTTGAGTCAACCAGTCCACAAAATAAGATTATAACTTAATCAGGATACCAGAACATGCCTTTTATCCCTTCTGGATCAACCACAAATCCCATGCGCCGATAAAAATTCACCACATGAGGGTCAGCAAACAGGGTGATGTTGCTAATATCCTCACTGCGCAATTTTTTGATCATATACCTCATCAGCGCCTTCCCTAGCCCCTTGCTTTGAAACTCTGGGTGAACAACGACATCCCAGATTGTTGCATTAAACGCGTGGTCAGACGTGGCACGGGCAAAGCCAATTAGGCGTCTCGTGTTACCTCGCTGTTGCCACATAGAGGCTACCAAGAAGCTGTGCTGAATCGCTTTTCGGACTTTACGCATGGGACGCCGAGACCAACCCACGGCATCACACAGTTCTTCTAACTCGTACAAATCAATGTCCCGCTCTGTGCTAAAAAAGATGCGGAACTCACTATTGGCGCGATCACTCGTAACTTCCACTGCATCCCCTTCAAACTGGGTTTGTGGCGAGGCAGCATCAGAACTACTAAAAAAGCTTTTCCAAAAACCCATGCAGGTATGGTGGTTGCATTTTCGTACTTCTGTCCCCAAGGCTTGGCAGACTTCTTTTTCCTCGCGGATGAGACTTTCTGCTTGGATAGAGACCAGACTGAACACTAGAAGTTTATCGTGAAGTACCTACACTTACCCGAAGGGAAGTGTAGGCTTCCCGTTTCATTGGCTCTTGCCACGTTAGGAACTCTTACGAGTCCGGAACTCGGTTCCGGTAATGGTCTTACGGAGCCTCCGGAGGTTTGATAAGCCATCTTATCCTTACTCCCACAACACCCCATGATGTTGTCCGGGCAGCCGCCCGCCTTCCGCAGGCAGATATCCTTTTTCCGATCCCCTTTGGACTTATGGAATGCCAGCCAGTTCTCGGTTCCCTAGCTCTGTTGTTGCTGCGGTGAGAGTCTTACCTCTACTTCGGAATTAACCTGTCTGTATCCAACACCTAGGCGGGTCTACGACCCCTATAAGTGTAGCAAAATTATCACATCTTAAGCAACTGGGCTGACCGCAATTCACGCTCTAGCTTCCCTGTCGGGTAAGCGTGTTAGCGAAGAGGTACGAAGTACCGTTTCTTGCGGAAGAAAGCTAAACCTGAGAGGTGCGACCTCTATAAGGTGGGAACTTTTGGAGATTAACACTAACCCAAGCCTCGTAACTGAGGCTTGCTAGATTCACCTACGACCTTCGCTCATTGGTATAAACTTAGGGTTCGGCGATAATACATATCGCACTCGTTTCGTAATCAATCTAGCCAAAACTTCGTGAAATAGATGATAACACAACTGCGCTACTGGATCTCTTCATCTCCAAACCAGGAAAGACCTCAGGCTGGCCCTTCTTTAGGTAGACTGAGGTTACACTCGCAGAAATGTGTGAGAAATTAACCAGATACAGCAGATTCCTGCCTTAGCGGCTAGAAGTTTTTTTTGGCTGTATCTGGTTAAAAGCTTTTGCTTATGGCAATGACTTACGCCATTCTCGTTTCTTGGTACGCGTCCTACCCCTACCCCTACTTATGGCTGCGGGTTTGAAATCATCTACACTAGAACTCCTGAAGCGCTTTAACCGGGCGTTTCCTCAGTTCTATGAGCAGTTTGTCAGCAGTGAGATTCAACTGCAAAATCTGAGGCTCGCCTATCGGCTGTACAAAACTAAACGGGCGGTCATTGAGATCAAACCCGAAGGCTCCAAAAGTGCCTTACATTTTGCTTACCGCAACCAGTCGTTCCTCCTCAGTGACATTTTTGGCGTTTTAGCGGCCTATGGACTAACCATTCATAGTCTGAGTCTCTATGGGCAAATTAGCCCACCCATGCTGGTCTTTATCAAACTGGTCGTGTCTCGTGGCAGTCAAGCCTTAAGTAATACAACGGCAGAAAATGTCTGTCGCGCTATTCGCGAAGCGCTGGCAGGACGGTTTGAAGTCGAAGAAATGCTGGCGGTAGAATTTAATCTTGATGCGGGTTTGGAGCAGGTCGAAACCGAGTTTTACGTAGACCCAGTTTTCCACCTGCCTGCACTGTTGATTGAGGCAGACAACCAACCTGGGTTGTTTTACAAAGTCATGTACGCCATTTGGCAAGAAGATTTACTCGTGGTCAATGCCAACCTGCTGGTTTGGCGCGGACGCACTCGGTTAATTTTGTACCTGTTGGGGCCAAATGAAAACCTGATTCCTGAATATTTGGGTCAAAAAATTGCTGAGAGTGTGCGACAGCGATTACTCGGTCGTCGGTTTTAAGTTGTAGGTTGGGCATTGCCCAGCTTACGAGCGAAGGGTTAACCCTAAACCCAAAAGGTGAGATATCACCCGCTCCGGCTTCGAGTTAAACGGCGCCGGGTTGCCTAGCATAGGAAGTAGAGCGTTGCTGGCATCGTTACCTCTATGACTCAATTCCATCTCAAAGCCCCCTTTCAGCCCACAGGTGACCAACCCCACGCGATCGCACAACTTACCTCTAACCTCCAAGCCGATCAGCACTACCAAACCCTGCTAGGGGCGACGGGAACAGGTAAAACGTTTACCGCCGCCAGTGTGATTGAAAAAATTGGTAAACCGGCCTTAGTTCTTGCTCACAACAAAACCTTGGCTGCCCAGTTGTGTAATGAACTCCGGGAGTTCTTTCCGAATAACGCGGTTGAGTATTTCGTTTCCTACTACGACTATTACCAGCCAGAGGCTTATATTCCCGTCACCGACACGTATATCGAGAAGAGTGCGGCGATTAATGATGAAATTGACATGCTACGGCACTCGGCGACGCGATCGCTGTTTGAACGGCGGGATGTGATTGTGGTTGCCTCAATTAGCTGCATTTATGGCTTGGGGATTCCTTCTGAATACCTCAAGGCGTCCATTCCCTTAAAAGTGGGCATGGAAGTTGACCAACGCCAGTTGCTGCGGGACTTAGCCTCAGTGCAGTATTCGCGCAATGACCTCGATCTGGGGCGAGGACGCTTCCGGGTGAAAGGCGATGTTTTGGAAATTGGCCCTGCCTATGAAGACCGGATTATTCGAGTAGAATTTTTTGGTGATGAAATTGATGCCATTCGCTACGTTGACCCGGTTACGGGCGAAATCCTCCACAGTTTGAACGGTTTGAATGTTTACCCAGCGCGTCACTTCGTCACCCCAGATGACCGATTAGAAGAAGCTTGTGAAGCGATTGAAGCGGAACTACGGGAGCGTTTGGCGCAATTGCAGGCGGATGGGAAGTTACTGGAAGCTCAGCGGTTGGAACAGCGTACTCGTTATGACTTAGAGTTGTTGCGGGAGGTCGGGTACTGTAATGGCGTGGAAAACTATTCTCGTCACTTGGCGGGACGTCATCCTGGGGAACCGCCGGAGTGTTTGATTGATTATTTCCCGAAAGATTGGCTGTTGATTGTGGATGAATCCCATGTTACAGTGCCGCAAATTCGGGGAATGTACAATGGTGACCAAGCCCGGAAGCGGGTGTTGATCGAGCATGGCTTTCGTTTGCCTAGTGCGGCGGATAATCGCCCCCTGAAGGCAGAAGAATTCTGGGCGAAGGTGAATCAGTGCATTTTCGTTTCAGCAACCCCTGGAGACTGGGAGATCGAACAGTCTGAAGGTCGAGTGGTTGAGCAGGTGATTCGACCAACTGGTGTGCTTGACCCTGAAATTTTCGTGCGTCCGACGGAAGGGCAAATCGATGATTTACTCGGTGAGATTAAGACCAGAGTGGCACAAGGGGAACGGACTCTGATCACGACTCTCACCAAGCGGATGGCGGAGGATTTGACGGAATACTTGCAAGAGCGAGGGATTCGGGTGCGTTACCTACACTCGGAGATTCAGTCGATTGAGCGGATTGAAATCTTGCAGGCGTTGCGAGAAGGTGAGTTTGATGTATTGATTGGGGTCAACTTGTTGCGGGAGGGGTTGGATTTGCCAGAGGTGTCTCTGGTGGCGATTTTGGATGCCGATAAGGAAGGGTTTTTAAGAGCAGAGCGATCACTCATTCAAACCATTGGTCGTGCGGCGCGTCATGTACGGGGGCAAGCGATTTTGTATGCTGATAATCTGACCGATAGCATGAGCAAAGCGATCGAGGAAACGGATCGCCGTCGCGGCATTCAGATGGCTTACAATCGGATGCACGGCATTACACCGCAGCCGATTGTCAAGAGAGCGAGTAATTCAATTTTGGCTTTCTTGGAAGTGTCGCGGCGATTGAATTCTCAACAATTGGAAGAAGTTTATGAACAGGCGGATGAGTTGCCACTCGAACAGATTCCAGAATTAATTAGCCAATTAGAAGCGCAGATGAAGGAAGCGGCGAAAAAGTTGGAGTTTGAAGAGGCGGCAAAATATCGCGATCGCATTAAGCATCTACGAGATAAATTACTCGGTCATTAGTCTTACCATTCTTCCCTTACTGATAGCAAGTTGCATTCAAACGTAAAACTCTCTCTTTCTCTTACCTCAGAGTCCTCTGCAACTCGGTGGTTCATTAAATCTGACCTCTTGCACCAGTTGCAATATAACGCCCCCTACTCACTCCTAAATTCTGACTTTTATTTCCCTAGAAGTGAACAAATGTTACGTAGACTGATAAACTAACAGTTTCGATTGGTTAGTTATTGAGATATTGATGCACAAATTCATTATTGTGTCTTTATCTGCCCTGTTCATTTCCACGCCTGCGATCGCAGCAGAAAATTTAAATTCCCAACTCGTAAAGGCTGTTTGTCGCCAGCAGTGGTGGCAAGCCATTCGTGTAGTGGATAGAATGGCGGCTGTGTCCGAGCCTTACTATCGTAAGCCATTACGTGCTTACCGTTCCCGCTTGGTGCGTATTGCTCGGTCTGGTGTACCAGCGTTAAGTCCTGACTGTGGTAGGGATGGTTTTCCTCGATCAGGATTACCGACTATCCAACTCAAGCCTTCAGAGTTTCGACCTCCTAGCTGATACAGAGTTGCTTTACCAGGACTTACGCTTTCATTCGCCCAGTAGCCCCCCTAACCCCCAAGCTTGGGGGGCGAGTGCGTAAGTTTTAGCTACGTTCAAAGATAGTAAACTTCCTAGATGCAGGGACGGGGAGACTGGGAAAGAATCGTATGAATTCGTCATGAGATACCCATTTAAACCAAGGATGCGACAGTTCATAGATTGAAACCATTGCCTGATCACGGCTTTTGCCATCCAAAATCTAAAATGGTGTGATTTCCTCGGTCTGCCAAAAACATCACTCTTAGGAGGGATATTACCTAAGTCTTAACTCGGTAGATAATTATAAGTTGCCGCGAAGAATGCCTACCGATTCACCTTAAGAATTTTTCCTGCATCGAAGACTCCTATGCCGAAAAATTATCCCTATACTCTAGTAGGGACGGCATTAGGCCATACCCTTTTCGCTATGGCTTGGAGAAATTTGTCTAGGGCAAGTTCCTAAGTTGAGACAGTTCGGCAGATGAATTGTCAAAATTGAGGGAGAGGTGAATTTCCAAGGTCAAGGCTTGCTGCCACGAGGCCCGAGCAACTCATATCCCAAGTGCCCTTGTTAAAGCCAAATTGCCCCTCTTCACGGAATTTTTCCATGCCCTATGTCTCATGCCTGACCTCCCATATTATTCGTCTGACGGCAGCTTAATATCAGCAGAATTCCTCCGTTGAAAGCGATTGAACAGCCGCGATCGCTCAACAAGATACTCCCATTACACCAATAAGAACTAACCGCTATTCCAGTAGAAATATGGCAACTGCACAGGTTACTAAAGAAAATACGGAAGAACTCGACCTCAAACAACTCCTGAGAACGCTGACGGCTGTCAAAAAAGGTGACTTTTCAGCGCGTATGCCCGTCGAACAGACGGGTATCGCTGGCAAGATCGCCGATACGCTCAACGATATTATTGAATTCAATGAACGGATGGCGGCAGAGTTAGAACGGGTCAGTACCGTTGTTGGGAAAGATGGTAAAATTACGCAGCGTGCTAACCTGCCGACGGCAAAAGGAGCATGGGCCGCGAGTATTGATTCAGTCAATGCTCTGATTACCGATTTAGTTCAACCGACCGCTGAAACCGCTCGTGTGATTCGGGCTGTGGCTAAAGGGGATTTGTCTCAAACGATCGCTACAGAAATTGAAGGCAGACCCCTCAAGGGAGAGTTTCTCTCCACGGCTCAAGTTGTGAATACGATGGTGACGCAGCTGTCGTCTTTTGCCTCCGAGGTGACGCGGGTGGCGCGAGAAGTGGGAACCGAAGGCAAGCTGGGCGTGCAAGCGGAAGTAGAAGGTGTCGCGGGAACCTGGAAGGATTTAACCGATAACGTCAACTTGATGGCGGGGAACCTGACAGGACAGGTGCGCAATATTGCCGAAGTTGCCACGGCGATCGCAAATGGTGACCTCTCCAAGAAAATCACTGTTGATGTGAAAGGGGAAATTCTTGAACTGAAGAACACCGTTAATATCATGGTGGATCAGCTCAACTCCTTTGCCTCGGAAGTAACACGAGTTGCTCGTGAGGTGGGTACGGAAGGGAAACTAGGCGTGCAAGCCGAAGTCCGAGGTGTGGCGGGAACCTGGAAAGATTTAACCGATAACGTCAACTTGATGGCCGGCAATCTCACCGCCCAAGTGCGGAATATTGCCGAAGTGACGACGGCAGTGGCAAACGGCGACCTGTCGAAGAAAATTACCGTTGATGTCAAAGGAGAAATTCTCGAACTGAAGAACACCGTCAACATCATGGTAGACCAGCTCAACTCCTTCGCCTCTGAGGTAACGCGGGTGGCGAGAGAAGTGGGTGCGGATGGGAAATTAGGGGGTCAAGCAGAGGTTCAGGGGGTTGCCGGTACTTGGAAGGATTTGACCGATAGTGTGAATTTCATGGCGGGAAGCCTTACCGCGCAGGTGAGGAACATTGCGGAAGTGACGACGGCGGTGGCAAATGGCGACCTGTCCAAGAAGATTACCGTTGATGTTAAGGGCGAGATTTTAGAACTGAAAAACACCATCAACACGATGGTAGACCAGCTCAACTCCTTTGCCTCTGAGGTGACGCGGGTGGCGAGAGAGGTGGGAAGTGAAGGCAAGCTGGGCGTTCAGGCGGAAGTGAAAGGGGTGGCGGGAACCTGGAAAGATTTGACCGACAGTGTGAACTCGATGGCGGGGAATCTGACGGGACAGGTGCGCAATATTGCCGAAGTTGCTACCGCGATCGCAAATGGTGACCTATCGAAGAAAATTACCGTCGATGTCAAAGGTGAGATTTTAGAACTGAAAAACACCATCAACACGATGGTAGACCAGCTCAACTCCTTCGCTTCGGAGGTGACGCGGGTTGCTCGTGAAGTAGGTGCGGATGGGAAGTTAGGCGGACAAGCGGAAGTTCGAGGCGTTGCCGGTACGTGGAAGGATTTGACCGAGTCGGTGAACTTCATGGCGGGAAGCCTCACGGCGCAGGTGAGGAACATTGCGGAAGTGACGACGGCGGTGGCGAATGGCGACTTGTCGAAGAAGATTACCGTGGATGTGAAGGGCGAGATTTTGGAGCTGAAAAATACCATTAACACAATGGTAGACCAGCTCAACTCGTTTGCTTCTGAGGTAACACGGGTTGCTCGCGAAGTGGGCAGTGAAGGCAAACTGGGCGTGCAAGCGGAAGTCCGAGGGGTAGCGGGAACCTGGAAGGATTTGACCGACAGTGTGAACTCGATGGCCGGTAACCTCACGGCACAGGTGCGGAACATCGCGGAAGTGACGACGGCGGTGGCGAATGGCGACTTGTCGAAGAAGATTACCGTGGATGTGAAGGGCGAGATTTTAGAGCTGAAAAACACGATTAACATCATGGTGGATCAGCTGTCGTCCTTTGCCTCGGAAGTGACACGGGTAGCGCGAGAGGTGGGGACGGAAGGAAAACTGGGTGTGCAAGCCGAAGTGCGAGGGGTGGCAGGCACCTGGAAAGATTTGACGGATAACGTGAATTTGATGGCGGGGAACCTGACAGGACAGGTGCGAAATATTGCCGAAGTTGCCACGGCGATCGCAAATGGCGACCTATCCAAGAAAATCACGGTTCAAGTTAAAGGTGAGATTTTGGAGTTGAAGAACACCATTAATATCATGGTGGATCAGCTGTCATCCTTCGCCTCAGAAGTGACGCGGGTGGCTCGCGAGGTGGGCAGTGAAGGGAAGCTGGGTGTGCAAGCGGATGTGCGCGGGGTTGCGGGCACCTGGAAAGATTTAACCGACAGCGTGAATTTCATGGCGGGTTCTCTGACATCCCAAGTGCGAAACATCGCTGCGGTGACGACGGCGGTGGCAAATGGCGACTTATCCAAGAAAATCACCGTGGATGTCAAAGGGGAAATCTTGGAGTTGAAGAACACCGTCAACGTCATGGTGGATCAGCTCAACTCCTTTGCCTCTGAGGTAACGCGGGTTGCCCGTGAAGTGGGTACTGAAGGGAAGTTAGGTGTCCAAGCGGAAGTGAAGGGGGTAGCCGGTACCTGGAAAGATTTAACCGATAGTGTGAATTTCATGGCGGGAAGTCTCACCGCCCAGGTGCGCAACATTGCGGAAGTGACGACGGCGGTGGCAAACGGCGACCTGTCGAAGAAGATTACCGTGGATGTTAAGGGTGAGATTTTGGAGTTGAAGAATACCATCAACACGATGGTAGACCAGCTTAACTCCTTTGCTTCGGAAGTAACGCGGGTGGCGCGTGAGGTGGGAACCGAAGGGAAACTGGGTGTCCAAGCGTATGTGCGCGGCGTCGGGGGAACGTGGAAGGATTTGACCGACAACGTGAACTCGATGGCCGGTAACCTCACCGCCCAGGTGCGGAACATTGCGGAAGTGACGAAGGCGGTGGCGAATGGCGACCTCTCCAAGAAGATTACCGTTGATGTCAAGGGTGAGATTTTGGAGCTGAAGAACACCATTAACACGATGGTGGATCAGCTGTCGTCCTTCGCCTCAGAAGTAACGCGGGTAGCGCGAGAGGTGGGGACGGAAGGGAAACTGGGCGGTCAAGCCCATGTGACCGGTGTGGCGGGAACGTGGAAGGATTTGACCGACAGTGTGAACTCGATGGCCGGTAACCTTACTGCCCAAGTGCGCGGTATTGCCAAAATCGTGACGGCAGTGGCGAATGGTGACTTGAAGCGCAAGTTAATGCTGGATGCCAAGGGTGAAATTGAGACCCTAGCAGATACGATCAATGAGATGATCGACACGCTAGCCACGTTTGCCGACCAGGTAACGACGGTAGCACGGGAAGTAGGGATTGAAGGGAAACTGGGCGGTCAAGCGAAGGTGCCAGGGGCGGCGGGAACCTGGAGAGATTTGACGGATAACGTGAATGAACTGGCGGCAACGCTCACCACCCAGCTACGCGCGATCGCAGAAGTAGCCATTGCCGTAACCAAGGGTGACTTGACGCGATCGATTGCCGTTGAAGCGCAGGGTGAAGTCGCCGTCCTGAAGGACAACATCAACCAGATGATTGCCAACCTGCGAGAAACTACCCAAAAGAACACCGAGCAAGACTGGTTGAAGACCAACCTTGCCAAGTTTACCCGTATGCTACAGGGACAACGGGATTTGGAAACGGTGTCCAAACTAATTTTGTCCGAACTCACTCCGTTGGTGGGGGCGCAGCATGGTGTGTTCTACATCTTGGATGGAGCCGAACACCCACTGCTGAAGCTGCTCTCTAGCTACGCTTACCGCGAACGCAAGCATTTGGCGAACCGCTTCCATATGGGAGAAGGGTTGGTGGGACAGTGTGCGTTGGAAAAAGAACGAATTTTGGTCACCGAACTGCCGGATAACTATATTAAAATCAGCTCCGGTTTGGGCGAATCAGCGCCGCGCAATGCCGTTGTTTTACCCGTGCTGTTTGAAGGACAGGTGACGGCGGTGATTGAACTCGCGTCGTTCCAGCGCTTTAGCGAAATTCATCTTACCTTCTTCGACCAACTCACAGAAAGTATTGCGATCGTCCTTAATACCATCGCCGCTTCCATGCGTACCGAGGAGTTGCTCAAGCAATCTCAGTCGTTGACTGAGGAACTACAAGCCCAGCAAAAAGAACTCACCGATACCAACAAGCGATTGGAACAACAGGCCAAATCTCTGCGCGCTTCGGAAGAACTGCTCAAGAGTCAGCAGGAAGAGTTGCAACAAACCAACGAAGAACTGGAAGAAAAAGCCGAGTTACTATCGCTGCAAAATCAGGAAGTGGAGCGCAAAAATCGGGAGATTGAACAAGCCCGAAAAGCGCTAGAGGAAAAAGCGGAGCAGTTGGCGCTTACCTCGAAGTACAAGTCCGAATTCCTGGCGAATATGTCCCACGAGTTGCGGACACCGCTCAATAGTCTGCTCATCCTCGCTCGATTGCTGTCGGATAATATGGACGGCAACTTGACGGATAAGCAGGTGGAATACGCTCGTACCATCCACGCCGCCGGTACCGACCTGCTAACGCTGATTAATGATATTCTCGACCTCGCCAAGATTGAATCGGGAACCATGTCGGTGGAAATCGAGCAAATGCGTTTTACGGAACTCGCCGCTCAACTGGAACGCACATTCCGCCAAGTGGCGCAGGACAAAAAACTCGACTTCACCATGGAGTTTGACCCCAATCTCCCTCGCGCGATTTATACCGACTCGAAACGCTTACAACAGGTACTCAAGAATCTGCTTGCCAATGCGTTTAAGTTCACAGAACAGGGGCAAATTACCTTGCATGTCAATCGAGCGACTCAAGGGTGGAGTTCGACGCATGAGGTGTTGAATAATGCCAACAGCGTCATAGGTTTCTCGGTAAGCGATACAGGCATTGGCATCCCCCTCGATAAGCAAAAGGTAATTTTCGAGGCATTCCAGCAAGCCGATGGCTCCACCAGTCGCAAGTACGGGGGGACGGGTCTGGGCTTGTCGATTAGTCGGGAAATTGCTCGGCTTTTAGGCGGAGAGATTACCCTCGTGAGTACCCCTGGTCAAGGCAGTACCTTCACCCTCTATTTATCCGACTCCTACCACCCACAGGACAAACAGTTGGATGGGGATACCGGGACACCCGCCAATGCCACCCCACCCTCGTCTTGGGGACGTTCTAATGCTCCCATCCATCTCTCCCTCTCCTCCTCTTCCGTTCACAGTAATGATGGAAGTAGTCATAGCCCCAGGGAACTGGGACGCTCTAGTGTCCCAACTAGTGGGCCTCAAGGTTCGATGCCCACGTTGCCCCATCTCCCCACTTCCGAGGGTACTCGTGCTATACCTCCCAGCGCTGATACCTTGACGCCTTCTCCTATCGCCTCTCGCCCCTCGGCAATGCCAGTCACGCCGACTAGCGCCATGGCGTTACCAACCGTGATTGGTGGGGTACAGTTTGCGGATGACCGGGATGATATTCATCCGGGCGATCGCTTGCTGCTGATTATCGAAGATGATATTAACTTTGCCCGTATCCTCTTGGAGCTAGCACGAGAGCAGGGCTTCAAGGGTCTTGTCGCCTTACGCAGCGAAACCGGTTTAGCTATGGCACGGGAATTTAAGCCGAATGCGATTACCTTGGATATCCGGTTGCCGGGAATGGATGGGTGGACGGTGCTCGATCGCTTAAAGCATGACCCCAATACCCGTCATATTCCCGTACATATCCTGTCGGTTGAGGAAGGGGCGAAGCGGGGTCTACAATTAGGGGCGATCAATTATTTGCAAAAGCCAATCAGCCATGAGGCGTTAGTTGAGGCGTTGTCCAACATCAAAAGCTTTATCGATCGTCAGGTGAAGAACTTGCTCGTGATCGAAGACAATGAGACGCAACGCCAGAGCATTGTCGATCTGATTGGCAACACCGATGTCTGTACCACTGCGGTGGGAACAGGAGCGGCTGCGCTAGAGGTGCTCCAGCGCGAACACTTTGATTGCGTCGTTCTGGATTTGGGACTGCCGGATATGACCGGGTTTGAACTGATTGAGCGGATTAAGCAACATCCGAATCTCAGGCAACTGCCGCTCATTATCTATACCGGGCAAGAACTCACCCGTTCCGAAGAGATCGAACTCAAGCGCATGGCTGACACCATCATTATCAAAGATGTGCGATCGCCAGAACGGCTGTTGGATGAAACGGCTTTATTCTTACACCGAGTTCAGGCCAACTTGCCACCCACCCAGCGACAGATATTGGAGCAACTGCACCAGTCTGACCCGGTTCTCGCGGGGAAAAAAGTCCTGATCATCGATGATGATGTACGGAATATCTTCGCCTTGACGAGTATGCTAGAGCATCATCAGATGCAAATTTTGTATGCCGAAAATGGCCGAGATGGCTTGGCGATGTTACAAAATACACCCGGTATTAATGTCATTCTCATGGACGTGATGATGCCAGAGATGGACGGGTACGAAACAACCCGCGCCATCCGCAACATCAGCCAGTTCGCGTCTTTACCGATTATTGCCCTCACCGCCAAAGCGATGAAAGGCGATCGCGAGAAGTGCATTGAAGCCGGAGCATCGGACTACATCACTAAGCCCGTTGACTCCGAACAATTACTTTCTCTTTTGCGCGTTTGGCTCTATCGTTAGGGGCTGTTGTAGGGAGGGTGAAAGTTGCTAGGTTGGTGGAGGGGTGAAGGTTAAAGATTGAAGATTGAAGGTTAGGAATGTTCCTTGTGAACGTTATGAACGAGTATTTATGGGTGTATAATCTGCAACCTGCAAGCCTTCAACCCCGAAAAGTAAACCTGAGTTTCAGAACCAAATGCTGCCCCCCTATCATGAGTCCATCCCTAGCCCAGCTCAAAAAGGATGAACTGGAGACGATTGAAATTCAATTGTTTTTAGAAGCGCTCTATCGTTACTACGGGTTTGACTTTCGTGATTATGCTCTTGCCTCCCTCAAGCGTCGCATCTGGAACGCTGTTAAAGCCGAACGGTTGACTAGTGTCTCCGGACTGCAAGAGAAGGTACTTCATGACCCTGCCTGTCTGGAACGATTTCTCCTGGGTTTATCGGTGCATGTTACCTCGATGTTCCGTGACCCCAATTTTTTTCTCAGCTTTCGCCAAAAGGTAGTACCGCTTTTGCGCACCTATCCGTTTATCCGTATCTGGCTGGCGGGATGTTCTACGGGGGAAGAAGTTTACTCGATGGCTATTCTGTTACACGAGGAGGGACTATATCACCGTTGCCGCATTTATGCAACGGATATGAACGAACTCGTATTGAAAAAAGCCAAAGCAGGCATTTATCCGGCGAAATTAATGCAGGAATACACCCAGCAATATCTCCAAGCAGGAGGGAAGCACGCTTTTTCGGAGTACTACACGGCGGCTTATGATAATGTCATTTTTCGCTCCTCTTTGCGGGAAAATATGACTTTTTCTCAACACAATCTAGCGACGGATGGATCTTTTAATGAATTTAATGTCATATTTTGTCGGAACGTACTTATATATTTCAATCAATCCCTGCAAGACCGAGTGCATCAGTTGCTGTATGGAAGCCTCAACCGATTTGGCGTTTTAGGACTAGGACGCCAGGAATCGATCAAATTTACTCCCTGTGAACAGCAATATGAGGCATTGGATGAGCGTGAAAGGCTTTTCCGCCGAATTCGGTAACCATTGGGACCGAGAATGATAAAGGATGAATTTAGGTTGATCAGTAGAATCAACGAAAAAAGAAGGTTTCATCAGCCGATCGGGAGTTGTGGAGTACGAGAGGCAGGTGGAGCCTTTTTCCAGAAGCGAGTGTATTTTAAATTACAATTTTGTACAAGAACAGACTTGGTACTTTGGCAATACCTGAGTCCCTTGAGTAGGGCGTTATATCCAACCATTGACAGGGGGTAAAGGGTTTCATGCGGGATGGTATCTTTGAAATTGTAGTAGTAGGTACATCACTAGGAGGCTTGCACGCGCTCCAAGTTTTCCTATCTGGCCTACCCAAAGACTTTGCCCTACCGATCGCGATCGCGCAACACCGTCACAAGAGTTCAGACAACGCCTTGAGCATTTTCCTACAAAACTATTGTGCTCTGCCTTTGAGTGATGCCGAAGATAAAGAAGTTATTAGACCCGGACACGTTTATTTAGCCCCCCCAGACTATCACTTACTCGTAGAAGATGGGAAATGGGCTCTTTCCACAGAAGCTCCTGTGTGTCACGCTCGTCCCTCGATTGATGTCCTATTTGAATCCGCTGCCGATGTATACGGGCAGAGGGTGATTGGGGTAATTTTGACGGGAGCCAGTCATGATGGAACACAGGGTCTTCTACGGATTAAAGAGTGCGGTGGCTTAGCAATCGTGCAGGAGCCGGCTACGGCGGAATGCGCCATTATGCCCCAAGCCGCCTTGGCAGAGGTCGCCATTGATTGGGTGTTGCCCCTGCCAGAGATTGCTCCGCTTCTAGTTAAGCTTTGCCATCCGGCGCTGAGGTAAGAATATGCAGACTCAACCGCAAGCTAACGTTCTGCTCGTAGACGATCATCCAGAAAATCTGCTCGCCCTAGAGGCTGTATTGCACCGTCTCGGTCAGAATCTGGTCAAAGCCCATTCGGGGAAAGAAGCCTTAAGGTGCCTGCTCAATCAAGATTTTGCGGTAATTCTGCTCGATGTGCAAATGCCGGGGATGGATGGGTTTGAGACAGCCAGCTTGATTCGCAACCGACCGCGATCGCAGCATACTCCCATTATTTTCTTGACGGCGTATAGCACCAACGACAAACAAATATTTAGGGGTTACTCTCTGGGTGCGGTAGATTATCTGTTTAAACCCATTGACCCGGAAATTTTAACCTCAAAAGTCTCCGTATTTGTTGACTTATTCAACAAGACAGAAGAGGTCAAACGCCAAGCGGCACAATTAGCGGCGATGAATGCCGAACTGAGGGAAAGCGAAGAACGATTTCGCTCTTTGAGTTCTTGTTCCCCCGTCGGCATCTTCCTCACCGATGTGGAAGGCCGGTGTACCTATACCAACCCCCGCTTCCAAAGTATCTGTGGCCTTACCTTAGAGGAGGGATTGGGAGACGGTTGGTTACTGTCAGTACATCCAGAAGACCGCGATCGCCTCAGAGTAGAGTGGTCTAACTGGACGATTACCAACCAAGAGTATTCCAGCGAATTTCGGGTGAAAACCGCAGAGGGATTAGAGCGTCAGGTTCATGTCCGCGCCTCTCCCATGCTCTCCCCTCAAGGCGAACTGCTCGGTCATGTCGGGACTGTCGAAGATATCACCGATCGCAAACAGGCTGAGGAAGCACGCGCTCAGATTATTCACGAACAAGTGGCTCGCAAAGAAGCCGAAGCGGCTAACCGGATGAAGGATGAGTTTTTAGCCACCCTCTCCCACGAACTGCGTACCCCCCTCAACTCCGTACTCGGATGGGCACGGCTGCTGCGTACCCGTTCCTTTGATGCCACTACAATGGAGCGTGCGTTAGAAACGATTGAACGCAATGCCCAAGCACAAGCTCAATTAATTGAGGATATCTTGGATGTCTCCCGCATTATCCGGGGCAAGCTTAATCTTAATCTCCGTCCCATTCATCTCAAGCCGGTAATCGAGGCCGCCGTCGAGGCTCTACGTCCGTCAGCCGAGGCCAAATCTCTGCAATTGGAATACTATCTAGAGGCATCCATTGAGCGAGTCATTGGCGATCCAGACCGTTTGCAGCAAATTGTCTGGAATCTCCTCTCCAATGCGATCAAATTCACGCCTGAGGGCGGAACCATTGAGGTGCGCACCCTAAAGGCTGGCTTGCAAGCTCAAATTCAGGTAAAGGATACAGGGATTGGCATCAAGCCAGAGTTCCTCCCTTATGTATTTGACCGATTTCGTCAAGCGGATAGCTCAACGACTCGCTCTCACGGCGGCTTGGGACTGGGACTTGCTATTGTGCGCCACTTAATACAACTGCATCAGGGTAAAGTGTATGCCGACAGTGAGGGAGAGGGCAAAGGGGCGACGTTTACCGTAGAGCTCCCCTTGGAGAGTTGTAGTCCATCCCCCCTCAATCGTCCACCCCAAGCCAAATTAAGACTCGATAGTGAGCCTTCGTCCCCAGAAGTACCGAGCGCCACCGCCCGCACACTTTCTGGGTTACAGGTATTGCTAGTGGATGATGAGCTGGATGTGCGGGAACTGCTAACCACTGTGATTGAAGGGTCAGGCGCTCAAGTTGTTGCCGTAGCGTCGGCTCAAGAAGCGATCGCGGTTTTGGAAAAGATGCAGCCGGATGTCTTAGTCAGCGATATTGCCATGCCTCTAGAGGATGGTTATACCCTGATTCGTAAGGTCAGAGACCAAGAGGCAGAGCAAGGCAGACGCCTTCCAGCTCTAGCGCTGACAGCCTATTCTCGTGAAGAGGATTGTCAACAGGCGCTGGAAACGGGCTTCCAAATGCACATGCCTAAACCCGTTGATACCGATCAGTTAGTGAAGGTTGTTGCCAACTTAGCGGGACGAACCTGGACTGCTTCAGAAGAATCGAATACTCCATTAACATCCTACAAATTGGCACTCTCAAACCCGGAGAAGCAGGAGTAGCCAGAGCCATTGGGGAGGTTGATTAAACGAGGAGATTGAAGGCTATAAGATTGAAGACTATAAGAAGGATGAGATAGAAAATTCGTCATCTTTCACTCTTCAACCTGCACACGTTACCATGCCATTCACCCATCACCGCACAGTTCGCTTTCAAGACACAGATGCTGCTGGCGTTGTCTATTTCGCCAACGTCCTAGCGATGTGCCATGAAGCTTACGAAGCCTCTTTAGCGGCATCGGGCATCAATTTGCAATTATTTTTTAGAAATCCAGAGCTAGCCATTCCCATCACTCATGCCCGCGTAGATTTTCGGCATCCTATGTTTTGCGGTGACTCGCTATTGATTCACTTAACGCCACAACAACTGAGTGACAATCAGTTTGAGATTGCTTATCAACTTGTGGCAGACTCTCCCTCAGGACAAACTGTGGCAAGGGCTATGACTCGCCACGTCTGCATTGAGCCAAGTGCTAGAACTAAAGTTCATCTGCCTGCGTCAATCCTACAATGGTTGTGCTGCTGGAGTGGCGATTAGGGACTGCTGAGGGAGGGAAGACCGTGCCATACTTCATTCAAAATCCAGACTATCCTAACCAGGAAATCCATTCATTAAAGGTAGGGTTAAATACGATTGGACGTGAACTCGATAACAGCATTATTTTGCTGCATAAAAGTCTTTCTCGCCATCATGCCCAAATCGCTGTTACTGAAAATAGTGTGATTGTTACCGATCTGGGAAGCCTCAATAAAACCTTTGTGAATGAAAAGATAATTGAGCGGTGCGAACTGAAGAATGGAGACTTAGTTCGTTGTGGCAGCGTACTTTTTAAATATGTTCATACTCTAGATGAGAAAGGGTTACAGTCTGCCACTCAGTTGCCGTCACCCGACGTTTCTAGCCTATCGATTCTGAAACGATTCTCTCCAGAGCAAACCCGTATCCAGATGGAAGACTTGCTGGAGCAAGATAGTACCACTCAGACTGGCACAATCCTAAAGTTACGACAGCAGGATGTTAAGCAACGGGGAGTAGACAAGTTAAAAATTTTATTAGAGGTAAGTAAGCAACTTTCTTCTCCCCAAGAACTAGAACGATTGCTCGAGAAAATTCTCGACCTGTTGTTCGAGATTATGAATGTAGACCGAGCGGTTATCCTCCTGGTTAACGAAGCAACGGGACAGTTAGAACACAAAGCCGTTAAATTTCGAGCAGAAATGCCAACAGAAGAACGGTTTTATAGCACAACCATTACTAATTTTGTTCACAAAAATGGGGATGCTATCTTAATTGCAGATGCTTGTGTTGACCAGCGGTTTAATGAGTCGGTGTCAGTCCTGCATCAAACCATTCATGCCTCAATGTGTGTGCCACTCAAGCCCAGAGAAAGAGTGATTGGTGTCCTGTACACCGACAATTTATCGATGGCCAATGTGTACGGGGAAGAAGACTTAGAGTTCCTCACAGCTTTAGCCAATCAAGCCGCGATCGCCATTGAAAATGCCGCCCTTTCTAAAAAGATGCAAGCTGAGGCCGTCATGCGAGCAAAATTGGAGCGTTTCTTTCCCCAAGCAGTGAGTAAAAAGCTCAAAGAAGAAGGCAATTTGGAAATTGTCGATACCGAAGTGACAGCCTTATTTGCAGATATTAGTCGCTTCACCGAAATGTCATCCACCATGGAACCCCGGCAAGTCATTGAAATGCTCAATGAATACTTCCAAGTGATGGTCGAGGATATTGTCTTTCACTATGAGGGCACGTTAGAAAAATATATTGGAGATGCTCTGCTTGCCGTTTGGGGAGCTCCGTATCGTCAACCTGATGATGCACTGCGAGCCGTCCAAGCCGCGATCGCGATGCAGCAAGCGGTGGTACACCTCAATGAGCAATGGCAACGGCGGCGCGGCTTGCAAATTCAAATTCATATTGGACTCAATACCGGAAAAGTCGCCGCTGGGAATATCGGCTCCCAGAAGCTTATTCAATATGCGACCATCGGGGATACCACAAATGTAACTAGCCGCATTTGTAGCGCTGCGCAGGCCGGTGAGATTTTGATTTCTCAAACTACGTTTGACCAGCTCCATGAAGTTACGATACCGATGGAAAAAATGTCTCCTGTTCAGGTTAAGGGCAAAGAGCATCCACTGCAACTGTATCGGGTTTTGTGGAATGGGTCATGAACACTTCAAAATTCAAAATCAAAAAACCTAGTGGTTCATGTCATTAGTTCTGATTGGTTAGGTCTAATTCGTAGTAAGCGCTCAACTCGCTGAAGCGCTTACTACAAACTCCTCAGAATTAATGCCATAGAGAGAAAGCGAGGCATCAAGTTACTCGCATCCATGCGGCTATTGCCGATTCTCGAACAGACTTCCTTCACAAGCTGACCACTCGACTGATACGCGAAAACCAAACGATTGCTGTCGAGGATTTGGCGGTGAGGAATATGCTGATAGCGAAGCGGGGCGCGAATAGCGCACAGAACCATAAATTGGCTCAAGCAATTGCTGATGCTTCTTGGTCTGAATTGGTTCGTCAGTTGGAATATAAGCGCCAGTGGTATGGTCGGACGCTGGTAAAAATTGACCGTTGGTTCCCCAGTTCCAAACGTTGTGGAAACTGCGGTCACATCGTTGAGAAAATGCCGCTTGATGTCAGACAGTGGGATTGTCCCGAATGTGGGACGCACCACGACCGAGACATCAACGCCGCACAAAATATTCTCGCCGCAGGGCTTGCGGTGATAGTCTGTGAAGCGAACATAAGACCTGATAGGCATGAGTCTAAAGGGCAGTTGCGAAGAACCTCGAATAGAGGAAAGAAACAGAAACCTAAGTCGTGAGTCTTGGGAATCACCGTCGTTCCACGGCGGTGAGGATGTTAAGTGCCCGTCACTTCCCACAGCTAAGATAGGAAGTAGTGAAGTACCCAGATCTGACTTCGTCTGTTGGCGTTAGCCTTCCCGAAGGGTAGTCAGGGCTTCCAGTTTCATCCGCCTATTGCTGACTCCTCGCTTTAAATGAAACAATTTCTCCAACAAACCTTTGCCAGCCTGGTTGGAAGCCTTGCGGGTCTTATATTGTTTTTTACTTTAGGCACTAGCTCACTGCTCTTTTTACTGATAGCGGCAGCTTCTAGGGATACCAGTCCTCAAGTGAAGGACAAGTCAGTCCTCGTTTTCGACTTGTCTCTAGATATTACTGATACTAATCCCAGCTCCAGCAATGTGATTGGGGAAGCGTTATCGGGTGATAGACCTAATGCTATGACCCTACGTACGGTCTTAGAAACCCTGGATAAAGCACGTCAAGACAAACGAATTATTGCTCTTTACTTAGACGGGAGTCGCAGTTCTGCGGGTAGGCGTGCTGGCTTAGCCACGCTCAAAGAAGTGCGCGAAGCCTTGGAACGGTTCCGGGCTAGCGGGAAACGAATTATTGCCTACGATGCAGATTTGGGAAAACAGGAATACTACTTGAGTTCCGTAGCAGATACGCTCGTTCTCAACCCGCTTGGCAGCTTGACATTGAATGGCTTTAGCTCCCAGCCTATGTTTTATACAGGAGCACTGCAAAAATTCGGCGTTGGTGTTCAGGTTATCCGGGTGGGGAAGTATAAATCAGCGGTGGAACCCTTCATTCTCACCAAGCTGAGTCCGGAGAATCGCCAACAAACTCAAGTCTTACTGAGTACTCTTTGGAATGATTACCTGGCAACGGTGAGCAAGAGCCGCAAAATCACACCGCAACAGTTGCAGGCAATTGCGAACAGCCAAGGGGACTTGATGGCGTCAGAAGCGCGTCAAAAGCGATTGGTGGATAAAGTAGGTTACCTAGATGAAGTCATTGCTGATCTGAAAAAACTAACGGGTAGTAGCAAAGAAGATAAATCGTTCCGGCAAATCTCCCTGACCACATACGCTAAGGTTAAGAACACAGACTTCAAAAAGCGCAATTCTGCGAATAAGATTGCCATTGTCTATGCCGAAGGTGAAATCGTTGACGGTCAAGGAGGCGGTCAACAGGTAGGGGGTGATAGCTTAGCGAAACAGATACGCCAGCTACGACAGGATGAAGATATCAAGGCTGTGATCGTGCGAATCAATAGTCCTGGAGGTAGTGTTACGGGTTCGGAGAAGATTCAGCGAGAGGTGTTGCTAACCCGAAAAGAAAAGCCGGTGATTGTTTCAATGGGTGACTATGCCGCTTCTGGGGGCTACTGGATTGCAACGGGAGCCGATCATATTTTTGCCGAAGCGAATACAATTACAGGTTCTATCGGTGTGTTCGGTCTTCGGTTTAATGTGCAAAAACTAGGAAATGATAATGGCATTAGCTGGGATGTGGTGAAAACGACTCGGTATGCCGATAGCGAAACAATCTCTCGACCCAAGACACCCCAAGAATTAGCGATCGCACAAAAATCGGTGAACCAAATTTATGATCAGTTTCTCAACAGGGTATCCCAGGCGCGGAAACTACCGAAACCCAAGGTGGCACAAATTGCTCAAGGACGAGTTTGGTCAGGGAAAGATGCCAAACAGTTGGGTTTGGTGGACAAAATTGGCGGAATCGATCAGGCTATTGAGTATGCAGCCAAGCAAGCCAAGCTAGGGAATGATTGGGAAGTGGATGAGTACCCGGAATCTCGCAGTTTAGAAGAACGGATTTTGAAAAAGCTCACCAGTCAAGTCAGCCAAAATAATACGAAGCAGCCTGATCCACTCACCGCAGAATTTAGGAAGTTGCAATCTGATCTAGAAATTCTTAAGGGGATGAACGACCCACAAGGAATTTACGCACGTTTGCCGTTGTACTGGCGGCTCGAATAATGCTGAGTTGACCGATTTGGAAAAAATTCAGTACAAGTACGGTTACATTTTTCCAATAGATGGGTAAAGTAGATAAGAAGGTTACACCAAACAAAACTTTAAACATCTATCTATGGGTATAAAAAATAACCGCTTCCTGATTCTGATTGCAAGCTGTAGCGTGGTTGGTGTCATTCTAGGCGGAACGACAAGCTGGGCGTACAGTAATCAGTGTTTGCAAGCCCAGAATCTGACAAGTGAGTGCCTTACCCAAGACCCAGTACTCAAGACGATTGAGGGAATGAGTATGGGTTTATTTGCAGGCGCGGGTGCAGCAGTTGGTGCAGCCTTGCAGGTTAAGCGCCAGTAAGTAAGAATTTTCGATTTCGGATGAAAGTCTTCTGGTACAGACCTCACCTCTAATTGGTCAAGTCAATCGGCAATCCAAAATTGTTGCATCCAAAATCGTTAAAAGCGATAGTTGCGAACTTGCTGCTTGGCATCTTGACCAACTCTTGCCCAAAGGCTGATCGGTACACTATCGCCTTGGGCACTTACCTTAATTTCCATCAAAACTGGGGGTTTCGGTGGCGGCTGAATCGGCTCGACTGGCTGTAGGAGCTGCGATGACTCAGTTGCGTTGTTGGAACGAGCGGCACGGAGGTCTGTATTAATCTGTTCCCGTTGGCCTTCAGGGATGTAATAGGTTTCCAATCCATACTGAATAAAGCCGTGTTCAGCCACACCTTTGAGGGCAACTCGATTGGCGGGGAGCTGGGGGGGAAGCCGGATACTGAGTGCTACAGGTTTCCAAGCTTGCGGCAGCTTAGTTGCAGTAGCTGAGGTTGAGGCTTGAGGGGCTTGTAAAATGACATAGAAGTGAGTACCTGACTTGATCATGGCTAGCTCTCTACCATTGACAGGTTGCTTGGGCAAATCCTTCCAGCCTGGAAGCTTACGTAAGTTGTCCTGAATCGAAATATCGTATCTAAGCGTCTGAGAATAGCCCCGCAGTAGTTCGTAAGGGTCTATGGGAACTGTTTGCAGGATGACGGTTTTGCCAGTGAGCTGTGTGTATACGGCTTGAGCCGGTACGGTAAGAATCAGCGCGGTTTGAACGACAAGAGGCACCCAAAATCGCCAGATGGGTGTGCGAGGGGGAGAGTCGGAGGTAGAAGTCATAGAAGTTGGAATGTTGGTAAAGTTAACGTTGGCAGGTTGAATGTTGAAAGCTTTAACCTTTAACCCTGACTAACCTTCAACTTTAGGCTCGAATTGTTCGGACGTAGCGTTCAAACCACAAGCCAGCTGCAATGACACCAAGCCCACACAGTAACAAGACTAAGGATTTGAGAAGTAAATCAGTTTTGTACTCTAACATCCGGCTAAAAATTTGCAGCGTTAGTAGCATCATGCCACCCCAGAATAAGCGCCGTTGAGCTGTAGAGAGTCCCTCGCGGACTAATCCAACGGCAAGTAGGAATAAGAGAATGTTAAAGATTAACACAGCCACTCCCGAACTTTGACCAATGCTCAGATGCCAGTAGGGAACTAGTCCACTGACAGCAATTAGGCTACCTACGACAACAGTTGTCAGATTAACGCGACGCCTGAGCAACAGTCGCAGCCATTCCCAAAAGGTAAAGGCACTTAAAATCAGAATATCAACCTGCAAAGGCCAAGGGAGTTGTGAGCTAACCTGTGGTGAAGGCACTGATGAACTGTTCCATACACCGAGGAAAGATAGGAAATAAAACAGGAGACTGAGAAAGGTAATTGCAAGTGTGCGGGCTGCTCGCTCAAAGGATTGGGTAGGTTCGGGGACATTCCATAAAGAATCACTATATCCCCATAAGAGTGCGGGAGGTAGAGTGCAGGCGATCGCAGCGATTCCCGGAGAGAAACCTAAAATATTTGACCGAATTAAGCTCGCTTCTAGGGAAAAAACGATCGCCAAGGCAGCAATCCGAAAAATCCAACGCGACCGACACCAGTAAGCCAAGGGGATAAACATCAAACCTGATAACACAGGCATATATTGCATCATCAGCCGCAGCCAAGAGAACTCTCCTAGCGCCCCAAATACTGACTGTCCCCACAAATACGTTAAATACCCTAAGCCGATTAAGAGGGCGGACAGCATTCCCAACAACGTCAACCGTAGGCTATAAGCCATGGCTAAGACACCCAAGCCCCAAACCAGATACAACTGATAAAGCAGTCCACTCTGGTGGAACATTTGGGACATCAGTGCCATATTTGCCCCTAACACCAAGGCTCCTAACAAGAGTAAACCTTGTCCTACACGGCGTTGCCATCCTTCAGTGGGGCGTCGCCATAGATAAAAACCGGCTGTATTCACCCCCACAAACCCACTTAACAGCAAGGTAACCTTTAGTCCTCGTGACCATTCTTGCCAGTTGGCAGCGACAAAGGTAATGATTCCCAATCCCAGCAGAACACTGCCCAACCCCAGTAAAATCACGACGAAGCGGTTACGGGCAGCAGATTCAATTTCACTAAATTGATAGCGTTGGGATAACTGTTCATACACAAACTCATCAATTAATCCCTCAGTTCGCCATTGCTCCACTTCTTGACGCAACTGGCGACGAAACTTCTCGGAAAGCATAGTAACCTCGGCTCAAAGTCCGTGCAGACAGACCTAATCCATTATGAGATGTCGGAGCATAGCTCTAAGCCGTAGGTTAGCGTCGGGTAGCTGTTCCGTTAGGAATCGCTCCTAGGAGACTGACGAATCGTTGCAATACCCTCTTTTCTTCGATCAACCCTAAAAGGGTGTAACAATAAGCGCCACTGGAGCAATTACTGAGCCACCCGCTCTGTAGGGATTTCTGAACCTAAGCCTTCCCTCTGATACACAGAAGTTTTTGAAAGAAGATGGGGAATTTTGCCATTACCAAGATCTTCTAGTCCAAGTTCGATACCTGTGGGGATAGCAGCCAGTTTGATGCCTTCTTTGTTAAATCTTTCCCGAATCATACGCATAATCTCGGCTCGGATTTCCAAAATTCGGTTTAGCGGTGGTTCTGCTTTCATCCACCCTCGGACACTAACAAGGAGGTAGTATTCTTCAATAGAATCCACCCGGCTTTTGGGAGAGGGATTTTCTAGAATGACAGGGTGCGATTGAAAAATGTCTACAAGCAACCGCTCCACTTTAGGTAGGTCTTCATCAAATCCAATTCGCAACGAGATTTCCACTTGGCGAATTTCATCGGGAGTCAAGTTTTCAATGGTGCTGTCCCAAACCATATTGTTGGGGATGTTATATATTTCGCCGCTTGAGCCTTCAATGACAGTGTTGGCTAAAGTGATAGCATTTACCCATCCCCAGATGTCACCAATTTTGATTTCGTCACCGACATCGAAGGGCTTGTAAGCCATGATCATCAACCCACTCGCGAGGTTACCCAGGTTGCTTTGCAGCGCGAACGCGAGGATGAAACTCACCCCCCCAATCAAGGCTAAAACTGGACCGAGGCTAACTTCCAGAGCTGTCAGAGCCAGTAAAAACCCGACAACAACTCCGCCACGCGTGACAACCATAACGATAAATTGGCGCATCATTTTCGATGTGCCGCCGAATACGGAAAGCAGTCGGTTGAGGATCGCGCCGAGGACTTGAGCGACAATGATGGAGGCAATCATAATCCCGACGAACTTTCCTATATTGCCCGCCCAGCGCATACCACCTTCGTCAGATTTAGCCCAACTGAGAAGCCGCAAGCCTAAACCTTCAGTATCTTTAGTATCGACTTCGACAGTGGTAGCAGCTTTAATGTACTGGCGGTAGGGTTTGGCATCGCCACCTTTTTTCTCCAGTTCGTCCAAGATAACGTTAAAGCGATCAACTGCTGCTGTTAGCTCTGCTTGGAGTTCGGTAACGGTGACTACGAGTTGGTTCTTCGCTTCTGACTCTTTGTCAGCACTCTTTTGCAACTGCTCCGTCGTTTTTTTGAGTTCCTGTTGTTTTTGTTGGAGATTCTGTTGGTTGTTAACGACTCCCGGCGAACCAGCCACTTTCTGCTCTCCGTTGGTTTTAATTTCGGTGTTTTCGAGGGCGGCTGTGGCTTGATTAAAAGTTTTGGACGATTGCTCGGAAGATGACTTGGTTGTGTTAGCTCCTCCAATTTCTTGGAGAACTTGTTTGAGGGCTTCCTGTGCTTTTTCGACTCTTTGGGTTGCTTCCTTGTATTCCGGTGAATCAGGCTTGGCACTTTTTTGAGCTTCTTGAGCCTTTTCGACCGCTTTGATCGCTGCTTCTAGTTTTTCGATCATTTTAGTAGCCTGTTCGTAAGCTAGAGAGCCAGCCGTTGTCTTATCTCGCTCTGTCTTCGTTTTCTCCAGAGTTTGTTTTGCCGTTTCTAGGTCGCCAGTTTTTGTAGCCTTTTCGAGTACCTTACGCGATGTCTCGTTTTGATTTAATTCGGCTTTAGTTGTTTTCGCTTTCTCAACAGCTTCCTGGGCTTTTTTAAAGTTTTATTTCGCTTCTTCTACCTTTTTCGTGGCTTCTTTGTATTGCGGCGAACCTGGGGCAGCACCCTTTAGACCTTTCTCAGCCTCTTCGAGGGCTTTTTTAGCTTGTTCTAGGGCATCAGCACCTTCTTGTTGTTTGCTAATAGCTTGGTTCTGACGCTTGATAGTAACTTCAGCCTCGCTGATTTCTTGGGCTTTTTTTTGGATGACCAACATCCACGCTGCTACCTCGTTTTGAAGTTCGTCAAGGGTAAGCGGCTTGACGAGAACTTTCAGTTCATCAACGGGGATTTTGACATCTTTAATAGTAGTTGCGGCTTTCGGATTTGCTGGTTTCTCGGCTTGAAGAGCTTCAATCAAGACCTTTTTAACTTCAGTTTTGACATCTTTAACTTCTTCAGTTTTGGCATCTTTAACTTCTGCTTCCCCGTTCGATGGTTGCTCCTGCGATCGCACAGGAGTAGTCCATACCGCGAAAACACAAACGACTCCCGCTAGGACAATCGCATGAACTCTTAAACCTTGGCTCCACTTCTTTAACATAAGTTTCTTTACCTCGGGTTTCAACAAGTGTTTAAGGGGAGCGTCAATCGCCCACCTGATTGTAAGATGGTCGAATAAATTACGCCTTTGCTAGCAGATTATTTTGTTCTTTTACCCTGCCATGCTCCCCTAAAATTACGTTGGTAGAGCCGCCATTAGTTCTTTCCATCAGTTTAAGTTCCTTGAACTATTGATTGACCTAGAAATACAGCCAGTAAAAGAGACTAGAAAACATTAAAATAATCGCTGGAAAAGCAACTCTTCCAAAACTGATTAATTGGCTAAGCTTGATTTCACTCTTTTGAAAGCTCTCTTTATGCCCTACTATTACTAGCACTAGCTCTAAACCGAGTAGCAAGTAAACAAGGTAAAACGCATAGTCGAGGGCAACGACATAACCCACACCATCTGGTAAAGCCTGTAGCAAGCTCAGATGATAAAATACGACCGCTAGGAGTAGGCCACTCAATACCTCAGCTGAGAGTTGCTCGAAAGGAAGAAATAATAACAGGTATGCCACAACCACAAAGAACCAGAGGGGCAGCAAATTTTTGATACTGAAACCCAGTAAGTCCCTTTTAATCTGGATTGCGGTATTGAATTGGGAATATTCTAAATTGGAGTTGGTATCAATAACTCGGCGATCGCCTAAAGTAGAATCATTCACTAGGGTATCTTGGTAGAAGGAAACCTTGACAGGAGTCCAAGCGCTGATTTCCTTAAAAACCTCCTCTTTCCATTGTTTGGGTAATTCCTTTGTAGTAGAAGACTTATCGCGCATTCCTACAAAGTCTATCGCATAAATCAGCTTGTCTCGCGTGAGGTTTGCGTGTCGAAATCTCACTGACAAAAGCTGAGTGTCGAACGGATAATTGTGAAAATCAAACTCTTCATGAAAATCGGTTTTAATCCGGTACACCTTATGATTTACCTTACCCTCTTGCCCTTTTATAGGGTCGCCAAGTTTTAGTTTTTCCCCAGAATCTAGTCTATTTATTCCATAGTTTATGAACTCAATATTATCAGCATTTACACCAATTTTATATCTAAACCATAGATAACAATCGACTAGATAGCTTGAGGTCTTTTCGTCTAGAAAGCTAACTTTATTAATGTCAATACCCACATAAACAATGTCGGTCTTTTTCAGGTATTGCTCCCCAACCTGCAAAATATTCCCCGTCTTGATTTGTTCCTCTAGATTGGAAATTTTCTTAATATTTGGAATTTTTTGCAACTGAGTAAAAGCCGAGACAAGATTCGCTTTGTCAAACAGTCCCACAGCAATGGGGACAACAGCATCTCGTTGTTCATTCAAGTAAAATGTTCTAGTTCCTGTTTGGATAGCCGTTTCTGAGCTGTTGATACCAGACAAACCCTCTCTAACCAAGTAACGGTCTTTTTTGACATCTTTCCCCGTAAACGTTGTTTTTGGTAAGTCCTTCTTCGTTAATAAAGTCCGATTAATGGCTTCCACAACCGCACTGACAGCATCATAGTAAGAAGCAGCAGACCAACCTGGAGGAATTTTGTAAGTCTGTTCAAAGGTTCGCCTAAACTGTTGAGTCCGATCGTCAGCAACATCAAAAATGAGTGGGACTGTGGCGTAAAGAGCATTCGTAAAGAAGCCAGGACTTTCCTTTTCTTCCGGGAATTTTGCAAAGCCTTGAGCAATAGCCACATCACCTAAATCATCGCCACCAAATAGAGGAAAATCTAGATTGCGACTTTTCATTTCAGCAAGTAAGTTCGTCACTTGATCGCGATTAGTCGCCAAAACAACTGCTTCTGGAGCTTGATCTAGCTCTTTGAGTTTCTGCAATTGTTGAATAATAATCCGATCTGTGGCTTTGTTTTGGTTTTTCTCTAGCTGCCACTTAGTTAATATCTTTCCTCCCAATTCTCGGAAAGTCGCTTCAACGGTTTGACCTAAACCTAAACCATAAGCATCGTAGCCGTGGATGAGGCAAATTTTTGAATATCCCAACACCTGTTTCAGGTAATAGGCGATAAATCTGCCCTGAAAGCTATCGGAAAAAATCGTGCGGAAATACCAATCATTTCCTTGGGTTACTGAATCAGCCGTTGCTGAACCGCTGATAGCTGGAATGCCAGCCGCTTGATAAATTTTTCCCGCTGCCTTGGATGTGCTGCTGGAGTAGTGCCCAATGACGGCGACTGCTTTTGATTGAACAATTTCTTTAGCTATTTTCACAGCTACGTCCACATTGGCTTGGTCGTCATAGACTTTGAGCTTCAGTTGCTTGCCTTGAATTCCGCCAGCACTGTTGACTTGGTTGATGTAGAGTTGCACCCCTCTGAGCATCGATATGCCTGCTTTTGCCGTTGCTTCCCCTGTATTGCTTAGAGGAACGGCGATCGCTAAAGTTATATTTTCTTGGCTTTGTGATTTGAAGATAGCAATACCGATACTCGCCATCAGGGCTAAGACTACAAGAGATAGCAAAATGATGATTTTCCTGCGACGCATATTGCTCCAAATATCCCAATGCTAAAAATTTGTTATCAATGTTTTGTTTGGTGCTGCAATCGTTTTATTCAAGCTACAACTAAATTGACTAAAATTGCTAACAAACAATCAACTAGGATACTGAGGCTCGCCGTAAGTTACGGCTCTATGATGGGTTGAAAGTTTGCCTGACCTCAGCGGCATAATTCAAACTTCCTGTTGAATGAGAAACCTATACATTCAGCACACATCATTGTTCCGAAAAGAAAGCTCCAGCTCCAATAGAGTCAAGAACTGGAGTGAACAAAAGGAATAGGCAATAAACTCTGAAAGGAATGGGTTGAGCATGTTCATTGGTCTCAACCCTTAGCAATCAGCAATGATCTTCAAGCTGCGGACACAGCAGCAGGGGCAACGTTAAGATTGGCAACCAACCCATATGTCGATATATACTCTTCTAACTCAGCTAAATCGACTGTGCCATTTTTATCAGAGTCAAGAATATTGAAAAGATAATCAGTGACGTACCTCCTGACTTCTTCAGAACTCCGTTCGCCTGTTGTCATATCTTCGATTAGCCCCAACAATTCCATAATCTCCGCTTTATCAAGCGACTTACTTCCATCTGTATCCAATTGCAGGAAGAGCTTTTTGACATCTTCTGTTGCCACTCTCGAAGAACGCAGTGTTTCTCTCAAAATGTCATTGCCAAATGCATTCATGAACAGTATCTGCTCGATGAGTGGTATGCAGAAGAACCCTAGCGATGCCCAAAAAATTGCATATTTCACCTCGGGAGCGATCGCATTAACTTCAATGAACAGAGCAGCCCAAAGGAAAAAGTTGGGATTGACAAGCAGGATATAAGCATCCTGAGCTTCTGCCTTGCTTAACTTGCCCTTTGTAAATCCTGAAGTTAATACAGCCAAGACGCGAATTGAGACAAATACTAGGATGGCAATTGCCAGTTGTTGCAGACAAGCTAGCGATCGCGCCGTATCCGTTGAGGAAAATAGGTCGCTTAAAAATGTTGCTGGAGTAAACTGAAACCCTGTTGCCAATGCCATTAAGGCGACAGCCAGCACTCCAATAAATTTCCAGTTCTTACTGTGGTGGTTTGATTCAACAGGAGATTTAGAACGCCAAAACTGGGCAATTGCTCCCGGTATCGCCAGACCAACAATCAGAATTACACCAAAAAAGATCAGGCTGGAATCGTTAATCGGTAAGCCCGCAACCCTCAATGTAGCAAGAAGCGCAATGGGAGCGATGATTGATAACGTCCTTGACAAGACTGCCGACGGATAAAGATTACCGCCCCACAGTACGGATAAAACTGGGGAAGTAAGCGCTGGCGGCACCATCCAAAAAAGCACCCACAAAACTTTGTACAGATCGGCAGGACCTTGATACAAGAGTCCAGAAAATATTAAAAATAGTCCAACTCCCCATCGAGCCAACATCCACAAGTAGACAACAGACTTCACAGTTGTAGTTACTTTGCGTTTACTCGCGGCAAAGTCAATGTCCAGGTAGGTATAAAACGTTGAGGTGGCGAGACAGGCAACGATTATCGCTCGAAATAGCTCTGGCGCAATCCCTCCTTGTGAGGCGCTTACTGCCCTGACCAAGCTTCCCAGCAAGAAGGCAGCCGCGTAGATCAAAATCGCCCACATAATTGAAAGATCGTTGATCTCTTTACGCAGGGCAGCGGCACCACCGGATTCCTTGTCGCGAAACTTGACTAGTTCCTCTTTACTGAGAGCTTTCCCATTAGGGAGCTTCAGGTGTTTATAATCCGTTGGTGGTAAACCACTTAAATAAAGTGCTAAAGGCTCCAATACATATTGGTGGCACACCACCAGAACCGTTTCACCCCTCCTCAAGTGCGGTACAACCTTCTCCTCGTAGAAACGTGCAGCGCGATTATAAACTTGTGAAATCTTCTCGCCAGCTGGAGGTGCTTCGTTGTGTGAATGCAACATTTCCTCGAAGCCTTCGTAGCCAAGGGCAAGACGAAGCAGATTCAAGTTACGGCCCGCGAAAATGCCAAAGGATTTTTCGCTAATTCGATGGTCGATCTGAACAGGGATATTGGGTGACTTCAGCGCCTGACTTGTCTCAAGGGCGATTTCACAGGTTTGCCGCGCACGCTTCATGTGAGAGACATATACGGCATCAAACTTCACACCTTTATTCTTAATATCTTGACCTGCACGGCGTGCCTGCAACCGACCAAATGCTGTAAGGTCAACATCCAGTACCCCTGCAAAAATGTTGCGTTCATTGCTGGTACTTTCACCGTGCCGAATAAAGTACACCTTTCCTGTAGGAAGTAAGCTATCAAAGCCTCTCCATGTCTCCCCCTCTCTGCGTCGCCGCGTCTGCCTCAACAAGCAATTTAAAAGCGTGACAGCTTATTCGTCGATTAGCCCCCCTAACCCCCCAAAGTTGATACTGCTGGCGAAATTCATCTTTGTTGACAAGAGATTCATCTTTGCTCACAAATGGCTGGCACAGGAGGAAAAGAACTGGAGTAAAACCTGCGAATCGAGTGAATACCAGTGACAATGCTCTCAGAC
>DATNPV010000016.1:0-96721 GCA_036703055.1 Waterburya sp.
AACAAATCCAGTCCATTATGGAATGGCTGTTCCTTAGTCTGGTGAGCGCTGGGTATTGGGGGAACGCTCATCTAATTTGGTACGACGATGCGGAACCAAACTCAGAGTTCGAGCAAGCGCTAAAGGAAGCCATTCAGCAGCGAGAGCCGACATTTCTGTACCGAGTTGGCGATCGCACACTTCAGCCACCAGCAGGTTACTACTGGCGAATGATTACCGAGCATCCGTCTACCAGGATTTATCACCTAGAGGTGAGGGATAATGAGTGACCTGCAACTTCACAACCTCATGCTCGGTTTCCTGGTAGCGATGCCAAAGAGCGCTAAGGCGAGCTATGGCTGGCTTTGGTGTACGATCGCCAACTCTTGACCTCAATTTATACTGCTTCACATTTGCCTTACGGAATTTACAAAGCCGTTCAGTCAAACTATAGGAGCATCTGCCAAAAACATCTCGTTTTCTTTTGGAGAAAAAATGCTAGAAGCCATTGACAGTGCAAAGCAAGCAGCAACCTTCGCAGCAGTTGGTGCTGTCGTTGGTGGAGTTGTATATCACCAAATCGGAGGGGCTGGCTTAGCTATCGCTGGCACGGCCTATCCTATCGGTTTGGCTGCGTTTATGGGGACTGGTGCTGTTGCCGGACTCGCTGTTCATGGCGCGACACAGGAAGCTGTTAAAAACATTAAAGAAGCAGCAACCTTTGCTACAGTTGGCGGTGCGATTGGAGGTGCTGTATATCATCAAACCGGAGCTGCTGGCATAGCCTTGGCAGGAGGAGCTTATCCTGTTGGATTGGCTGCATTTGTAGGTACTGGCGTGGCAGCAGGCTTGGCGACTTTTGGCTTGAAAAAGTCAATTTTGGGATAGCCCACAGTTTTAATCAAGCCGATTAATTGACTTAAATCTCAGTATCGTTACTGGGATTTCTTCTTAGACACTCTCACTTGAAATGCAGCATGTCTGACAGCGTAATAGCAAAAATCCTTGATTGGATAGTTGATGTGGGAATCAACGGCTTGGGATTTCTCCCCTCTGCACAAAACGTAGCTGAACACTACAGAAAAAGCAGTAAAACCCTAGAGGA
The DNA here is from genome assembly GCA_036703055.1 of Waterburya sp. GTDB lineage: Bacteria > Cyanobacteriota > Cyanobacteriia > Cyanobacteriales > Coleofasciculaceae > DATNPV01. The sequence continues at coordinate 1,085 of DATNPV010000016.1, forward strand.
AGCGATAGATTCCGTGATTGCATGGAGAACCGCCTATGCGGGTGGAACAGGCTTTGTTACTGGATTAGGTGGCATGGCAACTTTGCCTATAGCCATTCCTGCTAGTTTGGCATCATCGTATGCTTTGGGAGCTAATACGGCTGCTGCCATAGCCATATTAAGGGGGTACGATGAAAAATCCGATCAGGTTCGTACCTTTGTCCTTCTGTCATTAGTTGGTGAGGGCGCAACAGAAATTTTAAAAACTGCTGGTATTAGCGTTGGCACGAAAGTTACACAGAATCTCATCCGCCAGATTCCGGGGAAAGTTTTAATATAGATTAATAAAAAAGTGGGATTCAGGTTGGTGACTAAAGCCGGAGAAAAGGGAGTTGTAAACCTGATGAAGCTTGTCCCTTTGGTAGGAGGCATAGTGGGAGCGGGATTTGATAGCACCTTTGTTAACCGTTGCGGCAAAACTGCCAAGGGCTTGTTTAAAGCAACGGATTAGCCACAGCAAAGCAAAGGCAACCACTGGCTTGCGATCACATCCACCAATTCACCTCATCACTGAGTTCATAAACCAACGACTACCCTTCAGCAATAGTTGCAATCGCAGGCTGTTGACAGCAAAAACGGGTGCTTTGGTTCGCACCCGTTGGTCTGTAGGTGGTGATACTATCTGAAAGCTTGAAATTCAATACTTTCATCATAAGAAGTTGCCCTAGTTCATCACATGAGGCAAAAGTCATGAATCCAACCATGACTTTGGTCATGGGTAGTCGTTTGGTTTTTTTGCCTGACCTTTGCTGGTGGTTGGGTGTGGATTACCCAAATGGATAGATGAGGCACGAACCAAGAGAATTCTAAGATGCTAGTAATCTTCACACACCTGCTGTGGAATGTTTTAGAGGTGATACCATGCTGAAATTTATTTGGTGTTTAACCAAGCCGCTGCGCGTTCTTGCAGGATTGGTGTTTATATTACTTGGTAGCATTCCTACCTTTCTAATTCCGGGGCTTGGTTTGTTCCTCGGTTTACCCTTCCTTTTGATAGGTGGTTGCTTGGTGTTGAGCTGATGAGCTGGCAATTGCAACGCTGCTGAGGCACTCACTGCAAATAAGTCGGGTGCCTCAGAATTTCATTGTCAAGTTTTCCGAATCTACTGTCTAGCTAGTACAGTACTCTAGCCGGCAGTTGGTTTCCTATCGCTCAATCCGGCTCAAATCTCTGAGATAAAACCTGACGGCGCTTAAGTAACTCTCGTCAGAGAGTGTACTCGGTGGTAGTCTGTTCGCCCTAACTGCACTCTTAACAAGATCTTCCGGATTAATTTCCCCAAATCTATAAGCTGTCAGCAACCTGGTATAACCAGGAATTCCTTGCTCAGAAAAGTCGCCCTGATAAGCTCGGTAAACAAGATTGAAAGGTGTTATCTGAGGTACTTGTTTTGAGATGCTGTTCATCTGTGTATCATCATTGCCTTTCCTCACCTGAGTTCTGGCAGCAGGTGCAACCGCCAGAGACACTAGGAGAATAGATAACGCCCCGACAATTAAGCGTTTCATAAATTTCTTTTAAACTTAAGTACCTCTCAAAGTACTCAAAGCGTAAAGACTACGCTTCTGGCGAGAGATATAAGGCTAAAGGCTGATAGGTGGTGTGCCGCTTTTTCGCGGCGATCGCCAACCATCGCGCAAGCCTGAGCAACCGCCGCAAAGGACTTAATTAATCCCCCTGCGGATATTCATCCCATAGTGAGGTCGTGATGCGAAGACTCTGATGATTACCATTCCCTAAAATCAGGTGATCCAGTATGGGAATGCAAAGTAGTTGCGCTCCCTGTAATAGCTGTGTAGTCAAGGTAATATCTTCCGAGCTAGGTTCCACACTCCCAGTGGGATGATTATGAGCAATAATGACTCGTGTTGCTCCCTGGCGTAGCACTTCTCGAAAAATATCGCGGGGATTTGCCAACGTCTCCGTTGCCGTACCAATCGTAATCACTTTCGTCCCCAACAACTGATTTTTGGCATCTAGCAACAAAATTGCAAATCTCTCCTGAGTTTGCCACATCAAATCATGACTGAGAGCCGCCGCCGCTGCTGGGGGGCCATCAATTACTGTACGCTCTGTAGGACGAGACTGAAATGCCCGTTTCCCCAACTCCACTGCTGCCAAAATTGTAGTAGCCTTAGCTGGCCCTACCCCATGAAAGTTCATCAACTCCTGAGGATGAATCTCCCGCAACACAGCCATTGGGTCACGCTGATCTTGGCCTAATTGCTGCAAGATATACTGACCTAATCCGATCGCAGAAAGTTTGCCTTTTCCTTGGCCCGTGCCTAACAAAATCGCTATGAGTTCCGCTGTTGTAAGGTTTTTGGCTCCTTGAGTGAGTAATCGCTCACGGGGACGTTCACTGCTTGGAATATCAGCAACTCTCAGGCTATACGTCATAGATGCAGGCTTATAAAGACTCTAGGGTATTACTTTTAGTAATCCCGTTTTCAGCCTGGAACGTTGCATCTAGCTTAAAAAATTCAAGTCGGTCATAGCACAAGGCAGAAGGCTCCAGGGCAGAGGGCTTTTATGTTTATGTTTATTACCTTAGATACTGGGTATTAGTTCATCTGAGTGATAGAGATTGGCAGCTTTGAGCATGTGATAGGTAATCAGCAACTGGGTTAGAGCCAGAGGGTAACTTTGCAACGTTTCTCCCGTTGTTCCTGTAACTTTACCAATATCTTGATTGCCTTCTAAACTACAGAATTGCCCCAAATGGGGAATTTCATCACAGAGCAACCGTTCGAGTTCCTTTACTTGTTCGCTAGTCGCGTGTCCATCCACTTCTAGAACATCAACCGGCTTACCCATATCTCGGTCGAGTTCTAAACGAATGGCTGAGCTGAGGTGAGATCGGCTGGGATTAAGTATCCCCGTGAAGTCCGGGTGGGGTATGGTAGGTCTAAGAACTAAGCGCACATTCAACAGCAAATCGCTCTGTTCGGTTCTATCATCAGGCGGGTAGAAACTGACGACAATGTCTGACCACTTGCGCTGAGGACGGATAAATTCTTCTGAATCCGATTCACGCTTTCTCAATTGTTCGAGAACTTGTTCCTCGGTATACCCCCGCTTACGTGTATCGCGTTTGATTTTCCACTGTGCCCGTAATGATTCCGGTGGCGCCAAATAAACTTTGACATCGAAGCAATCCCTTGCTCCACGGGCATAGTAACCCAGTAATCCTTCAACAATCACAAACTTGCTTGGCTTGATATACTCCGGTGGATCGAATGTCCCACTAGTATGGCTGTAAATTGGCTTAAGAATCGGTTGCCCTTGGCGGAGTAGACTCAAGTGTTGCTCAATAATGTCCAAGTAGTTGCAGTCTGGGTCAAGGGCTGAGATTCCCATTTGGGCCCGTTGCGTGCGGTCATATCGATGGTAATCGTCCGTACAAATAACCGTAACTTGATCAGTGCCTAGTATTTGGGCAATTCCCCTCGTCAGTGTGGTTTTTCCGGCAGCGCTGTCACCGACAATGCCAAGGATAATGGGACGACTAATCATGGCTATTATAAGGGCTTTGGCTGGTTAGCATAGTGGACTCTTGATAGCTAAAATAATCCCATACTTGCCGTGAGTTTTCGTAAGCTTTGTTAACAAAGCTTCTCATCTCTCGCTGCCTTATTTGATTCGCTTTCCCAGGGAGATCAGGAGGACACGGGAGAGGTGTTCACAACTCGTTGAGGATGCTATGGCTTTTGGAATGAGCAGTAACCATCTCAGTAAGGTTAAGCTTGAAACACCTTGTAATCAAGAATTTTAACTTCAATTAACCCTTAACAAACAACCGTAAGTTGTTCTGTAATCAGGAATCCACCAAATAGGAGCATCTATGGGCATACTGGGATAAGGAGGGTAGTTGCAACGACTTCCTCTCATGCTCTTAAGGTTGACTAAACGAACGATGAAACGTAAATCCAGATCCACCATGCCCAGGGATAGGGATACCTACTCGGCTCCTAATTCTAAGCCTTCAATCTTCAACTTTGCGTCCATTGCGATTTGGGCGGCTATCTTTATTTTGGGAGTTGGGGTTGGCATTGCTTTTAGCTCGACAGCAACTCTTAACCCAGAAAACGTGGCATCCCGTGAGGTGATTGACCGCAGTGCACCCAACACTGAGCTGTGTATTCAATATGGAGCTAGTGCGATTGTCACGGATATGCGTGTCTTTTTGACCTTGAATCCCTTTAATGTATTTGTTACTCAGCCCAGTATGCGCCCTGGATGCGTGCTGCGCCAAAATAACTGGTCACTTCTGGAGCAAAAAAACTTAGTTTCTTCAGAGCAGGTACGTGACTGTAAACGGCGCATGAATACGTTTGGCTTTACTGGCGACCTCAACAACAAAGCTGAAATTGAGTGCATTTATCAAAACGAAGCAGCAGGTAATCTCTTCCTGAACCAAGCCGGTAGTGTTGGTCCGAAGCCAGAAACGGATAATTTTTAAGCGGCTAGTAAGTCAGCGTTTTTTCTGTTGTTCTCAATCGTTTGTTGGTACTATTGCCTTCGGCAAAGGTTGACCAAATTCAATAACTGGCGACGAACCAAGAGCAGGAGACACTTTTTTGGCTGGTGGTTCAACAGGTTGCGAGGTTGTAATTGGTGTCGGCGTTTCGATTGGGATGGGTTGCAGGGGAGGAACGCGGACAGCCGGTGTTTGATCGGTGGGAAGGGCTGATGAGGGCAGTGTAGCGGGAGGCGTCTCTGGAGTAGAGGCGTTTGGCGTGGCGGCTTCGGAGCCATTGACGGGTGGTACATTCACCACACCGTCTTGTGGTATGGGAAAGTTGGCGGGCGGTAGGGTAGTGGGTGAAAGGGGAAGACTCTGAGTTGGCGTTTGCACCAGCACAAGAGGCGATCGCTGCCTATGCGGATGTGATAGTAGTGGTAATGATTGTAACTGTACCTGTTTTTGCGATCGCTCTAGGCCAAGGAACGCAATACTTGTCGTTGAAGCAACGGGAGTCAATAGCCCCTCATGGAAGAGTGCCGCCGCTGCCGAAGCTTGATTGACTGAAGAAATAGTGACAATGAGTAGAACACCAGTGCAGCAAAGAGTTCCCAGTTGATTTGAGTCATGCCACAGTGTTGGGTGTCGCCTATTGCTCGTTGAAAATCGTTGCGCTAATTCGTATCGCCTCATTGGTTTGTTTTCCAAAAAGTGAATGTTGGAATTTAATCGGGATTGAGTTAATCCTATTGTGTTTAATTAGATGAATGAAACGTATCAAAACATCACCTGATAGGATGAGCCAATCAGGGGAGGGCTGATTCTTTAGGGCAACTTAAGATTGGGATAGATTTCATCAAAAGGCAACCCCACCGATTATAAAATTCAGTGGGGTTTTACTACAGCAAAAAAGCTGAAGATGGGCGAATTTTTCATGAAATATGCTGCTCATCGGTGTAAAGCACAGCCTCACACACGAGCGTTAGGCCAAAAATAAGACAACAGACTAGAATTAACCAGACTCCTACCATAACGATTAGCTCCAGCAGAGTGCCTTACTTCCTAAATACCTCCAGATAGCTTAAGGTGATGCGCTTTGATTCAATTCTTAATACAATGCTCTAGTAGTCCTAGATGAATTGTGAAGCAAAGAGCCCCGATTTCTTAGAGAGAAGTCGGGGCTCTAATCCGCGCAAACATTCCTCGCTCCTCGGTAAAATTGGTCAATGACTCCAAAAGCTCGTAAACAATTTGCTCAACATTGGCTGCGTAGTGAAGAGGCACTCAACAGCATCGTTGCAGCCGCTCAGTTGCAAAAGAGCGATCGCGCTAGCTCTGTCAGAGCCGCTCCGCTAACCCACACCAGCCAAGCGGATCGCATCTTGGAAATTGGCCCGGGTACTGGCATTCTCACTCGTCGCTTGTTACCAGAGGTTCAATCCGTGGTTGCCGTAGAGATTGACCGGGACTTGTGCAAGCTACTCGTCCAAAAGTTCAGGTCTTTCGAGAACTTCTTGCTACTCCAAGGCGACTTTCTTACCCTTGACTTAGACGCAAATCTAGCCTCCTTCCCTAACTTCCAACACCCTAATAAAGTTGTTGCCAATATCCCTTACAACATCACCGGCCCAATTCTCGAAAAACTGCTAGGCACTATCTCTCAGCCAGCCGCTAAACCGTTTGATTTAATAGTTCTGTTAGTACAAAAAGAGGTCGCTGAACGGTTATATGCTAGACCTGGTTCTAGAGCATTCGGTGCCCTGTCGGTGCGAGTGCAATATCTTGCAGAGTGTGAATTAATCTGTAATGTGCCAGCCAAAGCCTTTTCACCACCTCCCAAGGTCGATTCTGCCGTCGTGCGGTTGCGTCCACGACCGATGGAACCCCAAGCAGTAGAGCCTAAACAATTCGACAACTTAGTGAAACTGGGCTTTTCTAGCAAGCGGAAAATGTTGCGAAATAATTTGAAATCGGTGGTGGAGAGTGACCGCCTGACCCAATTGCTGGAACAATTAAATGTTAACCCCCAAGCTCGCGCAGAAGACCTGAGTGTGCAAAAGTGGGTAGCCTTAGCCAATGAGTTACATGGTTGAACGTTGACAAGTTAGTCCGTTGAAAGCTTCAACCCTCAACCTTCAACTTTCAACCTTTTACCCTCAAACCTTCAAACCTTCAATTCTTCAATGCGCTCCTACTCTCTCATTGCTCCCGCTAAAATCAACTTGTATTTGGAAATCCTAGGCGATCGCGCCGATGGTTATCACGAGTTGGTGATGATTCTCCAAAGCATTGCCTTAGCAGACCAAATTAACCTGCGTGCGATCGGCACAGATACCATTCTCATCCATTGCGACCATCCCCAAGTCCCAACTGACACCAGCAACCTTGCCTACCGAGCTGTAAAATTAATGGCTCAGGAATTCCCTAGTGCTTTTGCCAAGTTTGGTGGCGTGGAAATTACTATCAACAAGCAGATTCCTGTAGCCGCTGGACTAGCAGGCGGTTCGACGGATGCAGCTGCTGTTTTGGTGGGAGTCGATATGATGTGGCAATTGGGACTCACCCAGCCGGAATTACAAGATTTAGCTGCACAGTTGGGTTCCGATGTGCCATTTTGTCTAGCGGGAGGGACTGCGATCGCTACAGGTCGAGGTGAGGCACTCTCTCCCTTGCCGGATTTAGAGCATCTCTATGTTGTGTTGGCAAAACACTGCAACCTGATGATTTCTACGGCCTGGGCTTATCAATCTTATCGCACTCAGTTTGGTCATTCCTATGTCCGCGATACCGAGAGCTTGGAGTCCCGTGCGGCTAGAGTGCATTCCGGGCCAATCGTACAAGCCATTTACAACAAGAATGGGCCGCAGATGGGTCAACTGCTGCACAATGATTTAGAAAAAGTTGTATTGCCAACGACTCCCGAAGTGGTGCGGCTCAGAGAAGCCTTTGAGCGTAGTGGGGCTTTAGGTACGATGATGTCTGGATCGGGGCCAACAGTGTTTGCTTTGTGTGAATCAGAAGCTCAAGCACAGGAGATTGAACGAAACGTCAAAGCCATGATTGCTAATCCTGATGTAGATTTCTGGGTTACCAAGTTCTCGAATCGAGGGATTCAGATCGTTTCACCTGTGAGTTAATCAGGGGAGATGGGGAGACGGGGAGAATTCATCAGCCACCTCATGCTTAATACCAATTGGGATTGAGTTGCTGATCGACAGCATCCAAGAGAATCGCTTGCTGTCGGGCAGTTAGGTACTGCAAGTCTACCTCTGACTCAGGCGAGTATTCTATACGGTAAGCCAACTGCTCCAGGTTTTTGAATGCCAACAAGAAGAGTTTAGCTTGAACTAAGCACTGGGGGCTTTCTTCCGTTCGCTGCTGGCTATTCGCCAGTGCCTCGCCACATTTACTTCTACCAGAATCAGCGGTGTCAGGGTTAAGTTACATCAGCAGTAGTCTTGCTTCCTATCGACCAACACCCGACAAGTCGCTTGTAACGAGCATAACTGCACGACTGTTATCTACCCTCTTGCGTCTCCAGTAAACTGGAGAGTTTAGGATAGAGTCAGACAATAGCGAAAGCGAGTAAAGCTCTTCAGATCGCCTCTAATCAAGGAGTTAAGTCATGTTAGTCCAAGATCAGCCAAAACTCATTGGTTCAATTGCTAAAGAAAGCGGTATCCCCATCAAAACCATTCGCTACTATGACGAGTTGGGTTTGCTCAAGACGTTTGGCAGAACAGAAGGTGGCTATCGCCTATTCAACTCAGATGTATTGACTCGCTTGAGCTTTATCAAACGCGCACAAAGCCTAGGGCTGAGTCTGTCAGAGATTAAAGAGTTTCTAGATGTGCATGACCAAGGAGACTTACCTTGTGACCACATCAAGGTAAAGCTAGGAGATAAGCTAACAGCGATCGAGCAGCAAATTCAACAACTGGAAGTTCTCAAACAGGAGCTACAGGGGCTCCTGTCGGGTTGGTCAACCATTCCTGAACATCCTGAAGAAACAATTTGCCCGATTATTGAACAGGATTAGAGCAATATTTCTATCTCTAGTCGCTATCGAGTAAAATCGGCACTTTTTAAAAATACATGACCTTAAACTCTTGTACTTAGGCTGAGTATTTGGAGTTAATCGTTATTAGTGCTGAACAATTTTTAGTCATTATAATTGGTTTGCGATCGCAACTTATTGAGTCCTTCGCAAGCCAGTTTTTTTATTATTCATTTAAAACAACCATTTATTATTACTGTTTGTGATTCCAGTAGTGAAGTGTAAAAACAGATCTAATCAGGACTAAAAAAGTTTTTACTACCCTATTGACTCTCCAGTTAACCGGAGAATTTAATCTAAGTTTAGAGGCGATAGAGGACTGAATAAATGTATTCAATTCCATCAAAATTCACTCAAGTATAAACACCTTAAATATTGATTGAATTCATCCTCACGAACGAGTACTGGCTTAGCAACTGCAATTGATTTGAAAGTTGTGTGTGAAGACATCAAACAGTATGTGTTGCACTGAATTAATACCACCAAATCTTACAACCTGATCGCCCTAACTTACTAACACTGTCATCACAGTTATTAACTGACCGAAGTTATTTGATCGCGGTCGAGTTTGCCCTCTGCGAATCTCGCCAGTTGCTAGTAGTCATGCCTTTTAACTGACGGTGATTTCTGACGAATGAAACAAGGAATTTCACAGGGAGGAGAACATGAAAAGTAGGAAAATCACGCACGCGAAACGGCTTATCTGGGTGGCGCTAACCGCAGGCTTCGGGATGCTATTTGCATCCGCCGTCGCGGCACAGTCTATGCCCAACCATCAAGGGCACCAAGAGCATCAAGGGCACGACATGGGCACGATGGATACTCCAGCAACGGAGGTTCCAGCAGCTACCACCCGAACATTACCGCCTGTGCCTACCAACTTACCGAGATGGATGGAGAACAAGGACAGGAATCACATCTACCGCAAGCGCGGTCGTTACAACGACGACATCTACAACGTGCGATCGCTTGCCCTAGACCTAAACGCCGTCGCTGTGGGTCATGCAATGGCGTATGAAGACCTCGTAACTGGCAAAGCTGACCGATTGGAAACCGACACCTTCAACCGCATCAACTGGGTACTGAATAACCCGCCGCGCTTCATGCCTGATGAAGCCAACATCTCGCCAACGTTTGGACGCAAATACGGCGTACTGGAGCAAGTCTTCGACTGGACGCACGTTCTGCACGCGCAGACTGTAGACGTGCTAGCTAGCACACAGTTGACGGACGCCGAAAAAGACGCTCAGATCGATCGCTTGTATCGATTTTACGTGGAGAGCGTACCCTACGCAGTCACTGGACTGCCCATGAACATGGGCTATCTCGATGAGCAGCCGTACTCGAAAGCGTTCCGCCGCAAGTACCCCAAGGTCAACGGCTTGTTCTGGGGCTACCACTGGTTGCAGGGCACGATGTATGACGCACTCTACGGCAAGACGCTCCAAGAGCAGCGTACTACCTACACCTCCCTCGGTAAGCAATATCACGAGATTGAGCTATACCGCACCGATCGCCTTTTCATGCCGATGTTTGCAGAAGTCAGTCCGCGCTTTGCCGCACGCTTCCCGCAGATTGCCAACACCTTCGATAACCTGCACATGCTGCACGACATGGTTAACGACATCTTGGCTTCGGACTGGATGAGTGAGGAGCAAAAGGAAACGCAAATTAAGCGTGCGATTTGGATGGTATCCGCACAAGCGCACAAGGGTATGAAACCAGGCGACTTTAACCCAGAGGACGCGATGCATGACCACCGCTTTATGCCTGGGATGCCCGGTATGGGCATGATGCCGGAGTCCTTAATGCAGCACGGTCATAACCACAATACGATGCCCACGAACAAGCCACAGAACACACCCGATGTAAGCCCAGTTCCGGCTGGGGGTCATAGCGGTCACTAATTTTCATCCCCGTAAAAAACGACTCTGGAGGTTGAACATCTAATGAAACCATTAGCAAGATATGCGATCGCGAAGCGCTACTGGAAGCAAATCGCGTTTCTAGGCACAGCCGCAAGCATAGTGTTGGCAGCTGCCTCGGCAAGCGCTAACGATCACAATAATATTGACGCCAACCGTCCTTTGTCATTTGATGATGCCGAGTCTATCGGTTTGGGCGAACAGTCGCTCGAAATTGGTGCAGCGTTCGTTAAGCCGCATGGATGCTCAGCGGGTGGCGAGTTTGAGGTGGAGTATCTCTATGGTTTTGCACCCAACACGCACCTCAGCATTGGCATCGATCCGAGGGTTGGGGGACGCACTGGTAATGATGACACTCGCTTCGACCCTGGCAATATGTCTGTGGGTGTGTTCCATAACTTCAACCGCGAATACAACAACACACCCGCGTTCGCTGTCCGGGCTGATGCTGAGTTTCCGACTGGACGCGATTCGCAGGGTGTGGACTTTCGCCTGCGCGGCATCGCCAGCAAGACGGTTGGACAATACGATCGCCTGCACTTGAACGTTGACCTGAATGTGAAATCCCAGCCCGAAGATGATGAACGCCGCGTTGCCCCTGGAGTGATTCTCGGCTACTCCAGACCGTTAGGCTACCCGCGCCGCTTCGATCGCACGGGTTTGGCGGAACTGGGGGTGCGTGCTAGCGAAGAAGAAGGAGGGGGAGCTGTTGTGTCAGGGGGGATTGGGCTGCGCCAGCAGATGGGCTACCAGAGCGTACTCGACATTGGTCTGAAAAGCGAGTTCGCTGGCGGCAACGGTGAGCGTGACGAGTTGCGTTTGGTTGTTGGCTACTCGACGGCTTTCTAAATAGAATGCGACATAGCATACCCCAAGATTTTTACCCTCCTCGGCATATTCTCTAATTGCTCCCCCTTAAAAAGGGGGGAGAATTCAGTCAAAATCTCCCTTTTTAACTCTGATGCGAGGGGGAGCTCCGGGGCGAGAAAACACGCCCTAGTCCCTATGCCCGTCTCCCTGGGTAGCTGGTATTTAGGGAATCGATATTATTCTTGAAACCCCCTGTCTTCTGCCCTCTGCCTTCGTCAACTTCAATGCAGTGCTCAGTATTTACCTGGATATCGCGGATGTGAATCTTCCAACCGTTTTCGTCGAGGGCGTAGTTGGTAAGAAGCGCGAACTCGGCGAATCAGCCGCAAGCCTAAGAAATAACTGACAATTGCACAAACTAACCCAACCGTAGCAGAGCCAACAAATAGAGGCCAGATAATTTCTAGCCCCAACTCTTTCACATCTTGCCAAGAGCGCAAACTGAGTTCAGTCGAGGTGTGGTCATTTAGCAGGCATTTCCCGATATAGAAGTTGAATGCATAAATCGGCACCGAAGTAAAGGGATTGCTAATCCAAGGGCCAACTAGGGCTAGGATTTTATTTCCTCGCAACAGAAATGCCAACAAAATTGCCAGAACGGTTTGGGAACCAAAGAAAGGAAACAACCCAGCAAACACACCACAGGCTAAACCCCGTGCTAGCTCTTCGGGTCGTCCTTGCAGGCGAACTAAACGCCAATACCAGTATTTTAAGCGCCGTCGCCAACTTGGTTTAGCGTATTTGGATTTGCGATCGCGAGAGGAATTTCGTTGTTTCACGGAAGGTAAATGCTGCGGGTGACGCTGTAGGGAATTTCTGAGCCTGTTGCTAAAAAAATAGGTAGCCCTCCACCATTACTCTTACTCGGCATTCACCTCCCAGTTCAGGACATTATCAATTAGTCATTACTTTTAATCTAGATCAGGCGTTGAGCTGCCCCCTCAGGCTAATGGCTGATGATAGGTGGTAAAACTCATCATTACCTGACTCAAACGGAGCTTAAGAGGAGTTAACAAAAGGAATCAGAATTGATGAATGTCTAGCCTAAGAGTTAGTTCCCCATATCAGCAGCCAGCTATTTGACAGTACTATTGAAGATCTAGATCATGACTTCGTTTTGGATTTGATTGGGTCGCTCATTGCCAGGCTCTAAAGGCGAAGCCGTATCAATCCCACCCCAGCTATGTGACGCAAAGAATATGGTTACTCGCAACGTCAGCGATAGCGCTAGTACGTTTCCGAAAGGCGATCGTACCCTGCCCTACCAAGGACTTTCGTCCGAACAAGTTAAGGTCAACCGCCAAACCTACGGGGCTAACGTTCTTACCCCTCCAGAACGCAACCCTTGGTGGACGCTGTTTTTAGAAAAATTTGAAGACCCAGTTATCCGTATTCTGATGATTGCGGCTGTTGTCGCTATCAGCGTCGGTCTTGTTGAGGGGGAATATGTTGAGGGGTTAGGGATTATTGTTGCCATCTTGTTAGCCACAATCATTGCTTTCGTTAATGAGTATAAAGCGAGCCAGCAATTTGACATTCTTAACCAAGTTTATGATGAGGTTTCAGTCAAAGTTATTCGAGACGGCTCCTTTGCTAGCATTCCTCGCAAAGAGTTGGTGGTGGGTGACATCGTTTATGTGGAACAGGGCGAAGAAGTCCCCGCCGATGGAGACATTTTAGAAGGAGTCTCACTATACATCGATCAATCGAAAATTACAGGTGAATCAGAACCCATCAAGAAGTTTGCTCGGACGAATCCTGAAGTTGATGAGAAGCAAGAGACAACCTACCCAGCGTTTAAGATTTATCGCGGTACGATTGTTGACCAGGGTCACGCCTTTTATGAACTAACGGCGGTTGGGGACCAAACTGAAATTGGGAAAGTGGCAACGGTGGTAGCAACGGTCGAAACAGGAGAAAAAACGCCACTCAGTATTCAACTGGAAAGGCTCAGTAAACTCATTGGCGTTGTCGGTCTTTTCTTTTCTGGATTAACCTTTGTAGCCCTGTTAATGCGTGGTTTTGCGACAAGAGAGTTAAGTCTTACGTTTCACCAATCGTATTTTGTGGGACTGCTAATTGTCAGTGTACTGGTGACTCTTGTCCGAGTTTGGCTACCCGTCGTTTACGATGGCTTTGACCTAATCGGTGCAGATATTGAACCCCCCAATTGGTTAGAAAATGAGAGCTGGGCAGGATGGCTGAAAACGATTGGTTTGGGCTTAGGGCTGTTGATGGTTGGCATGATGACGGGCTATCTCTTGGGGCTGATGCCTGCGGATGGGTATAGCTGGTTACCCAATAATGTCGGTCGGACACTGCTGCATTACTTCATGGTGGCGGTCACAATTATTGTCGTAGCTGTACCAGAAGGGTTAGCCATGAGTGTCACCCTCTCATTGGCCTACAGTATGAAGAAAATGGCAGCTTCCAATAATTTAGTGCGGCGGATGCACGCTTGTGAAACAATTGGAGCCGCTACGGTAATTTGCTCAGATAAGACAGGCACATTAACCCAAAATCAAATGCGGGTTTATGATGTGAACTTTCCTTGCCTGAATTCCCAACCCCTAGAACTGGAGTATTCCCAAGCGTTGATTGCTGAAGCGATCGCAGCTAATAGTACAGCCGATTTGGAAAAGAAACCCCTCTGTGCCCCCAATCCTATTGGCAATCCGACCGAGGGAGCATTACTTCTATGGTTAGATAGTCAAGATATTGATTACATTCCCTATCGGAATAACTTTCAGATTCAACTACGCCTCCCCTTTTCGACGCAAAAAAAATACATGGGGACGTTGGGAATATCATCGGTCACCGATAGCCGTTTGCTTTATATCAAAGGTGCACCGGAACTCATTCTTGAACGTTGTTCGCAAATTCTTACAGAAAACGGGCCGCTATCCTTGCCTGCGGGTACACCCCACTCCACCAATATTCACACAGCTACAGCACCATTGCCTTCTGCTGAGCCAGACGGAACACAAACGGCAGTGTGCGGTGCGCCATTGCTCACGTCACTCAGGGATAAAGCCTCAATTTTGACGGCCCTAAAAGATTACCAGCAACGGGGAATGCGAACTCTAGGATTGGCCTATCAAGAGGTATCCCAGACTGTGGCTGAATCAGACCTTGATCAAATTGATCATCATTTAACTTGGCTAGGATTCGTAGCCATTTCAGACCCTTTACGGACAGATGTTTCAGAGGCCATTCATGCCTGTCTCGCTGCTGGAATTCAAGTGAAAATTATCACCGGAGATAGCCCAGAAACCGTTCAAGAAATTGCTCGTCAAATTGGTCTTTGGCAAGAAGAAGATACTCACCGTCGTTATCTTCATCTTACGGGTCAAGAATTTCACCAACTGAGTGAGGACGAAGCCAAATTGGCGGTTCAGGAGTTGAAAGTCCTCTCTAGAGCTTGTCCCTTCGATAAGCTGCGGTTGGTGAAACTGTTACAAGAGAACGGTCATATCGTCGCCGTCACCGGAGATGGCACCAATGACGCAGCCGCCCTAAAGCACGCTCACGTTGGCTTGGCGATGGGAAGCGGTACGGCGATCGCAAAAGAAGCCAGTGATATTATCCTACTGGATGATTCGTTCCGCAGTATTGTCAATGCTGTCGTTTGGGGTCGCTCTCTTTATGAAAATATCCAACGATTTATTCTCTTTCAACTCACCATTAATGTTGGAGCGTTGGGCATTGCTTTATTAGGGCCATTTATTGGTGTAGCACTTCCTCTCACCGTCACCCAAATGCTTTGGGTGAATTTGATTATGGATACGTTTGCAGCTTTGGCTCTGGCTACAGAACCTCCTCATTGGAGTGTTATGGAACGTTTTCCCCGTGACCCTGATGCCTTTATTGTCTCCAAATCAATGGCGCAGAATATTTTCACCACAGGCGCTTGCTTTTTAATTTTTCTGGTTGGTTTATTACTGTACATTCGTCAGGATGAAACGATTAGCAACTATGAGCTTTCTGTGTTTTTTGCCATCTTTGTAATGTTCCAGTTTTGGAATTTATTTAATGCTCGGTGTTTAGGCTTAAAACAATCTGCTTTTTCGGAACTTTCTAAAAACAAAAATTTCTTAGTCATTGCCGCAACTATTTTTGTAGGGCAAATATTGATAATTCAGTTTGGGGGTAGTGTTTTCAGAACAGTACCTCTGTCTTTGCCCGATTGGATCAGCATTATAGGGGGGACATCTGTAGTTCTGTGGGCTGGAGAGTTATGGCGCTGGATTCTACGATTTAAATTGAGGAAGAATCGGGGGGATTGCGAGCAAATCTCTGTAAATTGTTGATATCGAGTTGCATCTGTCCGAGCTAAGTGTCTCTCCCCCCACTTCCCTAGCTTCCCCAGCTTCCCCAGCTACTACGACTCTTTTCTCAGGGCGATCGCTCCCTTTATCCTTCCCTACTCCGTTCTCGCATTTCCCGCCGACGCATCGGCATGGCGTCAATTTCGTTGAAAATCACCTTTGGTTGGACAGGGTTTGAGTCACGGCGCTTGGCAGTGCCATCTTTGCCCACGAGGATAACTCGAAAGTCTTGAGGTGCGATGTTGAAGCGCGATCGCATCTTAGCAACATCACCCTTATCGAGTATCTGCCCACTCGCACGACTTGTGCCTTCTGCTAATAACTCAACTAACAGCAAATCTCGCTCTTGGAAACCCGCTTGTTGGCTTTGAAATAGCTGCATCTGCTTCTGGTAGGCGGGACTGTTGGCTGAAGGAGAAAACACCAACAGCAGACGATTTTTCCATTGGTAAGTTTTCATATCAAATGCCACTTTGCTGCCTCCTGCATTGGCGACTGAATTTGAAGTAACTGCGACTTTTGGAGTGGCGGCAACCGCAGCGGTGGATGTTTCTGAGTTGTGAACGAACAATTGAGTGGCTGACTCCTGGGCTAAGGATTGAGTCGTGGTTGAGCAGCCAGTAACAGAAAGCAATAGCAATGCCAGAATAGAGCAACGAATCAGCATGGTTAGCTTTGAATGAACTTTAACAATTAGCCTTAATTTTTAGCATACATGATTAATCTTTCTCACATCCAATGCTGCCTGGAGAAAAGTACTCTAGCGTTTATATTTGAGATGCAAAATTCTCGCTTCTCTCTTCTCTGTGTTCTCTGAGCCTCTGTAGTTTGTTATTTATTTACCAATCAAATAGAATTGCTATCTATAGCCCATGCCCAGCCAAGAGCAGGCAAGTTAAATGTAGACTTGTGTACCAAGGGTCAATGACCACTTCTCATTAGATGAGAACTATTTCGATTGGAGGGTCAACAATCAATTTTCGGTTAGGTTCTCGAATAGGCTTAATTGCTCTCAACTCAACAATCATTTCTTTAACAATATTTCTAAAGGTCTTGACTTCAAACATAATCTGTTCTGCATTTTTGCCTTGATGCACCTGGGCATCAACAAGTAACGTTATCTTTTCCGTCAACCAATCTCCCCGATATCCATAATCAGCTTTAAAATAAAAAGGTTGAGAGAAAAATCCAAATGATTTTAAAAAGTATTGTTTTACATGAGTGGGGTCTTCAAAAGCATCATCACTCGACCCATACGGAACTCTAAATATAGCTTTAGCATTAGGCTTTGCAATTCTATGAAGTTCTTCCATGAATGCTAAAGGGTTATATAAATGCTCGATAACATGACTGGCAAGGAATTCATCGATTTCATCGTTTTCAAAGGGCAACTGTGCATTTTTACACTGATCTAGGTTGGCAACAATATCAACTCCACTAAGTTTGACTTTGTCTAAATTAATCCATCCAGGTAATATATCCCTGCCGCAACCTAAATTCAGTTTTTTATTATTTAGTTGCATTTCGACATTAATTTTTACATTATTTAAGCGGAATAGTTGCTTCCGATGGAGATTATCTTTATATCAGATTTATTACGAGATTTATTAACTATTAATACTCATTACCCTAAAAATATCTATGGCAGCACTAATTTCTATTGTTATAACCACCTATAACCGAGAGCGTTACCTTAAGGCGGCAATTGAGAGCGTCCTCTTACAAAGTAGGGGTGATTTTGAGCTGTTAATCTGGGATGACGGCTCGAGGGATGGCTCTGTTAGCATCGCTCAAGAGTATGCCAAGCGTGACAATCGTATCCGGGTGGTAGCGGCGAAACATCGAGGACGGGTGCGATCGCTCAACGCTGCGATCGCGCAAACCACTGGCTCCTATATCGGCTGGGTAGACAGTGATGATTTACTCGCCCCAGCCGCCCTAAAGGAAACCACTGCTGTATTGGATGCACAGCCAGAGGTGGGGTTCGTTTACACCGATTACCTAGATATAGAGGAAAGTGGCAAGGTTAGAGGGTACGGAACTCGCTGCCATATTCCCTACTCTAAGGAAAGGTTACTCTTAGACTTCATAACCTTTCACTTCCGGCTCATTCGCCGTACTGTCTTCGAGCAAGTGGGTGGGTTGGATGAATCTGTGCCTTGGGCTGAGGACTACGACTTGTGCCTAAAACTGTCGGAAGTGACGCAGGTACGGCACATCAAAAAACCCCTCTACTACTACCGCTGCCATCCCCAGAGTATCTCTGTGACACACAGCCGCCAGCAAGCAGAAGACTCGGTGTGTGCGATCGCAAAATCCTTAGAACGCCGAGGATTGGCTGACTGCTACCAGGTACAGCTAGAAATCCTGCAAAATTTTCCCTTCCAATCGAGAGTCAAGCTTACTCCTAAACAGGCAATTGAAAAGGACAGGGGGACAAAAAGAGTGGGAGAGTGGGGGAGTGGGGGAGTGGGGGAGTGGGGGAAATTCGCTACTCACAGGGCGGAAATCTCCAGCCATCCTTCCCGCCTCCTTCCTGTTCCCCTTTCACCGACTCCTCTTGTTTCCTCGCGTCTCCGTGTCCTTGCGTCAGGGTGTCTTTTCAAGCCTCTTGCCTCAACACTCTTGCCTCTGGCTTCTTGCTTACTGCCTACATTAGCTCAAGCCCAAGCGATTACTCCAGCCGCTGATGGGACGAATACCAGCGTTACTTCTACGGGTAATCAGTTCAATATTACAGGCGGCTCGCTTTCCAGCGATGGGAAGAATCTCTTCCACAGCTTCAATCAATTTGGACTTAATCAAAACCAGGTTGCTAACTTTTTCTCCAACTCATCTATTGACAATATTTTGGGGCGGGTGACTGGCGGCAACCCCTCCATTATTAATGGATTGATTCAAGTGAGTGGGGGCAACTCTAACCTATTTTTGATGAACCCGGCAGGTATTGTCTTTGGCTCAGGAGCTAGTCTTAATGTGCCTGCGTCTTTCACGGCGACGACTGCCAGTGGCATTGCCCTAACCGACAAAAGTGGTACGGCGAGCTGGTTGAATGCGGTTGGTAGCCATAACTACGCCGACTTACGAGGAACGCCCAGTGGTTTTGATTTCTCAACTGCCCAATCGGGAGCTATTGTCAATGCAGGACAGCTAGCGGTCGGTCAAGGGAAGGATTTAACTCTACTAGGCGGGACTGTCGTCAATACGGGTGGACTGCAAGCACCAGGAGGACAGGTTACCATCACGGCGGTTCCAGGTTCCAGCTTAGTACGCTTTAGTCAACCTGGGAATGTGCTGAGTTTAGAAATTCAACCTTCTAGCACCAACGGGACAGCAGCGAATTCAGCATTATCCGTGCTATCCCTCCCGCAACTGTTGACTGGCGGGAATGCGGGGACTGCCACAGGATTAATGGTCAATGGTAATGGTCAAGTTGTACTAAATAGCTCTGGTACTGAGATACCGACGGACGCGGGGACGGCGATTGTGTCCGGGACGGTGAATGCATCAGGTCAAACTGGCGGGACAGTGCAGGTTTTGGGAAATCGAGTGGGTGTGGTTGGCGCAAATATTGATGCGTCCGGCATCTTAGGGGGTGGGACGGTACTGATTGGGGGTGATTATCAGGGTATAGGTACACTCCCAAATGCCTCTCGCACTTACATTAGTCCAGATTCTGCGATCGCAGCGAATAGTCTCCTCAATGGGAATGGGGGTCGTGTGATTGTCTGGGCGAATGATATTAGTGGCTTTTATGGCAACATCAGTGCTCGTGGTGGTGCAAATTCCGGTAATGGGGGATTTGTCGAGGTATCGGGTAAGCAAGACCTGATTTTTCGAGGAAATGTTGACGTAAGTGCGCCTAACGGCAGTTTGGGGTCATTACTGCTCGATCCAGCCAATATTCAGATTGTCGCTGGTGCGGCGGGAACTGGAGCTAATGATGCAGAACTGGCAGATAGCACGATTCTCTCTACGGATAGCCCCGGTGCAACATTTACCATTTCTCAAGGGACGCTGCAAAATCAGCTTGCTGCTGTCACCTTACAGGCAACGAATGATATCACGATCGCCCCTGGTGTATCGCTAAACTTTGCAGGGTTCTTTGGCCCACCGATTACATTTACAGCAGATGCTGATAATAACGGGGTTGGCTCTTTTATCATGGGTGCAGGTGACACCATCCGGACTCAGGGGAGAAACCTCACGATTTCGGGAGCAAGCATCACAGCAGGGACGATTAATACTTCAACCGTTGGTAATGGCGGTAACATTACGCTCACGAGCAGCGCAGGTTCAGTGACCGCTACTGACTTGATCGGGTCGGGTTACAACGGGGGAAATATTGCTGTTACGGCCTCAGATAACATTACCGTTCGTACCATTACTTCTACTGGTGGTGGTGTGGGTGCACCCTTTTTGACCGTAAACGGCGGCAACGTTAATTTAACGGCTGGAGGTACTATCACCGTAACCGACGCTATTAATACCTCGGCCTCATTGACAAGCGATGGTTCACCTACAGTAATAGGAGGCTCTGTTAGCTTACGCACGGACGCTATTGCTGGCAGTACAGGCAGAACTATTCGGTTTGCCAGTATCAATACAACAGGGACAATAACAGGACTGGGAACTGGGAGCGTTGCTACAGGACGAGGTGGCAATGTGCAAATTGTTGCTAATGGACTCGTTCAGGGAACAACTGCCGGTACTACAATTAATTCCCAAGGGAATGCAACGGCAGCGCAGGGAACTGCTGTTCCTCAGGGAGGCGCGATCGCAATTACTCATGATGGGGGGCCAGACAATGTACCCTTTAGTGTCGGTAATGCGAGTATCAATGGTACATCTGGCGCGATCGTTGCTGGGCCGGGTGCGAATACAATTTTGCCAGGGCAACAATTTCCAGCTCCCAATACGGCGATTCCGAATAACGTTACCTCGACTCAGGGCAACATCAGTATCACCTTTATCAACCAAGCACCCACGCTAACGGCAAATACACAGTTAGCCGGTACTCAACAAAACCAGTCAGTTACGTTTAGACTGGCGGATTTAAATCCAACGACGGGTGATGTCAATGCCGATAACCGAACAATCGTGATTGATGCGATTACAGATGGGGGGACACTGACGAGAAACAATGTTCCTCTGGGGCCGGGAGATACCGTTGCCGTGACTGATGTCTTGGTTTATACTCCACCCCCCGGTTTTACAGGTCAGCTCAATGATGCCCTGAGGCTGAGAGCGAGCGATCGCGTTTCTGTCTCGGCTCCCGTACCAATAGGAATTAACGTTACACCCACACCCATTCCCACACCAACATTTACACCCACACCCATACCCACTCCTACACCAACATTCACACCCACTCCCACACCCACGCCATCAATAGCCCCCCCTGAAGCCAGCCCCATCACACCCCTTGGATTGTTGAGCGGTACTCAGTCTTGTATTAACTCTGGGGCTTCGTTCCTAGATGGGCGCTTCAGTCATAAATTTGAGGAATATATCGGTTCTGATGTCGCTCGCAAAACTCAGCGCGATCCCTGTGAGGTGCTTGCAGATCTGGAACAGGACACAGGTATCAAACCGGCAATTATCTACGTCAGCTTTGTGCCAGACGAGATTATACCGGGTGGCACTCCAGAACAGACGAATCCAAACAACGACCAGTTGGAAGTGCTTTTGATTACAGCCAAAGGGCCACCTCTACGCAAACGAATCCGAGGCGCTACGCGGGAGCAAGTCATCAAAACAGCTCAAGAATTCCGCAGACAAGTCACTGATGTTAGACGATCTCGTGGCTACTTAGCCCCGTCCCAACAACTTTACCAGTGGATGATCGCCCCCATCAAGGCTGATTTACAGGCTAGAGGCATCCAGAACTTGGTCTTCATCATGGACACCGGACTGAGGTCAATCCCGATCGCAGCTCTCTCGGATGGGAAAGAGTTTATCATCGAGCGCTACAGTGTTGGGCTCATGCCCAGTATTAGCCTCACCGACACTCGCTATAAAGACATTAAAAGCTCCCAAGTTTTAGCGATGGGGGCGGAAAAATTCACTGAACAGAATTCTTTACCAGCCGTCCCGGTGGAACTATCTACCATTGCTGGCAAGCTGTGGCGAGGCAAATACTTTCTCAACGATGCTTTTACCCTCGACAATCTCAAGCTTCAGCGACAGAAACAACCGTTTGGCATCGTTCACCTGGCAACCCACGGTCAATTTCAGCCGGGAACTCCCAACAATTCCTACATCCAATTGGCAGACACCAAGCTACGCCTCGACCAATTGCGGCAACTCGGTTGGAATAAACCGCCCGTGGAGCTCTTAGTCCTCAGTGCCTGTCGTACTGCCTTGGGGGATGAACAGGCGGAGTTGGGGTTTGCGGGGTTATCGGTACTGGCGGGAGTCAAATCATCGCTGGCAAGTTTGTGGTACGTCAGCGATCAGGGGACGTTAGGGTTGATGACTGAGTTTTACGAGCAGTTGAAAACCGCTCCCATCAAAGCCGAAGCCCTCAGGCAAGCTCAACTGGCCATGATCAAGGGGCAAGTGCGCATCGAGAACGGAAAACTGCATACTCCTGGTGCAGATGTTCCTCTGCCGCCTGAAATGGAACAACTGAATAGCCAAACATTAGAACATCCTTATTACTGGGCGGCTTTTACGATGATTGGCAATCCTTGGTAAGTCAAACGTCATAGCTAATTGCACTATACCAAGTTGCGTTCAAACGTACTGCTTTCTTTCCCCCTTATCTTCCTTGCCCCCCTTGTCCCTCTTGTCCTCTCTATCTACTATCTATGACTGCAACTTAGTATCAGGCGCATCACCTTGGAGACTCGTGTCGAGTTAGGGTTTGACTGGGTTAGCCGTGAGGTGTACTGGAATCTCCACGATAAACTCCGTCCCTTGTCCTGGAGCAGAAATACAACTGATTTGACCCAAATGTTTTTCCACCACAATCTGGTAGCTAATCGATAATCCCAAGCCTATACCACTCCCTACAATCTTTGTGCTAAAAAATGGGTCAAATATCTTCTGTTGTATTTCTTCTCTCATTCCAGGGCCATTGTCAGCAATCCTAATGATTACGAATTGGGGCATAGGAGATGGGGATTTGGGGGTGCTGACTGACGTGTGGATATTAATTATTCGTGGTGCAGGCTGATTTTCTAGGGCATCGATCGCATTATTCAGCAGATTCATAAACACCTGATTCAACTGACTGGCATAACAGGTAACTAGAGGCAATTGACCGTAGTCTTTAATCACCTGAATCTCTAGTCGAGTACCTTCTGACCTTAATCGAGTCTGCAAAAGCAGAAGGGTGTTATCAATTCCTTCATGAATATCTACAGCTTTTAGCCCTGTTTTATCCAGTCTAGAAAAGTTTTGTAAGCTACGCACGATTTCGCCGATGCGTTCAGCTCCTACTTCCATAGAATTCATTAGTTTTTGCCAATCTCCCACCAGAAAATCTAGATCCAACTTGTCAGTTAACTGCTGAATCTCTATCGTGGGTTCAGGGTAAGTCTGCTCGTAGACTTCAACCAAATTTAGCAAATCTTTAAAGTATCCACGGGCAATACAAAGGTTTCCATAGATAAAGCTGACGGGATTGTTGATTTCATGAGCAATGCCAGCAACTAACTGCCCCAGTGCTGCCATTTTTTTTGATTGAATTAATTCTTCTTGGGTGGATTGAAGTTGTTGTATGGTTTGGATCAAATTTTCGTTACTTTTTTCCAACTCCTGATTCGTTTGAGCTAGTTGAGCGTTAGCTTCGGCTAATTCCTCATTTTTAACTTGAAGTTTTTTTTGCAGGCGTTGCAAAGCTAAATGGGTTTCTACCCTCGCCAAAACCTCTGCCACCTGAAACGGCTTGGTGATATAGTCTATCCCACCCACATCAAAGGCTTTTACCTTATCTAGCACCTCATTGATGGCACTCAGAAAGATTACCGGAATGTTCCGAGTTCGTTCATCTGCTTTTAACTGGGAGCAGACTTCGTAGCCATCCATCTCCGGCATCATAATGTCCAGTAAAATCAAATCGGGAAGGAACCCTCGTGCGCCCGATAAGGCTAATTTGCCATTGGGCACGGGTCGCACTTCATATCCTTGTTCCTGCAAAATACTAACTAACAGGCGCAAGTTTTCTAAAGTATCGTCTACAACCAAAATATTACCTTTAGAAGTGTCTCTATTGAGGACATCCATCTTACTTTTTCTGCCCTGCACTAGCAGTAATTAAATTCAAAATCTTGTCATATTCAAAATTATCGATACAATGAATGAGAGCATTAGCCAGTGAGGCATTTTCTGAACGAATTTGCTCAATTAATGCTAGAATTAACTTCAAATCGACATTGAGTATTGCCTGTTTGAGGTTAGCTACCCATGCTTCAGGTAGCGCGGCTATAGCGTCAACCGTTAGAGATTCTTGCTCTCCATTTCTGATGAGAGAGAAATCCCTTTGAGTTGGATCTTCATACACAAAACGCACACCAATATGTTTGTGCATTAGTTCAAAAATGTCTGCATCGCGGAAGGGCTTACGCATAAAATCATCGCAACCGGCGCTGAGGACGACGGCTCGTTCTTCCTCTAAACTGCTAGCCGTCAGGGCAATAATGACGGGAAAAGTATGAAGTGTAAAAGATGAACCAGGAAGGGGGTTATCGAGTGGCAGATGTTGGGACTCTGAATCAGAAATGCGTTCATCCTGCACTACGTGCCGCTGCGCTAACATCCTTCTGAATTCAGCCTTGATTCGTCGGGTGGCTTCATAACCATCCATTATCGGCATCCGCATATCCATCCAAATTAGATGGGGTTGGAACGTTTCCCAAACCGCGATCGCTTCACTCCCATTACAAGCTTCTCTCAGTTCAAAGCCTAAGGGATTGAGCAGTTTAATTAACAATTGGCGATTCGTCGGTTTGTCATCGACAATCAAAATACGATATCGGGGTTGATTGGGTTCAAGGGCAATGACTCGGCGCAGAGGTTGTTGGCTTTCTATTTCTTTGGCATCAACCACGCTAACGTTGATGTCAAACTTAACTGTAGTACCATGTCCCACTTCAGAACTGACAGTAATATCACCGCCCATCATCTGTACAAACTGGCGTGTGATGAGCAACCCTAAACCTGTCCCCTCTTGTGCGGCTTTTCCAGTTTTAGTTTGCACAAAGGCTTCAAACAAGCTATCTAACTCATCAGGCTCAATGCCTGCACCGGTGTCTTCTACTTCAAAGACTAGACGGCAACGGGGATTTGGGGATTGGGAATTGGGGGAATACTTCTTTTTCTCCTTGTCCCTTTCGTCTTCCTTGTCCCCATTCCCCATTCCCACTCTTACCGATACCCCACCTTCTGGCGTAAACTTAATTGCATTATTGAGCAAGTTAATCAAAACTTGGCGTAATTTGACTTCATCGGTGCAGACATAGCGAGGAACTTCAGGGGTGCGATCGCCCGTTAGCGAAGCGGCGTTGAAAGAGCTAGCGCAGCGCCAAGGGCGATCGCAAATCAACTGCAATCCTTTCTCATCAGCTTTGAGTTGAAACATATCTTCCAAGTCATCGAGCAGACGGTAGAGGTCGAAGTTATTTTCATTCAGGGTAGTACGCCCTGCCTCGATTTTGGATAAATCTAAAACTTGGTTAATCAGGGTGAGCAGGTGTTCACCACTGCGGCTAATAATGCTGGCATTTTCCAGGTGTTCTGGAGAAAGGGTTTTGCTCCTTGTCATGACTTGAGCAAAGCCAAGAATCGCGTTGAGAGGCGATCGCAACTCGTGACTCATGTTAGCAAGGAATGTGCTTTTAGCTTCGTTTGCCACTTCAGCCTTTTCTTTAGCTTCAGCTAATTCAGCCGTGCGTTCTGCAACTTTTTGTTCTAGCGTTGCAAAAGCGTCTTGCAGTTCGGCATTGGCTATTTTCAGTCTGGTGTTTGCCTGTTCATTTTCAGCGATGACCGCAGACAAAATTAAGGTGGTTAAGGCAATTACACCCACGAAGGATTGCACTAGCAGTAGAGATTCATTTTGAGAAGCCCTGACAAATGGGCCAAAATCCTGAACAGTTCCCACGATTGAGATGACTGATATGATGACAACCAGTAGCGTGGAGGCTTTCTGTCCAAAGCGAAACGCTGCCCACACTAACAAAGGAATTAGCATATACACGACTGGATATCCACCCCCGAAGGTAATCCGAGTAATGGCAACCGTTAGGAACAGCAAAATAGTACCTTCAGCAAACCGTTGTTTGAATTGTTGCCCCAGTTTTTTGACGCCTTGACTCCAAGCGAGAACCACAGGCGTAAAGATGAGTATGCCCACGACTTCCGATATCCACCAAGTCCACCAGACCACTCCATAAGCTGACCAAGGTGCTTCGCCGAACAAACCAAGAGCAGTCACGCCGATGTTGGCATCGGCGATCGGACTGAGCAGCGCAGCTAGGAACACAAACGAGAAAACATCCCGAACACGGTTCAATGGCTGATGATTTCCCAATGAGCGTTTGATGAGATAGGCAGCTAAGATAGTGCCGACCGCGTTTCCAATCCCGATGCACAAACCGCTCAGGATAGCTGCTACTGTTAGCTTTTCCCCTACAAAGTGGGCTATGCAACCCCCCAGGAAAACCCCAGGCCACAGGTGATAGCCGAGGAGGAGGACTGCTGCCAAAGCAATACCAGAGGGAGGCCAAATGGGTGTTGCATATCCATTGACAGCAGCAAAAAACAAAGACCCCTTAGCCAAACCGAAGTAGATAACAGCCATCAACACGGCTTGCAAGAGATTAGTTCGGTTTCGAGCTAATGGCAGAAGGCTGTTCTTGAAAGGGTTGGCGATCGCAGTGAGCATAACGATTTATCCCTCAATTTTTGCAGCAGGGAACTCTCAGCGCAGTCCACAGACGGAATTTCTTCCTGGAGTGCCGCTTGAGCTGGAGCAAGACTGCGGTAGACATCGGAGGTGTTGAGTCCGGTTCGACTCTATTCTCCTCTCCATTGAAGCCAGACCTTACCGGGGACAGATGTTAACTTTTGAGAAGTATTCTAAATCAGGAGCGATCGCCTTCCACGCCACACCTGCCATCTCGATGTGTGTCTAAACCTCGCTCAATTGAGAACGGCTATCCAATGAAATGGTATTAAGGGTTAAAATTACGCAATCGCTCTAATAACTGTGCCGACTTCCCTGCCCACTGAGAATTTCCTTGAGCGGTATAAAGCGCTCTAGCATACTGCAAAACTTGTTGGGCATCACTTAATCGGTTTTGCCGCAAAAATACTAAACCAGCAGCATAGTAGGCATTAGCATAGTTAGAGTTACTTTCAGCGGCTTTTCGGAATGATTCGAGAGCCGTGTCTAAGTTACCTTGATTAAATAAAATTGAACCCAGGTTGTAGTGAGCTTCTGGATATTTAGGATTAAGTTTCAGCGCTTGCTGAAATAGCTTTTTGGCCTCTTCAATTTTTCCTTGTTGTAAATAAGTCAGTCCGATATGATAGGCGGGTTCGGGTGCATTGGGACTGAATTGCATCGCACTCTTAAAGTGAGTGATTGCTTGCTCTTGTTGTCCTGCCTGCGACAAGAGCAGACCATAGTTGTAATGGGCAACACCCAAATTTGGGTCAAGTTCGAGTGCTCGTGCCAGGTAATCCCGTGCCTGCTGTAAATTATTCCCTTCTAACAAAGCTGCCCCTAAATTGGCAAAGGCGAGAGCGAAGTTTGGATCGGCCTGTGTCGCTTTATAAAAAGCATCGGCTGCCGGTTGCAATTGTCCTGCCTGCCGTAATGCTAATCCCAAGTTGTAGTGAGCGGGTGCAAGTTGAGGGTTTAATTGAGAGGCTTGCCGAAATGCCGTGATCGCTTCGGGTAATTTTCCCTGCTGAATCAAGGCAATTCCCTGATTGAGTTGCTCAACAGCGGCCGGTTGTGTCGGTGTCAGAACGGGCAGGGATTGCACCACCGATTCGGCAGCAACCGACTGAGTTATTGTTGTTAAGCTTCCACTGAGTAGCAGAGAACTGACGGCAACGAACAGAAAGCAAGGAAGGTGGGGACGCTGGGGAAGACGAGGAAGTGATTTCTCCCCCATCTCCCTATCTCCCCCTCTCCCCATCTCCCTGTCAACTCTACCCAGTCTCGTTTTGTTGAAAAATGTTACACCGCTGGGAAACAAATTGTGCTGGGTTTTGCAACAAAATTGTTGCCAACTGTTGCTTCTTTTCATAAAAGTTATGATTCATTCATCACGATTTATTTAATTTAACGTTTAATGAAGTTTGTCTTACAAGAAATTGCAATTTTCATTTAATTGCCAGCAGAAGCGCTAATCTCACATGCAGATACTTTTGATCTCATCGCCATCTTGGCATCGGCAACTCACCAGGAGAAAAGACAGCCGACTCAGCAATGCATGTGTTAACCGATTGGAGATTTTGCAGGCAAGGATTTCGGATTCTCCCCGCTACTGGAGGGCAGGGCATCAACCCAATTATCTCAGTCCAAAATCAGCCCGCTAAAATCCAAAATCGGCCGTTAAACAGCTCAACTCCTTTTTATTTTGGGGGGAAATCATGAACGAAAAAGTGAGTTCTGCCACCCGTAATGTGGCAATTGTTGGTCCCTATTTAAGTGGTAAAACAACGCTGTTAGAAAGTTTGTTGTTCGTCACGGGTGCAATTACTCGCAAAGGCAACGTTAAAGACAGTAACACGGTAGGAGATAGTGCGGGTGAGGCGCGCGATCGCCAAATGAGCGTGGAAGTCAGCGTTGGCAGTACAGAGTATCAAAACGTCCACTTCACCTTTTTAGACTGCCCTGGTTCCATCGAGTTTATCCAAGAAACTTATAACGCCTTGATTGGTGTTGATGCAGCGGTTGTAGTTTGTGAACCCGTAACGGATCGCGTCCTCACTCTTGCTCCCTTATTCAAATTCCTCGACGACTGGGAAATCCCGCACCTAGTCTTTATTAACAAAATGGATCGGCTCACCTGTCACGGCGACACTTGGGGACAAGCGTACCGGGAAATACTAGATGCCCTAAAATCTGTATCAACCCGCCCACTAATACCACACCAATACCCGATTGGTCAAGGAGAACAGCTCGTTGGGTTTATTGATTTAGTCACTGAGCAAGCCTTTCACTATCACCCTGGTGCACCAGCCGACCCAGTTCCCCTGCCCGATTCGTTGAGAGAACAAGAACACGCAGCACGGGCAGAAATGCTCGAAGCTTTAGCCGACTTTGACGACCACCTACTAGAAGAACTGCTAGAAGAGATTGAGCCTCCTCAAGACGAAATTATCCAAGACCTGAAAATGGAATTGGGCGCAGACTTAATTGTGCCCGTGTTTATGGGTGTTGCTGAGCAGGATTATGGTGTGCGACACCTGATTGATGCCCTGTTACGAGAAGCCCCAGCACCAGAGACGACTGCCGAGCGGCGGAAGATTGGGGCTAAGGCAGAGACATCTGTAGCACAAGTACTTAAAACCTATTACACACCTCAAGGTGGCAAGCTCTCGCTCGTGCGCGTCTGGCAGGGTAAGATCACGGATGGTACAGTCTTAAATGGCGTCCGTGCCGGTGGCTTGTACCGCCTCCTCGGTCAGCAGCAGCAGTCTATCACTGAAGCAGCAGCCGGTGAGATTATTGCGATTGGACGCTTAGAAGGTATTCCCACCGGTAGCACACTCATTACCAGTTCAGGACAAGCAACGCTTGAA
Source organism: Waterburya sp. (assembly GCA_036703055.1). Lineage (GTDB taxonomy): Bacteria > Cyanobacteriota > Cyanobacteriia > Cyanobacteriales > Coleofasciculaceae > DATNPV01. The sequence continues at coordinate 30,537 of DATNPV010000016.1, forward strand.
TTGCCGAAAGCGGAATCCCTTGCGCCGGTCTATGCCTTAGCGATCGCCGCAGAAAATCGCAAAGATGAAGTGAAACTCAGTGGCGCATTAACCAAGCTGTTGGAAGAAGACCCCTGTCTGGCTTGGGAACAACACGGAGACACCAACGAAATCATCCTCTGGGGACAAGGTGACATTCATCTTCAGGTGGCGCTAGACCGACTGCGGCGTAAATATAACCTGCCAATGGCGACTCATCTGCCGCGTATTCCCTACAAAGAGACTATCCGCAAACCTACCACGTCTCACGGACGATATAAGCATCAAAGCGGTGGTCACGGGCAATTTGGCGATGTTTATCTCGATATCAAACCGGTATCGCGTGGCGAAGGCTTTAGCTTCTCGGAAACCATTGTCGGTGGTGTCGTTCCCAGGCAGTATATTCCTGGTGTTGAGATCGGCGTTCGAGAGTATTTAACTCATGGGCCATTGGGCTTCCCCGTTGTCGATGTGGCAGTAACTCTAACGAATGGCTCTTACCATAGTGTCGATAGTTCTGAACAGGCATTTAAGCAAGCTGCACGGCTGGCGATGACGGATGGAATGCCCAAGTGCGAACCGGTACTTTTAGAACCGATCATGTCGATCCAAGTTTGTGCGCCTAAGGAATTTACGTCTAAGGTTCTCCAACTGGTAACCGGTCGTCGTGGGCAAATTCTTGGCTATGAAGGGCGTTCCGATTGGCCGGGTTGGGATTGTGTTTCTGGCTACCTTCCGCAGGCAGAAATGCACAACTTTATTATCGAGTTGCGATCGCTCACTCTCGGTGTCGGCTTCTTCAATTGGCAGTACGACCATCTTCAGCCCGTTCCCGACAGAATTGCTGAGAATGTTCTGGCTACCAGTGGTACCGGCAATGGCAATGGTAACGGCAAATAGTGATTGTTAGTTTGAGTGCGATCAAGTTCAGATCTCCGACTTCTTTGAGAAGTCGGAGATCTTGCCTTCAGGAGTCTGTCTTTGCGTTATGAATGATTTACAAAAATGGTATATTGTCAAGCGCCCAGATCAACCGTGCGAAATCCTTCCCAACACTCAGGTTGAAGGGAAAGAAGACCCAAGCATTGTGGAACGCTGGGGCCCTTTTGATTCTCAACAAGACGCGATCGCGCGGCGGGTTGGACTGATTCGTGCCGGGAAGTGTCAACCCGCCTAGAGGATGCAGCAGGGGCTGGCCTCACCGCTCACCCCCAAGGCTGGGTTTAACGTGTGGAAGAAGATTGGAGTTTGGAGTTTTGTTTGGCTGCAATCTTCTGCTGGAGTACTTCAAGCCCTTTAGCAAACTGTGGATCGGCTGGGGTACCAATTTTCGTCCGATCCTGCTGCAATGCCTTTCGTTGGGCATCCGTCATTTGTACGACCACATCTGGGGCAATTCCCAACTTATTAATATCACGACCCCTAGGGGTGAGATACTTGGCGATTGTCACAGCTAGACCTGAGCCATCTTCCAGTCCTCGTACAGACTGAACCAAGCCTTTCCCAAACGTTTGAGTTCCGACCAAACTGGCTCGTTTATCATCTTGTAAGGCTCCAGAGAGAATTTCGCTAGCACTGGCTGACCCTCCATCAACTAGCACCACGAGTGGCTTATCCGTAAGGGCGCGATTGTTGGCAACCTGACGGTCGGTTTCTCCCTGTCTATCTACTGTCGAGACAATTGCCCCATCCTTGATCCACATACGAGCAATTTCAACGCTGGCATGAAGTAAACCGCCTGGGTTAGAGCGCAGATCGAGGACATAACCAGTTACTTGTTGCTGTTCTAACTGGTTAATGGCATTGCGCATTTCATCCGCCGCATTGGCGCTGAATTGGGTTAGGCGAATATAGCCGATTTTCCCAGTCGGGGAGTTTTTAGACTCGTAGCGTACCGGATGAATTTCAATTTTGGCTCGTGTTAGCTGATAATCAATTTGCTTATTGGCCCGTTGAACCGTCAATTTGACTGAGCTACCCGGTTCACCGCGAATCAAGCGAACCGCATCATTGACATCCATGCCTTCGGTACTCTTGCCATCAATCTTGACGATTATATCCTTGGCCAGAACTCCCGCTTTAAACGCTGGTGTATCCTCAATCGGGGAAATCACCATGAGTTTTTTCGTTTCCTCATCCTGAGCCAACTGAATGCCGACACCAGTTAGTTCCCCCGAGGTGTCAATCTGCATATTCTTGAACTCTTCGGGGTTCATGAACCGGGTGTAGGGGTCCCCCAGCTTCTTGAGCATTTCCCGGATGGCCTTGTAAGCCTCGTCCTGGTTCGTATAATTGCGGTTCAGGTATTCTTTGCGAACTGACCGCCAGTCTTGCTGGTTGAAGGTACCGTCTACGTATTGACGGTCAATAATCTGCCAAACTTCATCCACTAACTCCTTAGGACTTTGGCTGAAGAAAGCCTGACTTTTTGATAAAAGGCCAGCTCCTGCAACGGCAACAGTGGTGATGACTACTGCTGTTGCACCAAGAACGAGGCCACGTTTTGTAACTACCATAATCCTTTCACAAGCTGGAGGAAAATTACTGCAAAGGAATTACGCTCACTCTAACACGCCATGCCAGGAAGCGCCTAAGTCTATATATCTTTGCAACCAAACTGATTCTAGTCCGGATGATCTGCTTTGTTCGGCTATTTGTTCGGCTGAACCTGAAAAACTTAAAATTTATTAATCACTTGGGTTTAGAGCTTCCTGCGGCTGACAAAGTTTGCGATCACTTTGCCTGACTTTCGGATTGTTTTCCAGATAATATCGCAACCAACGGCAACTTTTGTCTAACAGATCATCTAAGTCTAAATTCCACACAATTATCGTATTATCTCGACTAGCTGAAGCTAGCGCCTTACCATCATTACTCCAACTAATGCTGGTCACACGCTCTTGGTGTCCTTCTAAGGTTTTAATCAAGGTATCGTCTAGCCGCCAAAGCTGTACCCGGTTATCCCAGCTAGTCGTTGCCAAAATTGTCCCAGTGGGGTTAAAACGAACGTGAGCAACACTATCAGTAGGCCCTCTGAGAGTTCTGATGAGCTGGCCCTGACGAGTCCAAAGTTTGACCGTATTATCATAACTAGCGGAGGCTAATATCTGAGAGTCGGGAGAAAAGTTCACATCCAAAACCCAGTTGCTGTGTCCCCGCAGCGTTGTGAGCAATTTCCCATCGGCTGTCCACAGCTTCACCGTTTTGTCATCACTCGCTGAAGCCAACAGCTTACCATCGGGACTAAACGCTACTGCATTAATGCGTGCCGCAAAGCCATTCTCTTCACTGAAGGCATTCTCATTCTCCGTTAACCCATCTGTTTGGTGAGCCGTTCCACTCTCCCCACCTAAAGCAAGCCAGGAGGGGGTGTGAGCATTCAAGGAACCAGGAACAGGGTAGGGTAGAGCATCACGATGAGCCGTCAGGGTTTTTATTAAGCGACCACCACGAGTCCACAGTTTCACCGTTCCATCTCGACTAGCAGATGCCAGCTGCTGCCCATCCGGACTAAAAGTCACACTTAACACCCAGTCGTAATGCCCGGTTAACGTCTGAACTAACGTACCATTAGCAGTCCAAAGCTTCACCGTCCTATCCCGGCTGGCAGAAGCAATGAGCTGACCATCTGGACTGAAACTGATACTATCAATGCGCTCCTTATGCCCCTTCAAGACATGAAGTAGCTGACCCTTGCGATCCCAGATTTTAACCATTTTGTCATCGCCCGCCGTGGCAATCAGCTGACTATCGGGTGAAAACGTGACCACTCTAATATCCTTGTGTTCTGACAAAATCAGACGGGATTGATTACGAAGACCCCAAAGCTTGATGGTTTTGTCTAAGCTGGCTGAAGCGAGAAGAGGGGCTGAGGAGTGGGTTGAAGGGTGCAGATTTTTCCCCGAACGTTCAGCGCTCAACCTGCTAACTTTCAACTCTTTTCCCCATTCTGCAACACCTACAGGACTGAAGCTCACAGCCGTAACGCTATCACTGTGTCCCGTAAAGGTTTGCACAAGAGTACCATCGCGATTCCAGAGCCTTACGGTATTATCTGCACTAGCTGAGGCCAGCCATTGACCATCCGCACTAAACGTTACTGCCAGCACCCATCCATGATGTTTGGGGAACGTTTTGATGAGCTTACCATTGCGGTTCCACAGCTTTACAGTTTGATCATCGCTCGCTGAAGCTAGCACCTGACCATCAGGACTGAATGCCACACAGTTTACCTTACCACTGTGCCCTGTAAGCGTTTGCACTAATTGGCCTTGAGGAGTCCATAACCGAATTGTCTGATCATCACTGGCAGAAGCAATCAGCTGACCATCTGGACTAAAGTTAACCCAGGTCACCTTACCCTTGTGACCCTGAAATGTCTTAACCAACGTACCGTCGAGACGCCACAGGCGAATCGTGCCATCGCCACCTCCAGAAGCGAGGAGCTGTCCTTGGGGGCTAAAGCTCACGCCATACACATGACCGACATGACCCCGCAGCGTTCTAATCGGTGTACCGTCACGCCGCCACAGCCTTACGGTTCCATCCCAACTACTCGATGCAATCAGTTGACTATCGGAACTAAACGAGACGCCTGTGACACTATCTTGATGTCCCTGGAGAGTCGCGACTAGCTTGCCATCTGGATGCCACAGCTTCAGCGTTTTATCCCGGCTTGTGGAGGCAATCATCTGACCATCGGGTGAAAAACTAACGTTCCAGACAACATCACTATGTCCTTCCAAACGATTGCGTTCTGAAGCCTCATACACCGCTTGTGAGAGTGCTGTAACTACCTGTAAGCGGGTATCGGGTTCTATCGCTCGCTTGGCTGTTTCCCAATCCTTCAAGCGTCTGGCTGCTCTTAATCCTTCAAGAAGGGCGTCAAATTTTTTATTAGACACAAACAGCGCTTCTGAAGAAACACTAATAGCACTCAACTGAGCATTGAGGGAAAGAGCAGCGGCTCGTCTTCTTTGCACTTCAGCTCGCCATCCCATTGACCCCGTCGTAATCGCTAAAACTGTCATCAAAATCCCCAGCGTGATAGCTCGTAATCGCTGTTTATGAGCCCGCAACAGCGCCTTTTCACTTCTTTCTAGCTGAGCAGCAACATGCAACTGAGTCCGTTGCTTATATTTTTGTCGAATTGGGGCAACTAAATAATCATGAACTAGCTGATATCGGTCTTGTTGTTCCTCCGGCACTCGAAATACTAAACCGGAACCGACCAAAATTTTTAAAATCAAATCTAGTTGCTCAGCCGGTTGTGGTTCTTCTAAATTTTCCCAGCTACTCCAGTCGGTATTACTGAAGCGGTGGGGTGTAATTCCAACTGCCATAAGCAGCTCAGGCATTGTTTTCAATGGACGAGTCCCGCGCTCATCCGTTAAGGAGAATAAGACGTGCCAAACGGTATCCTCATTCTCAGCTCCACAATCACTGATAACGTTTAAAAGTGAGCGCTCCACCAGCGTGGCTTTTGGGTCAGCGCCTAAGGCGTAGTATTGTTCTAGAGTGGTAATTTTTTCCACCTGTAACTGCTGTCCCACCACTTGCAATTCAATCAACCGCACAGCTCCTGCCGTCCCAGCTAAATCTCGCACAAGGGCAGCAATCAGCGATTCTTCTAACTGAAACTGAGAGACGGCAGCTAATGTACTAATGACGTTTCTGGCATCGTTAGGAGACAAATCTCCTAAGTGGTAACGTAGTTGTCGATCCAGAATATTGTTGTTGATGGTATTGAGATTGCAATAGCGCTCACACTCCAATAAATAATGTAGATAATCTTCTCTTAGCGACAAGATCACCTTCAAGAACGGCAGATTGAGACACTGCGCTAAAAATTCATAAAACTCACGCCGTTTATCTAGATGGGGACAAGCAAAGAAAAATTCTTCAAACTGATCAAAAATCAAAACAATTAACAGCTTGCGTTCAGCGGCAAGCCGCAACTGTTTCAGAATTTTTTGCAGTCTTGGATTAGAACTTAAGGGTTGGAAACTAGGAATGGGAGATTGGTTTAGTGCCGATGATGACGCTTGGCGCATCGTTGTTTGCGCGATGGAGAGTGCTACAGCTAGCGAGGCGTCAGTCGATGTTGATGGTGTAGTGGATTCGTTCGCCAGAGATGGCTCTACTGTTTGTTTCCAATCCAGGGCGTCCTGTGAACTAGTTGACCGTCCAATTTGCTGATGGGTCAACGCTTCTTTCAGACGCCGCTCTAACTCGCTAACCCAATCCCTGTAAGCTTTTTGCACAATCGGCATGGCTTCTCTAGCGGCAATAATGCGGGATTCTAGAGCAGGGACTAAACCGGCATTAATCAACGAACTTTTACCGACTCCGGACGAGCCGTGGACAATCATCAATTTATAGTCATTACGACTCAGACGTTCGATGAGATGATTGACATCCACTTGACGCCCAGCCGCTGCAATTTCCAGCGACGATATGCCTCTACCCTGTCGTGTAAAAGGCTGCAACGGAGCAGCACCCAGGAATGTAGCGAATCCATACTGTTGCTCAATAGAGCGTTGCTGTTGTTTGAGTTCAAAGGCTCGTAGGTACAGCCGCTGTTCCAGATAGAGCGATCGCAATTCCTCCAAGATTTGGATATAAAGCTGTGGCTGCTGTTTTTGAAAATCAGGCAACCCAGTCTCTGCCTGGATAGCTTGCTCCAGGTTTGCCATCGCTGCCGTTAGCTCACCTAGCTGCCACTGCGCTTTTGCTGAAAGCAGCAGATACCCTGCTCGGTGCAAGGGTTGAGGGAACTGGGACTGCTCCAGGATGTCGAGGGAAGCCAGTGCTAAATACTTCGCATCCTCCCAGTCTGACTGTGCCAAGGCAACAGCCGCCAAAAAGCCATAGGCTTGAGCCAATCTCACGGGGCTGTTTTTAGTGTGAGGCTCGTCCAAAGCCTGTAAAGCTAGAGCTTGCAATTCTGTCCAGCTTGCCAAATGTCTCAGTACTTGACCTAGCTGAAGTGTGACCTGAGCTACTAAATCTGAGCGTATTGCCTCTGCAAAGACTTCTATGGCTGCACGAAATGACTCTTTGGCCTGTTCCCAATGAGTACGACAGGTGAGGCGCTGTAACTCCGCTTGACGGCAATAACATAAACCGATGTGATAAAGCAGTAGTCCAATCCGCTCTAATTGGGAGGGTGAGAGGCTAACTTTCTCTTGTGATCCCCCTGTATGTGTTTCCCTCTCCCCCTCTGTCACGGGTTGTCGCCAAAGGTCGAGACACTGTTGGTACTGCTGGAGCGCGACATCGATCTGGTCACGGCTATAGGCATCTCGTCCTAAAATAAACGACAAGATGCCCCATTGCCCTGGTTTTAGATGAAGGCCACGAGATTGTAAATCGCGCCACGCTGACTCTAGTTCCTGGCGTCGGCGGCAACCAGAGGCCAAATTGAGAGCGTCGTTGGGCAGAAATTCACCTAAATCACCACCCAAAAGCGTCGTCAAAAGTTCATCCTCTGTTTGCTGCCATAAATCCAACAACTGTTCGGTGGTGAGGTCAAATTTAATCGATGTCGCCGCCCAACTTTTAAAATCAGGGGCGAATCGAGTTAGTTTTTGCAGCACCTCATCGGTAACCCACAAGACGAGTGGGATCGCTAAATTTTTCCGAAATTCGTCTCGAACCTGGTTAGTGGCAATCAGTACCTGGTCAATGGCTTTGACTGACTCTAGACCAAATACAATCAGCGCTGATCTCTGTTTACCCGTGAGGGACGCAACAATAGGGGTGTATAAGGATTTGATGGATTTTCGTAATACTAGCTCGCTCAGAGGGACTTTTGTGGTGGTCACAAGCCTCTGCCACATTTGCTCTTTGCAGACCTGATAGTTGCAGCGCACCAAAATTAGAGCAAAGTGCCCTTCAGAGAGAGTGATTGCTCTGGATAACGTTGATAGCGATCGCTCATTCGAGGCCGCTACGGCTTTTGGTCGATCTGGCTCCCTCATTCAATTCTTTGTTGTGACTGCTACTGATGCACAAGTGCCACTAAACAAATGACATTACTCTCACCAGAGTAAAATTTAAACGAATCTTTTATCATGTCAGTATTTACTAGTGCGATTAGGCATGGCTTTCAACGCACTACTAAACCCAGCTTGAATATTATTCAGTGTTAAGTCTTGTTAGGTTAGTTTCGCCCAAGTGACAGCCGAAGCATTCAACTCGTACAGCACAGCCGCCATAAAGCTAGTATTCAAAATCACTCAAACGCTTGCAATATATTAGCATTGTGAATTTTGAATCCGCGAAGTGGTACTAGCGTCTTGCTATCCTGTAGGTCCGCAAAAGTCTTCGCTGTTGGAATAGGCGCAGTTGATTCAGTACTCATCATCAGCTAACAAATGGCAGACACTGGTTCTTGCTTCAAAATCGAGCTTGCCGAGTACTTACAATTCGCGAGCTAATGGTTTTACCCTTGCTTAAACCGTTTCTGGATGTATTTCCCTCCAACTTGCAGATGGTGAACTCTTAGTTAGGAGGGGAACCCATCGAACCCGATCAAGTTTTTGGTTTTGATCGAACCAAGAAATTTCCGTAAATTGCTCAAAAGTGCGTTTCATTTGATCAGCAACCTGATAGTAGATGACATCCCGATAGCGTAATTACGCATTTTTTAGCATCGCGCAATTATTGCGTAATTCATAGTATCCGTGATTTCTGGGGGATAGTATGTAGCATTAATCCTTAAAAAAATCAGTATTTTCACTAGAGCATGACTCCTCCAAAGTTTCTATGATTAACAGGTAGCTTGTTAGGGGTCAAAAAGCTGGGGTAAATCAACTCCAGACTTGTTCAAGCCGTAAGATTAGTCACACAGCAGAGTCTTAGAGGATTTTGGCCTCCCCTAATCGGGCAACCGACTAAGAGGAGACTTGCTTGTGTTGGTGAATTCCTAATGGGAATACCTTGAAGGAATCACTCAAACAGAGACACTTAAGATAAACTCAGGAGTTACCGAATGGAAAACCCAGCAGATAGGCCCTATCTGCTAGCTATGGGGTTAGAACCAAAGCTTTGCCCATTAGCGCAACTCGCAACAGTGTTGTTTTTTCTCCAAAGCTACTTGGGTAGCTTGAGCCGTGTTCTCTGCTCTCTTGGATTAGTAACTGAGGCATGCCTGATTGTAGCAGAGTGAGACTAACCTTTTTTAGTTAATGTCCTCAAAGACTCAAATCGTTCTGTTTCTGCTAAAGCAGGGTTGATACCAAACCAACGTCCTGATTCATCCCGGTATTCATAGACAAATCCGCTACGCAACAAGATTTGGTATTCTCTTTCACCTTTGACATTCTGCTGTTTTACCACTTGAGATAACAATTCCCACTCCTGCTCATCGACGGCTAGGGTAAGGTCATCGCGATAGCCTTTAATCACGCTCTCTAAGCAGCTACGGGAGAACGGGGGGTCTTCTTGTTGTAGACAGTTATAGAGTAAGCCTAGTAAGTTGCGGACATGGCCTCCGCTGATGCGACACATTCGGTCAAGGGTTTCCGGACTATCAAACACTTGAGAAATTAAATTTAGCCGCTCTGGAGCATCCAAAATAGGAAAAGCTCTTGCCAGCACTAACTGCCGCAAGAGTGCCATCCCGTTGGGGGATTCACGACCATCTCGTAACTGAATTGGCACCATTGGCAATATTTTCGGAGCTACACCGGCTCCCAAGCGATTTTTTAGGGCTTCGTATTCGTTCGAGAACATCAAAGCCAAAGGTAAGGTGTATACTAAATGACACTTTAAGTCTCGTAACTGTGTACCTCTATCAATAAAGAGATACTCAGGCTGAGAGCGCCCGGATGACATGGGCCTGGGATCAACTCGATCCAAATTATCCACAATTACTACTAAACCTTTTTTGCCACGTCGCTTGAGTTCTTCAATCCCCCGCCCTAAAATTTCTTCGTTGATGGCGCTCAAAATACTCTTGGTTCGAGGTTCCAAGTGCTGCCTGAGTTGGTCACGCAGTTGGGGGCTGTCTTTAGTTTTGGCCGTAATTTTGGCAATACCTACAGAGAGCTCTGCTTCGGTTGACAGCTCAATAGGGGTTTGCAAAAAGTCTTTGATGTCGTTGAATAATTTCCCGAAATATCCAGCTTTGAGGTGGATACCCATCATTTCTAGGCTTTCGCTGACGGCCTTGGCGATGCTCAGCAAAATATCACTGATATCTACATCCACTAGATCCAAGTCTTTACTAGACTCAAAATACACGACGTGAAAGCCTTGTTGTTCCAACTGCGCCTTGAGTCGAAATAGCTCAGTAGACTTCCCACAGCCAATGTGACCTGTAAATAGCTGACAGGTGGGTTCATCGGGAGAAAGGCGAGTGATGGTTCGTCCTAGAGCCTCAATAATTTTGCCGCCCCGCACGGAAGAAAAATCGATATAGTATTGACGATCCTCTGGATTTCCCACTACCAGAGTCTTCGCTGGGTTACAAGCTCTGAAAAAGGTCGGTAGATGCAGCTTCATTTCTCTAGTCGTTCGTCGAACTTAATCACCATTAACAGAATTTCAGGGATTGTAGCGACTGTCGATCCCCCCCATACCCCTCACCCCCCTCTCTTGTCCGCCATCGCTGGAAGGAACTTGTGGGTATTTTTTCGGTTTTAACGAAATACCCTGAATTAAGGATTACAGGACGAAAAATAGAGTTATAAGTGTCTAGCTGGTAGATCGGGGTTAGGGGAAGAGGGATGTTCAGGCTTTTTTGATGCCCGGATAACGAATGGTGTCTGACGGAAAAATAGAGCGTTAGGGGTCGGGTGTCGGGGAAGAGATAGTTTCCTGGTTCTTGTGTGCGCCGTTCATGAGCAACTACTTACAGCGTCGAGAAAAGGAGTGGTTAAATGGGAAAGGTATCTTGGGCTAGGGGGATAGATGAGTACGGATGAGGAGATTTCAGCCAGAACATCTTACACGCTCTCTTCCCTTGACAACTCTCATAACACAATTAAGTCCTCTGTTGGATTAAGCGCTAGGAGATGACAAGCATCGCATCCGTCTCTCAAGAACAATTAACCACCCGGCGCAAAAAGCTACGACGCGCGCGCCGGATTAAATCGGTTCAAGCCTTATGGCGATCGCTGTTTGTGGGTGGAATGGCAAGCGGTTTGGTGTGGACTCTAACATTACCCGATTGGGTCATTCGTCAACCCGAACAAGTAGTCGTTGAGGGGAATCACTTTCTGTCGGCAAAATCGATCCGCTCACTACTGCCTTTGTCTTATCCAGCATCGCTACTGCGAGTCCAACCCCAAGCGATCGCAAAATCTTTAGAGTCTCAAGCACCGATTGCGCAAGCCACCGTGACGCGCCAACTGATCCCACCGGGATTAACGATTCAAGTCAAAGAGCGCCAACCTGTAGCCATTGCTCAAGGTGCTCTCCCCAGTAAGGTTCAATCGCGTTACTCCACCACACAAACCGGTTTATTGGATGCTCAGGGTGTCTGGATACCTGAGAGCAGTTACACCGCGCTGGAGAAAAACCTAGAATTACCCACGCTGAAAGTGATTGGCTCGCCTGCTCAGTATCACCCTTACTGGTCGGAAGTTTACCAAGCTGTAAGCCACTCTCCGGTCAAAGTTTTCGAGATAGATTGGCGAAATCCAGCCAATTTAATCCTGAAAACCGAGTTGGGAAATGTCCATTTGGGGCCATACAGTACCCGCTTGAGTGAGCAACTGGCTATTCTGGATCGAATGCGAGAATTGCCGTCCCATATTCAGCCAGGGAAAATCGCCTACATTAATCTGCAAAACCCAGATTGGCCAGCGATTCAAATGATTCAAGGAAATGATACATCTTCAGCAGGCACTCACTAAGATTAAATTAATGAAGAGTGTCATCAATGCGCCTTCAACAGAGTTACCCAACCCTGCTGTGCGATCCTTGAGAATCCCCCTCTTCAAGAGTGCCAACATCCTTGATGAATGCTCGTTGGTTTTTTAATCGACTTACCCTATAGTTGACTCAGATTGCTACCTATAACTGATACTGATAAAGTTGTATATCGACCCTGACCTATTGCAATGACGCTTAATAATAAACTAGGGCTTGCCCATCAAAGCTCTCAAATCACCGACCACACCGAACTATCGATTGGTGTGGACAATACACATCCCTTTGGGAATTCTGGGTTACAGTTTGGTCAAATCCCTGACTCAACTAAGGGAATACCCAGGGAAGAAACCAGGAGTGACAATATCGTGCCAGGTAGCGTTGCCAAAATTAAAGTCATTGGCGTTGGCGGGGGCGGGGGCAATGCCGTCAACCGCATGATCGCAAGCGAAGTAACCGGGGTCGAATTTTGGTCAATTAATACAGATGCTCAAGCCCTCGCCCAAAACTCTGCTGCCAGACGCTTGCAAATGGGTCAGAAGTTGACGCGAGGATTGGGGGCTGGTGGTAACCCAGCCATTGGTCAAAAGGCAGCGGAAGAATCTCGCGAAGAAATTGCCCATGCGATTGAAGATGCTGACCTTGTATTCATCACCGCCGGCATGGGAGGCGGTACGGGGACAGGCGCAGCACCGATTGTGGCTGAAGTCGCTAAAGAAATGGGGGCGCTAACAGTTGGCGTTGTTACCCGTCCTTTCACCTTTGAAGGACGCCGCCGTACTTCTCAGGCAGAGGAAGGAATTGCTGCTCTGCAAAGTCGGGTCGATACCTTAATTGTGATCCCGAACAACAAACTTTTATCGGTGATTTCTGAGCAGACTCCTGTCCAAGAGGCGTTTCGCGTAGCGGATGATATTCTGCGTCAAGGGGTTCAAGGCATTTCAGATATCATTATCATTCCAGGTCTGGTGAACGTTGATTTTGCAGATGTCCGTGCTGTCATGGCAGATGCAGGTTCTGCGTTGATGGGCATTGGCGTAGGTTCCGGAAAGTCGAGAGCTCGTGAAGCGGCAGCTCAGGCCATTTCCTCTCCCCTGCTAGAGTCTTCCATTGATGGAGCCAGAGGCGTTGTCTTGAACATTACCGGGGGTGGCGATCTCACACTCCACGAAGTCAATGCAGCAGCAGAAACCGTCTATGAGGTGGTCGATCCCAACGCTAATATCATTTTTGGGGCTGTGATTGATGAAAAAATGCAGGGCGAGGTGAGAATTACGGTCATTGCCACCGGCTTTAGTGGAGAAACTCAATCTGCACCCGCCGCGATGAGAGAAGCTGCCCCCTATCCAAGACGACCGACTACACCTAACCCGAATCCTCCCACACCTCCCGTGGAGCCTAGGGGGAGGCAGCAGGAATTGGATATTCCTGAATTCCTGCAACGGCGTCGTTTTCCCAAACCTTAGAGCAATCAAGCCTCGAGAAAAAAGAGGGGAATTTGGCTCCTTATCGCTCAACATTTTTGGGAAAAAGTATTGGCTGAGGGAAGCCATCTACTATTAGCGTTGAATCCGAGCCTGCCACTGTAAAATCAAGGTCTGATTGCCAGTAATGGCTTCCTAGGGTGCAAAATAACTCTGTGCTGCATTTAGTCCAGATTTGTAGATCTGACCAGACCCTACATCTGGATGTCACCTATAGCGATGGAGATACAAAGCAAGTCAAACGTTAAGAGTCAAAACTAAAAAAAAAGTAACCCTTAGTCTGGTTCTCGATTTTAGCGATGACCCCCATGCCAGTTAAAGGTGGAGTAGCTGAACACTTGTGATGAGAATTATCTAGAATCGGTCTTTCTTGTGAGTATGGCGCGTCAAACTCAATCCAGTGTACCCGTTGCCTTAACAATTGCGGGTTCCGATAGCGGTGGTGGTGCTGGAATTCAGGCAGATTTAAAAACCTTCGCCTTTCACGGCGTTCATGGGCTCAGTGCACTGACCTGTGTGACTGCACAGAACACGCAGGGCGTGATGCGGGTTGATGCCCTACCACCGATAGCCGTGGTTGCCCAAATAGAGGCGGTCGTGAGTGATATCGGCGTCCAGGCTACAAAAACTGGGATGTTACTCAATCAGGACATTATCCAATCTGTGGCTCAGCAGGTAAGAACCCTAGGTTTGGATAACCTGGTGGTAGACCCAGTGATGGTATCCCGAACGGGTGCCCAATTAATTGATGATGCAGCGGTCGAGTCGTTACGAAATCTCCTGATTCCCCTTGCCGCCATCGTCACACCAAACCGCTACGAAGCCCAGATTTTAAGTCAATTAGAGATTCAGACCCTGGAGGATATGCAAGCCGCTGCTCAACGCATTTATCAACTGGGAGCAACCGCCGTCTTGGTTAAAGGGGGAGGGATGACAGGCCATTTGCGCGGGGTTGATATTTGGTTTGATGGGCAGGAGTTATGTGTCCTCAAAACAGAGTCAGTGGAAACCCACAATACTCATGGTACTGGCTGTACACTCAGTAGTGCGATCGCCGCCAATCTTGCCCTAGGAAAAGATCCCCTGTCGGCGGTGCGATTGGCAAAGGATTATGTCACAACAGCGCTTAAGTATGCCTTAGATATTGGTCAGGGTACTGGCCCAGTGGGACACTTTTTCCCATTGCTGCGCTCCTCACGCCCTAAATTTGAAGCCGAACACGAGTAAGGTTGAATAGATGGCAAATTTCTGAAACAATTGCTGAGCTTGGATTCACAATTCCACTATTCTTGCCTTACATATGTTTTGCTATACCCATGAACTCTCATTCCCGGAATAATCCTTCCATGCAAACTCCGCCAACTGACCGTTACAGCCAACAACGAGGTAATACCTACCAACCCTCCGTTCCCATTTCAGTCTACCGGGAACTTGCGGCTGAGTTGCAAGCTGCACAGGCGACAGTGGAATCCCTCACTTCACAAAATCAGCAATTAGTCAAACAAAATCAACAGCTTCGGCAACAAGTCGAAAAAGTTGTTCAGTCAGCCCAGCATCTTCAGCAGATTGTCGCGACCTTTGGCTCAACCGGTGAAAAAGAGATACCTCGGTCTCAATTCACCGTACCACCCGCCCCCCGTCCCGTTCCCCCACCTCCGCCACCCCCACCAAGAGCGGCTACTATTCCAGAGGACATTGAATTTGTCCCACCGCCCTCAAGTCCTGAACCTGATTCCTCTCCTTACACAGAGACGGTTGTCATTGAGCAGGAAGACACTCGCTCCCGTCGTACCTCACCGTCCGAAGGATTCTCAGATGTTAGTGGTTGGATGTTAATTGTAGCTATCTTGCTAATTGTGCTGACCGCCTTTGGCACGGGCTTTTTGATTGTGCGACCCTTGTTAAATAACAACAATCGTTAACCCGTCCTGTCGTTTCATCCATGACGGGCGGCTCCCTGAAACAGGATTAGTAGCACTGCCAAAACGCCTCGTATGGCAAGCTACTCATTGCACTTCAAACAACCGCTCACTCACACATCTTTGCAGCCAGTCAACGGCTCTAACGAGCATCTACCATGACCTCTAAACTCTAGCTCCCTAAAGATTCGTAGAAATCGCCTCAACCGGGCAAGTCGGGATACACTGCTCACAGACAATGCAGCGCGATCGCGTAAAGTTAAGCTTGAAAGTTACCGGGTCGAGAGTTAGCGCTTGGGTAGGACAGACCCCCGTACATAAGCCACAATCAACACAACTCTCTTCATCAATCAAAATTTCTCGACCTAGCAAGGAAACATTAATATCCTGCGATCGCATCCACTCAATCGCTGCATCTAACTCATCAATATCTCCCAACAGTTCCACCACCAGCGTTCCGATTTGATTCGGTGTGACTTGGGCGCGGATAATATTTGCCGCTACATTAAAATCCTTAGCCAATCGGTAGGTGACTGGCATGTGAACCGTGCGCTTGGGAAAAGTGAGCGTTACCCGTTTCTTCATGGTCTTGTTAGAGTGTGTTTGTAAAATGTAACAATTTATAAGTTTGGTTAGACATGGCTGCGAATTCATCTGACTCATTACCAACCTCCACCCAAAAGACTGAAGCCACGGTTGGTACCCGCATTAGAAATTTTTTGATTGCGCTGGTTGCCATCATTCTCGGTGCTCTCCTGTTTTTAGGATTACAAACCGAGACGGGGGCAACTTCGCTGGATGCCCAAGCGGAACAATCCACACCTCTAGAAGTTGCACTGAGCAATGGTAAGCCAACGTTAATGGAGTTCTATGCTAACTGGTGTACCAGCTGTCAGGCGATGGCGAAAGACTTGGACGAACTGAAGCAGCAATTTTCTGATTCAGTGAATTTTGTGATGCTGAATGTGGACAACAGTAAGTGGTTACCAGAAATCCTGAATTATCGTGTGGATGGGATTCCCCATTTTGTGTTTCTAGGTAAGGATGGGAACGCGATTGCTCAAGCCATTGGAGAACAACCCCGTAACATCATGGCAACCGACTTAGAGGCTTTGGTGGCTGAGTTACCGTTACCTTATACCCAAGGTAGCGGCAAGATTTCTGCCTTTGAAGCCCCTGTGTCAGCCACAAAACCCGCTCAAGATGACCCTCGTAGTCACGGGGCTCAAGTTCAATAAAGGTTGAAGTAGAACGTATGAAATGACCCCAGCCATGCGTCCAATGAAGGAAGATTGATGTTCATTCCTCGGTTGCAGGCGCTAGCTCAGGGGGAGTCTACTTGCCTACAGATGGGAAATTTCGATCTACACAGCATAGATAGGTAATTGAACAGAGTCATTAAGATGAACTTTATCTATTACCTATTTTTATTTGTTAAACCAGAAAAATTAGTAGGCAGGAACAGGTAGTCAACGATTGCTAAAACTTGACATCATTCGTTCCTGCTTCCTTGAGCTTCTCTACTTGCATGAGGAAAACTTATTGGAGCTAAAAGTAATTCAAAGGTATCCTGTGACACAATTTTAAGTTTTACCTCCATACTTAATTTCATAAGCAACATGAAATTTCAAAAACAACTAAGTTATCCACTGGAGTAATCATCAAGTATGGGACTACTAGAATTCTTGTTAATAACACTGATCAACACAGTTATCTGCCTTTGCTTGCCCAAAGTGGTGGCCTTGATTAGTTCTAAGCTCGCTTCTGGGAGTAAAAACTTCAGCCGCAATCGCACTGCATCATCACAGCCAGAACCCTCCTCATCTCAGGTTTACCCTGAATTAATCAATCTGACTCGTTAATGAAAAAGTCTTGTTCTACCATTTTAAACAGGGCTTAGTGTAGTGATAAGTTTGTTTGGATTAGTTTTTCACAACCGACCTAGAAACAACAAACCCACCCTGTAGAGGTGGGTTAATGTTATGTTGGGGAAAAATAAGACTATGCTCGCTTCAGTCTTTAGTTAACTCTTTGTTCTCTGACCAAAGTAAGACTGAGCCATTCTCCTTTATCACTGTAGCTGCGAACCAGACGCTGACGCCGATCCGGTTGCGGTAACCAACCCACTTCTAACACAAAAGCGTAACCTGGCTGAATTCGCAAGGGGCAGGTAGAAGAGGCTCCATCGGGTAGTAGTAAAACTTGATGGGGTAGGGGACTTTGGTCGAAGTGAAGAATGGAGCTATTCACGCTGGCTCTAGAACGGATGGTACGAGCTGATGCTTCAGTGCCATACGTAAGCTGTTGTACGACGTGATCGGAGCCTTCGCGCTCAAGGGTAAGTCGAGTAGGATAAGTATCCGGCGATCGCATATCTGGATAAATTGTTACCGCCTCTCCCTGCCATTCACCCAACAGTTGTTCTAGCGTCAACGGTGGGCATTTTGGAAACTCTGTTCCAGCGAGCTTTTCTCGAATCAACGTTAGCCGTGCTAGTTGACTCTCCTTGTTAAACAATTGCACTAGACGCAGGCGACGATTCCCGTCAATCAAGCCTAGTTCTGCCCCAAATTCGGAAAAGGGTCCCCATTGCATTGAACCTTGGGAAAACGCTCCATTTTCACAAAATAAGACACTTCGACTGAGAGAACTAAATTCCAGTACTTTTTCGTTTACTGCCTGCCCTGGCGGGAAGCGGCGGATAATCTGACGGATGGATTGATTATTATTTAATCCTTCTAAGCTCACCACAGTCGGTGTATCTTCCAACAGTTCCCCTTGGGGTGAGAACTGGGTAAATGAGCCTTGCCATTCCCCTAAATTCTTCAACAGATATTCCCATTGTGATGGCATTGTTCTTAGGTCACAAATTGCTTCTCTCAATTGTATGAGTTTCCCTGGCTCTCCCCTATTGGGGGTAGAAAATCATACTTTTGAAGGATGAAGAATAAGGCATTTTTACCCATAAATCTTTTTGGCTATATACCCATGAATTAAATCAGGTTCTACTATTGTTACAGGTTGTTAATACTATCTAACCGTAGCAAATTATTAGGATGCATTTCATTTGAACGGCTACAGTGAGCTAGATCGCACAACCAAAGAGTACCGAGTTACGAAATTAGGATTATTGCTATCACAAGCTGTCTGTAGTGTAAATCAATGCATTTCAAGAAATTGAGTGAGATAATAAGAACTGTGAGGTCAAGAACGGAACACTATTTACAGACAAAAGGGGAAAATTATGAAGCTCAAGCTTTTAGCCACCCTAACCTTATTAACTCCGCTATTGTTTACAAACCCAGTAAAAGCTGAAAATTCGCTTCAACTTAAACAGCTATTATCAACTGGGGAATGTGTCAAGTGTGATTTATCAGGAGCCAATCTTAAGGGAGCCCATTTGGTTGGTGTTGACCTAAGAGAAGCCAATCTGCAAGGAGCCGACCTGACGGGAGCCAATCTTGAAGGGGCTGACCTCTCGCGGGCTAACTTAGCAGAAGCTAACTTAACTTCAGCATTTGTGACCAATACGAATTTACAGCAAGCCAACCTCAACCGGGCAAATTTTACTAGTGCAAAGATTTATGACTCTAATGTGTACGGCGCATTGATGAATGATCTGAACATTAGTGATGCTGAAATATTTAATACAGGAATTGGCATTGGTGGCGAAGATGTAACTCTGCCAGCTTGGGACTAGGATGACTAAAACGTTAACCATTGACTTAAATTAATAGCGCAGATGTGCCTCCCATTTTTTGACAAAACTTAAGAAAATGGGAGTTCCTTTTATTGGTAAGGATTTGTCCAATAATAAAGATATGACGAATCTAACTCCCAAACCCAACCCAGACACTAAGCCAGTCAACTCCCCAGATGCGCTAGCGAGTCCATTGAAATGCTTGAGTGCTGCCCTGATTTCTGGAGGATTTGCGATCGCGCTGTACTTCCTCACGTCCTCCATTGCTCAAAGCTTTGCCGCTAAACCGCTTGCGTCTACCAACCCGACAGCTATCAATATTGCGATCGCGGTTCGTACTCTTGTCGTAGGCGTTAGCACACTTGCCACTTTTGTCTTTAGTTTCATCGCTGTCGGTCTGCTAGCTTTAGGGCTTCAATCCGTGATACAACAGCTGAAAAACAAACCAATACCGCCCTCTGACGCTCAGTAATTGCTACAGATGATTGCAAAAGGGTTCTGCACTTTGTCCAGGTGCATACTCGTGACTAGTGCGAGGACTATCAATTTTTAACGTAAAGTTGCGATCACTCTTTTTCGGTTAGTGGTAGCGACTCAAAGCCACAGTAATAAAGAAAAAGTCCGCGTCGGCGGACTACAAGTAAGAGGGGTAAGAAAATCAGATTTGCTATTACTCAACTAGCTATAAAGTGGAGTTTAATTAACTTAGTTGCAGAGGCTGGATGCTCTTTGACAACTAACCCCAATTGACTGGTAGGCATCAAAGCCGTAAGTGACTTGTCTGCGGGGGGACAGTTCCCACGGCTTCCCGTTCCCTTCCTACCATCCGGCCTTCCTTGGCTTGACCCATCTGGTTCCTGCTGGTTAAAGCGCACTTGTATTCTTTCAGAACTATTACTAGATGGTTGATTAGCTCGTGTCAGTGCTGGCATGAAATAGCTCATGAAGCTGAGTGATGTCAAAGTAATAGCAAAGATACGTTTGATTGGATGGAATAATTCATTATTCATTGTTGTAGCCCACATGCCACACCCTTATCTTGCACAATCGGGGTTCTCGGAATTTCGGCGTAGAAATCGTTAGTTATACGTCTGACTACAGCTTGGTATTAGTATCAAAGCCTGATGTTTGCGATCACGTTCAACTTATGTTCAACTTATATATAAGTTATTTACATACAGTTACATTTATTTGACATTTCCCAAGGGATATAGCTGTTGCCATAAAGGTTAGGACTTTCTTTAACGGCCCAAACGACTACGTACTAGTAATAGGTCTTCTATGAGTGCTTTATTTATCGTTGTTTGTGGCTTTGGAATGCCAGGTAAGCAGCGACACTGCTTCCTGTAACCAGCAAAGCTAATACTGAGGGGATGAGCGGCACCCAACCCCCTTGCATCAATAGGACAAAACAAAGTCCATATAACAGTCCGAGAGCGCTGCTAACTGCCAGTCCCAGACGTAACAGCGACCAACAGCGCCAAGCGAGTATACCTCCGACCACAGACCAAGTCCAGACCCAGAAGACTTCAAACCACTTCGCCCAAACCCACAACAGTGGTCGGTGATCCAGAACGGCGCTAAGAATTTGACTTACCATATGTGCCTGAACAACCACCCCTGGCATAAATTGATGAGGCCATTGACCGGCGCTGTAGGGCGTAGACCAAGAATCGTGAAAGCTTTCGGCAGTTGTGCCAATCAGGACGATACGGTCTTTCACTAAATCGGGAGAAAGCTTATGCTTTAGAACGTCTGTGGCTGTGACTTGGGTGGCAACTGAAGCAGAAGAGCGGTAATTGAGCAGTACTTGGTGTCCAAGTGGGTCAATTCCGTGGTAGCCGCCAGTGTTCTGGTTTAAATTTTTAAAGACGATGTCACTAATCTGCAAATTTTTGTCGGGAGTCAGTTTGGGCTGGAGGCCCACTGAAGCTAAATAACGAGTTGCGAGGCGAAAACTAAAGGATTTGTCGGTACTGCAAGGGGATGCAGGTGCCATCGCTAAGAGTTGACGGCGGAGGATGCCATCGGGGTCTAGTACAACATCGCTAAAACCCAAGCGCTTCACGGGGACTTCTGGGGGTGGTGCAACACCAGGGTTTTTGTTCTCTTCACCGGCTTTACAAATCGTAATGAAGCGATCACTCGTTTGCATTCGAGTTGCTAAATCGGCATAGCCGGCTTGCACGGGGTTCTCACGATAGATATCCAAGCCGATGACGCGGGGTTGGAACGGTTCGAGTTGGCTCAAAAGTTGAGCCAAGGTTCGATCAGAGAGTGAAGCCCCTCCTCTTTCCTTGGCGGGTTGAGCTTGAACATCCGCGTCAGTGACTGTGACAATGAGGATACGCTGATCTAGACCCTCATTAGGTCGCGATCGCATCAAGGCGTCGAAAGCCTGTAACTCCCAGGACTGCAACATCCCTAGCGATCGCATTCCGATGACCAAGGCAGTGATGACTATACTGGTGTTGAAGATTAAGGGGAGAATCCGGCGGCTAGACCCGATGGGGCGAATGCGGCCTTGCCCCCACTTGGGCCATGCGATCGGCGCTTCTGCTGGATTTTGGCACACTACGGGTAGCCAGCTCGCACAGGGAAAGTCCCCTTCCAAACCCTGCAATCGATCCTGTGCTTCCCGCACAGCCTGATAGAAAGACTCGCCATCGGCAAAGCTAGCGAGAAAGCGCTTTAAAAATTCTTGGGCTACTAAATCAGGCACTGGCTCCCGCATCACAATCATCTGCGGAATATGCAAAGACGCTAACTGACGCGCCACTCCTAACCCATCGCAGCAGTTAAAAATAGCTAAATTCAGACCGCGTGCGATCGCGGCTCTCAGCGCATTTTTTAACTGCGGAATCGTTAAACTGTCAGTCTGATTGATATAAATCCGACCCGTCTCCCTTCGTTCCCAAGCTCTGTCTGTCTCTGCTTGAACCTCTTGGCTGGAACCATGTCCTGCAAAGAAAAGAATATCCCAGCCTTGTTTGTGCCAAAGCCACCGATCTAACTCTTGGCGTTGGGGTTCGACCAGAAAGACGATTTGTGCACAGGGTAATTGTTCCAGTATTGCCCGGTCTTTCTCAACATCAATTCCTTCACTATTACCCAGAATCGCTAAGATTCTAATCTGACTGACAGGATTTTTACGTAAAGGTTTGACTCGATCAACCTCTGGAGTACTTAAACCTACGATTGCCTTGGGGTAATCCTCAAAAAAGTCCCACAGATGCCAGGGAAGTCGTCGAACTTGATCGTCTTCTGTTGCCAGAATAACGCGAATTTCTTCAGAGGGGTGTAATTTGGTGCGTAGTTTCTGGTCAATATGGCGAAAGGATTCAGATTTGAACCAAGTATTGATTCTGTGGTGTAACTTATCGCATAAACCACTGAACTCTACTGAGGAAATGTTGGTCACATCGTCTTGATCAATTTCGATTTCTTCTTCTTCATCGATTTCTATGCGCTTGCGCCAATCGAGACTGGGATAAAGTACTTCATAAAGTAATTGATAAAGCAACTGCCAACGCCGATAAAGTTCCGGAAGTTCGGGTGCAGCTGGTAAGCTACCCGTAAATTGGATCGGTAGGCGATGAGCCTCTTCCCATAGCTGAGCTGTAACAGTAGGAAAGCCTCGCTGTAAATCACCTTTTCCCAGATTCAACACCACTAACTTGGTCATCAGTTGTTGTGCCTTTAATTTGCATCCCCCTCACCCTACACCCCATATCTTTTGCCACGATGTCTTCGTCTTCACTAGGCAATCGGGATACATTATCAGCTTAAATGTCAGCTAGCCAGCGGTTTGAGCACAAAACTCTCTTTAATGCTGACATCACCGAGAGCCACATGAATACTAAAGTGTTTTCCCACTGGAGATTTAAATCGTTTTAACTGAATGTAATTATCGTGAAGTCTCGATTGAACTTCCTGAAGGGCTGTCCCCGATTGAGAAAGTAAAACGAGTCTGAGATTGGGAGGCAGGTAAGTTTCTCCAATGATCGGATGGAGTTGCACACGGATACTGATTTTATTATCAATCACAGGTGTCAGACCAACCAGCAACACAACAGTAGTACCCCCCAGTTGTATCCCCAAATCAATTAACTTGGCGCCCTTGACACAAACTTCGTTCAACGCGGCATCACTTCTGAATTGAACGGCTAATGTCTTATGCTGTGGCGTGAAGAGTGCATCAAGAGGCTGCCAACCTGCTTCAAAGCGATTGTGAAGCCATTGGCTTAAGTTATTCACGACAGACGGGTTGCTTTCAGCTACCGTAACGGTGCGATCGCGTTTTTGATTGTCTTGCCTAAGTTGGTACAAATGTTGCCGACTTTCTGCCGATGCCATGAGTACAGCCCACTGCTCAAAGGTGACATCAAGGCGAGGCGAATAAGGTGTCCACTTGCCTAGCTGATCAAGTAATTTTTTGACAGTTTCAGCGGGAAACGTTAGCAACGGTTTAACCTCTGGTTGTCTTGGGGGAGAGAGTTCTCGCGCCACCCACATAACGTTGAGGTCTTGAATTAAATCTTCTTGATTTATACAGTAAGTTCGATCCATCGGGTCATACGTTGCTTCCTGGCGAATTTGCTGATGAGTTATGTACCCCCACACCCGTAGCCAGCGTTCTTCCAAGTTTAGCTGCATAGCCAGATAGTAGTTGGCTGCCCAGTCAGGAATATCGACCCATTCTTGGGGAATTCGGAACTCTGGAAGATTACCTTTATCACTGGGGATAAGTACCAGTCGAGTGGCGCCCAAAGTCAGTCCAGTGCCATTCGCTACGTCCCAGAAACTGGGTAACTCAGTCGCTTGAGGCCAAGTACTTGGTGTCTCTGTTAAATCGGAGTCTGCTTTCAGCCAAGTTAAAAACGTATTCAAACACAAAAAATTCACAAATGCTCTCCAACGAGCAGCAGCGTTAGAGTAAGCCTGGGAAGCGGTATGCTGCCATGCATAGTCTTGTTCTTGAGCCGATAACTCCAACCATAACTGTTCGGGATAAATTTCTTTTAGCTTATTCAATGTAAATATCATTTTCATTCATCTCCATTATTCGATATAAATGAGGTATTTTTTAACCATTGTGCAATAAAATCAGCAACTTTATTAGTTACTGAATCCAGAGAGCCAGTGGCAAGACCCATACTTGTTTCCAGTTCAGTGATAAAATCTTGAATCAAACACTGTTTGACGTCCACCAGTTGCTTAGATAAAGCATTGGAATTGTTGATTATTACTGCGTTTTGTAGATTTAATAATTCTTTTCGATAACTCCATTTTTCTTTAGAGTTTTCTAAAAATTGATAAAACAGACTCTGACAATGAATTTGCAAACATTCATGCAAATATTCCTTAATCACTTCAATATCCTTGTCTCCATTCAAACCATGTTCTGGATAATTTTTTTTACACTCAACCGCTAAATTTATTAATAAATTTTTATTCAACCTTCCCAACTGGCGAGCCACTTGATACTGTTTCTGCAAGTCAGGATACTGATGCTTTAGGATAGCTGCTATCTCCGTTTGGGTTAAGTTGAGTCCTTGCCAGAGTTTCACTATTGTCTGACTCGCTTCTGGCATTGCTAAAAACAATTTGGCAACCATTTTTTGCACTTTTTCCAATTCTTCGTTCTGCATGACTATGTCCCAAACTGTGGGGATGGAGCCAGATAGGTTCTCATAGTCTTCCAGAGGAAGAAAGCGCCTAGTGCGGTGTTCACGAGCTGCCTGAATGCAGGTTGAGAGCATTCCTTGAATTTTCTCCCCTGACGTGGGTGTTGCTGGTAAATTGAGTGGGTTGCACCGCTGGTTGTAGTAGGAGGCAATTTGTTGTAGATGTTTTTGCTTGGGAGGGTGTAGACGGCGGCTACCTTGGTTTTGGTTTGGTTGAAAAATTTCATCGAAGCATTGCCAAGCTAAGCAGTATGACTCAATTTGGGATTGGTTGATTCCTTGAGAGAGTAGAGCTTCTTTCAGTTCTTTTAGAGTCAAATCTTTTAAAAGGCCATAATCGGAAAACTTACCTCTTTTTGCCTCTATGTCTTGCTGATAAATGTTGTTATTAATAAAACGTAGAATTGCCGTTTTAGCATAGCATTCTATATTGTTTCTAGGATGGTTGAAATCAAAATTTCTGAATAGCTTGATGGGTGGGCTAGTGATTGAATTGGCAATTTGAAAGTATTCTTCTATCGGGTATTTGTGCCGGAGAAAGATAAAATTTTGATAACTTTTCTGAGCAGCCCACAAGCAAGCTTCTTGTAAATAGGCGGATAAATGCCTTCCAGCTTTGGAAGAAGACACAGCAATTCCCTGAGGCGGCGATACGAAGAGTTCTTTTTTCAATTCTCCTTGTCTCCGTATTACCGTATCCCCTTCATTGTCTACCCCTTTCAAAGTTTCAAGAAAATACCTTGCCCAAAATTCTGCTTTAGCCTCTGGATCGGACTGAGTTAGACGTTTCATCTGGCGTTCCAGTTCAATGTCAACTTGCCAAGTGGCTTTGAGACGACTGCTGGAATCTCCAAAACTGAGAAAAGTCGAGAATTTTTGCACGATATCTTCACGTTTTTTCATGAAGGTTTCCTTTAGTTGTTGCTCAAGCTACCTTGAAAAGGTTATCCATCATAGTCTTCAGGTAAAGGTTCTAGTTATTTATGGGGGCTGTTAGCGGGAAATTATGCAGGAATGGCTTGAACAGACAGAAATTTATCTCTGCTGACAGTCGGGAATTGGGAATTGGGAATGGGAGAATTAGGCTTTCCTTCAATACCAAAGCAATTAGGGATTTTTTTTATTAAACCTTGAAACACTCTAAGTCAATATAGTAATGAATCGTTTCTTCAACCCACTACTGCTCACGGTTTTTTGCACTTCCTCTACTTGTGCAAAATGAACCTGTGGTTCTCAATGGGGTACATGGAGCAATATTTTCACGGGCGAGTTCAGGCGATCGCACTCTATTTCCAATAGCCCTAAAGCGTTGCGATCATCTCCTGTACTCGGTCAGCTCATTTACGAGCTATGATTTTGACGTGCGATCACCCTATGAGCATGAAGCAATCGCATTTGTCATGCTTGCCTGTATGGTACTTGTATCTATCTCTGACTACCCTGCCAGGTATGCAATAAATCTAGGAAAAGGGTTGCAACTGAGTTAGACGAGCAGTACCGTTTCGCGATCGCATTTCTTCCTCAGTATGTACCACCACAAATCCTACCTCATCTGTGGGCTGCGATTTTTGAATGTAATCGCTAGGTATCTCAGCTAACCCTGAAGCTTTAGAAAGCGTGACTGTTACTGCTGCATTTGCGATAGCGAAGCGCTGCTGCGTTCGCCCTTGGCGTCTCCCCTTGGGAGAAGCGCAGATCGCACATCACCCACTACGCGGAAAGCATCAGCTCGTCAGTCAATTGAGAACCGCTATAACTTCTAGATCTGAACCCTCTTCTAGAGAAAATACCCAACAAACACTTTCATCAATCAAAGGAGCAACGAGCTGTTTTAAATCTTTTATGCAAAGTTCTTTAACAGCCCTTTTCTGAATCTTGCCTGCAAATTTGAAACTCAATTCAATCTTTTTTTCATTCGGAGATGCAATACAATTTAAATCGATTATATTCCCCTGTAGCTGCCCTTTTGTGGATTGATTTGACCATGCCTGTAGCGATGTACAGTTTTCCTTGACTGACCAACTTAATTCTCTGTCAGTCCAATTTTTCAATACTGACAAAATTCGATTTAAATTTTCGTCCTCAAACTCATATTCATCCCATTCATCCCCCCAATTATCATCTCTTGTATAAAAATTTTGAACAGATAAATAAAAATCCATTACATTAAACTCCTCTAATTCTGAGCATTGATTTTATAAGAGGAACTCAAGAAAGTTTTAAGAAACTTTGTTCCTAAGCGCTTACCACTATAGTAATCCTAAATCATTTGTGAAATGCTAATTCTCTCCTTCCAAATTTCTCTGCTTGCTGGAGTGCCTCTGTTGCTTATTACAACTTGTCAGAAATCCAGTAGGATGCGTGTATAGCTAAGCTCATAACTATTCAACTTATTGCAATCAGATTGATGAGGAAAATTATCAGGACTTACGCAATATCCGCCGATTAGCCCCCCTCACCCCCAAGCTTGGGGGAACAAGATTTCACTCCCCCCAGAGTTGGGGGGCTGGGGGGCAAATGCGCAAGTCCTGATTATGTAGCTATTGAGACAAACCTATTTTCCTAAAAATTGCTTGATACAAGATGTGAACTTTATAACGCAAGAGTCAGCGTCGGGCACTTCACTTTTTACTTGACTATTTGAGACAATGCCACCACCGATCGCGGAAACTGACTCTTTAAAGCTGGCAACACAGGACAAGGCTTTTTCTGCTGTAAGTTATCTGAAGCATGACCACTGAAGGTATTCCAGCGGAACGGCCCTCTTTCTGCCGCAGACATCCACAGCAGGCGCTTGGCTCGCGTCATGGCGACATAAAGCAGGCGGTATTCCTCTGCTGTCTTTAGATGTCCTGCTTGGTCCCATGCCTCCATTGCCATAGGTAAGGGATGATCATGGAGACTGGCACGAATTTGTGCTCTGGCGACTTCGGCAAGGGTAAAATCCCCTAAAAACTGGGCAGCTGTGGGTACCCAAGGACTACCTGGCAGTGTGTCTTCATGTAAGAATGGCAGAAACACATAATCCCAGTCCAGCCCCTTGGCTTTGTGCATGGTAATAATGGTGAGTTGCCCTGCACGCAAATAGCGGGAGTCGGCGTCTTCTGTTTCTACGGGTTCAAAGCGTTCCGAATTGACAATTTCAGCCAGTGCCTCAAGGATGGCTCCCATAGAACTATTGCCATGCGTCTGTTTGGTAATCCGTTCTGTTAATTTGTCCGCTGTGGCTAGCTCGGATTGGTCGTAATTTAAGGTGAGAGCGAGGAAAGAAATCAGTTGATAGTGGGGGAGTTCCAGACGAGCCTGAAGCAGATTACAACAATATTTGCGAGCATAACGCACTGCTGGGGTCTGCTGGGGGTCGAGGGGGCCAGGGAAGAGGAATTGTTCTGGGGAAGTGGCGAGGGCATTGAGGTCTTGGGTGGGAATCAGTTGGCGCTGGACGAGAACGTCTAGAGCCGCTTTGAGGTAATCAGGAGAGTGGGGGCGATCGAGGAATTGCAACAGTGCGAGGATTTCTGCGGGAACATGGGAATGGCGATCGCTCTGTGCCACATCAAAGACTTCAATCCCATGCTGACGCTTGAGATATTGCAGTTTTTGAGCGACAAATGTTCCTTGCCGATTTTCCCGTACTAACACCGCCGCGCGATGACTGGGATTTTGAGTAAGTAGCTCAACCACCCGTTCTCCCAGCAGTTCGACAGTCTGGTAAATGTCACGAGGCGTGTAGATTTCCAAGCCTCGACCCACTGGCTGAGGGTTTGCATCTGCTTGGGGGTCACCTGCATCAACGGGACGAATCATTTGCAGACGAAAGGCTTGTTCTGCACCCGTCAGCTGGGAACGATTGACCCAGTTTAAGACAAAGTTGGCAGCGTCGATGACAATTCGGGTACTGCGACCAGCTTGATCCATTGTTGCCAGCCGATTAATCGCTTGACACTCTTCACAGAACCGATTGAAATAAACGGGGTCAGCGGGAGTAAAGGTAGAGTTAATGGCTTGATTGGGGTCACCTACCCGAATTAAATTAAGCGGTACATCTGGGTGATTAGGGTCAGCCGCTAGGGTTTCTAATAATCTGAATTGCAGAGGAGTTGAATCCTGCGCTTCGTCTTCAAAAACTGCAAAGAATTGCTGTTGCCACAGGCGGCGGACGGCATCATCTTCCAACACACGCAGGGCGGCGAGAATCATGTCGTCGTAGTCGATAAAGTTGCGCGATCTCGCCACGGTTTGATACTGGTCATACAACCCCGCAGCGATCGCTAAAATCTCATAGGCATCGGGGGTTTGTTCGCTCAGTCTCCACAAATCTTGAGGGAATAAACCAGAGCTTTTGGCTTCGTGGATGACGATTTGTGCAATTTCCGGCAGCACTTCCGTTCGCAGAACTGACTGCCGCCGCAGCCGTTCAGTCTCTTCCCCATCAAACTGACGCCCCTCTAGCAGGGTAGAATACCGGCGCGGATTAGCGGCAATCCATTGCTCCACGCAGGCTCGAATTAAGCGGTGACTTTGGTTCGGCGTCACCAAGGTGGCACTGTCCAGATTGAGTTTCGACAAGTCAGGATGGCGGGTGGCAATGTTCAGCGCCAAACCGTGCAAGGTATAGACAACAAAGCTATTTTGTGGTAGATAAAGCGATTTAAGACAGTCGCGGATTTTGAGTTTAATACTAGCCGCAGCAGAGCGGGTGAAGGTAACGACGACGAGTTGCCGCTTGCCATGCAGTTGATGACGTGCGATCGCAAACGCGGCTGCCACAGCCATGCCGGTAGACTTCCCCGCACCCGGTACAGCAGAAACGGCGAGTTGTCCCCCCTGCCAGTCTGTCATGCTTTGCTGTCCGCGTCTTAAACTCTGGCGGAGTTGCTGCAATCGCTGTTCCCGCAAGGCTTGTCGAGGCTGAGTCAGGGTTGTCGGGTTTTGGGGTTCATCCTGTGACATTGGGGGTGGGGAATCGTTGCGATGTATCAGCTACAGTCAGCGAGAGCGAGAAGCCTTAAAATCGGGCTAGTTTTTTGATGTGCAATATTAGCCATCCTAGCAATAGTCATGTTTTCTGTAGCATTGATAGCCAAACGACTTCTCGTATTCTTTTCAGTTTGTCTGTGTTTCACGTTACTCCTTTTCCCGTTACCCAGTTCTGCCCTCACGGTGCAAGATGTGCCCAATCCCGGACAAAACTCTGGCAGTTGGGTAACGGATATGGCAAAAATCCTCAGTCCAGATACCGAAGCCAAGCTCAACCAAATTATCTCTGAGTTAAAGGGTAAAACTGGGGATGAAATTGTCGTTGTCACGGTTCCGGAAACGACACCCGCACCCAGTCCGAAAGCTTTTACGACGAAACTCTTCAAGTCTTGGGGGATTAGTAAAAAGGGGGTGCTGTTGTTGGTTTCCAACAGCGATCGCCGCGTCGAAGTTGCAACCGGTTATGGGATCGAGCCTTTGCTGCCAGAAGCACTGCTTAGCGGCATCATCCGCCAAGAGATTCTCCCTCAATTCAAACAAGGCAACATTGAAGGTGGCATTTTGGTTGGCATTCAATCACTAGCCCTCAAACTGGGTGGCAACCTGACCAGCGTGCAAGACCTCGCTGTCGATGCTGATAATATCGCTAATGCTAATCAACAGTCCGGTTACGTAGCGTTAGGCATTCTTGTGATTACTTTGCTAGTCTTGCCCTCGTTTTGGTATTTCTTATCCATCAGCCGTCGGAACGGCGTTAGGGATAGCAGTAGCGAGTTAGGGGGTGGCAGTACTGGCAGTGAGGGGTAACAGTCACTAGCTTTTAGATGCGGTCGCAGGATGGCGCGGTGTAACGCTAAAACTCACAGCACTATCGTGCGATCGCAATTTTTGTAGCAAACTTGCATAAGTTATGAGGCTAATAGAGATAAGTACTATAGGTACATTGCAAAAACTGATTTTTCAGAGGTCTGATGAATAATACGGCTAGCCTTATGGCATCTCCTAGAATCCCAGATAGCCTTCATTTCACAACAATAACCTACGAAATATTGTGGTATAAATCGTTATTTGATAACAGCACTTTAGTTCAGTTTCCCAGATTCGGAGAACATCCTCAATTATTATTTGATTGAAGAGAATAACTCTTCTACAAACGGCTCAAGATAGTCAGGATATGAGCAAGAGAAAGAGCTAGAAATCTCGTATTTTCTTCGATTATCTTCAGCCCTTACTGAAGTTTACAAAAACTAAATAACTGGCAACTGCACCAATTAATTAGTTTTGTAAAGATTTAAAATTACCCCTAGCCATAACAATGCAATCCCATTACCATATGAGGCAGGAATTAACTCAATCTACCCATGAGTTGATTTAGGTTGTTCAGAGATATTCTGTAGAGCCACTAGCTTCCACAGAATGAAAAAACGACTAATCAATTAACAACCGTTTCTTAAGCCCTCAACAAATTGGGTACAGCAGCTCTGCCTTCGTAGAGAATCATCTTTCTTACCAAATCTGCTACCTATCTTTTCCCAGCCAGCTCAACCATTGAACCTCTTGCATAAATACTTGAAACCCCTCTAATAGCGAGTGGGGAACAAGATTTATTCCCCCCATAGCGGGAGGATTGCGGGGTGAGTTCGACTTTTGTAAAAGGTCTATTTCTCTAATACTCAAGTAACCGTGCAGTCAGTTTGACACACCTCGTAGACCAAACATCGTAAACGAGGGCATGTTGTCTTGCGTCACAGGAGGTCAAAATGTAGGAAAAAACATAGAGAAAAGCACGAGAAATAATGATTTCATTTTCATCCTGATTGATTTTGGTTGAACGAACGACTGCGTAAACACGACTGAATAAAGGCTTATTACGATGACTGTTTTCTCCAAAGATACGCTCTGGCAATGGTTATATCCTCAGTGGCGCACGCCAGTTGGTAAACTTATCCCCGGCTATTCCATATTGATGCTCGTTCCTGCCGATCTACCCTTTTTTTTGAAAATTGCCCTAGAGGTGTGCGCTACCCAAAATCCAGAACATCTGGTTGAAACTCTTATCATTCCCGATCAGCCAATCCAAGGTTTTTCCGAGATTTTAGAAACTTATGCCAAGGACTATCCCATCAGTCCCATCCGTTTAATACAGCCTAAGAGGCTGGACTATTTAATTACTCGTTTTCAAAATAATCCGCATAATAATTGCTGGCTCCAAATGGTTAGAGGGGTTGAGGCATTGCGTACCACACATGGGCTTTGGCATGACGTGGATTTGTTTATCACTCAGCCTAATTTTATGAAAACCCATTACGAAACCTGTTCTAGAGCTGACCTAGCTTGTTTAGGTGTTAGTAAAGCCTGGGACAGGTCATTCGACGAACTGGGGATTAACCATCTGACTGCCACTTGGGAAATGATGTTCAACCTTAATTGGGTGAGGAGCTTTCGGCCTTGGGAACACCGGGGTCATGATGAAATAATCGATGGTAAATCACATTTATTTGACATTTCCTATTGGCCTCAATATCGGACTCCAGCCGAGAAAATAGGTCGCCACGAACAGGAATTGGGATTCATTCACTTCAACTACGTTACAGGTACGTACCGTCGATTTCAAAGGAGTAAAGGGCCTCATGAAGATGATGCATTTCGACTCTTACTAGTCAGGTTACTCATTGATGCTTATGATCAATCGGGGTGGGTCTACGAAATTCCATCGGTAGATAATTTAGCCAAAGGAATTACCGACGAGTCGAACCGGATTACCTACTTACAGGAAACAACGCGGGAACGATACCCAGAATTCCGTTCCAAGCTACAGGAGTTGCTTGAAAGTGGAGTTCTTGGCGATGCAAGAGCATCGATTATGGAGGAGGGAGTGCGCCCGTTTGATCGAGCGTTTGGCTGGACAAACAACACCATGAAGGGACTCACATTCTCATCTCAACGTGCTAATTAGGTAATGACTGCACTGAACTAACATCAATTCGAGCTTAACCTATCAGGTTCATTGCGGCTAAATAGGGAGGAAGCTTTACCGTTACGGGTTAACTTAATCGATGCAAATCGAGCAGCACGGCTTTCAAAAAGCTGCTTCACTCCCAGTGAAATTGCTTTCACAACTTCAGCGTCGCATTGACCCAGAAACTCGGATACGGAGATTGTTCCAGCAAAGAACTCTTTAGCAATTTTTATCAGTTGGTGCATCTCATCAAATCCTACTGATTTGACAATGAATGTTGCGATAGGTGAGTTTTTCAAATCATAAAGTGATTCTTGATTTCGTCCCTTGCTCAATAAGTCTAAAACCACACGTTCTAGTTCATCTTTTGGTTTTTTAGGGTTTTGAATAGTCGGCAAAAAATCTTCCAAAGCCACTGTCTTTATCCCTGGTGCTGGAAACTCTCCCATCATCAGGGAAACAGCTATATCCCGTCCCAAGTAAGTTGAAAGTGCTTCTATAATCGCGATTGAAACTAACTTACATCCTAAATAAAGCTTGGCGACTTCTAAATTGATGCTAGTTTTTGAAATCAACGCTTGGTAAGTTTCATCATCCGGCTCTCCTCTAAACCGCTGAAACACTCGTTCTGGAGAGAGAAAATTCATGAACCCTTCCATTTTTTGCAAAGACCAGCGATATCCGCCAACCGTGTAAGAACTAGGATTCATCAGCTCATGATTGGTTTCCGGCATCAGATTCCAGGTATTATCTAAAAAATCAGCCGGATTAGGATAAGCAAAATTCTTGACGTCTCGGTTGGTTACCCTTACCGAGCGTTTTACAACTTCAATCGTTTGGTCATCACTCCACTCTAAGTCAAACTGCTCGTTAACGCTGAGTAGACGCTGATACAACAATTCGCAAGGGCTTAAACTAGGTGATGACCAAGGACGAAAGGGGACAGTCGCTTCAATACAGGCTGCGATTTGAGCAATTTGACTAGAACTCAAAAAAGGCTCTAAACAAAACGCCGCAATCACAGCACTTAAGAACTCATTTTGCCCTGCCATGGGCGGTAACGATTGACCGGGAGTAAAGCCAAAGATGATTGCCACAATATTAAACATGGGTGAGTTAGGCAATTCATGAGCATCTCGAATTAGTATCTGCCCCCGTACTTCTTTAACAAAAGGAGCAATGTAACGGCCAATATTGAGGCTTACTCCCTGATCGACCTGTACATAAACCAAATCGTGAAACAAAGCTGCTAAAATTTCAATTGCATCACCAGACTCCCCAACTTCAAAAATATGTTCGTTCGTATGAAAATAACGCCAAGGTCCCTTCATGGTCTGGGTAATCAACTCAGCGATATATTCAATTTCCTGCGGTGATGCTGAACCCTGTAGCTGTTCTATGGACTGAACTAAACAATCTCTGCAACGAGCGTGAGCAATCTCTATATCCATGAAGACCCCCTATTCCCTGAACCAAACAATTCTACCGACTCTTTCTTTATCTATTGTGAACCCTCAAATTGTTTTATCTGAGGTATTGTTCAATTAGGTTAAATCTAAACGAATTAGTTACACTTGAGTTGACTCCCACTTAAAAATTCCCAAGAGGATAAGTTTTAAGGGTTAACTTTAACTCTTTCCTCAACGGAGGCTTGCTAGCTTCCGATTGGGGAAATTGTCAATTGCCCTTGCCCCAAATCAATTCTGCTACAAATCCTAGACCTTCTTTCCTTTGTGCACGGGGAACTCTGCCAAGCCCCAAGGCAGGGGCTTGTTGGACATAAGAGGCTGCTTGCACAGCGATCGCACTCAATTCTGCTACTGCTTTCATAACCCAGATTCCAGTAATGTTGAAGAAATATTACTTTAGATAGACTCTAGTTTGATCCACCAGTAATACTCTTGCTAAGAAGTGGGTAGCCTAATCTGCTTCAGCCAGTGACCCCGTAACAAGTCAGAAGCTGGAGAAGAACGGAGGAACCAATTTTCGGGGCGAATCTTGCTTAGCGTGAGACAAACACCTTCCAGTTTGAGCCCGTCAGCTAACTCCGTAGGCAATGGAAGGAGTACCTTTGACATGAGCTTAATGTGAGCCGTCGTCCTTGGGGTCTCCTAGCGGGTAGTATTGTCAGGTTAAGGCAATGTGATCTATACCGTTTCTTGACCCACCTCGTAAACCGCCACAAGTAATACAGAGGGATGGATAATGATTTACAAAGCATGGATAGCTGTAGTCAAAAAGGAATCAGCTACACAAATGACTTTCTGGGCACAATCCAACTGTCAAACGGCTATACATACGGATGTCTTTGTTCTCAATATAACTTAGAGTTCCAACTAGGAAGTAAACTCTTTAATGTTTATGACTAGCTGACAAGCACAAGCATGGGCTTCACAGACTGTCTGCTCATGGCGCGAATTAATGCGTTGAGCTGCTCACCATTTCCCTTCATCTTATCTAAGATGATGAGAGTTAAAAATCTTTAACCTCAGGAGTCAAAATGCACATCAAGAACCAGAGTTTTTTCCCTTACGTCGAGTTCCTTCCTGCTGATAAATTCAAGTTGATTGGAGAGTATGCAGGCAAAAAGTTGTTATTAATTGGCAGAGCGAAAGGATACGGTGATCCAATTGTGGCAATCTGCAAAACGGATGAGCCATCTCAAGAAGATTTATCGGCCTATGATCTTTATGAATTGATGAAGTTTAGCCATCATACAGTTAAACTGACTGAAGCAATCTAGAACAGTTTTGTTAGACTACTCTAGTCACGCAAGACTACCTAATTTCACGGGTGCATCTCTCTAGTTAAGGTCAATTTTATTTTTCTTCTAGTTCTCAAGGCTTCAAAACTCATTACTTCTTAGAATCTAGCAAAGAGCGATTACCGATGAAGCGCAGCACCAAAAGCCGCGCAGGAATCCTTATCGCAATCTGAGCGTTTTGTGTTCGTGGTAGGGGCGTATTCTAATACGCCCCTACTGTGTTTTTTCCAGACCAAAATCCGCTTGTGCGCTCTTTCCAAGGATAGATTTAATAAACTTTCCCCTTTATAGGTGCAGCAGAACATACAAGGCTCGATGATTTTTGTTCCATCCTTTAGGGTGGGGATTTCATACTTCATACTTTAGACTTCAACCTTGAGTTAACTTTTCGCCTCTTCCAAAAGTAGGAAATTCAAGACACAAAATAACTCTAGATAGGATAATTCAGTAAAGGGTTGTGTGCTTTAGTTCAATCGTTAAAGAGTGTCCTACCTAAATTTTACGCTCCTTCCTTCTCTAGACAGATACAACACAAGCACACTAAAGACAAAATGGGTAGCTGAGAAGCATCGGTTGCGAACTGTAGAAAATAGCACATTTTCTCGAATGAATAGGAATTATAAAGCCGATGAACTATCAGGTGTGTATGCTCATGACGGTAGAAGTTCACAAATTCTGTACGGAAACAAACACAGAAGAATTTACAAAGCTATGAGCATGATCAAACTGAGTTCTTTGTTCCCAGTTTACGTCAATAACCAGGGGGTAACTCATACTTTTCTTTCAATAAATCGACACATGCAACGACCTGATTTACAGGTACGGATGGTTGTCCCAAATTGCGAACGCTCATTGCGCGGGTCTAACATTGTAGAAGCGGTTCCGTCATTGCTCAAAAAGCTCTACTATCGCAGCGCTAATGCTCCAGCAGGAATAGCTCAGAAACGTTTTCTCAAAGATTTGAAGGATTTTGATGCAGCTTACTTATGGCCTGCAACTTCAGTGGAAGCCTTTAAAGCCGTTAAACAGCTCGATAAACCCATTTTTTTGGAGCGCTTTAACTGCTACACAGGAAAGGCAAAACGCCTCCTGGATGAGGCTTATCAACGTCTAGGAGTGCAACCCCAACACATCATTACCTTTGATAACATTCTGAATGAACAAGCAGAAGTACAACTAGCTGATTTCATTTTTTGTCCCAGCCCCGAGGTGAAAAAGTCGTTTCAAGAATTGGGCATTTGTGAGGATAAACTAATCCTAACCAGTTACGGCTGGTCTCCCCAGCGTTTCCCTAGCCTTCCTGCTGATAAACCCCACCGAGATCAAATTACTGTACTCTTCGTGGGCAGTATTTGCGTTAGAAAAGGGGCTCATTTACTCTTACGGGCTTGGGAGCGAGCAGGTATCAAGGGACGGCTTATGCTGTGTGGGCGTATGGAGCCCGTCATTGCCGAAACTTGTGACTCGATTCTGAAGCGTCCTGACGTGGTGCATGTGAAATACAATAGCGATGTTGCCTTTACTTATCACGACGCTGACTTGTTTGCTTTTCCAAGTCTGGAGGAAGGCAGTCCACTAGTCGCCTATGAAGCCATGGCTCATGGATTACCCATGCTAACATCCCCGATGGGAGCGGGTGGCGTTGTCCGAGATGGCATCGATGGCATGATTGT
The DNA here is from genome assembly GCA_036703055.1 of Waterburya sp. Classification (GTDB taxonomy): domain Bacteria; phylum Cyanobacteriota; class Cyanobacteriia; order Cyanobacteriales; family Coleofasciculaceae; genus DATNPV01. The sequence goes on from DATNPV010000016.1 coordinate 67,601, forward strand.
GTCGCCCTATGAGGAAGACGCCTGGGTAGAAGCCTTACGCAAGTTAGCTCATTCCCCTGATTTACGGGCTAAATTTGGTGTCTCAGCTCGGAAAAGAGCGAAGGAATTCACCTGGGAAAAGGTGGGGCAACGACGTGCAGCGATAGTGCAGCAAAAATTAAATTCACAATTAGTGACTTCAGTGAGACAGCAGGATAACCTCACTCTGACGTTTTAGTACAAGCTGGCAGAAATAACCCACCAGTAAAAATTCTCCCTCTGCTCTCGTAACTCGTGTATTAGATACCCCAGTCACCCAATTAGGCATTATGAGCGATCGCTCACCAGGTACTTTCTTCGGGAGAAGCACGCTACGCGCACCGTTGTTGGTAGGAGTAAGTATGAACATCTTTTTCCTACACCCTATTTTCTAGAAAATTACTGGTAAAGCCTAAACTCTAGTGTAGAGTGGTTTCGCAAATAGGCTCCAACTATGAATCAGAGCAAAAACCTCTCTCTACATTACTTGGCATTGGCTGGGGTTATTACCCTAGGAACTTTTCTGCGGTTTTGCAATCTTGAACTGAAGCCCCTCTGGCTCGATGAAGTGCTGACGGCTTTGCTAAGCTTAGGACACCGCTACAAAGACGTACCTCTGGAGGTAGTCTTTCCTCCCTCGACGTTGCACAATCTGTTTACGCTCCAACCTGGTGTCAGCTGTCCAGAGATTGCCCAAGCCGTTGCCACTGAATCCACACATCCTCCGCTATTTTTTTGCTTGATGCATCAGTGGTTGAATCGGGTGGAACCTCTGGCTCAACCTCTAAGTTGGAAACTGCGATCGCTACCGACTATCTTTGGTGTAGGTGCGATCGCAGCAATTTATTGTCTCAATCGAATTATCTTCTCCCGAAGTGCCGGTCTGGTGGGAGCAGCGTTGATGGCTGTTTCTCCCTTCGCCGTCTACCTCTCCCAAGAAGCGCGTCACTACACGCTGCCCATGTTTTTCATCATCTTGGCACTCTTGGGATTAGTACACATTCAGCAGACGCTCCATCTCCGGCAGCAACGCCCAAAACTCATTGTTTGGTTGTTATGGGGCATCATCAACAGCCTCGGTTGCTATATCCACTACTTTTTTATTCTTGCTTTCATTGCCCAGCTTTTAACTTTAATTGGTTTGATGTACTGGCGGCGTCGAATAGTACCCAAGGGAAGTTGGGTTGCTGTGACGCTCGTCGTCTTAGGTGTTGCCGTGAGCTATTTGCCTTGGCTAAGCGTGCTGTTAGGGAGTTTCGGACGTCAAGAAACCGGCTGGCTGCCCAAACCTGAAGCCCTTGCTCCCTTAGTTCAAACCTTGGCAGGTTGGCTTAGTATGGTAATTGCTCTACCTGTGGAAGGTCAACCGTTGTGGATTCAGATCCCCTCTGTTTTATTGACCATTGGGTTGGGGATTTGGGTGGTACAGCATGGGTTTAGAGGACTCAAACAACTCTGGCGGCAACCGGAAACGTACATTGCAACCTTCACTCTTGTCGGTTTTACGCTTTGTGTTCTGCTGCAATTTGGAGGGATTATTTACCTGCTGGGCAAGGACATCACAGTAGCTCCTCGGTATAACTTTGTCTACTACCCAGCTATATGCGCTCTTTTAGCAGCCAGCTTTACAGTTAAGGGGTTGAAGGTTAGACGGTTGAACGTTGAAGGTTCTCCAGAGTTAAAGATTGAAGGTTCAAACCAGTCTTTTAACCTGCAACCTTCTAACTTCCAACCTGCAACCAAACTTCAACCTTCTGCTTTTCTTTTATTCATTTCCTTATTGAGTTGTTTTTTTGTTGTTTCCAACTTAGTATTTCTCAAACCCTTCCATCCTCAACAGGTGGCAAAAACTATGAATTTAGAGCCATCTGTGCCGAGCATGATGGTGATGGGATACCACAACTTTCAAGATGTGGCTTTAGGGTTAAGCTTTGCCTTGGCAATTAACCAACGGCATCAAGAAAATTTGCCAGGAGTTGCTGATGTTTCGTTTGCATTTTTACATCCGGAGCAGTCGTATCAGGAGGTGTGGCAAAAGTTATCTAAGCTGCCAGCGTTGTCAGTCCCTCGATTGAATCTCTGGGTAGTTGCACCTGGACTAAGACGCAAGGAATATCCTCAACAGCTAGATATTACCAATCAATCCCGTTGTACGATTGACCCTACTCAGCACTATCGTATCGGGGTTCCATATCAGCTGTATCGCTGTGCCTCAGAACGCTAGCTGTAGCGCTCGATTATGCACGATTGACTCTCTCCATCACCGCATAGTAGTCCGTCACAGTCGCTTTGACGGGTACAAACGCTGAAGTTTGACTTTCTTTAAGAAATATGAAACTAAGGTATAGATATTAACTGTACCTTCTTCACTCTCACCTTTGCTTAACTTTTGTTAAATTTACTCTATTTTGTCTCTTTCAAGAGACTCGAAAACTTAGGTCAATTGCCCTAACTCTTACTGTCTATACCTTTTACAACTGTAACAGAGTTTAGCTTTTCTTCGAGATATATGTCAGCAATACATAATAAAAAAAGCGCTACTATTTCTATGTGGAATTGCGTTTTATCAATAAAATTATATTTATAAAAAATATTATTTATTTTAATAAAAAAGTGCATTTTGCGAATCTGATCTAAAGTAGGATGTGTGGGTTAACATTAATAAACTTTAAAGCTTTAGTAATTTTTTAAACAGGGTGGAGGCAATAAAATGGCTAGCATATCCCAAAGATTTGTGGTTGTAGCTCTAGGAATAGCATTAAATATTGGAGCATTAGGAATTGAACCTAAGCAAGCTAACGCTCAATCTTATCAGTATAATTTTACAACTCGTTATGCTACTACTACAACCAATGACCAAGGTTATTTTTCAGTAAATCACGGATTGGGTGCGAATCATATTTGGAGTATAAGTGTAGCTATCCAACATGCAAACGGCAATTGGCATACCTTAGAGTATAGCAATAGTGTAGATAATCGATTTTGGTGGAATGATACATCAGTACAAGGTGTAATTAACTCCCCCAACTTTTACAATAAACCTGTAAGAATTCTTTTAGTAACCTATTAAAAACTACTTCTTAATAAGTAGAAAAGGTAGGGATTAAGGGAGGCAGTACCCGCAGTTTTAGAAGGACTGGCTTGACCCAACTTAGTAATGCTGGAATCCCGTTGAAAGTGATTCAGTCTATCAGCGGTCATACCAACTTAGAACAGTTACAGAAGTATTTAGAGGTCAAGCCAGAGCAGGTAAGGGGAGCTGTAGCAGCGCTGTCGATGTTGAGTCATGTTGGGGAATACGTCGGGCAATTGACTTTCTCGACCCATCCACACCTACCACTCACAACCGCTCTAGTGGTTCATGTCATTAATTTTGAAAGGTGAAATTGGCCTAATTAAGCGGGTTTCAGCCTAAATTAGCCCCTCCGAACTAATGTGATGAACCACTAGGCTAGAATCCAGGGAGTGACGGGTTGAGTTTCTATGAGTCTGTTTATTAGCCATCAATCAAAAGGTTCATACCCTGTACCCAGAGTGGAATGCCAAACGCGGTGTGCGTTGCGTCCATCGCTACTCGTTTCGATGTCTCGTCAATTAATCGCTCAGGGTTTGCTTATAGGCTTACTAGCTACACTGGCAACCTCAGTCAGTGCTCAACCCTCAGTGTTACTGACAGTCGCTCAAACTCAAGACACTGGCAAAATCAGTGCCCTTGACCGACAATTGCAAGGGCAGTGGCAAACCAAAGACCCTAAAACAGGCAAAGTCGTCACCTTTATTTTTGCACCGGACGGAAAATTATTTACGGTACTCCCAGCACCTGACGGGTCTTCTGTTGCCATTAAAATGAGTTACAAAATTAATCCAACCACTCAACCGATGCAACTGGATGTGATAATCAGTCCAGAGCAAACGGCGATGACTATATTTCAACTCACTCCTGAAGGAAAGCTGCGTTTAGAGCTAGAGGGTATCACGCCTGGAAAGCCTAGACCTGCCAATTTTAGTTCTACGTCCACGCTATTTGAGAAGATTTCAGAGGCGACAACCGTCCCGAAAAATGTTCAAATGATTGCACTAGAGACGCAAAAAGCCAATGCAGGGCAAAGCGTCGTCAAACAATACCTTACAATCCTCAGCCAAGCCCAGCAGACTTACTATCAGGAAAAGGGAAAATTTGCTGCCAACGTCGAAGAGCTTGGTCTTGTCACTAACTTAGAGACGGAGCGGTATCGCTACCAAATTGTGCCGCAAAAAGACAACAAGCAGAGCGTAATGATTACTGCGATCGCCAAAAATTCTAATCTGCCTAGCTATACCAGTGCTGTGTTTGCCACTACAGTAAATGGCAAAACCACAACCACTGCCCAAATCTGCGAAACCGATAAACCCTCAACCTCACCACCTGCCATACCTGTACCTCCTACAGGTAGCACGGCAGCAGTTCAATGCCCCGTAGGTTCTCGTCCCCTGCGATAGCATGAACCGCTAAACTAAGCAATTCAACAAAATCCAAAATGGAGGAATCTAAGGCTGGCACTATCCTGGTTGCTGGCTATAGGCGGATTACCTCCACGGCAGCTGATCATTCTCTTGTATTTACAGGTAATGGTCTATTTCCTTGGGGGGTTCTGGCTACATAAGTTCTTCGAGCAACCTTAATGGTTTTTGTGAGTACTCCAACCAGCCGCGCCACTAACTCGTCAGGAATTTTTTTCCCTTCTTCAGCTCCTATCCATTGAGACAATTGTTGCAAAATTAAACTACTTCGGTGCAGGGGTGCTTCCTGAGCCACAATCTCTTGTATCTGCTGACAATAAGCCATGCGCTGTTGAAATGCCTGCTGGCGTTCTGAGTACGTAGATGGAACATAGAACTTAACAGCACCAATGGCATAAACTGAGGTGCAATTCACATCAAGACTACTGCCAACCGCAGCACCTGGGCCAACAAAATCAGCATAAAACGGTTTTTGTAAAATGAGTCCTCCCCGACAGTCAGGAGTTAAGCATAAGAACTGTCCACTTTTAAAGAACGAGAGGGGTAGCTCGGCAGGAGTAGAATTAACTTGGCTATTGAGGAACTTCACAAGCGCCGTGTGATGAGGATTTTGCATATCAGCACCCAATGAGTAGAGCAATCACCTACTCTGCTATACATCTGAGGATGCCGAACTTATGCAGAGATTCCCGAAATTCCTCTCACTTCCTGCAAGATGGCATGGAGGAATGGCGGTCAGGTACACTTTTTAAAGTCAGAGAACAGTTGGAATTGGGAGCTAGCCATTTTTCTGGCATCGAACCGTGAAATACTCATTGTGTTCCTGGCTCACTCGTTTAAAAACTATTATTTTTAGAAATAAAATTACTGAAACCTTATTAGGCTATCAAAATCTCCATCTCTTTATAAAGATTTTATGAAACGCGTCTTATTTATGGCGTCTTATTATAATTTTTAGGTATTATGGATTTTGAATGAGCATTTTAGCTTTACAAGTACTGTTACTCAGTTTTATACAGCTATCTAATAGTTGGGCTTAGCTGTAGCGTAGGCATTGATACCAGGGCTATTGATTTGCTCGTACGAGTTTGGATGGCAAGGCCGACCTTATTTAATTCTCTCAGTACTAATTAAACGTTGTGCATCTTTTTTAAGACTATATGGACAGCGTTTTTCATCGGTATAAAACTCATCTACCTCCCTACATACAACTGTAGCTAGTTCCTGAAAAACCGGGTGTATCGCTGCATCAATTCGTTATTAGTTAATAGCTTGGCAGGACATTAATTATCAGCTCATTCCTGTCCACGAGTGACTGAATTGAACCGATATCTTACCTAATAATGTTAGTGTTTAATTCTTTTTTTGAATCTTTGCGAGAGGTTCATGGTATTTTAGCTGAATCCGCTAAAAACCTGACGGTAAATTCTTTTAAATTTATCAAATCTGAAAGTTTAACATCTTATGCAAATAAATCTACTACTCATCCGAAACCTCCAAGCAATGGAAAAATTGAAGATATAAGATATCAGCAATTATCTGGATTAAATGATATTGATATAAATCACACTGTAACCACTCTAAGGAAAGATGGCTTTTGCCGGGGAATTAATCTAAATAAAGAGATAACTCAGCAAATCTGGCAATTTGCCATGAACATGCCTTGTTATGCGAACAGCGATACTAAACTCAGCTTTTGTTATTCAGAAAAAAACCAAGTCCAAGAAAAGCATGTCAATCATTTTGTCAATGCTCATTATGACAAAATAGCCTTACTATGCCCAGTGATTAAAAAGATTGAAACTGACCCTATTCTATTAAAAATTGCGAGTCAGTATTGGGACGCTGAACCCCTACACCAGGAAAGTCAGCTTTGGTGGAATTTTCCCAGAGAATCAACCATTTACGAGCGACGCCGAGCCGCTCAACTATTTCATTCCAATGAAGGAGACACTCATTCCCTGAAATTTTCCTTTTACATAACAGATGTAGACTTGTGTAGCAGTCCTCACGTCTGCGTTAGGGGAAGTCACGTTAAGAAGAAGTATTCACCTCTGTATCGGCGTAAGGGATGCTCCTACCAAGACATTACTTCTTTCTACGGCTACAAGAACATAGTCCCGATCTGCGGCAAAGCCGGTTCGGGATTTGTGGAAGATACACGTTGCTTTCATCAAGCAACTTCTCCGGGTAGTAAAGATCGGTTAATTTTACAAGTAACTTTTTCCCACCATTCAAAAATGACCAAAAAATCAGTTAGCCAATAGACCGGTCGTCGGCAATGGGGGGAGACTTTCAAGACCGGTCTAATTTTGTGGGATGGGCAGGCAAGATACCCACCCCACAAGAGATAGCTGGCTATTTTAAAGTGGAAGTCCTAAGCAGAAACTGCTGTACAAAATTGATTTACAACACGATCTAAACCCACTGAGCGTGAGGCTTTGAATAAAAGACGATCGCCAGGTTGCACAAGTTCCTTCAGACGCTCGACTACAGCCTCAGGGGTAGCAAAACATTCTACTGGTAAAGGCGCTGCACCAGCTGCGATCGCGTCCGCCTCTGGGTCTTGTACCAAAACTAGCATGGCATCAAGATTTAGTTCCCGCGCTGTCTTACCAACTTGCTGGTGAAATTCCGCTGATCGCTCTCCCAATTCCTTCATCGCTCCTAGCACTGCAATCTGCCGCTTACCCGGAGTCTGAGCTAGTAAGTGTAACGCCGCTAGCATGGATTCCAATCCAGCATTGTAGGTTTCATCCAGAATCACAATATCATTCGGTAAATCATAACGCCTTGCTCGTCCACCTGGTAGTTCAACGGTTAAGCCCTTAGTTAGGGGAACCCAGTCCACCTGAAGGAGTTTAGCGACCGCCAGTGCTGCTAGATAGTTTAGGGCATTATGGCGACCTGGGAGGGGAAGAGGAAACTGCATCTCCTCAACTTCTAGGGTGTCGGTGTCAATCAGCTTCCCGTGCAAATCACCCCCCTCTAACCCGTAAGTCAAGGTTTGTCCCTGCCAAACCGTCGCGGCTGTGTCGATGAGTCGTTGGTTGTCGTGATTCAAAACCGCCACGCCTGTAGCAGGCATTTCGGCTAAGAGTTCACATTTTGCTCGTGCGATCGCATCTTCAGAACCCAAAAGGCCAATATGAGCTGTACCCACATTGGTAATCACGCTCACCGTTGGACGCGCAATCTGGGTCAACTCTGCAATTTGTCCCGCACCGCGCATTGCCATTTCAATGACGGCATAGTCATGCTCTGAGCTTAATTCCAGCAACGTTTTCGGTACACCAATTTCGTTGTTGTAATTGGCCTGAGTTTTGAGGACATTCCCTTGGGTTGACAAAACGGCTGCCATTAACTCTTTTGTCGTCGTTTTTCCCACTGAACCCGTGACAGCAATTACAGGAATATCAAACTGGTCACGCCACCATCGGGCAAATTGCTGGTATGCCTGTAGGGTGTCTTCGACATGGAGTTGGGGCACACCATCGAGTTGGCTACCTGTGTGACGTTCAGTAATGGCTGCGATCGCACCTTTTTCGACAGCCACCCTAGCAAAATCATGCCCATCAAACTTTTCTCCCCGCAGTGCTAAGAACAAATGACCGGGTTGGAGACTACGTGTATCAGTGGAAATGCCAGTAAACAGCACCGAAGCCATCTGCTCTGGGAAATTTACTGGTGTTGCTGCCAGAATGTCAAGTAATTCGATTACAGAAAGTTGAAAAGGCATCAGTTTATACTTTTCAAGTCAGACTAAATTATGCTTTGCTGGAATAAAGTTTTTTCTCTAAAAGGAGGGTTAAACGATTGCTTCACTAAAACTTTGGCAAATTAACTGCTGCTTCACGAATTCTTCACAAATTTTCCGCATATTTACGGATACCCATGAAGAGGTAAGCAAGGTATGCTTATCTTGGAATAGCTTACCTTATTATGGAGAAGGCTTAAGTATACTCACTTGAGCCAGGTAGTGTTGTGGTGCATCAGTATTTACTTCGGGGTCTCCCCAGAGACTAGGTTAGATTCAATCAAACGACAGCTTCTCAATAAACACCGATATTAACTGGCCCTAGCGTCTGCACGTAGGGGGGCTCATTGCAGTGACTACTACTTGGACAGAGTCTGACATCCGACAACCGAGCATGGAAGAGCAGCAGCTGTATGATCATCTACTGTATTGCGTACAAGTGGAGACTTGTAACCAATTAATTGAACGATTCCGCTCTCTCTTCTTAGATGGGCCAAGATACGAAGATCCAGTAGTCTGGACAGCGTTAGAGAGGGTAGCGACGAGCAAGCAAGCTGAGCAAGAGTTTAAGTTTGTGATTAACCGTTGCTGCCACATCCTGATCAATCGCTGGCAGATGCAACCTCAACTACACTGGGCCATTCCTGAGCTGGTGACGTTGTTCGAGAACCCGCCCGACCCATCAAAAGTTAAATCTCGTGGAGCAAGACGTCTGCGGCATCTAGTACAGCTTTTTTCTGAGACAGAGCAATATCTGACGCTGCAACGCTTGTCTCGCGTCATGAATGGGTCGATAGAAACAATTGAGAATGGGTCAATCCCCGTAGGCACTCTCATTCAACGCTATCCCTACTTATATGAGCATTGCCTACTCAGCGAAGATAGCAGCTATGAGCATCAGCAAACAGTTCGGCAAATTCAATCGCGGATTCAGCGACGCTTTGAACTGGACTTGTCCCAATATGTTACGTATCAGGTGCGACGCGCCCAAGCAGTACGCACAAACTCGCTAGAAAATCTTGACAGAATTATCCAGCCAGTTAACAATCCCACACTGTTGACTGAACGGGAGTTGGCCGCGGCGCTTAAGCAATTTGTCGGCAAAGTCCAAGGTTCCGACACGTACCGAGATGTGGCTCAAAGCTTCCTCACCCATAGCAGCCAGACAACGTCGTACAAAGCGTTTAAAGACGACTTGTATGAGTATCTAACGGCTTCGATTGACCCAAGCTATGGAAAACGGCAGTTTAATGAACGGCTGTATACTCACCTTAATGACATTCTGCCGCAATGTGAGTCCCAGAAGCCGACGGAGTTTCTGCTAGTACGAACTTGTAGTCAGTTATTTAACTTCTTAGTTGTGGAAAGTCCGCAACGACCTAACCACTTTATTTTTGTCGATTTAATTACCAACTTGGGCGCAACCCTCACCACTGGGTTACTGTTGAAGATTGTGCTCTTGTGCCGCAAAGTGAAGCCCTACTTAGAAAAGCGGTTTGCCATTTTGTTTAATCACTATGAGTCAGTAACCAAAGACGGAGTACCCTGGTTAGTCAAATCTCTGGAGAATTTGAATATTGCCTTTAGCGTTCACTTTGGTTCCGCTGACCTTTCCTGCTTGAATCAGATCATGTGATTGGTTGGTTCATGGTTCATGGTTCATGGTTATCTCAATCCCCCTATGAACAATGACCAATGAACCATAAACGATTAACCACTAATCTCTACCGTGCGGCTATTGTAGAGACTCATCGCCTTTTCTACTCCTTGCTTGAGACCCAGTTCTACAGCATCGACTACGAGTTGGAGAACCTGTGGCATAATCTGAGTTTCTTCTGGAGAAAATTTCCCCAAAACGTGAGAAACAGAATTCTTGTCAGCACCAGACTTACCAATGCCAATTCGCAGGCGAGGGAAATTTTGTGTGCCCAGATGCGCGATCGCTGACTTCATCCCATTGTGACCTCCCGCTGAACCCGAAAGGCGCATTCTTAGACGCCCCACTGGTAAATCCATATCGTCGTAGATGATCAGCACCGACTCAGGCGGCAACTTGTACCAATCCGTAGCCGCACGAATCGCTTGCCCAGAGCGATTCATATAGGTAAGCGGCTTGAGTAAACGCACCTTATCTCCATTAGGGCCACGTCCTTCCCCATATAGAGCCTGAAACCGACGATTTTCACTCCAAGAGATTTGCCAAGTTCGCGCCAAAGCATCAACGGCATCAAAGCCAATATTATGCCGCGTTTTATCATACTTAGGTTCTGGATTCCCCAAACCCACAATCAGTTGAGGAATGACCATCGTAGATTTGGAGACGCCCTCTGTAGTTTTTTGAGCAGAAGACGCTTTTGACTGAACATCTGTGTGCATCTGTAGTTGATCTATAGTTTCAAATCCCTAAACGACTTTCCGGATAGGCTCCTAGGGGTCTGCAAGCTGGGTCAAGCGCTACAAGGCAGCACTGCCACCCAATATTATGGAGATCACTCCCATCGCTCTCAAAGAGGCAGGGGGCGCCAAGCTAGGGGAAGAACCAACGCAAAACAGTCTGTCGTTGGAGTCTCCCGAAGCCTAAATCCTGAGCTTAGGCTTTAATCCCTGATTCAAGCCGGATATTGAAACAGGGATTCCAGGTAGACACGAGCACAAGCGCGATAGGTTTGAGAGGCTTCGGGTGTCTTACCATTTCCATTTTGGAGCAAAAACAGCGATAGGGCGGCGGCAAACACTCGGTCTTGGTCCCAAGTGGGATGATTTTCCAAGTAGCGCTTGAGGGATTCGTGCAGATCTTCAGGGATTTCTGCCAGGATGCTGACGGTTGCGTTCATATTTACCTCTTGTTGCATGGCGTGTTGGGAGAAACTAACTTGGCTTTCAGCGCCTTTTCACCGGGCTATCAGCTGAAAGCTCACAACAGATGAACTTGGAAAAGTACCCACTTTGACGACCGCTGGGGCCTTTGCCAAGAAATATTTTTAAAGGCTGGTCGCACCATTTTCGACTGAGATGGGGTGGGGTTGTCAATGCTGCGAAATATTACAACCCTTCTCAAACCCCAGAAATGCTTACGAAAGAATCAGGATTTGAGCCCGATCCCCGTTACATATCTTTACATTAACTCCCTCCTGATCCGTCAGCACGCACTCAGTTCAGAAAATCCCCAGGAGGGCAGAAAGATATGATTTTAGCGTATCGGCCTGTGGAAAATCACGGGGAATCTGTGGAAAACCTGGAAGACCTGTGTGGAAATGCTGGGGAATCTGTGGGGAAAACCGAAGTAAAAAATAAGAATTGCAAACAAATTGAGGGTACTTCTGGCGGCAAGGATCAGGACGAGATGGAAATGAAAGCGGACTTACGCACTGGGCTATTAACCCCCAAATCTAGGGGTAGTTAGATTGTATACCCCCAAGTTTAGGAGAAACGAGAGGTTAACTGGCACAATGGCATAAGTCTTAGAGAACAGTAATCTCTAGGGGAATGAGGTAATGAACACAACTGAGGCTAACAATGGCTCAGTTCTTTCCTTTTGCCTTATCCCCTAGAGCAATAGTAAATTTAATAGTTGCTAGTGCGTTGTAACCCGTGAACTACTTATAGATGTGAAAGCCTCCAGTCCCTTACATCTATAGATATATAGATAAGCTATTCCTCATGTAACTAGCTTGCTCTTGGCTGGGCATGGGTTATAGGGCATGGAGTCCTGTTCTCTATGCCCATTAGACGTGGAAAAGCCGAGCCGGTTTGGGTATAGGTTTAAACCCCATCCCAAGCTAAGTCACTAAACCTTTTACATAAATTCTGAAATGCCCCCTAAATCCCCCAACTTTGGGGGACTTTGAATGTATTCTCCCCCCTTGCATTGGGGGCTGGGGGGGCGAAAATCGACTTTTGCAAGAAGTCTACTGATTGAATTAATGTCAGCCTAGGCGCTAGCTCCAGCAACAGAGTGAGCATCAGCAGGCAGAGTGTGACCTAAAACGGTAAAGACTTGACGTTGCTCAAATAAATCAACTAAGTCGCTGTTGATTTTGTTTTTGGCGGCTTCGTGCCGCAGAATTTTAAGTACGGTGTTCACTGGTAGCCGACGCTTATAAGGGCGATCGCTCGCTGTGAGGGCATCGTAAATGTCCGCAATCGTCAAAATCTGAGTTTGGATCGGAATTTCGCCTTCTTTCAACCCCTGAGGGTAGCCACTGCCATCTAGCTTTTCATGATGTCCGTACGCAATGGTAGCCACATCCTTGAGATGCTTCGTCCAGGGAATGCGCTTGAGAAAGTGATACGTGTGGGTTACATGAGCTTCAATGGCTAATCGCTCTTGCGAAGTCAGAGTCCCTCTGGGTATGAGCAATTGAGCCATTTCTTCCTCACTAATCAGGGGTTTAGCCACCCCATCTACATCCCGATAGCTATATTGAGATAGGGCTGACAAGTGAGCGACCGTTTCTTCCGAGAAGGCGTGAAACTCCCGTGTCACGATGACATCAGGTTCGTTGAGTTCTCTAATTAACTCCCAGTATTGTTCAAGTACCTCAAGTGTTTGAGTCAGCTGATTATCGAATTGTTCAAGTTTCTGACAATGGGAGCAGCCAGAGGCATCGTTCTGATGCTTATGATTGGGATGCTCAATTAAATACTTAAATTTACTTTGCGCACATTCCATTTCTAGAGTGCGCCTAGCGAGTCCAAAACGATGACGAATGATCTCCAACTGATTGGGGTAGAGTTTTTTCTGCTTGCCGATAATCGCTTCGGGAATTCCAACTTTGCCAAAGTCGTGCAATAAGGCAGCATAACGAACTTCTTGGATTTGGCGATCGCTAAAATAAACGGAGCGCAGAGGACCGCTCGTTTCAGAAGTCGCCTCTTGCGAAAGCCGTACAGTGAGTTCAGCCACTCGTTCGGAATGACCAGAGGTCGTCGGGTCGCGTGCTTCAATAATTTGTACAGAGGCTCTGACAAACCCTTCAAACAGATTCTCAATACTTTCTTGCAACTGATTGCGTTCAATCGAAATGGCGGCTTGAGACGCGAGCGATCGCACAATGCGTTCTTCCCATTCAGAATAAGACTGGGTTACCTGTAGCGCGTTATCGGGTGCGAGAACGATATCCGGTTTTACCTTCCGATTAATCAGTTGTAGCACCCCAATAATTTCCCCATCTTGGTCTTGCATCGGCAACACCAAAACTGAGCAAGTGCGATAGGGCATTGTAGTATCAAAACTACGGTCTAACTGGTAAGGGACACCCTCAGACAAATTATAGGCATCGGACAAATTTAAGCTTTCTCCCGTTAGTGCCACATACCCTGCTAGACTTTTGCGAGTCAGGGGCATGGCAAATTCTTTAAAAGGATTGTCCGGTAACGAATCATTCTGCGCTACCTTGAAGATTAACTTAGGAGAGCCGTCATGGCGGTCGATTAGATAAACGCTACCAGCATCACTACAGGTAATCTCTCGGCTTTTCGATAAAATTAGATGCAATAATTCATCTAAGTTGTTGCTACTGGAAAGTGCCGTGCCAATCGCCAACAGCTGTTCAATCAGTTGAACCCGTTCGGGAGAGGCTCCTTGCAAAAGTTCTTGACTTTCAAGGGTAAGGATTGGAGAGTAAGAGACTGTCATGAATGCTTGATGGATAAATCACTAATGATGGGTACTCATGGCTTGTTAGAACCGCTTTAGAGATTAGCTTGAAACGGTTCAGGTGTAAGCGACTGGTTTATCCACACTTAAAACCTGGTTAGGTCGCTTACCAAACTCCGAATCAATGCACCCAACTCAGGGAAGTCATCAGCCACACTCTTATTTTCACCCTGATAGGACGCTATTCCATACGTTTGGGAAAACTTGATTAATACTTTACATAGTTGTAGCTATTTTAGCGTGCCGCTCCACCGCTTTTTGCTAAATTGTTTTTAATTTTTCCGCAGAAATTCCCCCCAATTGACCCACAGTTAAATGGATGCGGACTTGAGAGTCTGGAGACCTGAGTTAATCACAGTGACCAGAGAGAAAATGCCTCTAAAAAAATTTAAAGGATAGGCTGTTTCACGGGTATACTCTTGTTGCTTATGTACACAACTAAGTAGTTGGACAAAAGTAATCGACACTGTATTAACTTTTGTTAAGGCTGGGCTGTAGTGCGATCGAAAGCGGAACAAATTAGTACAAATGCACTGTATCGTCTATGGGTTAGCTAAAATGCGTTTTTCGGCTACTCAGAGAGAAAGCGTTACGGCTTGGTTATGGTTAAGAATGAGGGCAGGTTAGTGGTTTGTGCCAGGAGATATGGGGCGTGGTAGTAGGCGTAGCGGCGGTGAGTTCCACTTCCCCCCTATCGTTAATCTCCCACCCTTGAGCTTCGACAAGAGACGCTGGTGGGGTGCTGCTCGCTTTCGGGGAAACGGCTGAACTAGATTGATGCGCTTTTGCAGGAGGATGCGTACCCCAATCTACCCAAACGGCATCAGGACTGAGTGGTTCGTCAGGGCTAGGTGGCAAGCCCCCAGAGCCAGTGACGACAAAGGAATTCCCTTGGCTTGCTACGTTGCCAGGGGTGCAGGTTTGGGCGATTTGGTTAGAGGCATCAAAGACTTGAGTGGGCAAATTGGTTAAACCTCGACTGGGGTCAACACCGGGCGTGATGAGTTGAAACGTCCCATTGACGCCAAAGTCTGAACTTACGGTGATGTCGTTTTTCGGTGTAAGTCGGGGTCGAAATTGGATGCCGAATAGTCCTTGAGTGGTAACGTTGACGGCACCGCCATTGCCTTTACCCGCGTTAGCCGTGACGTCGCTGCCGTTGCGACCAGTGGGAGGTGTGGCAACAATCAATGTAGAGCCAATAGTAATGTTGCCGCCGTTAGCTAGGTTGAGAGCGTTGGCGGAAATGAGACTTTCGTTGTCCATCCGGAGTAAGTCTAAGCCTTTGAGGATGATGTTCGCCCCGCCTTGGGCATCACTCTTCGCTGTTACAGCAAAAAGGTTGCCTCGGTTGAGGCGTAGGGAATTTGCTCGGATGGTCATGTTGCCTGCCTGCCCTGTGAGATGGCTCACTGTAACTGTTGCCCCATCTCGCACAAGCAAGGTGGCGGTGTTAATCGTCAAATCTCCCGCTTTCCCCCTTGAACCTCGTTCGGCTGAAGCAAACAATCCGCTGGCATATCGACCATCGGCAGAGGTGCCAATCAGTTCCACTCCTTCGGAGGCATTGACGGTCAAATTCCCCCCTTCCCCTTCACCATACGTGCCAGCATCTACCTGTGCCCCATCTCGCACAAGCAAGGTGGCGGTGTTAATCGTCAAATCCCCCGCTTTCCCCCTTGCGCTTGATTGGGCTGCAACCCCTAAGACGCTGCCAATCGTACCATCGGCAGAGCGCCCAATTACTTGCACCTGATTGGAGGCATTGACAGTCAAATTTCCCCCATTCCCTTCACCCGCTGTGCTAGCACTAACCTGTGCCCCATCTCGCACCAGCATTGTGGCGGTGTTAATCGTCAAATCTCCCGCTTTCCCCCTTGAACCTCGTTCTGCCGAAGCCCTCAAGCGGCTGGGAAATCGACCATTGGCAGAAGTACCAATCACTTGGACATCTTTAGAGGCATTGATGGTCAAATTCCCCCCTTCCCCTTGACCCAACGTGCTAGCACTAACTACTGCCCCATCTCGCACCAGCAAGCTGCCAGTGTTAATCGTCATATCTCCGGCTTTCCCGACACCTGGTTGGTTTAAAGCAAACAAACCGCTGAGAAGTTGACCATCGGCAGAGGTGCCAATCACTTGTACTCCGTTGGAAGCATTAATGGTCAAATTCCCCCCATTCCCTTCACCAAACGAGGACGTATTAACCTGTGCCCCATCTCGTACCAGCAACGTGCCAGTATTAATCGTCAAGTCTCCTGCATTCCCCCTTGCACCTTCTTCGGCTGAAGCCAGCAAGCTGCTGGCATAGCGACCATTGGCAAAAGTACCAATCACTTGCACTCCTTTGGAGGCATTGATGGTCAAACTCCCCCCATTCCCGTCACCAAACGTGACAGCACCAACCCGTGTCCCACCAGAGGCACGCAACTGAGAAGTTGTGATGTTGACATCACCTCCCTGACCTTGAACTCCTCGGAATACCTCATTTAAGATATAGCTTTCATCTAGGTCGATCACACCTGTGGCATTAATCTCGATATTCCCCGCCACAGCGTCTCTAGCACCACTATCTGACGCTATCCCTGCCAGCAGTATACTTTCTTGGGTCATCGTCAAGTTCTTAGCGTTGATGCCAATACTCCCACCACCGTTTGCGGTTACATCCACGACAGCCCCATTACTCAGGGATACATCTCCTCGCACCACGCCAACAGGAAAACTCAAACCCAGGTTTGAGCCATTGGCAACTAGCCTAACAGTACCCTCTCCTGCCAATCCTCCCAACTCCACACGTCCACCTGGTGCCTCGCCTGAAGTATAGAGCGCTGCACCATTGAGTTGTACATTGCCGCCCACGAGTGCTAGGGTCTGACCTACACCCACCTCTAGAGCTGTCCCCTGTACTTGAATGCTTCCCGGATTGCTCCCATATTGCAAACCAAGCGGCACACTAATAGTTAGCAACGGTGGGGTAGAGCTATCTGGTTTGGCGCTAAAAGCTGTGCCATCGGCAAACACTAAACGACCGGCTGTAGACGCGACAAACGAACCCCCGAGATTTAGAGTGGCATTAGCACCAAAACTAATCCCATTAGGATTGAGCAAAAACAGATTCGCCGTCCCGTTAGCGCTAATTACCCCATCAATAGTAGAAACTGAGTTCCCCGTTACGCGAGTGAGAATATTCTGAATCTGCAAACCGTTATTAAATAACGCCTCACCACCCGTAGGAACGGAAAACGATTGGAAGCTGTGGAATAGGTTAGTCCCCCTCACCGTTCCCCCGTTAATTACACAAACCGTGCATCCCGACGTAACCTTAGAATTCACGGGCAAGGTGTTATCCGGAACGATTTGCGCTCTTGTAGGGCTGAGAGTGACCAAACTGCCGAGCGTGATAGTGCAGGCAAACCAAAAGTGGGTGGCAACTTGTTTCATGAGTTTAACTCATAAGGCACGTAGCGTAGAAGCTTACCCCTGCGCCCCTGGCATCGCCACGTTTATGCGACCCCCTCCGGGTCAAAATCCAGCGACCTGTGGCGAAGGTGACAAGACCTCGGCGTCGATACGTTTCGACTGTTTTATCGCTATAGCCCAAGCGCTTGGCTAGCTGGCTTTGCTTCTTCGAGGTGAGTGCGATACTCATAATCATCTTAGCCCCGTTTCGTCAAGGAAAGAGCTTTAGCGGCAACGATGGCGTTTGCGCAAACATTGGCGTCAAAGGTTAGCCCAGGCGGTGTAACCGGAGTGATTAACTCCCGCCTCAAACTAGGCAAAGTCTGACCAACTTCTAACGAGATAATCAGGGGTTAATTGCAAAGTTCGCATAATTTCCTGAGCGCTGACAGTTCCCAACTTCAATGAGCCAGCCACCCGTAGCAAATCATCCCAGTTCTGCTCAATTAACTGTGTCTTGCCCGCTGTCGTGCCAGTTTATCGAGAACTCCGTAATCAGCAGTTTGTATCGAGTCGCCAAAATCGAGCCTCCCCTACGTCTGCCAGCCGAGGGCTGAACTGATAACCCAACAACCAAAACAACACTCAAATAGAAGTTAAGAAAAACGCTCTAGAAATACTGGAATTGGCGGCAGCTGCGGGAGAAATTAGTACAAATTTGTTCCGCTTTCGATCGCACTACAGCCCAGCCTTAACAAAAGTTAATACAGTGTCGATTACTTTTGTCCGACTACTTACCTCAGTAGTCATTCATTTTGCGATACTAGCTACCCTGCTGATGCCCCATCTGCCACAGCGGATGGTTTTGTCCTTGACGGCTTGCTTTCAACAAGGTTTTGAGCTTCTCCCGTTGCTGAGCCGTATAGATGGCTTGGAGTGGCCTACGAGTCTTTCGCCTAATTTGACGCAGTTGCCGTTTTTGTACATGGCTCAAATTAAGCTGTCGCCATTGAAATTGCGGCTGTGGAGCCGATGCTATCAATATCTTTGCGGACGGGATACTTTGAGATTTGGCTGTGAAGGGAGTGGCAACAGTAGCTAGAGCCATCACAGCGCCTAACATTGGCATTGGTTTGATTTTCATATAGCAGCGCAGGCTGTCGTTTGGCTGTTGATAGTAAAAAACGGGTGCATAGCAATGCACCCGAAGAGTCCATACGACTTGTGTGAGGAACTGTGGTCTGTCTGAACTGTTTGGAATTCAATATCCTCATCATAAGAAGAAGCGCTTCCTAGCCACATGAGACGAAGGTCATGAATCCAAGTATGACTTTTGTAATAGGTATTACCTGAGTCAACCCATCCCACCACACCTCTCCTAGGAAAATAGGATTCATTTAAGAGAGAGTCATTTTCATCCTTATCTTAAGGTTGCTGAAGATACATGCCCTCTTTCAAGTAGCTCACCCAGGAGAAGGTTTTCTTCTTAGTGTTGACGAAATTAGGCTAGAGATTCAGCAATCTACAACTGTCTAAAGGCCAACCTGAGGTCAAGCAAAACCAATGACACACTTATTTGAAACGCTCAGTATCCGTGAAGTGACTTTTGGCAACCGTATTGTCATGTCACCCATGTGTCAATATTCAAGCCCCGGCGGGTATGCCAATGACTGGCACTTAGTTCATCTTGTAAGTCGTGCGGTGGGTGGTGCTGGGCTAGTCATGACAGAAGCCGCGGCTGTGGAACCCAAGGGACGCATTAGTCCAGATGATTTGGGCATCTGGTCTGATGCACACGCTTCAGCTTTGGCAAAAATGGTTGCCCTGATTTCTAATTTTGGAGCTGTCGCGGGGATTCAACTAGCCCATGCAGGGAGAAAAGCCAGCACGGCTAAACCGAGTGAGGGAGGCAGAGTGCTGGATGAATCGAATGGGGGTTGGCGTCCTGTGGTTGCACCTAGCGCCCTCGCCTTTAACGACAATAGCCCAATCCCTGAAGCCTTGAGTATTGAAGGCATTAAGCAAATTACAGCAGCTTTTGTGCAAGCGGCTAGACGTTCTATTGAAGCTGGCTTTAAAGTGATTGAGATTCATGCGGCTCACGGCTACCTGCTGCATGAGTTTCTTTCTCCGTTATCCAACCATCGCGACGATGATTATGGTGGTAGCTTTGAAAATCGTACTCGTTTCCTCAGGGAGGTGGTTCAGGCCGTACGGGACGTTTGGCCTGACAAGTATCCGCTGTGGGTGCGTATCTCTGCAACGGATTGGATGGACGATGGTTGGGATATTGAACAAAGTATCGCTTTGAGCGACAAACTCAAATCCTTGGGTGTAGATCTGATCGACTGTTCTTCAGGGGGAATTTTACCCGGTGCTAAAGTACCCGTTGGGCCTGGTTATCAGACTTTATTTGCCTCTAGAATCCGGCATGAGGCTAATATCCTAACAGGTGCTGTTGGCTTGATTACAACTCCAGAACAAGCGGAGCATATCATTCGCACAGGTCAAGCGGATGTAGTCTTGCTCGGACGGGCGCTCTTACGTGAACCTTACTGGCCTCATCGGGCGGCGAAGCAGCTTGGGTACGAGCAGCCTTGGCCTATTCAGTACGCTCGTGCTTGGAATTAAGTTGCGATCGCATTTCAATTAGACTTATAGGCCAGTCATTGGGAGTAATCAGCGTGAGACTTAATCGATTTACCGTGGCAGCTTTAACCACTATGGCGGCTATGGCTTCCGTTGCCACGATGGAATTACCCGTTCAAGCAGACACCCTCAAGACACACAACTTCAAAGTCACAATTACTCGTAACTGTCCACAAGGATATGTCGTTTGCAATAATGTCACCTACACTGGGACTGATTTAAACACAGGTAAATCTATCCGTCTTCAAGGAAAGACCCTTCACACCACCTGTGCTGATCGAGTCACACCTTGTCGATTTATTGGCTACGAGTTCCGCAACAAAAACTATCGTTACGTGGTCACAGAAAGCGGCTGGCTACGAATCTATCAAGGCAGCAAACTGTTGCTTCAAGAACAAGGCGCTTGGGATTATTAAGGTTCTCATCCTTGAAGTTCCTACATAGTCTTTCCTATGCCCCATGCTCTCTGCCCTATTTAGGTATCAAATCTACCTTTTGAGAGATGCCTAAAATTTAAACAATTTCTAGCAATCTTTCGTGTATCCTTTCCAGAAATTGCTAGTGGCAAAAAAACGCGATCGCAATTTGAGACCAACTGGCTCTGCCGTTTTGTTATAGAATCTTAACAATAGCATCTAAGCGATCGCCAAAAGCCAAAAATAGACCGATGAGCTACTACATTTCTCCCCGCTTCCTCAACAAACTCGCTGTTCATATCACTAAAAATTATCTCGATCTACCTGGGGTGCGAGTTCCCTTAATTCTCGGTATTCATGGTCGCAAAGGAGAAGGCAAATCCTTTCAATGCGAATTAGTATTTGAGCGCATGGGTGTTGAAGCCGTCCACATGTCGGCGGGTGAGTTAGAAAGCCCAGATGCTGGTGACCCAGCGCGTTTGATTCGCCTGCGCTATCGGGAGGCGGCTGAATTGATCCGAGTGCGAGGCAAGATGGCTGTGCTAATGATCAATGATTTGGATGCTGGGGCTGGGCGTTTTGATGGTGGCACTCAATATACGGTGAATACCCAGTTGGTGAATGGCACCTTGATGAACATTGCCGATAACCCCACCGATGTGCAACTTCCTGGCAGTTATGATTCTACACCTCTTCATCGTGTCCCCATTCTTGTTACAGGAAATGACTTTTCGACCCTGTATGCGCCGTTAATTCGGGACGGGCGGATGGAGAAGTTCTACTGGGAACCTGACCGAGAAGACAGAATTGGGATTGTGGGTGGTATCTTTTTGGAAGATGGATTGTCTCGCCAAGAGATTGAACATCTGGTTGATAGCTTCCCCAATCAATCGATCGATTTCTTTAGTGCTTTGCGATCGCGTATTTACGATGAGCAAATCCTTCAGTTCATCCAACAACTTGGTTTTGAGCGCGTCTCTTCGCGTGTCGTAAATAGTACTGAAGGCCCACCCACGTTTCAAAAGCCGAATTTCAAGCTGCCTCGGTTAATTGAATTTGGTCACGTCTTGAGGGGTGAACAGAAGCAGATCGAGAATATGGGACTGGTTAGGGAGTACAATCAAGCTCTTGCTCAAACACAAACCGCTCAAAAGCCTCAAGATACTCCCCGTCCAGCTAACCAACAACCTGAAAGGGCAAAAGTTGCTGTTCCAAATGAGTTCGTGAATGAGCCAAACAGCAGCAACGGCGGCAACAGATTCAGCAGTTCCAGAACGCCTAATCAACCCGTGTCGAATGGGTCATTAGATCCAGAAACCCAGGAGCAAATCCGCGACCTTTTGGCACAAGGGTATCGCCTGAGTATTGAACATGCCAATGAGCGTCGAGTGCGGACGAATGCTTGGCAAAGTGGTGCTTCGTTGCAGGGGAATGAGACATCCCAAGTGATGAGTGACTTAGCAGAATGCTTAGCTGAGCACAGCAACGAGTATGTCCGATTGATTGGTTACGACCCCAAAGCCAAGCGGCGAGTGCTGGAAAAGATTGTCCAGCGCCCGCACTGACAAATAATATTTCAGGGTAGGGGCACGATAATATCGTGCCCTCATGTTGCACTCTCAGGACTTGGCGTTAGTTGAGTTGAGCTGAGAAAGGAAATTCTGAATGAATAATCCACCGCTTACCATCATGAACTAACAAGGTTAACTGGAATGCCGTAAACTCAAACTTCAACTCTCGATTCTGAAATTCAGGCCATGCTGCACGGAAGTTCTGCCGCGTTAAGTCTTTAAACGCAACTGTCATATGAGGGGCAAAGGGACGCTTTTTAGAAACTGGATCGGCGATTCCTAATGATGTTTCCAAGTACGCCATCAACTCTTGTTGCACAGCAAGTAGTTCTGGCGTTTTGAGAACATTAATATAGATCACACGAGGCACAAAAGCACCAAAGCCTTTCAGCGTTATCGGCACGGGTGTTCGCGCTTGGGCAAAGGCTGTCAAAGCTTGTTCTAGAACGGGCACATGGTCCAGTTGCCATTCAAAGGGAGCTTGTATCGTAATATGTGGCGGCGACTTGAGCGCATGGCGGCTTTTGTAGGTTTGAGCAAAGTACTCCTTAATCTCAGTGGCGTAGTCTTGAACATCCTGCGGCGGCAGGAGGGCGATGAAAAAGAGGCGTTTTGAAGTATCCAAGGCAATGCGCCTGCCAGATCAGTAACCTGTTCTGATTGATACCATAAATCCAAAACTTAAAATCTAAAATCTACAATGCCCTGGTTTGTCAAAATTGAAGAAGGCATCGTTGCTCAACCCATCTTTGACCAGCACGTATCCGCTCACAAAGCCTATGTTCAAGACTTGATTGCCAAAGGACACAAAGCAAAAACAGGTTACTGGGCTGAGAGGGGAGGTGGAATGCTGTTATTTGAGGCGAATTCGATGGCAGAGGCGCAAGCTATTGTGAATCAAGATCCCTTGGTGAAGAACCATTGCGTTAAGTACGTCCTCCACGAATGGCGCATCGTTGCCGAATGAAGAACGAAGGTGTTATATTAAAGATGATCTGGAACCATGCGACTGCAACGCCCAAACCTTGTCAGAACCGGAAGGTAGCAGCAATACGGGATGCTTGCAGTAGGCGTGGTCTCCGGGTCATTTAGTTTTGAACGGTATTGTTAGTGTTCTTTATTCCCCTTCGAAAATTGGACTGATACCGTTGTTTAAATTGGCGAACTAAGCTCTAGGATTCCCATAGGCAGTATTTTCCATACTGATGGAGAGCTGACCTCCACTAGGATACCACCTTTAAGCTTTATAGAACCCTTTAAATCGAGTGCCCCTATCGGGAGGAATCCTGAAGCTTTTTCTGCTCCTGAGAGGAACAGCTATCAATTAGCCAAGGCTTTTGGCTGACTGGAATCTCTACAATAAACTCTGTGCCTCGCCCTAGGGCAGAAACACACCGAATGCAACCCTTGTGTTTTTCGACTACGATTTGGTGGCTAATGGATAATCCCAATCCCGTACCACCCCCCACAGGCTTTGTGGTAAAAAACGGGTCAAATATCTTATGAAGTACTTCCTCACTCATGCCTGAACCATTGTCGGCAATCCGAATGACAACCCATTGGGACATTTCATGGGGATTCGGGCATTGGGAATGGGGAATCGATGAAGTGTGGATGGTAATGATTCGAGGTTGGGCTTGGTTTTTTAGGGCGTCAATTGCATTACTTAAAAGATTCATAAATACCTGATTCAATTGACTGGCATAACAAATGACTGTCGGCAGTTGACCGTAATTTTTAACCACTTGAATCTCAGGTCGCTCACCTTGTGCCCTGAGCTGATGTTGTAGCATGAGTAGGGTATTATCAATCCCCTCATGAAGATCAACAGCTTTTAGCTCTTTTTCATCCAGTCGGGAGAAGTTACGCAGGCTAAGAACAATCTCACGAATGCGTTCAGTTCCTACCTGCATAGAATTCATCAGTTTTTGCCAATCCTCCAACAGAAAATCTAACTCAATCTCAGAAGCTAGGCGCTGAATTTCGGGTGTCGGATGAGGGTAAGTTTTTTGATAAAGTTCTACCAGCGAGAGTAAGTCTTGGAAGTAGTGACGGGCAGGAGTAAGATTACCGTAAATAAAGCTGATGGGATTGTTGATTTCATGAGCCACGCCCGCTACCATTTGTCCCAAACTCGACATTTTTTCAGCTTGAATCAGTTGGGCTTGGGCGCGTTTCAATTCTTCTAACGCTTGTTCAAGCGCTTGTGCCTTCTCTCGTTCTCGCGCTTCACTTTGTCGCAGTGCTTCCTCTGCCAATTTGCGATCGCTGATATCTTCATGAGAACCAACAAATCTTATCGGCAAACCCTGTTCATCCCACAGTACCTGCCCACGAGACAAAATCCATTTGTAGCTACCGTCCTTGCTGCGCAGGCGATACTCAGCAATGTAGTACGGGGTTTTCCGCTCTAAATGAGTTTTGAGGGCAACCTTCACTCGCTCCGCATCATCCGGATGTAAGCGGCTGTTCCATTCTTTGCTGCTGTTAAAAATTTCGTCGTCTCTATACCCCAGCATTTCCTTCCATCGAGCCGAATGGAAAACTTCACCCGTCTTGAAGTTTTTGTCCCAAATACCCGCATTAATCGCCTTGATGGCTAGTTGCCAACGTTCTTCACTTTGACGTAATGCCTCTTCTGTCCGCTGGCGATCGCTAATATTAAAGCAAGTACCAATCAGGCGATAGATGCGATTGTTGCTGTCGAACACTGGAGTTAAGTTCGTAATCCACCAACTTTCTCGGCCTTTAATCTCCAAGCGCTCTTCATAGGTAATAGTTGCTCTCGCTTCAATGCAGGCGCGATATCGCTGTGAGACAAGCTCTGCCATTTCCGGAGTCAATATTTGCTCCGGGGGTTTTCCAGCAACTTCTGATGAAAGAATGCCGCTCATTCGCTCGTGAGCCGGGTTAATCCCCACATAGCGAAATCCTCCATCTTCCAGCACATCAACAATAAAGACAGCCGTTTCAATGCCTTCATAAATACTGCGTAAAAACTGCTCGCTTTCTGTTAGTGCAGCGGCACTTCGTGCTGCTTCGCTAGCTGCTCGTTTGCGAGCCGTGATATCTTCTGCGAGTCCTACAAAGCGTTGCAATTGTCCTGTTTCGTCGCGAACGACGGAAATAT
The DNA here is from genome assembly GCA_036703055.1 of Waterburya sp. Taxonomy (GTDB): domain Bacteria; phylum Cyanobacteriota; class Cyanobacteriia; order Cyanobacteriales; family Coleofasciculaceae; genus DATNPV01. The sequence goes on from DATNPV010000016.1 coordinate 92,700, forward strand.
CGGCAGTAATCCAACGCTCTTCACCATCCGGACGAATAATTCGATATTCCCGCTTAACCGAATTACCTTGAAACTGCTGGGTGAGGGAAGATTGAACCAACTCACGGTCATCGGGATGCACTGCCTCCATCCAAGATTGAGGATTTTGGTACAAACTTTCACAACTACGTCCCCAAATAGTTTCATAGGCTGGACTAAGGTACAGAAACTCTCCAGAAATTGCTGAACACACAAAGAAAAACTGACTAACCGTTTCAGCAATTTCGCGGAATCGTTCTTCGCTTTCTTGTAAGGCTGCTTCGGCTTGTTTCTTATCGGTAATGTCACGCCATGCTGCTGTAAACCCATCACCCAGTTTAACAGCACGGATATCAAAGGCTTTGGTGAGGCGTTGTTGATTAAAAACATCCCCATAAATCAACTCTTCCTTGATGAGAGGGTTGCCCGTTTCGACTACGTTTACGTATTCTTGAAACAAGTCTGAAGAGCGATGCTTAGGGAGTAACTCACAAAGCGTTTTACCAATTTGTTTCTCCCTCGGTATCCGATGGCAGCGACATACAGCGTCATTGACGTACTCAATGCGGAAATCTACAATTCTGCCCGATTCATCACGAATGGCACTGTACATGCCAAAACAATCGAGCATATTCTCCACCGAGGTACGAAAGCGTTCTTCGCTGTCTCTGAGGGCTGCTTCTGCTAGCTTGAGAGCAGTAATGTCTGCTGCTGTACCTGTTACCCCTACGACTTGTCCTTGCTCATCCAACAGGGTGAGGGCATTAATTAGTAAATGAATCGGTTTACCGTCTTTGGTTAAACGGATTGTCTCATCCTGGCGGATTGCCTCTCCCTGAAGAACACGCTGGAAAGCGGCTAGATCGAGAGCTAGTCGTTCCGGCGGCGTAAAATCTGTGAACGGACGAGTCAGCATTTCTTCGGGTTCGTAGCCAAATATTTGTTTAACGGCTGGGTTAACGAAGGTAAAATGCCCTTGGGTATCGATTGACCAAATCATTTCTTGGGCGGTTTCAACCAGGTTGCGATATTTCCGTTCACTGGCAGAGAGTGCCGCTTCGGTGCGTTTGCGAGCGGTGATATCTAGGACAGTTCCAAATAGTTGAATCACCTGTCCCTGCTCATTAAAAACAGGTTCTCCTCTACAATCTATGTACTGAATTTGACCATTGGGTTGCACAATCCGAAAGTCAAGTTCGTAGGATAGTCCCTCTACCAGGGCACGATTTACAGCTTGCTGAAAACTCGCTCGGTCCTCGGGATAAATCAGTTCGATTAATTCTGTAAACGTTGGTTCGCCTTGGGTGGGGTCAAGACCAAAAATGTGAAATTTTTCCTCAGACCAGGTGATTTTTCCAGTTATAACATCAAATTCCCAGCTTCCGACATGAGCAACTCGTTGAGCTTCTTTGAGAATCGCTTGGTTTTTTTGCAGAGAGGCAATTAATTGATTTCGTTCTACTTCGGCTCGCTTCTTGTTGCTAATATCTCGGACAACAGCCCACATCATTTCGGGCTGTCCATCCTCATTCCGATGGCAATAAGCGGTTATTTCGATCGGGAATATTGTACCATCTTTTCGGATATATTCCTTCTCATATGTATCTGAGTATCCTCTGACTAAAACTTGATTGGCGATAATTTCATCTTCCCATTTCTGCCACTTGGCGGGTGTGATTTCATGGCAGCTTAACGATTGGATTTCCTCTAGGGAATAGCCCAACATTTTTTGATAGCTAGCGTTGCAATCAATAATTTTTCCCTGACTATCCCTAAGAACAATGCCGTCAACGCTGCCTTCAAACAGTTCGCGATAACGCTGTTCGCTTTTCTGAAACTGCTTTTGGGCTATTTGGCGATCGCGAATCTCTTCAGCCAGCTGTGCATTTCTCTCGCCAAGCTGTCTAGAGAGCCGCTGAATCCGCAACTGATTCTCAATCCGAGCTACCACCTCTTCTTCTTGAAACGGTTTGGTGATGTAGTCTACCCCACCCACTCTAAAAGCTTTCACCTTATCAAACACTTCATTCAAAGCACTAATAAAAATAACTGGAATATCTTGGGTTAAGGACGAGGCTTTTAACTGTTGACAAACCTCATAACCATCTATTTCTGGTATTAAAATGTCTAACAAAATCAGGTCAGGTGGGGCTGAGCGAGCTGCTATTAAGGCAAGTTCACTGCTCGGTACAGGCCGCACTTTATACCCTTGCTCGGACAACATTTTTAGTAAAAGTTTCAAGTTGACTGGATTATCGTCAACAACTAAGATATTGCCTTTTGATAGAGTATTTGGCTTCTTTTTATTAGTGGCATTCTGTCGCTGTAGGGGGGGTGAACAAGCAGGGGAGAGTTCCTCCACTGCCTCCCCTACCTCAAAAGCTACTCCTACCTTCGGGTTAGGAGGAGATATTTCTGAGTGCAACATAAGTCTCGTTCCTTCTTAAATGACTCTGAGTTGAGTTAAGGAAATAGTTGTTCAACCTGAAAATGATGGGCTAAATTTGCTAGAGCTTTGATTAGAGGGTTATTCGAGGGACGGGTATATCAATCAGGGTGAAGTAGGCAGAATGCTTTTATGCACAACGGAGACTTGACACCCTTGACTCTTTTCGGTCGCCCAGAGGCTCCAGTCGGCATTCTGCCAGAGAAAAGCTTTTGCCCTCTGTCTTGCTTGGTCAACATTAAGTCAAATTGCCATCCATTGTAACGTGGTGTAAAGACGCCAACCAATTAGCAGGTAAAGTGCCCAGGGACTCTAGGCTGAGAACAAGCACCTCAGTTGGAGCTGAATTAAGTTTTGTTGCGGTTCAGCGTAGATGTAATACACCCCATACCTTTATTCATGATAAAGCCAAGATTCGCTGACATACATTTAACAAGCTGCGATCGCACGCTCAGTCATCCGCTGTATACAAAGCTGAAAGAGCAAAAGGTAGAGCAATCAAGTTCTTCCCCTTCTCCCTTTTCCCTCATCCTGCGCAGTGTGAACTCTCCGGCACAACAGGTGATCAACTCTGTGTTTTTCTCCCTCAGATTTAAGTGGTCATATTCCAAGATTCGTTCGTATCCTAGAGTCATAGGGTAATTGCGTAAGTTTTGGAGTATTCGTTATAGTGAATCGCTTTGGAGATATTGTTCAAAAAGCTTTCTATCTCGGTATTGGAGCTGTTGCCGCAGCGGGAGAAGAAGCTGGCTCTAGGTTAGGCAGGCTACGAACTCAGGCGCAAAAACTCACGGATGAGCTGGTGGCTAAGGGGGAAATGACCACAGAGGAGGCGCGTAAACTGGTTGATGAGTTGATCAAACAGGCGCAACAACAGCAACAAGTTCAGTCTTCCAATAATCCTCCTAGCCATGAACCGCGCCGGATTGAAATTTTATCGGACGATGAGGCGCCAGTCCCCATGTCTGAAGATAATGTAGATGCTCTGCGCAAACAGGTACAAGCGATGCAAGAGGAATTGCGTCGGTTGCAGCGTGAATCGTAGGCAACGAGAGAGGGTCAGCGTGTAACTTAATTAGGGATACACTCAGTTGACTCCTATTTTCAAACTAAGCATTATGAGCGAGCGCTCACAACTTGCGAAATGAAAATTCCTCTTCCCCTGTCTCCCCAGATTCCCTTGCTCCCCCTGCTACTTTCCTAAGAGTTGGTGACGCCGAACAAGCAACCGTTTAAGTGCATATCAAACGCTTACACAGGTGCTGAGGTATCGACAAGCGTGAACCCAAAGTGCCTACCCTTACACCGATCACACCTCGCCGTTGATTCAGGCTATGATGGCTGTTCGATGGACCTGGGGAGTGCAATTATCGTCAAACTAACTTAATGATGGTCGTTTACTAAATTTTTAACATGAACGAGTGGCCCAAAAATATATTTGAGATTTTAGAATCGGTAGCTGATATGGTTGATGAATTCTTCCTAGGGGTCACCGAGGTAGTTGAAGTCGTTGCCAATGAAGTGCAAAATACAGTTGGCATCGATATCGACCAATGCT